>NZ_BMGY01000023.1 GCF_014640435.1 Hymenobacter frigidus | reverse complement strand
TTCTCATAAATGATTTCTTCGTTATAAACGATTGCCAAAGTAAAGGTAATTGTCCTCACGCTCTAGGGACCAGCCCAATTTTTGGAGCTTTAGCCCAGGTCGTTTTCACGTTGCGCAAGGGCTAAAGCCCCAGAAAAAGAATAGCCCGTCCCAATCCCGGCGCTGAAGCGCCGGGCAAAATCCACGATTGATTTGATGCGGAAGCCTTATCCTGACGGCGTGGGGACGCGAACTAAAAGTTCGCGCTACTCCGGCATCCGGCACGTTCGGCGTAGGTTTGACGCTGCTTTTCGCCCCTTTCCGCTCCTGAAATTTTGAGTCCTTTCCTCAGCCCACGCCCGCGCGGGGTGCTACCCACCATTGTTTTTGCGCAGTTTGCCTGTACCTCGCTTTGGTTTGCCGGCAATGCCGTGCTGCCCGATTTACTGCGCGATGCCCGGCTGAGCGGCCTCACGCTGGGCGCGGCGGTGTCGGCGGTGCAGCTGGGGTTTATTGTGGGCACGCTGGTGTTTGGCCTGCTTCGGCTGGCCGACCGGCTGGCTCCGGCGCGGCTGTTTTTGCTGTGTGCCGTGGCCGGTAGCTTCACCAATGCGGCCCTGCTGCTGCCCGGGGCCACGCCGGCGCTGGTGCTGGGGCTGCGCTTCGGTACCGGCCTGTGCCTGGCGGGCATCTACCCGGTGGGCATGAAAATCGCCGCTGATTATTATGAAAACGGCCTGGGCCGCGCTCTTGGCTACTTGGTGGGCGCACTAGTGCTGGGCACGGCGCTGCCCCATCTGCTGCGGCTGCTGGCCGCCGGCTTTGCCTGGCAGGCGGTGGTGCTGGCTACCTCGGGCCTGGCGCTGGCGGGCGGCCTGCTGCTGTGGGCGCGGGTGCCCAACGGCCCGTTTCGGCGGCCCGCGGCCCGGCTCGACGCCTCGGCGGTGTGGACGGTATTTGGCAACCGGCCGTTTCGGCAGGCGGCGCTGGGCTACTTCGGGCACATGTGGGAGCTTTACACGTTTTGGGCGTTTGTGCCGCTGCTGCTGGCCACCCACGCGCAGCTGCACCCTGCCGCCGGGGCCTACGGTCCGGGCTGGGCCTTCGGGCTGATTGCGGCCGGGGCCCCGGCCTGCGTGGCGGGCGGCTACCTGGCCCGGCGGGTGGGCAGCCTGCGCACGGCCCGGGTGGCGCTGGCCATATCCGGGGCCTGCTGCCTGCTCAGCCCGCTGCTGCTGCTGCTGCCACGGCCGGCTTTTGTGGGAGCCGTGCTGGTCTGGGGCATGGCCGTGGTCGCCGATTCGCCCCAGTTTTCGGCGCTGGTGGCGCAGCGGGCGCCGGCCGGCACCACGGGTACGGCCCTCACGCTGGTTACCTGCCTGGGCTTCGCGCTCACCATTGTCAGCCTGCAAAGCTTTGCCGCGCTGCAAGGGCACCTGGCGGCGCACTACCTGTTTCTGCTGTTGGTGCCCGGGCCATTGTTGGGACTGCTGGCCACGCGCCGACTCCCTACTGATGAGGCCGCAAGCTAGCCGCGCAATTTTGCTTAATCTTGCGGCTACAAACTGACCGGGTTCTGACCTTTTTTATCCTGTATGAAGCCTTTATACCTAGCCCTGAGCGGAGTCATGCTGCTGGCCGCCTGCAACCAGACGGCCCCCGAAACCTCGACCCCCACGGCCGCCGCTCCCGAAACAACCGCTGCCCCCGCCACCGCTGTGCCTGTCGATACGGTAGTTGCCGCGCCAGCTGCTAAAGTCGAAGCTACCGCGCCGGCCGCCACGGCACCCGCCCTGAAGGATGCCGAAACGATGAAAGTCTCGTTCAGCTTCAAGTCCGCCCCGGACCCCGACGACCCCAAACACCCCCGCACCAGCGCCCACCTGCTGCTGCAAGGTTCCAAGCCGCAGGACATCGACCTGGGCAAATTCGTGGGCAAGCCCGATGTAGTTGATGCTGCCAAGGCCAAGGCGGCCAACTTCCCGGTGGGCATGCTCATGGGCTTCCGCAGCTACGCGCCCGCCACCGGCACCAGTTCCGATTTGGCGGTGCTGAGCGTGGGTGGCAACCGCCTGCGCATCGTGCAGCGCCGGGTAGAAGAAACCGCGCCCGAAGCCGGCAAGTTTGAAACCGCCCGCGAGATTCCGCTGCCCGCCAACACCCGGGTAGTGGCCGCCCCGGCAGCAAAAAAGTAGCTTTAAATGCGTAGGTTAGGGAATGAAAAATTCCTCTCTCCTGGGCCCGCTAAAGGGCGCGACGCACCGTGAAGTCGGTGGCGTGCAAGTTGATATGATGCAAACCGGTAATGCCCGCGTCAAGCGCGTGGTGTACCCGCCCGGCTTTCGGTGGTCCAAAAACCTGAAGGATATTGTGGGTACGCCGCTGTGCATGCACGCCCACGTAGGTTTTTTGGCCAGTGGCGAGTTTCATATTCAGTATGCCGATGGGGCCATTGAGGAGTTTGTGGCCCCGCAGGTGGTGGCTATCGCGCCCGGCCACGACGGCTGGGTAGTGGGCGAGGAGCCCGCCGTACTGATTGAGTTTGACTTCGAAGGTGAAACCGTGGAGCGCCTGGGCTTGGCCGCAAAGCGCTGAAAGGAAAACTGAATTAGCAGGCCTGGCATCCCGCATCAGCACGGCGGGGTGCCAGGCCTGTCTGGCCCCGGGCTGTACCTTCGGTGGGCAATTACGCCGCCCTTACCGCTTCGCCCATGCCTAACGGCACCATTCTGCTCATCGACGACGAAACCATGCTGCGCCAAGCCGTGGCCCGCACCTTGGAGCTGGAAGGCTACACCGTGCGCCAGGCCCCCGATGCCCACCGCGGCCTGGAGCTCCTGCGCGACTACGCCCCGGAAATCCTCGTTATTCTCTCTGATGTGAAGCTGCCCGACGGCCGCGGCCTCGACTTGCTGCCCCGCTACAAAGCCCTGGCCCCCCTGGCCGAAGTGGTGCTGATGACGGCTTTCGGCACCATCGCTGACGGTGTGCGGGCCATGAAGGAAGGTGCTTTCGACTACCTCACCAAGGGCGATGCCGACGAGCAGCTGGTGGTGGTGGTGGACCGCGCCGCCGAAAAAGCGCGCCTGCAGCGCCGCGTGGCCGATTTGGAGAAGAAAGTCGGTACCCAGTACAGCTTTGACTCGATGATTGGGCACGCGCCGGCCCTGGAGCAGGCCAAGAAAACCGCCCAGCAAGTGGCCCTCACCGATGCCACCGTGCTGCTGGAAGGCCCTACGGGCGCGGGCAAGGAGCTGTTTGCCCAGGCCATTCACTACGGCAGCCCGCGCCGCACCAAGCCCTTTGTGGCGCTCAATTGCAGCGCGTTTCCCAAAGATTTGCTCGAATCCGAGCTGTTTGGCTACCGCAAAGGGGCCTTCACGGGGGCCAATACCGACAAGAAAGGGCTGTTTGAAGAAGCCAGCGGCGGGACGTTGTTTCTGGATGAAATCGGCGAGCTGGAAGCGGGGGCGCAGGCCAAGCTGCTGCGGGCCCTGGAAACCCAGGAGTTCACCAAGCTCGGCGACAGCCGCCCCACGCGGGTGAACGTGCGCGTGGTGGCCGCCACCAACCGCAGCCTCAAGCAGGAAGCCGAGCAAGGCCATTTTCGCGCCGATTTGTACTACCGCCTCTCGGTGGTGGTGATTCCGGTGCCGTCGCTGCGCGAGCGCCGGGCCGATGTACCCGCGCTGGCCCAGTTCTTCGTGCAGCACTTCGCCGCCAAGCTCCGGCAGCGCCCGCTGGTGCTCACGCCCGAGGCCCTGCACGCCCTGGAGAGCTATGGCTGGCCCGGTAATGTGCGCGAGCTGAAAAACGTGCTGGAGCGCGCCTCCATTCTCACGCCGGCCAACCAGCCGCTGGCCGCCGAGGACTTGCCCATCGAAATCCAGCTGGCTGCCGCGCCCGAAAGCCCGGTTTCTGATGACCCGCGCACGTTGCGCAACGTGGAAAAACAGCACGTGCAGCGCATCCTGCTGGAAAGCGGGGGCAACAAGGCCGAGGCCGCCCGGGTGCTGGGCGTGGCCCACACCACGCTCTACCGCAAGATTCAGGAGTACGGGCTGTAATCGGCCGCGCCGGCCGGTGGAAAGGAAGTGGTACGATGAATTGCCCGCAGGGCTTCGTCGCACCGCTAACTACTAGCGCAGTCCAGGCTCCGGCATCGGCAGTAGCGCGAATCGGCGCTTCGTGTCGCCGCGCCGTTAAAGCAGTTTCGAAGTTCGTGTACGTGGGCGATGTAGCGTGGACTCTGCGAGTCCGCGCCCGGCCCGGCCGACACGCGGACTCGCAGAGTCCACGCTACACATACACTAACCTCGGAACCGCTCTAAAGTCGTCTAATCGGCGCGGGGACGCGAACTACAAGTTCGCGCTACTGCCGCCCGCCGACCCGGCCAGCAAGCTAGTATTATGCACACAGCCCTAGCGAAACGCTACGGTTCGGCAGCCATCACGGGCGGTAGCACACCCTTGGGTAAAATTATTTACAACTGAAAGATAGCGGGTTAACCTGAAAAAAATCCTCGACGGTTCACGTCGGGGCCGCTCCTTGCTACCTGCCAAACCACCACCAGACCAACCGTCCCCTTATCGATTCCCAATGAGTGCTGCCCTAATGATTCCGCTGTTGACCGCGGCCGGCCTGGCCGGCTTCTGGCTCTTTTACCGCTCCGTCGATTTCTTCGACCGCATTTGATTTCACGCCTGCTTTCCGCTTTGCTGCTTTGCTGCTATGATGTTCGCCTTGCTTCTGCTCGCCGTTGCCACGTTCGGCTACCTATGCTACGTGCTGCTCAAACCCGAGAAATTCTAACTAAAAGCACGTCATGCTCATCTGGCGTCCGCGCAGTCGAAGCATCTCTACTGCGCAAGTAATCAGTGCTGTTGCAACGAAGCGGTAGAGATGCTTCGACTGCGCTCAGCATGACGTTTTGCTGAAACCAACAACCATGAATAAAGACCTTTTCGGCATCCTGCTCATTTTCGGCAGCGCGGTGCTATTGGCCATTCCGCTGGGCCGCTACCTGGCCACGATTTATCGCGGCGATAAGAGCTGGACCGATTTTCTGGCCCCGCTCGAGCGCCTGCTGTTCCGCGCCGGCGGCATCGATGCCAACCGCGGCATGACCTGGCAGCAGCACTTGGTGGCCCTGCTCACCATCAACCTCGCCTGGTTTGGGTGGGCCATGCTGGTGCTGTGCACCCAGGGCAGCCTGCCGCTCAACCCCGACGGCAACCCGTCGATGAGCCCCGACCAGGCGTTCAACACGGCCATCTCGTTTGTGGTGAACTGCAACCTGCAGCACTACTCGGGCGAATCGGGCGCGACGTACTTCTCACAGGTATTCTGCATCATGTTCCTGCAGTTTGTGACGGCCGCTACCGGCATGGCCGTCTGCGTGGTGGTGTTCAACGCCCTGCGCGAAGGCACCGCCGACAAGCTCGGCAACTACTACAACTACTTCGTGAAGAGCATCACCCGCGTGCTGCTGCCTATTTCGCTGGCCGTGGCCCTGGTGCTGGTGTTCCAGGGCACGCCGATGACGTTTCAGGCCAAGGTACCACTGGTGACGGTACAGGGCGATTCGGTGAGCGTGAGCCGGGGCCCGGTCGCGGCCATGGTGGCCATCAAAGAGTTGGGCACCAACGGCGGCGGCTACTTCGGCGCCAACTCGGCGCACCCGCTCGAAAACCCCACCTACCTCACCAACGCAGTCGAAAACGTGGCGCTGATGCTCATTCCGCTGGCCCTCATCTTCGCCTTCGGCTACTACCTCAAGCGCCCGAAACTCTCCTACATGGTGTTTGGGGTGATGACGCTGGGCTTCCTGGTGCTGCTGGGGCCGGCCGTGTACTACGAAACGCACGGCAACCCCGCCATTGCCCAAATGGGCGCCGACCAGCGCCTGGGCGCGATGGAGGGCAAGGAAATCCGCTTCGGCGCGGCGGCCTCGGCCTACTGGGGCATCACTAATACCGTTATTTCCTGCGGTTCGGTCAATTCCATGCACGATTCGCACATGCCCATCTCGGGCATGACCGAGCTGCTGGGCATGATGACCAACGCCTTTTATGGCGGCGTGGGCGTGGGCTTTCTCAACTTCTTCGTGTTCGTCATCATCGCCGTGTTCATCTCGGGGCTGATGGTGGGCCGAACCCCGGAACTGCTGGGTAAGAAAATCGAGGCCCGCGAGATGAAAATCGCCATCATCGTGGCCCTGCTGCACCCGCTGCTAATACTGACGGGTACTGCCATGTCGGCCCATCTCTACGCCGGCAACCCCACCGAATACGCCGGCTGGCTGGCCAACCCCGGCTACCACGGCTTCAGCGAGATGCTGTATGAGTTCACCTCCTCGGCCGCCAACAACGGCTCGGGTTTCGAGGGCCTCGGCGATAACACGCCCTGGTGGAACATCAGCACGGGCATCGTGATGCTGCTTTCGCGCTACCTGCCCATCATCGGACCGGTGGCCATAGCAGGCTTATTGGCCCGCAAAAAGTACATCCCCGAAAGCGCCGGCACCCTGCGCGTCGACACCGCCACGTTTGGCGTGATGGTCTTTTTCGTGATTTGGATTATTGCCGCGCTGGCGTTCTTCCCGGCCCTGGCACTGGGGCCGCTGGCCGAGCATTTCACCCTGTACTAACCCCACCCCGCAGAACCTCACCCCCGGCCCCTCTCCAAAAGAGAGGGGTGCCAGACGACTTTTTCCCGCCTTCAACGCCTTCAAAACCCGCCCCGCCGTGGCTCCCCCTCTTTTTTGGAGAGGGGGCCGGGGGGTGAGGTTCCCCCGAATAATGGCAACTCAATCCCAATCCTTGTTTCAAGCCGCGCTGGTTCGCGAAGCCGTCGGCCAGGCCTTCGTCAAGCTCAACCCGCGCACCATGTTCCGCAACCCGGTGATGTTCACCGTGGAAATCGGCACCGTGGTCATGTTCTTCGTCACCATCGGCCTGCTCATCAAGCCCGATGCGGCGCAGGGCAGCTTCGGCTACAACTTCACGGTGTTCGTCGTGCTGTTCCTGACGCTGCTGTTCGCCAACTTCGCCGAGGCCATCGCCGAGGCGCGGGGCAAGGCCAAGGCTGACTCCCTCCGTAAAACGCGCCAGGACACGCCCGCCAACGTGCGGCAGCCCGACGGTACCATGCAGGCCGTTAGCTCGGCCCAGCTGCAAAAAGGCCAGGTGTTCGTGGTCGAGGCCGGCGAGATTATTCCCACCGACGGCGAGATTATCGAAGGCCTCGCTACCATCGACGAATCGGCCATTACCGGCGAGTCGGCCCCGGTGATTCGGGAAGCGGGCGGCGACAAATCCAGCGTCACGGGTGGCACCGTAGTGCTTTCCGACCGCATTGTGGTGCAGGTGACCACCGCACCCGGCGAGTCGTTTCTCGACAAGATGATTGCGCTGGTGGAAGGCGCGTCGCGGCAGAAAACGCCCAACGAAATTGCCCTCACCATCCTGCTGGCCGGGTTTACGCTGGTGTTCGTGATTGTGTGCGTGACGCTGGCCCCGTTTGCCGAATACTCGAAAACGCCCATTGCGGTGGCCTCGTTTATCGCGCTGTTTGTGTGCCTGATTCCGACCACGATTGGCGGGCTGCTCTCGGCCATCGGCATTGCCGGCATGGACCGCGCCCTGCGCGCCAACGTCATCACCAAGAGCGGCAAAGCCGTGGAAACGGCCGGCGACATCGACGTACTGTTGCTGGATAAAACCGGCACCATCACCATTGGCAACCGTAAGGCCACCCACTTCTGGCCCGCTCCCGGCGTGGCCATGCTGGACTTCGTGGAGCGGGCCACCCTCAGTTCGCTAACCGATGAAACTCCCGAAGGCAAAAGCATTGTGGAGCTGGCCCGCGACAACAAGGTGGAACCCGCGCAGCTGCGCAGCCGCCTGGATGGGGCCGAGCTCATCAAGTTCACCGCCGAAACCCGGTCCTCGGGCGTGACGCTGGGCGACGGCACCCGCATCCGCAAGGGCGCCGCCGATGCCATCCGCAAGCTGGCCGAAGCCGCCGGCCAAGTGTATCACAACGACGTGGCCGACCGCGTGCGCGCCGTGGCCAGCAACGGCGGCACGCCGCTGGTGGTGAGCGAAAACGACCGGGTGCTGGGCGTGGTGGAATTGCAGGACATCATCAAGCCCGGCATTCAGGAGCGGTTTGAGCGCCTGCGCAAAATGGGCATCAAAACCGTGATGGTGACCGGCGACAATCCGCTCACGGCCAAGTTCATCGCCGAAAAAGCCGGCGTGGACGACTTCATTGCCGAGGCCAAGCCCGAGGACAAGATGCAGTACATCCGCGCCGAGCAGCAGCTGGGCAAGCTGGTGGCCATGATGGGCGACGGCACCAACGACGCGCCCGCCCTGGCCCAGGCCGACGTGGGTGTGGCCATGAACTCGGGCACCCAGGCCGCCAAGGAAGCCGGCAACATGGTGGACCTCGATAACGACCCCACCAAGCTGATTGAAATCGTGGAAATTGGCAAGCAGCTGCTCATGACGCGCGGCACGCTCACCACCTTCTCCATCGCCAACGACGTGGCCAAGTACTTCGCCATTGTGCCGGCGCTGTTCATGGTGGCCATTCCGGCCTTGGGCGCGCTCAATGTGATGGGGCTGAAGTCGCCGCAGTCGGCCATTCTCTCGGCCGTGATTTTCAACGCCCTCATCATCCCGGCCCTGGTGCCGCTGGCGCTGAAAGGCGTGGCCTACACGCCCATCGGGGCCTCGGCGCTGCTGCGCCGCAACCTGCTGATTTATGGCCTCGGCGGGGTGATAGTGCCCTTTATCGGGATTAAAGTTCTTGACCTGATTGTCGGTGTGTTTTTATAGAACGGCGATAAATAAACAGCAAAAAGACCGTCATGCCGAGCGTAGTCGAGGCATCTCGCTCGCATTGACCTCACGATTGAATTACTGCCCCTAGCGAGATGCCTCGGCTACGCTCGGCATGACGGTTCGAAAAAATAACATCAACCATGAAAACCCAACTCTTTTCCGCTCTTCGCCTCACCTTGGCCATGCTGGTGCTGTGCTGCGTGCTGTACCCGGCCCTGGTGTGGGCCGTTGCGCAACTAGCCCCCGGCCAGGGCCAGGGCGTGCAGATTTCCCGGGGCGGCCGCGTGGTCGGCTTCGCCAACGTGGGCCAGAAATTTGACCGCCCCGAGTATTTCAACTCCCGCCCCTCGGCCGCCGACTACCACGCCGATGCTTCCAGCGGTTCTAACAAAGGCCCAAGCAACCCCGAATACCTGGCCGTGGTGAAAGCCCGATTGGATACTTTCCTGCGGCAAAATCCTGGGGTGCAGGCGGCCGACGTGCCCGCTGAGCTCATCACCGCCAGCGGCTCGGGCCTCGACCCGCATCTCTCGCCGCAGGGCGCGCTGGTGCAGGTGGCCCGCGTGGCCCGCGCCCGCCAGCTGGATACTGCCCGCGTGCAGGCGCTGGTGCAGCAGCAAATCGAAACCAACCCCGTGGGACCGGACCGCGTGAACGTGCTCCGGCTGAACCTGGCGCTGGACGCGCTGGCACCAGCCCGGCGGTAGCGTTGACTTTCTTAGGAAGGCCATCGACTCTGTCGCAATGCATTGGCTTTGCCGAAAAAGCCGCCGCCACTGCCGCTGCTCAGTTTCTGACGTTTCTTTTCCCAATCTTTGAGTTGTCGAATACCTAATCAGGTTTTGGCTTGGCCATTCGACACCCGCGCTTTTACTCCTTCCATGAAAAACCTGCTCACGTTGGGCTTCACCCTGACCACGGCCGTGGCCCTGGCCCAAACTACCCCCACTACCTCCAACCCCGCCCTGGCAGTGCCGCCCCCGGCCGCGCCCGTGCAGGCCACGCCCAGCCCGCTGACGTACTACGGCTACGTGGACGGCTACTACGGCTACGACATCAAATACGCTAACGGCAACAACCGGCAGCCGTTTCTCTACTCCCACAACCGCCAAAACGAGTTTGCCGTGAACCAGGCCGTCATCGGGGTGCGCTACGACGACGGCAAGGTGCGCGGGGCCCTGGGCCTGCACGCGGGTACCTATGTGAGCGCCAACTACGCTGCCGAGGACCCGGTGCTCAAGAACGTGTACGAGGCTTACGCCGGCTTCCGGCCCTTCGAGAAAGCGTGGCTGGACCTGGGTATTTTCGGCTCGCACATCGGGTTCGAGTCGGCTATATCGAAGGATAACTGGACGCTGACCCGCTCGCTGATGGCCGAGAATTCGCCTTACTACGAGTCCGGCGCGCGCTTCACCTACGAAGTGGGCCCGAAGCTGACCCTGGCCGGCTTGGTGCTGAACGGCTGGCAGAACATCCGCGAAACCAACCAGGCCAAGGCCCTGGGTACCCAGATTCAGTGGAAGCCGTCGGACAAGCTGCTTATCAACAGCAGCACGTTTTACGGTAACGAGCAGCCCACCGACGCGGCCCGGCGCCGGCGCTACTTCCACGATTTCTACATCTCCCACGCCACCACCGACCGCCTCAGCCTGGCCCTGGTGTTCGACGTGGGCAAGCAGCAGAATGAAGCGAACAACGGGCACGACACCTGGCACACCGGCGCAGCATTTGTGAAGTACAAGCTGGCTGAGCAGTTCAGCACCACCCTGCGCGGCGAATATTACTACGCCGAGCGGGGCATGATTATCAACAGCATCAAGCCGGTGGCCACGGACGCCGATTTCCGCGTGGCGGGCGGCTCGCTGAACGTGGACTACGCCCCGGCCCGCAACGTGGTGTTCCGGGTAGAAGGCCGCTATTTGAATGGTAAAAACGGCATTTTCGCCCGCCCCGACAACCCCGGTAACAACAGCTACGGCAACCTGACGTCGAGCGTCGCCATTTCGTTTTAGTGTTGACAGTGCAGAGCAAAAAAGCAGTCATGCCGAGCGCAGCCGGGGCATCTCGCGTGCAGCAGCAAACCAATCGTGAGGGCGAAGCAGTAGAGCTGTTTCGACTGCGCGGACGCCAGATGAGCATGACGACCAAGAGTTAATCAGGACCCTACTCACTCCCGCGCCCCATGAACCCCGCCGAGCAAGACCAGCGCGACACTTCCGCCGAGCGGTTTCTGCGCTTGGTGCAGGCCAAGCGACGCGGCACGCTCAAGATTTACCTGGGGCTGGCCGCCGGCGTGGGCAAGACCTACCGCATGCTGCAGGAAGCCCACGACCTGCACCAGCACGGCGTGAACGTGCTCATCGGCTACATCGAAACCCACGGCCGGGCCGGCACCGTGGCCGAATTGCGCGACGTGCCGGCGCTGCCCCGCAAGCACATTTTCTACAAGGGCCGCTCGCTGGAGGAAATGGACGTGGAAGGCATTTTGCAGCGCCGCCCGCAGGTGGTGATAGTGGACGAGCTGGCCCACTCCAACGTGCCCGGCTCGCGCCACGAAAAGCGCTGGCAGGACGTGGAGTACCTCGTCGGCCAGGGCATTTCGGTGATAACGGCCGTGAACGTGCAGCACCTGGAAAGCCTGCACGAGCAGGTCCTCAAAATCACGGGTACCGACGTGACCGAGCGCATTCCGGACCAGCTGCTGAAGCTGGCCGATGAAGTGGTGAACGTGGACCTGACCGTGGGCGAGCTGCGCGGCCGCCTCGAGGAAGGCAAAATCTACGCTGCGGCCAAGGTGCCCACCGCGCTGGCCAACTTTTTTCAGGCCGAAAATCTGTTGCAGTTGCGGCGGCTGGCGGTGCGGGAGGTGGCCCAGCTGCTGGGCCGGAAAATTGAGTCGGATGGGGGCGGCGCCCCCGCCGTGTCGGCTGCCCGCCGCAACGATGACCGCCTGCTGGCCTGCATCAACTCCAACGACAAGGCCGCCAAGGAAATCATCCGCAAGACCTCGCGCCTGGCCGACCGGCTCGCGGCCGCTGTCTGGTACGTGCTCTACATCCAGACCGGCCGCGAAGCCGCCGACCGCATCGGCCTGGCCACCCAGCGCCACTTGTTGAACAATTTACAGCTGGCCACCGAGCTGGGCGCGCAAATTCTGCGGGTGAAGGACGACGACATTGTGGGGGCCATCCGGCGGGTGGCGCAGGAGAAGAGTGCCACGCTCCTCGTGTGCGGCATCACGGGCGAAAAGGGCCTTTGGGAACAGATTTCCCGCCGCGGCGTGACCAACGACCTGTTCCGCGCCGTGGCTCGCGACGGCGGTGACCTGGACGTGTATCTAGTTAGTTATTGACTTTCAACCGCCTGCACAATATCTGATTTGAACGTCATGCTCATCTGGCGTCCGCGTAGTCGAAGCATCTCGTTCGCAGCAGTAATTCAATCGTGAGGCTAATGCGAGCGAGATGCTTCGACTACGCGGACGCCAGATGAGCATGACATTCAGAATAAAAAACTGCTCCACCCGCAAACTACCCGCCATGAACCTCAAGACCCTCATTACCCTCGGCTTCCTGGCGATGCTGGCGCTGCTGCTTGCCATTGGCGGCTACGCTTACTACACCGTGCACCGGCTCGACCTGAGCTCGCGCAACGTGCTCAAGGACAACTTTTACTCGGTGCAGCTGGGCCAGCAAATGCTGCAGGCGCTGGACCAGGTGGAGGCCGCGCCCAACGCGCCCACCGGCCTGCCGCGTTTCCGCCAGAGCCTTACCCGCGAAGCCGGCAACATCACCGAGGCGGGCGAAAAAGAAGTGGTGGACAGCCTGACGCAGAATCAGGCCGATTTCCAGCGCCTGCTCGATGCCGGGGCCACGGCCGAGGCCCGCACCCCCAAACTGGCCCTGCTGCGCCAGCAAACCTACCGCATGGTGGCCCTGAACACCGCGGCCCTCACCCGCAAAAACGAGCTGGCCAACCAGCGCGCCATTGAGTCCGGCCGCTACCTGCTCACCTTCATCGTCATCAGCCTGCTGCTGGGGCTGATGTTTGTGCTGAGCGTGCCCGAAGCCGCCGTGGGGCCGCTGCGCAAGCTTACCCAGAGCCTGGAGCACGCCACCGACAGCGACTTCACGGCCACCATTCCGGTGGAGAACAACAGCGAGTTTGGGCGCGTGGCCCGGGCTTTCAACCGCATGCTGGTGCAGCTGCAGGAGTACCGCAGCTCGACGCTGGCTGAGTTCATCACCGAACGCAACCGCGCCGCCAGCATCGTGAGCGGCCTCGACGAGGGCCTGCTGCTGCTGGACGAGAACCGCTACGTTATCCTCGCCAACCCGGTGGCCTGTCACCTGCTGGGCATGAAGACCGAGCGGCTGGTGGGCCGGCCGGCCGCCGACGTGGCCCTGGACAACGATTTGTTCCGCGAAATCCTGACCCCGCTGGAAGTGGACGCGGCCCGCCGCGACCAGGCCGTGGCCGACGCCCCGCTGCTGCGCATTGCCCAGCGCGGCGAAGAGGCGTTCTACCGCCTGGCGGTGCAGGAGCTGGTGTCGTTCAACGAGGCCTTGAACAAGAACGAATTCGTGGGTCAAATCCTGACCCTGCGCAACGTGTCGGACTACAAGAAGCTCGACCAGGTGAAGTCCAACTTCCTGGCCACGGTGTCGCACGAGCTGAAAACGCCGCTTTCCAGCATCAACCTCAACACCAAGCTGCTGCAGGACGAGCGCCTGCCCGCCGACGAGCGCCAGCGCATCACCGGCTACATCCGCCAGGAAACCCAGCGCCTGCAGCGCATGGTGGCCGAGCTGCTCGACGTGTCGCGCCTCGACGCGGGCGCGGGCATCCACCTCGACGTGCGCCCCACCAGCCTGGCCGACGTGGTGGCCTACGCCACCGCCACCGTGCAGGCCCAGCTCGACGACAAAAACCTGCACCTCGACCCGCAGCTGCCCGCCAATCTGCCCGAGGTGCGGGCCGACGTGGAAAAAACTACCTGGGTGCTTATCAACCTGCTGGCCAACGCCATCCGCTACTCGCCCGTGGGCGCGGCCCTCACCGTGCGTGCCGCCGTGGCCGGCACCTTCGTGCAGGTAAGCGTGCAGGACCGCGGCCCGGGCATCGCGGGTGAGTACCACGAGAAAATCTTCCAGCGCTTCGCCCAACTTCCCGACAAGGCCGGCTACCGGGGCGGCTCGGGCCTGGGCCTAAGCATTGCCCGCGAGTTCATCACCACGCAGGGCGGTCGGCTGTGGGTGGAAAGTGAATTGGGCAGCGGCAGCACGTTTTGCTTCACTTTGCCGGTAGTTTTGTAGGATGCACTTGTGTCCTGCAGTCCGAACAGAAGCGCGAAGCGCCGCTAGCTCCAAGCCCTGCGGCTAAGGTCGTTTCAGGAACGGTGCACGTATCGGCTGCAGCGTGGACGCTGCGAGTCCACGCTGCAGCCGATACGGGAAACCGCTGCAAATCGGGCCAACTTATTTCTATGGAGTTATACTCAACCCTTTCGCTGCTGCTGGTGGTAGCGGCGCTGTTCGCCTACGTCAACCACCGCTTTTTGCGGCTGCCGCCCACCATTGGGCTGATGACCCTCACGCTGCTTTCGTCGCTGGGCTTGGTGGGGCTGGGGCGGCTGGGCGTGCCCGCGGTGCTGCGGGTGGCTGAGCTGGTGCGTACCATCGACTTCCACACCGTGCTGATGCAGTACATGCTCAGCTTTTTGCTCTTTGCCGGGGCCATGCAGCTCGACACGCGCAGCCTGGGGCGGCAGCGGGTGCCGGTGCTGCTGCTGGCCACGGTGGGCACCGTGATTTCGACCATCATGGTGTCCTGCTGCCTCTACCTGTTGCTACCGCTGTTCGGCATGCCGTTGGATTTTATCTATTGCCTGCTGTTCGGTACCCTTATTTCGCCCACCGACCCGGTGGCCGTGCTCGGTATTCTGACGAACGCCGGATTGCCCAAGGCACTGGAAACCAATATTGTGGGCGAGTCGCTGTTCAACGACGGCGTGGGCGTGGTGCTGTTTGCCACGGTGCTGTCGGTGGCCGCTTCCGGGGCCGACACCGTGGACGCCAGCCAGGTGCTGCTGCTGCTGCTACGCGAGGGCGTGGGCGGGCTGGCGTTGGGCGGCGTGCTGGGCTTTGGAGTGTTCTGGCTGCTGCGCAACGTGGACGACTACCGCATCGAGGTGCTGCTCACGCTGGCCCTGGTCATGGGCGGCTCGGCGCTGGCGGCGCGGCTGCACACGTCCGGGCCGCTGGCCATGGTGGTGGCCGGCCTCATTGTGGGTAGCCAGCAGGGCCGGCACGCCATGTCGGAAGTCACGGAGGATTACGTCGACAAGTTCTGGGAGCTGATTGACTCGGTGCTGAACGCCCTGCTGTTCGCGCTCATGGGCCTCGAAATGCTGGTGCTGCGCATCAAGGGGCAGTACATCGGCATCGGGCTGGTGGCGGTGGGCGTGGTGCTGGTGGCCCGGCTGGTGTCGGTGAGCATTCCGCTGAGCTTCCTGCGGGGGCGGCGCGAGTTTTCGGAATTCAACCTGGCCGTGCTCACCTGGGGCGGGCTGCGCGGCGGTATCTCGGTGGCCCTGGCCCTGAGCCTGCCGCCGTCGATGCCGCGCGAGCTGCTGGTGGGCATTACCTACGTGGTGGTGGTATTCTCTATCTTGGGGCAGGGCCTGACCATCGGGCCGCTGGCTGCCCGCTTGCAGCGCGGCCGCAGCAAATAGGGTTGAAGTTCTTCGCTTTCAACCGCAATACCTCCGCTTGAATACCGCTCAGCAATCACTCACCGCTACTTTGCCCACTGCCGCTGGCGCCACTGCCCATTCCGATATGCACTCCCGAGCCACCACGGCCGGCACCCTCATTGCCCTGGGCATCGTGTACGGCGACATTGGTACCTCGCCGCTCTACACCGTGCGGGGCGTATTTGCCTACCGGCCCGTGACCGAGGAAGTGGTGCTGGGCACCATCTCGGCGGTGCTGCGGCTGAATTTCTGGCCCAAGGTGCGTATTTCGTGCCCCACCGAATTGCGCGGGCAGAGCTACGTGCCCTCGCTCAACTGGCTGCTGTGCGCAGGCTGCATCGGGGTAATGCTGTACTTCCGCGAGTTGGACAAGATGGAAGCGGCCTTCGGCCTGGCCGTCACCATCACCATGCTCATGACCAAGCTGCTGCTGGCCTACTACCTGCGCCAGCAACGCACCAACCCGGTATTGCGCTGGCTCATTGTGGGCACCTACCACTTGGAGCACGTGGTGCCGCAGGAGCTGGTGCGTATTGATTTCCGCCTGGGTTTTCGCATCGACCACGCCATTAACTACATGTTCCGGCAGGTAGTGACGGACTTGGTGCAGAATCAGGAAATTGACATCACCTCGCGCTACACCTCGCTGCGCGACCAGGACATCGCGGGCGACTTCCAGTTCGTGCTTATCAATAAAACCTTGCCCTACGAATACCTGCTGCACGGTTGGAAGCGCGTGGCCCTGCGCCTGCACAGCTGGCTGCAGTGGTTGGGCGTGTCGAGCCAGGAAAGCTACGGCCTCGATAACAGCACCTACAACGTGGAAAACGTGCCCCTGCAACGCCCCGAGCGCCCCGAGCTGGAACTCACCCGCGACTAGGGCAGGGCGTGATTTTCGGCAACGTCCAGGTATTGCCGTCGGGGTCGCGGAAGCCGACGTACTTGATGCCGCCCACGGCGCGCTGGATGTGGTAGGGTGCGGGGCTTGTCCCCGCCCGTCGTTGAACTGAAATCGTTGATGCGGTGAGAAAGATGGGCGGGGACAAGCCCAGCCCATTCAGCTATTTAATTAAAAAACGAAAGGCCCCGTCAGTAGCTGACGGGGCCTTGAGAGCCGGGCGTGGGGCGCGGCTAGAAGGTGTAGCGCAGGCTTACGGCGGCGTCGTTGTAGAAGCCATTGTAGCCGTTATACACCTCGAAGAAGGGCTTGTAGTCGACGCCTACCACGAAGGGCAGGTCGGGCAGCTTGTATTCGAGGCCCAGGATGAGGTCGGCACCGAAGGCAATGTAGGTGGCTTCGTCGTAGAAATAGCCGTTCCGGTTGTTCTTCACGAAGTACTTGTCGCCGTCGCGGCCCTTGTAGTAAAACCGGTCGTCGGCGAAGTAGTAGCGGCCCTGGTAGGCCCCGGCGTGGAAGCCCGCGCCGTAGTAAAACTGCAGGCCCTTGGCATCAGGAACGCCAATGTGCTTCTCGCCGAGAATAGTGAGGCGGGCACCGCGGGCTTTGTACTCCGTGGTGAGCAGACCCTCAATGGCCACCCCGTTTTTGCCGCTCAGAAAGTGCTTGATGGTAAGGCCTGAGGAGTAGCCCCCGCCGCGCAGGCCAATGCCCGTGCTGTAGCCCGAACCACTGCCGCTGCTACTGCCGCCGCTTTTTTTCTTTGATTGGGCACTGGCAGCCAGGCCGGGCAACAGGAGCAGCAGGAAGGCCGTGAGACGTAAATAATTCATGCGAAAACAAGTTGTGTAGTTGACAAAAGTTGGACAAAAGTAACCGATGGGGCGCGAAGTAGGCGTTGCCGGGGCGGTTACTCCGGCGCTTTGCTAAACCCGCGCCAGCCAATGGCGTCAAAGCGTCGGCCTTGCCCGAACCGAATGCCCCATCAGAATAAATCCCAAAAAAGCCGCCCCAGTAACTGGAGCGGCTTTTCGTTTCGTCGGGAGTGGCTGCTGTGGGCTATTCCTTCACCAAGCGCTTCACAATGGTGCCTTCTGGAGTGTGCAGGCGCACCGAGTACACCCCGGCGGGCAGGCCGTGCAGGTCGAGGGTTTCGCTCACGAGGCCCGCGCCGGGCCGAGCGGTGCGCTGGAGCAGCAACTGGCCCAGGGTGTTGAACACGTCGACCCGTACCCCGCCGGGCTGTTTCAGCCCAGCCAGTACGAGCGTGGCGGTACCGGTGGTGGGGTTGGGATAGAGCTGGGTTTGGGCCGCGAGGGCCGCGGGTGCCGTGCCGAGCGTAATGCTCAGGAAGTTGGAGTAGTGCACCCGCTCCTGGTTTTCGAAGCCCGTGCTGCCGCCGTTGCTGCCGAAGCGCTGGCTGACGCGGCGGCGCACGTCGTTGGCGGCGGTGTAGGTCAGCAGGTTGCGGTCCTCAAACTCCAGCACCCAGGCCGTGCCCTGCCGTGACTCAGACCGGAACCCCAGCTCGTTGCCGAAGCTGTCGAAAGTATCGGTGGAGCGGGCACTGAGGGCCCAGGTGCCCGGACCAACGGCTTCTTCCTCCAACTCCACCACGGTGCCGTTGGGCGCGTAGGTGAAGGTGTAGCGCAGCACGTCCTCCCAAACGCCTTGCCATTCCTGCTCCCGGAGGGAAGCGGGCTGCTGGGCCGGCCAGTTGTGCCAAACGATGCCGACGAACCGGGCTTCGTTTTCCCAGGCCCCTAGCTTCCACAGCTGCTGCACCACGTCGGTCCACTGCCCGCTGGCCACCGTGAACAGCAGCCGTTGGCTGTTCCCGAACACGCCGTTGTTCCAGCGCAACTCTATTTGCTCGGTCAGCACATTGTTGCTGTATGTGTTCAGGTACTGGTAGCCGTGCGCGGTGACCCAGGCCCCATTTTGCCACTCTTGGTCCAGCTCCTGGGTGGGGTTGTCCTGGGCATCGTAGGTGGTTACGAAGCGGCCGGTATTCACCCAGGCCCCGTTCTGCCACTGCTGGTAGAGCTCCTCGGTATTACGGTTCTGGGCGTTGTAAGTATACAGGCTGCGGCTGGTGAGTCGGGTCGTGGCCGAGTCGGCAAAGACCTCCTGCACGAGGTTGGCCCGGCTGTCGTAGACGTAGGTTTCCACAACGGCCGCCGTGCTCCAAGCCTGGGTGTTGGTGTCCCAATTGGCTTGCACAGCGCGGCCTGGGCGGCTCACGGTTTGCTGCGTGCCGCGCCCAGCGGCCCGCACGGCGGCCGGGCGCAGCTTGGCCAGGGCCGTCTCCAGATGGTTGACCGGCTTTTGGGCCCAGGCCTCGGCGCTTAGCAGCACGCTGGCCGTCAATAAGAGAAAGTATCGAAGTGTACGCATTGGAAGGAAAGGAAAAAATGTGGAAGAGGTAAGTAACGAAAGTACGGCAATGATTCAGCTGGGGCAAAAATGGTTGTCTGGCCGCAGTAAAAAATCTACATCACGACGACGGCACCGCGATTCGCATCAAACGCGTTCGGTGTGCTTTCAAAAAAGCAGGCCGAACGCGCCGCCGGCCATCAGGCCTACGCATGGCACGGCTCAACAACGACTGGTAGCGACTGCAGAGCGTTGGTTGGGGTAATCTAACAAAAAGCCTCGCCAATAGCTGGAGAGGCTTTTTGCTGCTTAAACTACGGTGGGGTTACTCCTGTACCAAGAAGTTTACTGCCGAGCTTGGGGGCGCAATTGGCGAGGGCTACACCTTGGGCATTTGCGTCAGCTCATCGGAGAGGTGTACGCGCACGCCGCCACCATCCTCCTCGGCGGCGCGCAGCATGGCGGCCGCCACCGCTGCCGCACTCACCGGCCGATACTTGAGCAGCGGCCCCCGCAGCAGCGGCTGCAGTAGCCGGAGCGCCACGGCCCCCACCCGCTCGCCCAGGCGGGGCTGCGCCCGCTCGCCGAGCAGCAGCGAGGGCCGGAAAATATGAATGGCCCGAAACGGCACCTGCCGCACGGCCGCTTCCATTTCGCCCTTCACGCGGCTGTAGTAAACGCGGCTGTCGGCATCGGCCCCCATGCTGGACACTACCAGGAGCTGCGTGGCAAAATTGCCCGCCGTCAGGGCCGCCAGCGTCACCACGTACAGGAAATCGACTTTATAAAATGCTTCTTTGGAGCCCGCCTGACTCATGGTGGTGCCCAGGCAGCAAAACACGTCGTCGGCAATGAGTTGGAGGCGCACGTCGTGGAGCTTATCCAGGTTCGTGACTACCTGCGTGAGCTTGGGGTGCGTGAGGGGCAGCACCCGCCGCCCCACCACAATCACCTTCGAATACCGCTCCGACGCCAGCAGCAGCGGCAATAGTTTCGAACCGATGAGGCCCGTGGCCCCGGCGAGTAAAGCGGTTTTGCGCATAGAGAGGGACGGAATTGTCATTGCGAGCATTCCGCGAATTAAGCGGCAGCGCGGCAATCCGTCCTGTTCTCCGCGACTAACCTGATAATGTGACTCAGTTCTTGTGGTTCTGAGTGCTTACGCCAGAAAAGGAGTCTGGTTCATCAGCGGGTGTCGCGCTGCTACAGAACGGATTGACGCCGCTTGATGCGTCGAATGTCGTGCCTTCTCGCAATGCCAGGTACTACTTCAGCACCGTCGCCTCGGGTTCCAGCAGCACCAGGCCCTGCCGAAACAGCGCGCCCAGGGCTTTTTTGAATACTTTCTTGCTCATGCCCACGCGGCGGTACACGTCTTCGGCCAGGCTCTTGTCGCCGAGCGGCAGGCGGCCACCGGGAGCGGCCTGAATGGCTTTCATCAGCGTATCCGTGGCCGATTCGACTTCGCCGTAGCCTTCCTTTTGCAGGCGCACGTCGAGCTTGCCATCGGCGCGCACCTGGCGCAGGAAGCCGGGCAGGGCCTCGCCCAGGCGCAGGGGCCGGAACACTTCGTTGTGAAACAGCAGCCCCTGGTGCGTGCCGTTCACGATGACGGGGTAGCCCAGCTCAGTTTCGTCGGCTACCAGCAGGCTCACCGCGTCGCCGGGCTCGCCCACGAAGGGCTCATTGCCCAGGAATTGCTTCCACTTGGTGGAGGCCACCAGCCGGTCGCTTTCCTCGTCGAGGTACACGTACACGAACACCCGCTCGCCGGTGCGCAGGTCGCGCCGCTGGTTGCGGAAGGGCAGGAGCAGGTCTTTTTCGAGACCCCATTCCAGGAACGCGCCGGCCGGGCCGTGGTCCTTCACGGTCATGGCGGCGTAGGAATTGACCAGCGCCAGCGGCCGCAGGGTGGTGGCAATGAGGCGGTCTTCGGAGTCGCGGTACACGAACACGCGGAGCACGTCGCCCACGCGGGTGCCCACCGGCACGTACTTTTCGGGCAGCAGCAGGTCGCCGTCGTCGGAGGTGAGGTAGAGGCCGAAATCTACTTCGCGGGCTACTTCGAGGTCGTTGTAATCGCCGAGGAGGAGGGTGGCCATAGTGTGCGGTTTTTAAGTTGGGAAAGCTGCAAAGGTCGGTTCGCGTGGCGGCTGCTACAAGAAACAGTAGCAGCTTTGTGCCACTCATCCCTATTCTGTTCGATAATGAATGACTTAGTGTCCATTGCAGCCGTGAGCTGGGAGGAATTGCAACAGTACGTGTATTACGGAGACGGCTCGTGGCGCGACATCTACGTGCTGGATGCCAGTAGGGCAGACTGGAAAATCTGGGCTGATTTTGTCAATGCTAATTGCCAAGTGGAATTCTTTGATGGCAATGATACCAGTCAAAGCCAGATTGATTTTGCAGTGGCAGAAGCCTTTTGGGATGGCGACGGCCAGGCCAATATGCTCTGGGCAACTTTCTTCGTTGGCGAACTAGGCGTCAATTGCCATTTCTTCCGCGATGATGAGGTGGAGAATGACATCGACCCGCAAAAAATCACTTCTTACGCAGTCCATCAGCAGCTGATGAATTACCTGACGCGGCTCTCCCAGGCGCTTGGGAAAGAAGTGGTGCTGACCCCCGAAAATGACACCCCGGCAAGCTGTAACCCGCTATGGCTCGGACCTTGGCTGCCGTTGCTTTCCGTCAAAGGGGAGCAGGTGCGGGTTCAAGCCTATTGGCGTAATTCTGCCTGATTAAGATGTCTGGTTCAGTAGAAATATTTACGCGAATAGCAACTGCTTCCCCTCCGACCCCGACCAGTTGCCCAAAAAGCATAACCAGTTGCCCTCCGACCCCAACCAGTTGCCTGCAAAGCGAAGGGAGTTGCCGAAAAAGGGCAGTCGGTTTCCGGAAAAGAGGAACCGACTGCCCTTTTTGCTGAACCGGTTGGGGTCCGACCCGAACTACTTGCCGAAAAAGGGCAACTGGTTCGGTTCTGAGAGTTAGCCGGTGACGGGCTTGGCTTTGCACCTGCCCTGGCCGGCGACTTGTTGCCCATCTTGGGCAGGGCGGCGCACTCAGCGGGCGTGAGCGAAATGAGGTAGGAGGGCCAGCGCGGCGCGGGCATCGCGGATGCTCTTGAGGGCGTCGGCAATGGTTTTGGCCGCAATGGCTTGGGTCACGAGGTTAGTCATGAAGAAAACGGGTTGGTAGAAGCCCCACGAACGCCGGACCCGCGGGCCGCACTGCGCAACCAGTACCAAAGCGCGGCTAGGCCGCCGCAAATGGCCCGCGCACGAAGGCCTCGGCGTAGGCCTTCACCTGGTCGCGCACGGCCCGGAACTGGGCCATTATTTCCTCCTCGGTGCCAGTGGCCTTGGCCGGGTCGGGGAAATTGTGGTGCAGCTTTTGGGCCGAAGATGGGAACACCGGGCATACCTCGTTGGCGTGGTCGCACACCGTGATAACGAAGGCGAAGGGCACGGCGGCGTACTCGTCGACGTGGTTGCTGGTGTGGTGGCTGATGTCTATGCCGTCTTCGGCCATCACGCGCACAGCGCGGGGGTTCAGGCCGTGGGTTTCGATGCCGGCGCTGTACACCCCGGCGCGGGGGCCGAGCAGCTGCGTGAGGTAGCCGTGCAGCAGCTGGCTGCGGCAGGAGTTGCCGGTGCAGAGCACCAGAATGTTCGGAGGGTTCGTCATGGTTGGTAGGATGGGTGAGGGCCGGCGGCTAGCAGCACGCCTGGCCTTGCTGAATCGGCGGGCAGGCCACCGTGCCGTAGGAGCAGAACACGCAGCAGTCGCCCGGTTTGGGTTTCAGCACCGTGCGGCACGCGGGGCACTCGTAGAAATACTGGCAGGCATCGGTGGCCATGGTTTCGGTTTGCTGGTGCCCGCAGGTCGGGCACGTCAGCCGCGATTGCAGTACGAGGGGTTGGTTCATGGTCGACTTGGTGAGCCGGTGAGTCCAGGCGGCGGCCCCTAGCAGGCCCACCATGCCGGCATACACGCGGGGCAGGGAAAAATCAAGGTAGTAGGCACTCATAATCAGGGCCGCGCCCCCGGCGGCCACGGCCAGCGGCCCCCAATGCCCGTGCTGCCGCACCGCTGCCGCTGTGCCCGCCACGCTCAGCAGCACCAGGGCCTGAAACACGTACATCGTCCAGCCCCCAAACAGCTCAAAGCTGCCCAGGCCCAGGGCGGAAGCGCCCACGGCCAGCAGCGGAAAGCAGCAGGGCGAAGCCAGGGCCGTTACCCATAGCCCTACGGTGCCCAGGGTGCTTAGCGAAGGAGTTTGCATGTTCTTAAAATTAAACCGGGGCGGCCACGCTCCGGCCGCCGTACCAGCGGCGGCGAAACCAAAAAGCTACGTTGACCAGCGCAATCAGGGCCGGCACCTCAATCAACGGCCCGATAACCCCGGCGAAAGCCTGGCCCGAATTCAAGCCAAACACGCCGATGGCCACGGCAATGGCCAGCTCGAAGTTGTTGCCGGTGGCGGTGAAGGCAATGGAGGCATTCTCGGCGTAGTCGGCCCCCAGCCACTTGCCGGCCGCGAAGCTGAGCACGAACATGATGCCGAAGTACAGGGCCAGCGGCAGGGCAATGCGCAGCACGTCGAGGGGCACCTGCACAATGGTAGCCCCTTTTAGGCTGAACATCACCACGATGGTGAGCAGCAGGGCCACTAGCGTTACCGGGCTGATGGCCGGGATGAACACCTGCTCGTACCAGTCGTTGCCCCGGAGCCGCCGCAGTACCAGCCGCGACAGAAACCCCGCCGCGAAGGGCAGGCCCAGGTACACCAGCACGCTCTGGGCAATGGCCCCGATGCCGATGTGCACCGCGTAGCCCTTGAGCCCGAAATAGGGCGGCAGCACGGTGATGAACAGCCAGGCCAGCACGCTGTAGAACAGCACCTGGAAGATGGAATTGAGCGCCACCAGCCCGGCCGCGTACTCCCGGCTGCCGTCGGCCAGGTCGTTCCACACCAGCACCATGGCAATGCAGCGGGCAATGCCAATCAGAATCAGGCCCATCATGTACTCGGGCTTGTCGGGCAGCAGCCAAATGGCCAGAAAAAACATCAGCAGCGGCCCCACCACCCAGTTCAGGAACAGCGACAGCCCGATGATGCGCGTGTTGCGGAAAACCCGCGGCAGCTGCTCGTACTTCACCTTGGCCAGCGGCGGGTACATCATCAGAATCAGGCCGATGGCCAGCGGCACGTTCACGGTGCCCACCGAGAAGTAGTTCACGGCTTCGTTGATGCCGGGCACGAAGTAGCCCAGCCCCACGCCCAGCGCCATGGCCAGCACAATCCAGAGGGTCAGGCCCCGGTCCAGGCCCGAGAGTTTTTTGCGGGCCAGCGTGGCCGGGGCGGGCGCGGCCGTATGAGCAGAGCGGGTCATGAGGCGGCAGAAAAAGCAGCTGAAACCGAAGCAGGAACCCCCGTGCCCGCCCCGACTATGGCGCTGCGACGCTCCAGCAGCACCGTGTCGCGCCACATGCCATGCAGCTGCCCAATCCGTTCGCGGCGGCCCACTTCCCGAAACCCCGCCCCGGCGTGAATGCTGATGCTGGTGGTGTTTTCGGGAAAAATGCCGGCCTGCAGCGTCCAGATGCCATGCTGCTCCGACGCGCTCACCAGCGCGGCCAGCAGCTGCCGGCCCACGCCGCGGCCCCGGGCAGCCCCGGCCACGTACACGCTCACCTCGGCCACTCCGCCGTATACGCACCGGCCCGACACGGGCGAGAGCGCGGCCCAGCCCAGCACCTGCCCGCTGCCCCCGTAGCTGGCATCCAGGGCCACCCAGCGGCTGTGGGGCAGGTGGCCCGGGTCCCACTCGTCCCAGCCCGGGGCCTGGGTTTGAAACGTCGCGTTGCCCGTGGCGATGCCCTGCTCGTAAATGGCCCGCACCTGGGGCCAGTGCGCGGCGGTTAAGGGATGTAGCGTCATGGCGTGATGAGTAGCAGCAGTTGGAGTATTCTATTGTACAGGTCCGTAAGCCAACGGCTTAGCAGCACCCGCCACCCGGTGCGCAGGCAATGACCTGCAACTGGGGCAGCGCAATAGCTTGGGGCGGAATGCCGCAGGCATCCTGCGCCAGGCAGGCCGTCTGTTTGGCCGTTAGGTTGAAATCGGTGCCATCGAATGCCAGGCCGAACTTGCTGATGGTGGCTTGCTGGTACTCCACCTCAATCTCCAGGTCCATGCCGCCCAGAATTTTCTCCGACAGCTGGAGGATATCCAGGAATTTTTGCGGCGCGAGCCGGTGGTCGTAGTCGCCGGCTTCCCAGAGCTGGAAATTAGCCACGGTTTCCCGGCGCTCCACGCCCCCGCAATCGATAAAATGCTTGGTTACCAAGCCAACTTCCGTCACGTGGAAATGCGCCGGTAACACGGTGCCGTCCGGCAAGGTGAAGCTGATGGCAGTCAGTTTGGCAAGTGCCTGCTTCATTTCGGATACTTTCATGGCTTTGCGTATTTTTTGAAGGAGTGAAAAATTTAGCAACAGTTAGTGGGGCCTGCCGTTGCGGTCGGCAGCTCAGCCAGCAGGTCCCCGAGCAGCTGGCGGGCCAGCGCCCAGCCCGCGACATCGATGCAGTAGCACACCCGCGCCCCGTCTACCTCGCCCTGCACGAGTCCAGCAGCTTTCAGCTCCTTGAGGTGCTGCGACACGGTGCTTTGCGACAGGGGTAGGGCCAGCACCAGCTCGCCGCACACGCAGGCTTCCCGCTGGGCCAACAGCTGCATAATGGCTACCCGCGCCGGATGCCCTAGCGCCTTGGCAATGGCCGCCGTTTGCTGCTGGGCTGCCGTGAACTGTTCGCGCTTATTAGATGCCATCACACTAAATATTTTGCTTATCGTCGATTTACGATGACAAATGTAGTCAGCTAATTTGATTTCACAGCGATGCTACCCTATGCCGTAATGTAATATCTTGAAATTATTAAATTATTAAATTGAGAATAATTTAATGGCTTACTACTTAGAGTACTAATATTTGCAGTTTGAATAGTTACGGATTGAGTGGTCGGCTGTTTGTATGCGTGTATTCTTCCATTTTTAAGCCTGCCTCAGCTTGCGAGGTACTAATGTGCGTTGACTAAGAGGCGTGTTATGATTCTATCGAAAAGACAATTTATCAAAATCCGCTTGTACCTTTATTTCGTTACTGAGCATTACGCTTTTTAGTGCATTGCTTCCTTTATTTTCCACGTGATTAGTCTCCATTATTATGATGCAGTCGTTACGCTTTTCTTTATTCGCCGTTTTGGTGAGCTTGCTGGCAGTTGGCCGTGGCCACGCCCAGTCGGGCGCCACGGCTTCGGTGCTGAGTGTGCCGCAGTCCTCAGCGGCCCCGGTTTCTCCTGATTCGGTGTACATCAACCCGGAGGTACGGCCCCAGTTCACAGGGGGAGATAAGGCCTTTTCGGCCTATTTGAGCAAGAATATCCGCTACCCGCAGCAGGCGCTGATGCGCCGCGTATCGGGGCGGGTATATGTCAGCTTCACGCTCAGCGCCACGGGCAAAGTGCAGGATGCCCACGTGATGAGCGGCCCCGGCAACGGTCTCAACGATGAAGCCCTGCGCCTGGTGTGGCTGATGCCGAACTGGGAGCCCGGCCGGGTGAATGGCCAGCCGGTGCGCGTGGCCTGCACCGTGCCCATTGCCTTCAACTCAGAGCGCTAGCCAGAATAATAGAGAACGTCAGGCCGGGCGCAGCCGAGGCCTGACGTTCTCTATTATTCGTTAATCTTTTGCTGACCCAATCAACAGGCCTTACTCTTACTGATACTGCCCCGTGCCGGGGGCGCCAAGCCCGAAATCGGTGAAGGTGACGGTCTCGCGGGCAGTTTCGAACATGCGCACGCCGTTGGGCGCGGTAATGCCGCGCGGGTAGTAGCCAATGAGTAGCTGGAAGGTGCGCAGGGCGGTGTATTCGTTGCGAAAGCGCAGGCCCAATCCAAAGCCGGTATAGGGCGCGTCGCCGAAGGGCGAGCCGCCGCGGGGCTTTTCGCTCACCCAGGCCGCATCGGCAAAGGCCACGCCCGCCAGCCGGAAGCCCAGCAGCGAGAGCGGTGTGAAGAGCGTGGTTTCGTAGTTGACCACGAAGCGGCTGGTGGCCAGCACCGGCTGGCCCGGCGAGAAGCCCCGCAGCCCCCGCTCATTGGTGATGCCCTGGAGCAACTCGCCCGGCCGCCGGTTGAAGCCAATGGTGCCCTTGCTACTCAGAAAGTGTCGGTACTGCCAGTTGCCAACGTGGTAGAGCTTGGTGAAGGACGTAAACTCGGTGGAGAGCAGGCCCTGCTCCCAGCCCCGGCTTTGGTTGAGCCGCTGAAACGAGCCCAGGTCGATGGCCGCGTAGAGGTAGCCGCTGCGGGCGCTGAAAGTGGCGGCCGCCACGCGCACGTCGAGGTAGCGGCGCGGCACGGTGCTGTTGTAGTCGTAGCCCGCCGTGAAGCTGAGCAGCGTGCCCGCCGGAATGTCCTCGGTCCGGCCAAAGCCGAACAGGTACCGGTCCTTGTAGTAGCGGCGCACCGAGTAGCCCACCGTGCCCAGCAGCAGCGTGCTGTTGCGGTACTCCGGGGTGGGAGTTACACCATAAATGGTGTTGATAAGGCGCGTAGCCACAATCACGCGGGCCGGGTTCTCGTAGCCCAAGTCGTAGGAGCGCAGGCGCAGCGAGCGGCCCACCCAGGCATCCTGCACGGTGTAGCGCAACGGGAAGTAAACGTAAGGCTGCCCGGCGGGCGGGGCACGCAGGGCCACGTCCTGATTGAAGTTATTGTAGTTGAATGCCCCGGCGTAGCGGGTGCTGGGCGAGTAGAAATCGCGGCGCAGCGACACATTGCCTGAGCGGTAGTTGTACTCGTTGCGGTAGCGTGCCTGGGCGTACACAAAATGCCGAAACGGAGCCGTGTAGCTGCCTTCGTAGGACCATTGCTGCGGTTGTTCACTGTTTTCGGTGCTCAGCCCGCGGCCGTAGCGGTAGGCGTTTTCGAGTTGGTGGCCCAGGCCCAGGAAGTTGTCGTCGCCGGCGGTGACGAGGCCCGCCGTGGCCGAGCCCAGCTCCACGCCCGCCGTAATGCTGAACACGTCCTTGGTCAGCACTTCAATGTCGACGCTGTCGCGGGTGGTGGTGGCCTCGTTCACCAGCACGCGGGCGTCCAGAATCTCGGGCGTCTGGCGCAGCAGGCGTTCCGATTCGGCCAGAGCCTGCGGTTCGAGGAGCTGGCCGGGCCGAAACAGCAGCACCTGCCGCACCCGCGAGCGGGCCGTTTTGATATGCAGCGTATTGCCCGATTTTTCGAGGATGGTACGCGGCAGGCGGGTCGAGTCGGTGATGCTGTAGCCGAAGGCGTCGAGGGTGCGGATGGTCACGCGCCGCACAATTTTAAAGCTGTGGCTGTCGAACTGCCGGTCCAGCAGCACGGCGTCGAGGCCGGCGCGCTCCTCCTGGCGCTTCGTGAAGTTGAACAGGGCCGACATGGCACGCCCGGCGATGGTTTTGCGGCGCGAGTAGGCCTTCAGCCGGTCCAGCATCCGTTCCTCGTCGAAGCGCCGGCGGAGTGAGTCGGGCCGGAAGGGTAGGATTCTCCTGGTGGCGTGCAGCGAGTCGGGCGGGATGGCCGAGCGCGGGTCAAACGTCTGCGCCCGCGCCGGCCGGGCCAGCAGCCCGAGCCCCATCACGACAAACAGAAAGAAACCAGAAAACCTCATAATGGCACGCAACGCCACAAAGTACGAAAACAAGCCTCAGCCGTTCGCAGTATCTCCAACTATTTGCTAACCAAATGGGCCAGCCGAACAGCAGCTATTTTTTATAAAAGAGAAACTATTTCCAATAAAATTAGCTTGAAAGCTAGTGGCTATTTAGCCAACGTTTAGTACTTTTAAGCCCGAAAGCAAGCCCTTCCGTATGAACGAGCGCATCCAGGAGAAACTAAGTATATTAGCCGATGCCGCGAAGTACGATGTATCGTGCAGCAGCAGCGGCGGCAAGCGCAAAAACGAGAACAAAGGCCTCGGCAATGCCGAGGGCATGGGCATCTGCCACAGCTACACCGAGGACGGCCGTTGCGTGAGCCTGCTCAAGATTCTGCTCACCAACCACTGCATTTTCGACTGCGCCTACTGCGTGTCGCGCCGCTCGAACGACGTGAAGCGCGCCGCCTTCACCGTGGACGAAGTGGTGGACCTGACCATCAACTTCTACCGCCGCAACTACATCGAGGGCCTGTTCCTGAGCTCCGGTATTTTCTCCAGCCCCGACTACACCATGGAACGCCTCGTGCGCATTGTGAAAAAGCTGCGCACCGAGCACAAGTTCAACGGCTACATCCACGTCAAAACCATTCCCGGCGCCTCGCCTGAGCTCATTGCCGAAGCCGGCCTCTACGCCGACCGCCTCAGCGTGAATATCGAGCTGCCCTCGGAATTGGCCCTGACCACGCTGGCCCCGGAAAAGAATTACGCCGAAATCCTGACCCCGATGGGCCAGATTCGGGACGGCATTATTCAGAACAAGGAAGAGAAGGCGCTGTTCAGGAAAGTGCCCGCCTTCGCCACCGCCGGCCAAAGCACGCAGCTCATCGTGGGGGCCAGCGCCGAGACGGATTTGCAGATTATTAAGCTGACTGACAGCCTATATAAGGGCTACGGCCTGAAGCGGGTGTACTATTCCGGCTATATCCCCGTGACCGACGACGCCCGCCTGCCGCAGGTGACCCAGCCGCCCGTTATCCGGGAGCACCGCCTGTACCAGACCGACTGGCTGATGCGCTTCTACGGCTTTCAGGCCGATGAAATCCTGGACCCGGCACACCCGCACCTCGACCTCGAAATTGACCCCAAGCTGGCCTGGGCCCTGCGCAACCGCCACATTTTCCCGGTGGACGTGAACACGGCCGAGTACGAGATGATACTGCGCATTCCCGGCGTGGGCGCGCGCTCGGCCAAGCGCATCATCGCGGCCCGCCGCTTCGCCACGCTCAACATGGAAACCCTGCGCCAGCTGGGCGTGGTGCTCAAGCGCGCCAAGTACTTCCTCACCTGCCAGGGCGAGCACCAGCCCGTTATCGGCGAGCTGAGCGAGCAGCAGGTGCGCCGCCAGATTCTGTTTGGGGCCGGCTCGGTGCGCTCCGCCTTGGTCACGCAGCAACTCGATTTATTTGCGCAACCTCAGTAGTAGTCATGAACCACAACGCCTCTTTTTCGAACGGCCTCCCCCCGCTGCAGAAAAGCAGCTTGGGCGGCGTCCAGAACGATATCTTTTTCTCCGTCATGAAAGTCATCCACCGTCAAAACGTGCCGTTTCGCACCACGCCCTCTTCTGATAAAGTAAACCGCCTCTCGTGCTGCTGCCGCATCAGCGAGCTCATGCCGCTGGTGCGCCAGTTGCACGACGATGCCCGCACCCGCGCCGCCGCCCGGCAGGACGAGCAGCACCAGCAGGCCGCGTAAGGAATGTTGAAGACAACAGCCCGTCATGCTTCATCTGGCGTCCGCTTGCCGGAGCATCTCTACCGCTTTGTTGCGAGAGCATTGATTAGTTGCGTGGCAGAGATGCTTCGGCTTCGCTCAGCATGACGTTCTATTAATTTGCCTTTGAAACCAGTTCGCCGTCCTTCTACTGCGCTTGTAACCGCCGCCTCGCGCCGGCCCGGGGCGCCGGCGCTCACGGCCCCGCCCCGCGACTACACCTACGACGGTACGTTTGAGGGCCTGCTCACGGTGCTGTTCACGGTGTACGACTGGCGGGCCGCGCCCAACAGTATTCAGCCCGAGGCCACGGCCCAAACTGGCCTATTTGCCCAACCCGCGCACCGCGAAACCGATGAGGCGCTGGCCACCCGCGTGTGGGAAGGGCTGCTGAAAACGATGGACCCGGAGGCCCGCGTCCGTCTCTACCACGTGTTTTTGAGCGAGGATGCCGACCGGGAATTGCTCATTTTCCGCTACGTAGACTTGGCCCTGCGCTCGGTCCAGGACATTGCCGAGAACTACGCCAACGCCGACGTGCGCCGCGTGCAGCGCCTGGCCCAGCAGATGTTCCGCGAAAAGCACCGGATGGAGGCCTTCGTGCGCTTCGAGAAAACGAGCGACGAGCTGTTTCACGCCACCATCGAGCCCGATTTTGACGTGCTGCCGCTCATCGCGGCGCACTTTACCAAGCGCTACGCCGACCAGCGCTGGCTGATTTATGACCGCCGCCGCCACTACGGGCTGTACTATGACCTCACGCGCACCGACGTGGTGCAGTTTGAGGTAGACCGGCCCGGCATGAAAGCCACCGACCTGGCCGCCACCGTGCTCGATGAGCGGGAGCCACTGTTCAAGGTGCTCTGGCAGGCGTATTTCGACCACGTCAACATTCCCGAGCGCAAGAACATGAAGCTGCACCGCCGTCACATTCCGCTGCGCTACTGGAAATATCTGAGCGAAAAGCAGCCGCGCGAGCAGCGTTTTGTGCCCATCAACAACAAGCGCCCGCCGACGGACGCTAACTTGCGCCTCGAATAAGAGAAGAGCTAGCAAGCCGCGCCGTTTATGGGAAATGTATTGGTTTTTGGGGCCTCCGGGCAGTTGGGGCAGTGCCTGGCCTACGTGGCAGAAGCGCGCAACACGCCCGGTTTGGTGTTTTTAGCCGAGGCGCAGGCGAATATCCTGGACCCGGCCGGCCTGGCGGCATTATTTGCCGATTACCGCCCGGCCTACGTCATCAACTGTGCCGCCTACACGGCCGTGGACAAGGCCGAGGATGAGGTGGAAATCGCCCGCAAAATCAACCGCGACGGCGTGGAAAACCTGGCCCGGCTCTGTAGTGAACACGGTACCGTCCTCATCCAGATTTCGACTGATTTCGTGTTTGCCGGTACCGGCAACCAGCCGCTGCTGGAGACCGATGAAACGGTTCCCATCAGCTTGTACGGCCTCACCAAGCTGGAAGGCGAGCAGGTGATTGCGCCGCTCACCAACCGGTATTTCATCCTGCGCACCAGCTGGCTGTACTCCGAATTCGCGGGAAATTTCGTGAAAACCATGCTGAAGCTGGGTCGAGAGCGCGACGAGTTGCGCGTTATCTGGGACCAGGCGGGCACGCCCACTTACGGCGTTGACCTGGCGGGCTGCATCCTGCACCTCATCGAAACCCAAAGCCAGGAATTCGGCCTCTACCACTACAGCAATGAGGGCCTGACTTCGTGGTACGACTTCGCCACCGCCATTTTCGAATTGAGTGGTACCGTAGTCAAAACCGTACCCATTCGCACGGCTGAGTATCCGACCAAAGCCACCCGGCCGCTGTATTCGGTGATGGATAAGACCAAGGCGAAAACCCAATTGGGCGTGGCCATTCCGCACTGGCGCGAGAGTCTGCAAACTTGCTTGGGCCGGTTGAAGTAGTCGGTTCATTGCCGTGCCCGGCAGGGGCAAGGTTGCCGTCAAAGCAAGAGGGCCGCTTATTTTTGGCGGCTGGCTACCAGTGCCACGGCGGTCAGGGCCCCGCCCAGCAGGCACACGGCCGGCCAGCCGCCGTGCGTCCAAGCCAGGCCACCGGCAATCGAACCCAACGAGCCACCGATGAAATACGCCGTCATGTACACGGTATTGAGGCGGCTGCGGGCTGCGGGAACCAGCGAAAATACCATCGACTGGTTGGAAATGTGCGTGGCCTGCACGCCCACGTCCAGCAGAATTACCCCCACCACTAGCCCGGCCACGTACGCACCGGCCAGCCCCAGCACCGCATAAGCCACCAGGGTCAGCACGATGCCCGAGGTGATGGTGTAGGCCGGTCCGCGGGTGTCGGCCATCTTGCCCGCCAGCGGCGCGGCCAGGGCCCCAAAAGCGCCAATGAGCCCAAAAAAGCCCACTACGTCGCTGCCGTAGCCAAAGGCCGGGCTTTCGAGGTAAAATGTGAGTGTGGTCCAGAACACGCTGAAGGCGGCAAAGAGGCTCGCGCCAATCAGGGCGGCCCGCCGCAGGGGGGCCTGCTCGCGGGTGAGGGTGAGCAAGGACTTCATCAGGGAGGCGTAGGAGCCGGTGAAGGTGGGCTGGTCGGTGGGGAGCTTCCAGGCCAGGAGCGCGCCGAGCAGCAGCATGAGCCCGGCCCCAATCTCAAACATGGCGCGCCAGCCCAGGTGCAGGCCCACGTAGCCGCTCAGCGCGCGCGAGAGCAGAATGCCGATGAGCAAGCCGCTCATGACGCGGCCCACAATCCGGCCGCGGCTTTCTTCGGGCGCCAGGTGCGCGGCCATGGGCACCAGCAGTTGCGGCACCGCCGAAAAGATGCCGATAAGCACGCTGGCTCCCGCCAGCACCGCAAAGCTGGGTGCTACGGCCGCCAGGCCCATGCACGCCGCCGCGCCCAGCAGCATAATCAGCATCATGCGCTTGCGCTCGAGCTTATCGCCTAATGGCACCACAAACAGCATGCCCAGCGTGTACCCTACCTGGGTGGCCGTGGCCACCAGGCTCGCGCTGCTATCGGAGAGGCGAAAGGTGCGGCCAATGGCGGCCAGCAGCGGTTGGTTGTAGTAGATATTGGCCACCACCAGCCCGCAGGTGAGGGCCATGAGCCACACCAGCCCGCCGGAGAGGCGATGAGCTGGTAGGGGAGGAGCAACTGCCGGCAGAGCAGACTCGGTAAGCAGTTCAGACATTAATCAGCGCGAACGAATCGAAATAGAGTAGTAACAGAGGGCAGGGTAACCATTGTTTGGCCCCGATGGTTGCGCGGCGGCACCGCAACCTGCTCGGCGCACCTGCGTTTGCTCAGGCATGAGCCGAGGATTTGTTAAAGAGGACGACGTCCAGACGCCGCCTATTATTCCGCCCCGGGCAGCCCTGCCAGCGGGCACGCCCAACTACGTTACCCCCGCCGGGCTGGCCCAGCTCCGGGCCGAGCTGGCCGCCCTGGAAATGGCGCGTGCCCAGGCCGAGGCCAACCACGACAATGATACTGACCGCACCCGCCAGCTCTCGCTCCACAACGGCCGGCTGGCCCAGCTCACCGAGCGCCTGGGCAGCGCCCGGCTGGTGGACCCCGCCGGTCAGCCGACCGGTGAAGTCCGCTTCGGAGCTACCGTCACGTTGCGCACGGTGAGCGGCGGGAAGGTCGGTTTCGAGCGCACGTTCACCATCGTGGGCGTTGATGAGGCCGATGTGGTGCTGGGCCGGGTCGCGTTTGTGGCGCCCATTGCGCGGGCGGTGCAGGGCCTCAAGCTGGGCAAAACGGCCACGCTGCAGCTCGGACCCAAGCCAGAAACGGTAGAAGTGGTGCGTATCGAATACGTCAGCGCGTAATTTTGGCCGCCGCGCCGACCAAACGGCCCGGCCACCGCTACTGCATGATTATCTACAAATCGACCGACTGGTGGGAAGCCCTGCGCCACCTGCGCTCCTCGGGCGTCATTCGCCTGCTGCTGAAGCGGGTGCTGCTGGTGGGCCTCTACGCCACCGCTGTCACGGCCTTCGTTATCCGGTTCGACCGGATGAATATTCAGGTTGATAAGGAGTTCTTCTCCTTTATGGGCATCATGCTTAGCCTGCTGCTGGTGTTCCGGACCAATACCGCTTACGACCGGTTTTACGAAGGCCGCCGCCTCTGGGGCCAGCTCGTGAACGACTGCCGCAACCTGGCCGTGCTGCTCCACGCCCGCCTGCCCGCCACCGATTACGCCAACCGAAACTACCTCGCCAAGCTGCTCGCCAACTTCCCCATTGCCCTGGATGGCCACCTGCGCAAAGGCGTCCGGTTTGAGAAATTAGAAGAAGTCGAAGCGGGCTTCATCGAGCGGTTGCGTGGGGCCAGCCACGTGCCCTCCCGCTTGTCGGCGCTGCTCCAGGAATTCTACGAGCGGCTGCTGCGAGAGGAAATTATCCTGCCTGCGCACCTCATCACCATTCAGCGGCATCACGAAACCCTGCTCGACGTGGCCGGGGCCTGCGAGCGGATTAAATCAACGCCCATTCCGTTCTCCTACAGCTACTTTATCAAGGGCTTTATCTCGGTTTTTATCCTGATAATGCCGTTCAATCTGCTCGATACCTACCAGTACCTCACCGTTCCTGTCACCATGTTCGGGGCCTACGCGCTGCTGGGCGTGGAAATGATTGGCGATGAAATCGAAGACCCGTTCGGCAAAGACAGCAATGATTTGCCGCTCACGCTAATCTCCAACCGCATCCGGGCCAACGTGTACGAAATCCTGGGCGTAGAGCTGCACGAGGACGTGAAAGGCCTGGCTGATGTGCCATACAGCGTAGTGTTTTAAGTAGCGCGGACTCTGCGGGTCCGCGTACGAACGGTACCGGGACAACGCAAACGCGGACTCGCAGAATCCACGCTACTTACGCCACCATCTGCTTCCTATACGCTCCCGGTGTCACGCCCTCGTACTTCTTGAACAGCGCCTGGAAGTAGGACAGGTTATTGAACCCGGCCCGCAGACACACGTCGGCCACGCTGGCCAGCGGGTGGCGCAGCAGGCGCTTGGCCTCGCCCAGCCGCTCCCGGATGATGAATTCGACCGGCGTGAGGCCAAACTCGCGCTTAAACACCCGGAAAAACGTCGCCTTGCTCATGCAGGCCAGGGCGCTGAGCTTGTCAATGGTCAGGCTCTCGGTCAGGTGGTCTTTGATGTAGCCCACCACGGCGGCAAAGCGGTGGGTGGTGAGGTGCCGGGCGTAGTCGTGGAAGATGAGCTGCCGGGCCTGGGTCTGCATCAGCCGCACCAGCAATTCCTGCAGCGTGAAACCGGCCAGCACGTCCTTATTCACATCGGTAGTGCGCGCTACGGCTACCAGGCGGCCCAGCGTGTCGGTTAGTTCGGGGGTGTTGGTGAGGTGGGCGTGTTCGGGGCCTTGCAGCTTCCAGGGCTGGTGAGCTTCGGCCTTGGGGTAGCGCTCGTTGAGCAGGTCGATGGTGTGGCGGATAGTATCGGGTGCGATGGCCACGGCCAGGCACTGCGTTGGTTGACACGGGCAGGCATCGGGGAAGTCGATTTCCATCAGCTCGCCTTTGTCCACCACCACCGACTCGCCGGGCAGGTAATCGAAGGCCGGGCGGTTGGGCAGGTGCATCACCTTTTTGCCGCGCAGCATGGTGGTTAGGGCTAGGCCGTCGAGGCGTAGCGGCACCCGGTGGGCGGCGCGGTGGGTTTCGAAGATGTTCAGCTCAAAGCCATCCATGGCATACACCGTCCGGTTTTCGACCAGCGCGTGCAGGCGTTCGAAGGCGAGTGGGGCAACGGTGGCGGGCAGGTGAACGCGGGGAAGCATGGTGAGAACAATTACGGGTGTAGGGTTGGGACTGGCAAGTTGCGATTATTCCCGCACATGTTAAGACAATACCACAACCTGCCGAAAGGTTAAAGGAAGAACTTTACGTTCTGTCTAACCCACTCAACTTTTCTTTTTCCAACATCATGGCTGAAACCTTAGAAGAAACCACCACCTTGGTGGCACGCCCCAAGTTCAAGTCTCACTACGATAATTTCATTGGCGGAAAGTGGGTGGCCCCGGTCAAAGGCCAGTATTTCGACAATCCCTCCCCCATCGATGGCAAGGCCTTTTGTAAGGTAGCCCGCAGCACCAAGGAGGACATTGAGCTGGCCCTCGACGCCGCCCACGAAGCCTTCAAAACATGGGGTAAGGCCTCGGCTGCCACGCGCAGCAACGTGCTGCTGAAAATAGCCGATATCATGGAGGCCAACCTGGCCCACCTGGCGGCCGCCGAAACCGTGGAAAACGGCAAGCCCATCCGCGAAACCATGGCGGCCGATTTGCCGCTGGCCATCGACCACTTCCGCTACTTCGCGGGCGTGATTCGGGCCGAAGAAGGCTCGGCCACCGAGCTGAATGAAACCACGCTCTCGCTCGTGATTCAGGAGCCGTTGGGCGTGGTGGGCCAGATTATCCCCTGGAACTTCCCGCTGCTGATGGCCACCTGGAAAATCGCGCCCGCCCTGGCCGCCGGCTGCTGCGTGGTGGTGAAGCCCGCCGAGCAAACCCCCGCCAGCATTATGGTGCTGATGGAGCTGCTGCAGGACGTGATTCCGCCCGGCGTGCTCAACGTCGTGAACGGCTTCGGCCTGGAAGCCGGCAAGCCCCTGGCCAGCAACAAGCGCGTGAACAAAGTCGCTTTCACCGGCGAAACCACCACCGGCCGCCTCATCCTGCAATACGCCGCCGAAAATATCATTCCCGTGACCATGGAGCTGGGTGGCAAATCGCCGAACGTGTTCTGCAAGAGTGTGATGGACCACGACGATGACTTCCTCGACAAGTGCCTGGAAGGCGCGGCCATGTTCGCCCTCAACCAGGGCGAAATCTGCACCTGCCCTTCGCGCCTGCTCATCCACGAGGATATTTACGATGCCTTTATGTCCCGCCTCATCGAGCGCGTGAAGGCTATCAAGCTCGGCCACCCCATGGACCCCAGCACCATGATGGGCGCGCAGGCCAGCAACGACCAGTACGAGAAAATCCTGAGCTACCTCGAAATCGGCAAGGCCGAAGGCGCGGAGGTGCTGACCGGCGGCGAAGCCCACCGCGACCACGCGCACGATGAGCTGCACGACGGCTACTATATCCAGCCCACCATCTTCCGGGGCCACAACAAAATGCGGATTTTTCAGGAGGAAATTTTTGGCCCGGTGCTGTCCGTCACTACGTTCAAGGACAACGACGAGGCCATCGAAATTGCCAACGACACGCTCTACGGCCTCGGAGCCGGCCTCTGGAGCCGCGATGCCCACGAGCTGTACCAGATGCCCCGCGCCATTCAGGCCGGCCGCGTGTGGGTGAACTGCTACCACGACTACCCGGCCGGCGCACCTTTCGGCGGCTATAAAGCCTCCGGTTTCGGCCGTGAAAACCACAAGATGATGCTGAGTCACTACCGCCAGACCAAAAACATGCTCATCAGCTACAGCCAGCAGAAACTGGGCTTCTTCTAGGATTGAGGATTGCAGAGTAGTTTAGTTAAGCCCCAACCAGAACGTCATGCTGAGCTTGCCGAAGCATCTCTACCGGGGAAGTAACCTTAATTGGGTTACTCATGCGGTAGAGATGCTTCGACAAGCTCAGTATGACGTTCTGTTGGTTAATGCCCATGTAATCAACTGTATACTTTCCACACCCGCCATGCCCACGCCCCGCGTCTTAGTCACCCAAGCTGCCGAAGCCACCATTGATTTGCTGCGCGATGAAAACGGTCCGCTCATGTTCCACCAAAGCGGCGGCTGCTGCGACGGCTCCTCGCCCATGTGCTTCGCCAAGGGCGAATTCCGCATTGGCGGCAACGACGTGTGGCTGGGTCAGATTCACGGCTGCGACTTCTTTATGAGCACCAGCCAGTTCGAATATTGGCAGCACACCCAGCTCACGGTAGATGTGACCAAGGGTCGGGGGGCCAGCTTTTCGCTGGAAATTCCGCTCGGCGTGCGGTTTTTGATACGCTCGCGGTTGTTCACCGAGGAGGAATCGAAGGACATGGTGCCGGTGCAGCAAGGAGAGGAGTACCTGGAGCAGCAGGTGTAGCGTACTGCCTGAAGCCAATTTCGCACAGAGTTAAAAGCAAGAGGAAAAAGGAGTTTTACAGAGAGGACTTTACTCCATGAAACTCCTTTTCCCTCTTGCTTTTAACTCTGTGCGATAACTAAGCCGGCTCGTTGAAATGATATAGGAAGGTAATTACGCCCGTGTACGCGGGCTTTTTTACGCTATCAATTTCCAGCGTTACGCCCACCCGGGTTTTGGCGATGCCGCGCAGGTTGGCTACTGAAAGCAGGCTGGCGCGCAGGCGTACCTGGCTGTTCACGGTCACGGCCTGGTTGAAGCGCAGGCTTTCGATTTCGTAGTTGACCTGCATTTTCAGGTTCTTAATCGCCACTATTTGCTGCCAGAGGTAGGGCAGTAGCGCCACCGTGAGGTAGCCGTGGGCAATGGTGGCCTGAAACGGCGACTCCACCTGGGCCCGGGCCGGGTCGGTATGAATCCACTGGTGGTCGTGGGTGGCAGCGGCAAACTGGTTGATTTGCTCCTGCGTGATGGTGTGAAGCTCGGATACACCGAGTTCCCGGCCCACGCAGGCCTCCAGCTCGGCGAGGTTATGTATAATTACTTTACTCATGAACGGCGGATAAGATGCGAATTAAAAAGGGTCGCAAACATACGCCGTTCCCGCGCCATTGGAACTGGTGACTAGCTGGTGCGCCCGTCAAACACGCGGCGCAGCAACTCAGTGGAGCGCGCCACCGGGTTCTGGCGGATGTTGGCTTCTTCCCGGGCGATGAGCGTGAATGAGCCGTCCACGGCCTTGCCGGTGGCGTACCGGGTCAGTCGGCCTGCACGGACTTCCCCAGCGGCATGTGGTTGTAAGTGGTGGCCAGTTGGGCGTAGTAGCGCGTGGCCCCCACTTTGTCCAGGCTTTGCTGCATGATGGGCGCAAAAGCGGTGGTGAGCTGGGCATTGGTGGTGCGCTTGAGGTACTGCGTGGCGGCGTCCGTGCTAAATTTCAGGAAGCATCCGTCGAAACCGTGTTGGCCTCGGCGGTGGCCGGGTCGGCGCTGGCGGTTTTCACGTCTTGTTTCTGCTTCTGGGCCCATTCCTGCTGGCTGTCTTGGGGCATTACGATGGGCATTTGCAGGCAGATGCTGTGGGCGGGCAGCACCTGGCTCCAGTCGGCGATGAGCTGCTTGTAGGCCAGGCCCACGGGCCGGATGTTGCGGTCGAGGTCGTAGAGGCCCAGCGGATTCACGCGGTTGTTGGGTTCGCGTAGGGCGGTGTCCCAGTCCACCTGGTCGGTGAGGGAGTACCAGGTGAAGCCCACGATGGGCACGCCGTCGTTGCGCACGCGCAGCACATTGGCCCATTCTTTCCAGAGCCAATGCACGGCTTCGCCGCCGCCGGGGCCCTGCCAAAGGTTGGTTTCGGTGTGCATCACGGGCAGGCGGTAGCGCTCGTAGTACTGGTGCGTAATGGTGTGATAGCCAAATATTTCACCTGAGGCCTGAGTGCTGCCATCGGGGGCTACGCGGTGCTCATTGCTCTGGTAATAGTCGTTGCCCATAATGCAGTGCCGCTTCAGGTTGTTGCCCAGAAAAAAATGGTATTCCTCGCGGCTCATGCCGTTATCGGTCAGGTACTCATATACCTCGGAGTCGACGCGCCGGCCGTAGTTCAAGTCCAGCGACAGAAACCGGCGCGAGTTCATAATTTCGGCCGGCTTAATCGCGGCCGGGTTTTCGGCATGGAAGTACTCCGATGACTCGCTCTGAATAAAGATGGCATCGGGCCGGATTTCCAGAATGGCTTTCATGGCCAGCACGTTGGCTTTTACAATGTGCTTGAGCGCCGTCACGAAGCCCCGGTCGCTGCTCAGCTGTTCGTTCCACCACCCGTAAAGCCCCGAAAACTGCGCGCAGATGAACATCTCGTTCACCGGCGTGTAGAGCTGCACCCACGGAAAGCGCTGCGCAAATGCCCGGGCGTACTGCGCAAACAGCACCGGAAAATCGGGGTTCTGAAAGTTGCCAATCCAGTCGGGCACGCCGAAGTGGCACAGGTCGACGATGGGGGCAATGTTGCGCCGCAGCAAGTCCTGAAACGTGAGGTCGGCAAAGGCCCAGTCGTACTTATCCGGCCCCAGAAAAGTGGTGTGAATGGGCGGTCCGTAGCGCAGAAACCGGATGCCCAGCTCGTCTACCAAGTCAAAATCCTTCTCCCAAAGCTGGTAGTGGTTGCATTTCTCCAGCTCATCCACGCGCAGGGTGCCGTTTTGGATGGTGGGGTTGCTGTTTTCGATGCCGGTGGCGAAAAGAAACTGAGGACTCATGGGAGTGAGGTGGTGCGCCCGCAGTAACGGCCGCAATTGGTGAGGAAAACAAGATAACTACGGGGCAGGCCTGCCAGCGGCCTGCTCCATTCGCCGCCGTGGCGCGGCTATAAGTTCTGAATCTCCAGAATGCGCAGCTGCTCATCGAACCGGTACACGCAGATGCCGGCGGTCAGGATTTCGAGATGCATCACTTGGTCTGGGGTAAGGTGCTCCAAATACATGCGCAGGCCGCGCAGCGTATTGCCGTGGGCAACCACCAGAATACTGTGGCCGGCGCGCAGCTGCGGGGCAATTTCGGCTTCGTAGAATTTCACGGCCCGGGCTTGGGTCTGCTGCAGGCTTTCGCCGCCGGGCGGGGCCACGGTGTAGCTGCGCCGCCACTCATCTACCTGGGCCTGTCCGTATTTCAGGGCCACCTCGGTTTTGTTGAGTCCCTGCAGGTCACCGTACATGCGCTCGCGCAACGCCTCGGCGTGGTGTACGGGGATGGTGGCCCACGCCGGCCGCGCCACAATAATGTCGAGGGTGCGCTCGGCCCGAATCTGGGTCGAGCTGTAAGCCGCGTCGAAACGAAAGCCGCGCAGCTTCTCGGCCACCGTGTGGGCTTCGGCTTCGCCGGCGGGGCTCAGGGCCACGTCGAGCCAGCCCGTGAAGATATTGGCCAGATTGGCCGTCGATTCGCCGTGCCGGACCAGTACTAATAATGCCATGATGCCAAGCGGCGGCTAAAAAACGGGCCAGGCTGACTAACCCGGGTTCTCGGTTCTACGTTGTCGGGAAGCCGTAATGATGCGCGCCGCCCCCTGAATTCTCTATGAAGACGCTCTCGCACCTGCTCACCCACAAGGTTATCGCCATCGTGCGCGGGGCCAATCCCAAAGACCTGCTCCGCATTGCCCAGGCCCTGCACGCCGGCGGCGTGCGCGCCATGGAAGTCACGCTGAACTCGCCCGGGGCGCTGGCCTCCATCGAAGAAATTGCCGGGACCATGCCCGACGATTTCCTGGTCGGGGCCGGCACCGTGCTCGACCCCGAATCGGCCCGCGCCGCGCTGCTGGCCGGGGCCAGGTTCATCATCTCGCCCACGCTCAACAAGCACACCATCCGCATGACCAAGCGCTACGGGGCCGTGAGCATCCCGGGCGCGTACACGGCCACCGAGATTCTGAAAGCCTACGAGTACGGCGGCGACATTATCAAGGTATTCCCGGCTTCGGGCGTCGGCCCGAGCTATTTCCGGGACGTGGCCGGGCCGCTGCCGTTCATTCCGCTCATGCCCACCGGCGGCGTTTCGCTGGATAATATTCAGGGCTTTATCGATGTCGGGGCCGTGGCTTTTGGGCTGGGCAGCTCGCTGGTTGACACCAAGCAAGCCGTGACGGAGGCGTATCTGGCGCAGCTTTCGGAGAAGGCGCGGCAGTTTCGGAAGGTGGTGGGGTAGGGCGTAGGGGCACTGAACAGCCACCTTTGCTCGTCATGCTGAGCGAAGTCGAAGCATCTCTACCTCGGGAGCAACCCAATCGGCCCAACAAAGCGGTAGAGATGCTTCGACTACGCTCAGCATGACGTTCGTTTAGTTAAATTCATTTGCCTACCCACCCATGAAAATCATCCGCTTCGAACTCTTTCAGGTGCCGCCGCGCTGGCTGTTTCTCAAAATTGAAACCGACAGCGGCTTCATCGGCTGGGGCGAGCCGGTGATTGAGGGCAAGGCCGCCACCGTGGCCGCCGCCGTGACCGAGCTCATGGAAAACCTCATCGGCAAAAACCCGCTCCACATCGAAGACCATTGGCAGGTGATGTACCGGGGCGGCTTCTACCGCGGCGGCCCGATTCTGATGTCGGCCATCGCCGGCATCGACCAAGCGCTGTGGGATATCAAGGGCAAGTACCACGATGCGCCGGTTTACCAGCTGCTGGGCGGGCCGGTGCGCGACAAAATGCGGGTCTACTCCTGGATTGGCGGCGACCGGCCCGAGCACGTGGGCGCGGCGGCCGCCGATATGGCGGCCAAAGGCTTCACCGCCATCAAAATGAACGCCACCGACGAAATGGCCTACGTCGATTCCTACGTGAAGATTGACGCGGTGCTGGCCCGCGTGGCGGCCGTGCGCGCGGCTGGCGGCCCCGGCCTGGACATTGGCATTGATTTCCACGGGCGGGTGCACAAACCCATGGCCAAGGTGTTGGCCAAAGAGCTGGAAGCCTATCGGATTATGTTCATCGAGGAGCCCGTGCTGCCGCAGAACAACGAGGCCCTGCGCGAGATTGCCCGGCACACGTCCATCCCCATTGCCACCGGCGAGCGCATGTTTTCCCGCTGGGACTTTAAGCAATTACTCATCGATGGCTACGTCGATATCATCCAGCCCGACCTCTCGCATGCCGGCGGCATCACCGAGTGCAAGAAAATCATGAGCATGGCCGAGGCGTTCGACGTGGCGGCCGCGCCGCACTGCCCGCTGGGACCCATTGCGCTGGCCGCCTGCCTGCAGGTAGATGCCAGCTGCCACAATGCCTTTATCCAGGAGCAAAGCCTGGGCATTCACTATAATAAAGAGAATGATTTGCTCGATTACCTGGTTGATAAATCAGTCTTCAAGTACGAGAATGGGTACTGCGACATCCCCGCCGGGCCGGGCCTGGGCATTGAGATAAACGAGGAATATCTGCGGAGCCGCGCCGCCATTGGCCACAACTGGCACAACCCCATCTGGCGAAATGAGGACGGCAGCGTGGCCGAGTGGTAGGCCTTAACTGTATTAAAAAAAACGTCATGTCGAGCGCAGCCGAGACATCTCGCGTGCAGCAGTAATCAGAACCGCCACAACGAAGCACGCGAGATGTCTCGGTCTCTGCTTGATGCGCAGAATGCTCGACATGACGTTCGTGCTCGACATGACGTTCGTGCTCGACATGACGTTTATAATATTTTCTCATGGACCCAACCACCACCTTCCTCAGCTGCGACTGGGGCACCTCCGCCTTCCGCCTGCGCCTAGTGGAGCGGGAGTCGCTGAAGATTCTGGCCGAAACGCATTCCAAGGAAGGCAACGCGGCCACGGCGGAGCGCTGGCAGCAGGCCGGGCAGCCGCCCGCGCAGCGGGTAGCCTTCTACCGGAGCATCCTCCAGAAGCAGCTGACCAAGCTGGAAACCACGGTAAAAATGTCATTGGATGGGGTGCCGGTCGTGATTTCGGGCATGGCCTCGTCCACCATCGGCATGCTGGAGCTGCCGTATCTGCCGCTGCCTTTTGCTACCGATGGGTCAGATTTGCTCACCAGAACCATTCCCGCCGAACCCGATTTCAAGCATTCCATACTGCTGATTTCGGGCGTGAAAAGCGCCGATGACGTGATGCGCGGCGAAGAGGTGCAGCTCGTGGGTTGCCAGTTTGAGAACACGGCGGAACCTCAGCTATTCCTGCATCCCGGCACGCACGCCAAGCACGTGCTGGTGCAGCACGGCCGGGCCATCGCCATGAAAACCTACATGACCGGGGAGATTTTTTCCTTGCTTTCGACCAAAGGAATTCTGGCCGCTTCGGTGGAAGAAGGCGGCAAGCTGGATGAGGGCCAGAACCGCCAGTGGTTCGAAAAAGGGGTGGAGCACAGCCAGCAGGCCAACCTGCTGCACAATGCCTTCCTGGTCCGCACCAATGATTTATTCAAAAAAGCCAGCAAGCGGGAGAATTACTTCTTCCTAAGCGGCCTGCTCATCGGCAGCGAGTGCCACGACCTGCTAGCCCGCCGCCCCGCCAGCATCACCCTGGCCGGCGAGCCCGCGCTGCTGGCCCTGTACGGAGCCGCGCTGCAAAAGCTGGGTATCGCGGGCAACTGCCCGGTGCGCACAAAAACCGCCGAAGAAGTGACCCTAGTTGGCCAGGTAGCCGTACTCCAACAGCAGCTCATCACCTTAGGAAAGATATAAATGGCACCCGCCCTCCACGCCAAATCCATCCTGGCCGCGCAGGCCGCGCTGGGCGAGAGTGCCCTCTGGAACCCGGAAACCGCGCGGCTTTGCTGGGTCGATATTGAAGGACGAGCGCTACACGTTTTCGACCCGGCCACGGGTCAGGACCGGCACTATCCTACCGGTGAGCGCATCGGCGCGGTGGTGCCCATGCGCAACGGTCACGCGCTGGTGGCCCTGCAAACCGGCATCCACGAAATCGACCTGAATACCGGCCGACTCACCCGCTGCGTCGACCCCGTCACGGACGAATACCTGCGTTTCAACGATGGCAAGTGTGACCCGGCCGGCCGGTTTTGGGTAGGCACCTTCGACCTGCGGCGGCGGGCCCATATCGGCATGCTCTACCGCCACGACCCCGATGGCCGCACCCACGTCATGCTGCGGCGCATCACCAATTCCAACGGCTTGGCCTGGTCGCTCGATAAAACCACGATGTACTACATCGACACGCCTACGCTGGTCGTGCAGGCCTTCGATTACGACGATGCCACCGGCAACATTGCCAACCCGCGTGTTGTCATCCGCATTCCCCAGGGCAGCGGCGGCCCCGACGGCATGACCATCGACGCCGAAGGCAAGCTCTGGGTGGCCCTGTGGGGTGCCGGCCGCGTGCACCGCTACGACCCCGCCACGGGCGCGCTCCTCCAGGTAGTGTCGGTGGCCGCGCCCTTCACGTCGTCGTGCGCTTTTGGTGGGCCGGGGCTGAAAACCCTGTTCATAACCACCGCGCGGAGTGGCCTCATGCCGCAGCAGCTGCAAGAATACCCGCTCAGCGGCAATCTATTCGCCGTGGAGCCGGGCGTGGCGGGCGTGCCGGCCTTCTTCTTCGGCGGCTAAGAGTTGAGCAGATAGCTCAAGTTAGTCGCTCCAATAATTCGCGTTGCACCGCACGCCAGCTTTTGTAGTCGTCTCCTTCTTCCCAAAGCTCCTGCAACTCCGATTCCTTGAGAATAGCCTTAACTGCCCGGCGTGCTAGCTTTTTGGCCGATTCGGGGTTGGTAAAATGCAGGCTTGCGATACTGGGGAGTAGGTCCTGCGGAAAATCAGAAGTTGCTTTTTGCTGGGCCGCTGCCACAATTTCGGCTGCTGCCAATGCTTCACTGGCTACGTCAGCATCCACATACTCATCTTCAAAAGCAGCCTCCAAACTTTCAAAAAGGGTGCTTTCGACGGGGTTTTCTTGGAAGGTGGCCACGTAATCAGCAGCGGTGTCGTTGTCGAAATTGCGGTGACCCCAAGCGCCCATGATACGGTAGGTTAAGAGATATTAGTAGAAAGGTGAATGGCGAAGGTAGCCTGAAAAACGCTGGCCGCTCACATCTGCGCCACCTGCAGCTGAATATCCACGTTGCGCCCGTGGTCGTCGGCGCAGGAGATTTTTACTGCTCCGCTGGGTGGCCGAAAAAACACCCGTTCGGTGGCCGAGGCGGCGCGCAGAAACTGGTCGTTCACGTACCAGAACACCTGGCGCACCTCGCTACCCGCCGCGCAGCTGAGCAGCATCTGCTGCTTTTCGCCCCGGTTGAGCACGTATTCGGCATGGTCGAGCGGGGAGGTGATGGCCAGGGCCGGGCCCGCACCATCGTCGCGGCCGCGCACCAGCCGGCAGGCGGGGTTGTGCGGCGGCAGGCGCGTGGCCGGCAGCCCCTGCGTTTCGCGGAAAGCCAGCACTTCGGGCAGCGGATTCAGAAATAGCTGCCTTTTGAAACCAGCCGCCGGCACGCAGGCCCGGCAGTAGGCCATTGTGTTATCAGCCGAAACCAGAGCTTCTTTCTGGTGCTCGCAGCGCCGGGCCGTGGAGATGCCGGGCACGTAGTAATCAATCAGCTGATTGGGGCAATGCTCGCCGGGCACGAGGCCGGTTTCGGTGCACACCAGCCGGAAATCGAGCGTGGCGGGCGGCGTAGTCCAGTTGTTGGGCGAATTGTAGGCGAGGGTATTGAACAGGTCGAACAGCAGCGGCGAGGCGATGTCGGCCCCGGTCAGGGCCGGGCTGCCCTGGCCGCTGAAGTTGCCCACCCACACCCCAATGGTGTAGTCCTGGTTGTAGCCGATGCTCCAGGCATCGCGCCGGCCGTAGCTGGTGCCGGTTTTCCAGGCGATTTTGGGTAGGTGCCGGCTGCTTTGGTAGCCGAAAGGCAGGTCGGGCCGGGTGCGCTGCGCTAGAATATCGGTGATAAGAAAGGCGGCGGCGGGGGAGCAGAGGGAATTAAAAACGCCGTTTTTCAGGGGGCGGGCTGTCTGACTGCTAGACGCATTTTTAATTAACGACAAAGGCGCATACCGTCCGCCATCGGCCAGCGCCACGTACAGCCCCGTCAGTTCCTCCAGGGTCGTGCCGCAGCCGCCTAGAATAGTGCTCAGGCCCAGCCGGGGCGCGGCTTTGGCCACACTCCGGAAGCCGGCCGCGCGCAGCTTATCGGTGAAGTTGCCCACGCCCACCTCGGCCAGCACGCGCACGGCCGGGATGTTGAGCGAGTAAGTCAGGGCCCGCTCCACGGTCACTTCGCCAGCGCAGCTTTTATCAAAATTCTCGGGCCGGAAACCGCCGAAATTGGTGGGCACATCGGGCAGCTTCAGCTTCGGCGTCACGATGCCACGGTCCAGGGCCAGCGCGTAGAGAAACGGCTTGAGCGTGCTGCCCGGCGAGCGCACGGCCCGCACGCCATCGACCTGGCCCTGGCTGGCCGCGTTTTGGAAATCGGCCGAGCCCACGTAGGCCTCCACGGCGCGGGTGCGGTTGTTCACCACCAGCACGGCGGCCTGCGAAATGCCCAGCTCGCGCAGGCGGCGCACGTAGTTGCGGGTCAGGTCCCCGGCCTTGGCCTGGGGGCCGCGCCGCAGCGTGGAATGAACGATGGGTTGGCCGGGAAAACGCGTCACGAGCCGGCGCGCCAAGTGCGGGGCCAGGGCAGGGGCGGCGTGGCGCTGCGCATCGAGCGGCTCATTTATCGCATCGGCAATATCCTGGTCAGGAAATAAGTGCTGCCGCTGAAACTGCCGCAGCCAGCGGTTCCGTTCGGCCAGAATTCGGTCGTTGTTCTTGCCCAGCACCAACACCCGTGGCTGGTTGGGGATAATGGCCAGCGTCACGGTTTGGGCCAGGGACAGGTAGTCGGGCGGTTGCTGGAAATACAGCAGCGCGGCCGATTTCACGCCCTCGATGTTGCCGCCGTAAGGCACCAGGTTCAGGTACAGCTGCAATATTTCGGCTTTGCTATAATGGGCTTCCAATTGCGTGGCGCGCAGCATTTCCAGCAGCTTGTTGCCAACCGTGCGCTCCTTGGGCTCCAGCAACCGGGCCACTTGCATGGTGATGGTGCTGGCCCCGGTGGTGCGGCCCCGACCAAACACGTTCCGGCCCGCCGCCTGCATTATGGCCAGCGGATTGACGCCGAAGTGATACCGAAAATACCGGTCTTCTTTGTTGATAATGGCCTGCTGCAAAGCCGGGGTAATTTCCGCCAGCTCGGTTTTCATCCGCCACTTCTGCGTGGGGTTCAGGTAGGCGTGGAGCACGCTGCCATCGGCCGCCAGCACAATGGGGGAGTAGCGCGGCGCGGGCGGCAGGGGACAAGCGAGGTCGAGGCCCGCTGCTATTAAGAGCCCTGCGAGCAGAGTGCCCACAAGCCGCCATCCAGTTTGCCTAGTCATGGTCAAATATAACGGAAACCGGACATCGGTATTTCCGGACGATGGGCCAGGTGTGCGCGTGCCCCTCACCTCGGTCACAAGTCGACTGCGCCTTTCGGGGTGCGTGCACTCCCGCATCTCTCCGCAGCTTGGGGAGAGATTTGCCGAGGGGAACAATATTCGGGCATTTAAGCACAACAGTTACGACTTCTCTTGAAATGCGGATAGTTAAAATATGATTAACGTAAAAAAAATGCTGAAATGATTACTTATTTCTAATGGTGTTAGAAATAAGTAATATTAATTTCAATAAATAGGTAGTTTTGATGAGAAAAAGGAATGTTTACATGCCTTAGGCTTAAAAAATTTGTGCTTTTCCCCGTAGTCAACCATTGTTGTCAATAAGACCTGCTGATTCGCAAATAAAATTCTTATTAACAGTTGGTTTGTCAATTGTAATGTTCAGCTTATTTATTCTGCTACCATTTTTTCACCTTTTACCATTTTTTTCACTCACTGCATGAAAAGCAAATTATTCGCAACGCTCGTTCTCGTTGGCCTCAAGGCCGGCACTGCCTACGGGCAGGCAACCGTGGACCCGGACCTGCAGGCGGCCCTGGCTGTCAACCCGACCGCACAAGTAATTGTAACTTTCAACGGCAGTGGTGCCCCGCAAGCTTCAGCGCTGAGTTTGCTTCAGCAGCTGGGCATCACCACCGGCATCACGATGCAAGCGTTGCCCATTGCCGGAGTAATCGCCACGGCGGCTCAGGTCGACGCTTTGGCCCAGAACCCGGCCGTACGCTCACTCTACATCAACAAACAGCTTGATTATAACAACTACGACGATACGAACCTGACGGGCGTGAAGCGCCTGCGCCTCGACGCGCAAACGACCGCCCGCAACGGCGGCACCCCGGTTTCCGGCCGTGGCATTGGCGTGCTCATCAACGACAGCGGCGTGGACGGCACCCACGACGACATTAAGCTGGGCACGCACCTGGTGCAGAACACGCTGGGCTCGACCAACCTGAACTCGAAGAATTCCATGCTGCCGGTGTCGTACATCGAAGGCGTGCCGAATACGGACACCAACTCGGGCCACGGCACGCACTGCGCCGGCACGGTGGGCGGCAACGGGGCACGGTCGGCCGGGAAGTACGAGGGCGTAGCGCCCGGTGCTTCGCTGCTGGGCTACGGCTCGGGCGGCGCACTGCTGGTGCTCGATGCCATCGGCGGCTTCGATTACGCCCTGACGCACCAGTTTCAGTACAACATCCGGGTCATCAGCAACTCGTTTGGCAGCACGGGCAAGTTCAATGTGAACAGCCCGATTAACGTAGCCACCAAAAGATGCTACGACCGTGGTATGGTGATTGTGTTTGCCGCTGGCAACTCCGGCCCCGGGGCCGATACGCACAACCCGTACGCCATTGCGCCCTGGACCATTTCGGTGGGCGCCGGCGACCGCAACGGCCGCTTGGCCGGTTTCTCCTCGCGCGGCGTGAAGGGTGAGCAGGGCACGTTTGTGGTGGATGGCGAAACCTGGACCTTTAAGAACGAGCCCGTTATCGTTGCCCCCGGCGTAGATGTGGTGTCGACCCGCGCCGTGGCACCGGTATCCTCGTTGGGTGCCCAGCAGGACGCGGCGGTGCTCACGCCCGGCGAAGTGCCTTTCTACACGCACAGCAGCGGTACTTCCATGGCCTGTCCGCACGTGGCTGGTGTGGTGGCCCTGATTTTGGAAGCCAAGCCGAGCCTGAACCCAGCTCAGGTGAAGGAGCTGCTGATGAAGACCGCCACCAATATGCCCGGCTTAGAATCGTGGGAAGTGGGCGCAGGTTACGTGAACGCCTTTGCCGCCGTGGACCAGGCTTTTCGCTCTTCGCAATTTGGCACGTCCGTGAACGCGGCCCGCACCTTCAACAGCAGCGTGAACTCGCTGGCGACTGACATCCCGTTTACCATCAACTTCGACCCGGCTCTGACGGCCAACAACCAGCGCACTTTCGCGGTGGGCGCGGGGACTAACAGCCTGCAGGTGAAAATTTCCTCGCCCGGCCTGCTCGGCGAAACCGGCAACCTCACCAACCTTGTGCTACTTGACCCCGCCGGTAAGCGCTACAATTCGGGCACGCCTCTTACGTTCACTCTGAGCACCGACCGTAGCGTGGCCGTGACCTCGCCTGTGGTGGGCACTTGGACGGTGCGCGTAGAAGGTGTACGCGGCGTGGCCCTGCCTGAAACGGTGAACGGCAAAATCACCCTGCAGTCGCCGGCCGGCACCACCAATCTGGCCGACATCGTGGGCCACCCCGCCGAAGCCGCTATCAAACTGGCTGTCACCGAGCGCCTCGTCGATGGCCTGAGCAAAGGCTTCGTGCCCGATGCCAACCTCACCCGCCTGCAGCTGGCCAATTACCTGCTCATGGGCCAGGGAATCCGCCAATTTCTGCCCACTACAGGCGCCCGCACCTTCTCCGATGTGTCGAGCTTGACCGACATCCTGCTCACCGAGTCGGTGGCCGCCCGCGGAGCCGCGCAACGCGACCGGTTCCACCAGTTCAATGGCGTGATGCTGCCCGCCGCTGGTGGCACCTTCGAACCCAACGGCGGCGTGAACCGCGCTGCCTTGGCCTACTCGCTGGTGCAAAGCCTCGGTTTTCAGCAGCAGGCCCTGGCCCGCAACGGCAAGGCCGTGACTGTGAAAGTAAACGAACAAACCATTCCGGTCGACGACGCTGCCACCATTCCCGCCGGCCTGGAAGGCTACGTAAGCGTGGCCCTCGACCTGAACCTCATCAACGTTTTCTTCAGCCTCACGCAGGGTCCCTACGACCTGCAGCCTGTGCTGCACGCCACGTTCAAGCCCGCGCAGAGCGTTACCCGCGCCGATTTTGCGGTCATCGTTACCCGCACTTTTGACCAGTACAACGCCCTGACGCAGCCCTCCGCGGCCCGCACCGCCACGGCTGCTACCAGCCCCGCAGATGTGCTGGCCACCGCCGAAACCGTTGCCTACCCCAACCCTTTCAGCGGCAGCACTACCTTGAGCTACTACCTGAACCAGGAAGGCCCCGTGAGCGTGGAGGTGTACAACACCCTCGGCCGCAAGGTGCAAACCCTGGTGGCGGGCACGGAGAGTGCCGGCCAGCATCAGGTAAAATTCGACGCTGGCAAGCTGGCCAGTGGCACCTACTTACTCAAGGTGAAAACTGGCGAGTTGGTATCTACCAAGCGTGTGGTGCTGCAATAGACAATAGGGTTTATGTTGACTGAAAAGGGCCTGCTCAACCGAGCAGGCCCTTTTTTTGCAGGTTTTGCGCGTGCCGATTACCGCACGCGCACCACGCCGGCCCCGTTGTAGGAATGGTAGTCAGCGTTGTACATCGCATCCGCATTCACCGGGCCGAGTTTGAAGGTGCCCTTCGACACGGCGCGGCAGAGGTAGTAGAATGCCTTTGGCTTGCCCGTGGCCGTGGTGAAGAGGTTAATCCGGTCGTCGCGCACGTCCAGGTAATCGGGCGTGGCGGCATCTTTGGCCCAGCTTAATTCGCGCAACGCGCCGATGCGCGGGTTCTCGATTTCCAGCCCCGCCGGCAGCAGGTCGGTGATGGCCACGTTCTTGATTTCGCCGGCCGCGTCGGCGGCTTCCAGCGTAATCTTCACCACCACCAAATCGTTCTGGCGGAAGGTGGGCGTGCCCAGCGCCACGCCGTCGCGGGTCAGGAACTGGCGGCGCACTTTCAGGTAGGCGTCTTCCTCCTTCACCTGGCCGCTGGCCGAGATGCCCTCGGTTTCCCAGAAGTAGTAGAGGCTGCCCTTGCCGGCGCTGCGGATGCTCACGTTGCGGTTGGCTAAGTTGCGCAGCGTCAGGTCTTTGCCATCGAAATTTCCGGCCGGTTTGCCGTCGAGCATGAGCGTGGCCGTGGCGGTGCTTTTGGCGTTTTGGCGGGCTATTTTGCCGAGGGCCAGCAGGCCGAAGGCGCGCTCCTGCGTGCTGAGCCAGCCAGCGGATTTCATCTGGCGGCTGAGCTGGCGGGCGATGATGGGGATTTGCGGGTTGTTGGGGTCGGTGCTGACGAGGGCGTTGAGCACGAGGCCTTCGTCGCGGATGGGGGAGTAGAACGAGCCGTCGAGGGCGCGCTTGGCGGCGGTTTCGCCCCCGAATTTGGCGGGCAGCAGCTCGCGGAAGGCGCGCTGGTTGCCGAGCAAACTCTGGGTGCAGGCGAGGAGGAAGCGTGAGTCCTGGGCCAGCTGCGGCAGGTTGGCGCGGTAGTAGTTCAGGGCCACGGCATCCTGGCGGCCGGCCAGGGCGAGGACGTAGAGCGAGTAGGCGATTTCCTTTTTGGCGATGACGCGCTGGCGGGCTAGGTTGTTCACGTCGAAGTACTGGTAGGGCTCGGTCTCGCGCTTTTTGAGGCGGAAGGCCAGGTACTTCAGCGTCTTGTCGAGGACCGATTTATTCACCGCGAAGCCAGCCTGCTGGGCTTCCTGCAGGAAATGGGCAGCGTAGGCGGTGGCCCACCAGTTGTCGTAGTCGCCGCCCGGCCAGTAGCTCAGGCTGCCGTTATAGAGCTGCATCGCCTCAATCTTGCGGATGGCTTCCTGCACGTGGTAGTTCGGGTTGTAGCGCTGGGCCTTCGGGCCGGCCCCGGATTTCTGCTGCAAAGTGGCCGCCAAATCGGCATAATAAAGCTGCGGGAAGGCGGCCGACACGGTTTGCTCCAGGCAGCCGTAGGGGTATTGCAGCAGGTAGCGCAAATCCTTGCTGAACTCCGTGAGCGGCGAGCGGCTCACGACCAGCCGACTGCTGCGCGAGGCGGGCAGGAAATCGGTGGTCAGGTTGAGTGGGAGCGTGGCCCCGCCGGCTAACACGCCGCTGCCCGTGCGCTTTTCGAGCGAGGAAGCGGGGCGAATTGGGAGTTCGGTAGTTTCGGTGAAAAGCCTATTTGGTTCGATACGTTTTTCTACCGCCAATTTTCTTCCTGAGTTCGCAGGATTGATGCTGCTGTTCTCAAGTAGGATACTGGCGTCAATTAATATAGCGTCAACTCTTATTATCGCATCACCAATTGACTTTGCATAAACGTTGGTAATTACTACGCTGTGCTCCTTATTTGGGGGAAGTGTTACCTCTTTAAAATCAATGTCCTCTGCATAATTAGGAGATTTCACAGCAACTGTTTTGAATATCTTGCCTGTCTTGCCGTATGGGAATGTGACGTTGAATTTCGAAACAGACACTGGTTTCCTTTCTATTCCTTTGGATTTGAAGAGTACCCTAACTCTAAGAGTTTTATTCGTTGTATTCGTCAGCGTCACCGGCACGTCAATCGTGTCGCCAGGGCTCATAAATCGCGGCAACGCCGTGGAAATCACCACCGGGTCGGCCACCTTCATCGTGAACTCGGCCGAGCCGAAGGCATCGTCTTTGTAGGCCACGGCCATGATGCGGAGCGCCCCGCTGAACTGCGGCACGCGCACCCGGTAGCGCACTTTGCCGTCGCCATCGGCGGTGAGGACGCCGCTCCATTTCGATACCAGTTTCACGCGGCGGTTGGGTACGGGGTTGGTGCGGCGGCGCAGGTCGGCCGCGTCGCCGCCGCTGCTGCTGGTGCCCAGCTCGGGCAGCAGGAAGGGGTACACGTCGAAGGCCGATACCTCCAATGCTCGTTTCTGGTAGAAGTAGGCGTGCGGGTCGGGCGTCTGGTAGTTTTTGAGCTGGAGAATGCCCTCGTCCACCACGGCCAGGGTGAGCTGGGCGCGGGGGGCGGTGGTGATTTCCACGGTTTGCCAGGTCTGGGAGCGGCTGGTGGCGGGCGCGGCAATGGCCACGGCGAGGCGCGAATCGGCCTTTTCCACGGTCAGGGGCAGAAAGCCGCGGGCCACGGTGAGGGGCAGGCGGTCCTGGGCGGTGTGGGCGCGCACGGCGGTGGCGGTCACGTACACGTTGGGGACGTGACCGGCTTTGATGGGGATTTTGACCTCGGCCGCCTTGCCGTCGGTGGTCACGTAGAAATGGTCGAGCACGTTGGCCCGCTCCACCGTCACCAGAATGCGGCCGGTGAAGGGCGACTTGAGCAGCAGATTGGCCGTCTCGCCGGGCGCGTACTTGGGTTTGTCAGCCTCAATGGTCACCTCGCCCTCGTTGTTCACCTCGAAGGAATTGGCCTGGGTATCGCCGTAGCCGTAGGCGTAAAACCGTTGCGTGACGTAGCTGCTGGCCCCCGGCCGGCTCACGCGCACCTCGTATTCGCCCGAGTAGATGGGGGTGAAGCTGAAGCTGGTGGCAGCCCGCACGGAGCGGGTCTGGCTGAGAATGGTTTGCTCGCGCTGCTGTGAATTGTAAACGTAGCGGCCGCCCTGGCGCTCCAGTACGGTTTCCCAGAGCAGGCGCACCACTTTTACTTCGGCCGGCGCGAGGGCCGGCTGGCCGTTTGGGGAGAGGGCCACCAGCTTCACCGTGAGGGGCTGTTTGGTGCTGATGAGGTCGGGCAGGTTGGCGATGCCGAACATCGTGGACTGGGTTTGCACGTCGAAGGTGGCGAGGCGGTTCACGGGCCGGCCGGTTTCGTCAAACACTGTGGCGAAGGCTACGCCTTCCAGCGTGCCGAGGTCGTGGTAGCCGGGCACGGTGTAGGCGGCGGTGCCGTGGCCGGCGGCGTCGGTGGTGCCTTCGCGCACGGTTTTCTCGAAACGGGCGGTGAGGGCGCTTTCGCTGCTGGCTTCGCCGTCCTCGTTGGTGCTGCGCCGCCGCTCGCCGCTGTTGATGGTGAAGCTGTAGCCGTCGTAGCCCTTGGGAGCGAAGGCTTTCTGCTTAAGCGAGAATTCGACCTCAAACTTGCGGTCGGCCGCGGGCGGGCCGAAGAGGTTCACAGCCGTGATGCTGGCCGTCACGTCCTGGCCGGGCCGGAGTACCGTGGGGGCGGCCGTCACAGTCACCTTCAGGCGGTCAGGGATGAATTCTTCGACGCTGATTTGGCGGGAGGTCAGCAGCACGTCGTTGCCGGTCAGCACCTCCATCGTGTAAAGGCCCGTCATGACGGTGGCCGGCAGAATAAAGCGGCTTTCGAAGCTGCCCGCCGCACTCAGTTTCTGCTGCAGGCTGCTGTATTCCTTGCCACTGGGCAGTAGCAGGCGGATTTTCATGGGCAGGCCGGACGGCGGGCTTTTCCAGTCCTCGGTGCGGATTACGGTGTTGGTCCGCACCGTGTCGCCGGGCCGGTACAGGTTGCGGTCGCCGTATAAAAACGCCTGATAGTGCGCGGCGTTCGACGTCAGCCCGCCCACCGCGAAGCGCGAGGTTTCGACCCGGCTTTTGGTCAAATCCAAGAAGGAGAAATCGGCATCCTTCACCGCCGTAATCATGCCCAGCTTGAAGCGCTTCATGCTCGCCGCCGAGTCGAACTGGGCCACGCCCGCCTTATCCGTTATGGTCGTGCCAATCACCTGGTTGGTAGAGCTCACCAGGTTCACCGTGACCCCGCTCAGCGGCTGCGCCGTGCGAATGGAATTGGCAAACACCACCGTGCCGCCCGTCGCGCCCTGCTTCACAATCAGCCCCAAATCCGTGACGGCCACCAGCTTGCTCACTTGCAGCCACTGGCGCTCGGTGTCCTGCACGCGCACCACGTACATTCCCTTCATCGGTCCCTGAAATTCTAGGTCTTTCAGGCTGAGATTGAGTAGGCGCAGCCCGGCCTCTTTGGGCAGCGCATCGACAGAAATCGTGCGCTCCGAAATAACGTTGCCAATACTCTCCGTGTCGTAATACTGAAAGCTGCGGTCAATGTAGTCGCCATTCTCGTCGGTGTTCGATTCGCGGGGTTCGTCCTCGTCGTATTCGGGGTAACCGTACTGCTTTTCGCCGCGCAGCAGTTGCTGAATGTTGTTGGCGTAGACCTTCGCAATAGTCACCTTCACCCTGGCTACTTCGTTGATTCGCAAACCCAGCTTCCGGTTCCCCAGCGCATCCAGGTACAGGGCCTTGTCGCTGCTGGTGAAGCTCAGGCTCGGCCGCTCATCACCGAAGGAAACGGCTTGGCTGAACGCCTCATTTAGCCGACCGCCCAACAGCCCATTCGTACCCGCCAGCAGGCTGATTTGATAGGTTTTGCCCACTTCGAACCCGCCGCGCAGGGTGAAGCCGCTCTCCAGCGCTTCTACCGAATAGGCCACGGCGGGCGTCACTTTCACGGTGGCCTGGGCACCGGCGGCACTGATGGGCTGGTTGAGCAGCACCGTCACCACGGGCTGGCCGTTGAGCAGGGAGCCGGTGAGCTCGCGCACTTCCAGAATGCTTTGGTCGGGCACCTGGGCCTGGGCGGTGAGGGGTTTTTCGGTGGCCCTGGTGCCGGTGGTCGGGCGCAGGCCGGGGGCAATATCAATTTGTATCGGGGAGCCCGGCCGCACGTCCTGCATGAAGGTGAAGGCGACCATTTGGTCCGGTTCGGCGGAGTTGATTTCCACGGCTACGGGCTTGCCATCCTGGGTCACGCGCAGGCGGGCTTTCACATCGGCAGGCCGCACGGGGTAGTTGAACACCAGGTTGGCCCGCAGTTCGGCCGTGCCCGCCGCCCGCTTCGAGCTGCCGTAGAACACCTGCGGCGCGCTCATGTCCAGGTACGGCGTGTGGAATTTGGCGCGGTTCAGCGCCAGCTTCTGCTTGCCGCTGGGTAAGGTTTCGGGCTGCAGATTGGCTGAAAAAACCGTGCTGGGCCGGAACGGTTCGAGCGGTGAGAACGTCAGTTCCCGGTCGCCCGTCCACTTGAACTTGCCCCGAATAGCCGGCGAAAAGGTTACGTAGCGCGTGGTGTCCCAGCGGTTTTGCTGGCCCTCATCCACCACCTTTTCATCGAAGGTGAAGACCAGATTGGAGTAGGGGTCGATTTCGTCGCCATCGGTAGTGGCAGCCGTTTCAGCAGCTTGCTCCCGGGCGGTTTTTTTGGAGCACGATGAAGCGGCCAGCAACAGAAAGAGCAGTGGCAGGAAGCGGAAACGAACCAGCATGGGAAGGGGAGGGGAAATGCGTCAGGAAGGTAATAATAAATACCGCCCATAGGACCGCGCTCGCCTTTTTGCCCACGCAAGCAGGGCCGCACCCCTACTTGCGTGAGCCGCGCCGAGGCGGTATTGGTTTGATTAGACTCGTCACGAAGTGGCACGCGAGACCGGTGTCGAGACGCCAAGGGTCGCGTCTTTACATCACCCACCGATTCTCGCATTCCACTTCGTTATGAGTACATCTGGTCTTGGCCCTCAGTTGAGAGATAGGACCCCGAGCCAAATGCCCACAATTCCGCTGCAGCCGTATGACGTAAACCAACGGTTATAATTGTCCGCACCGTTCTGTAAGTCAACAATCTGTAAGTCAAAAATCTTCAATGGCTGATTTTGCCGATTTCTTCTTGAACCAGGCGAAAGCCGACCCCCACGTCCAGTTCGTGTATGACCCCACGGTCCGCCGCGTCGTGTTCGTGAACGCCGCCTACGAGCGGGTGCTGTACGGTACCCGGAGCCAGGTGAATGAGGACTTGCCCGCCCTGCTTCAGCGGCTTCATCCCGACGACTTGGTGTACCTCGCGCACTATTGGGAGAAGTGGGTGCAGGGCCTGATGACCAACGAAGTGGAAGTGCGCCTGCAACACCCCGGCCAGCCCAACCAATGGTTCTGCTTTTCTCCCTATTACCAGCAGGACGCCGAAGGCCGCGTTTTGCTGGGCGGCACCCTGCGCGATATCAGCGTGATGAAGCGGTACCAGGGAAACGCCGACCTGTTCAACAGCCGCAAAAACGCCACGCTGGAAATTCTCTCGCACGACCTCAGCAGCTCCTTCATCATGGTGCAGCAAATCGCCGAGTTCCTGCACGAAGAGGTGGTGGCCCCGGCCGAAAGCCGCATTCCCGAGTTGCTGACTGTGCTCGAAACGACGAGCCGCGATAGCGTGAAGATGATTCGGGAGCTGATTAACCTCGAATTTCTCACTTCGGCCAATACCGACCTCAAGGTGAACCGGGTCGATGTCGGGGCCATCCTGCGCGTGCCGCTCGACCAGCTCCAGACCGGGCAGCGGCTACTGGGTAATCGCTTCACCTACTCGCTGCCCGCCGAGCCGATATACGCCAACCTCGACGTCAATAAATTCACCCAAGTCCTTATCAACCTGGTCAGTAATGCCTTCAAATTTACGCCCGACGAAGGCAAAGTAGCCGTGCACATCGAGCCGGGTCCGGGCTGCGTGCGCATTCACGTCGTCGACGATGGCGTGGGCATTCCGCTGGCCATGCAGCCGCATCTGTTCGAGCGTTTCACCAAGGCCCGGCGGCCGGGGCTGCGCGGCGAAGCCACCACTGGCTTGGGCCTGGCGCTGTGTAAAACCATTGTGGAGTGGCATCACGGCACTATTTCCGTTAACAGCGTCGAGGACGAAGGCAGCACTTTCACGGTAGAAATTCCGCGTTCCGAAGCCGTGAGCAGCCGCGTCCCGGTGGAGTTAGTCGAGGTCGAAGGGCAGTAAACCGAGTTGGGTGAAAGCGCAAAAGGTGCTGCACCAGCAGCTATTCGGCCCCGCGCCGGTCGAAGCGCCCGGACGTCGGTCTGGGCGCAGTCCCGGCTTTGCCCCCGCCGGGAAAGCAGCGGTTGCCAAAGGCCGCGTCGCGGGGCCGTAGCGGTACCATGGGCTTGCCGGGTGCATCTTTACGCATGCTTTCTCATCCGCACGAAGTCTTTCTGGAAGTGGCTCAGCGCCTGAGTTTCACCAAGGCCAGCCAGGCGCTGTTCATCAGCCAGTCGGCGGTGAGCAAGCAGGTGAAAGCCTTGGAAGAACGTTACAAGACCGGGTTATTTGAGCGCCTCGGGAGCAGCATTCAGCTCACGCCGGCGGGCCTGAAGCTTTATCATAAGATATTGCAGGCCAAGCAGCTGCAGCAGGAGTTGCACCAGGAGATGAGCGAGTTGAGCCCGGAGTTCACGCCCATCATGCACCTCGTGATTGGGGCCAGCACCACTATTTCGCTCTACGTGCTGCCACCGGTGGTATCGGCCTATCTGCGCCTGCACCCCAACCGCCAGCTCAGCCTCAAAAACCGCAACTCCGACAACATCCTACGCGCCCTGCTCGACCACGAAATCGAGCTGGGCATCATCGAAGGCATCCACAAAGTGAGCAACGTGACCTACACGCCCCTGCTCACCGATGATGTGGTGGCCGTGTGCGCCGCCCATAACCCACTTGAGCACCGTACCCTCGAAGTCCACGACCTGCTCACCACGCCGCTGGCCCTGCGCGAAGACGGCTCCGGCACCCTGGCCGTGCTCGAAGAAGCGTTGGCGCAGCACCGCATCAAGCTGGCCGCCCTGCCCGTGCGGGTGCGGCTGGGCGGCACCGAGGCCCTGAAAAACTTCGTGCGGGTTGATACTTGCCTGGCCTTTTTGCCTCGGCAGGCGGTGGTAAAAGAGCTGGCTTCAGGCGAGTTGGTCGAAGTGAAAATCAACAACTTTCCGCTCCAGCGCGAATTTAACTTTATCCAGCGCAAGGGCACCGAGAATAACGCGCCCTACAAGGATTTCCTGCAATTTACACGCCGCTATTATTCCGCAAAGGCATAGTCTATTCCAAATACCCATCCCAAATGGGCATGCCTTGGGTCGGTACATTCCGTACTTTGCCCCATGAAACTAGTCGCCTCCGATTCCCTTTCCCGACTGGCCGCCCTGCATTGCTCGTCCTGCGGCACCGAATACTCCGCCTACGACTTGCAGCGCGTTTCGGCCTGCTGCAGCCTGCCGCTGGTAGCCGATTACGACCTGCGCGAGCCGCTCAGCCGCGCGGTTATCGACCAGGCCGATACGTCGATGTGGCGCTACGGCGCGCTGCTGCCGCTGCTGCACGACGAAAACAAGGTAACCCTGGGCGAAGGCCTGACCCCGCTGCTGCGCTTGCCGCGCCTGGCCGCGCGCCATGAACTGTCCTCCCTTCTGCTGAAGGACGAAGGCCAAAATCCCACCGGTTCGTTTAAAGCGCGCGGTCTTAGCATGGCCGTTTCCAAAGCCAAAGAGCTGGGCGTCGATGGCTGCATCATTCCCACGGCTGGCAATGCGGGCGTGGCCATGGCCGCCTACTGTGCCCGCGCCGGCCTCAAAGCCGTGGTGGTGATGCCTCGGCACACGCCGCAGGCTTTTCAGGAAGAATGCCAATGGTACGGGGCCGAAGTCGAGCTCGTCGACGGCCTTATCAGCGACTGCGGGGCCCGCGTTCGCCAGCGCAACGCCGACGGGGCCCTGCTCGACATTTCGACCCTCAAGGAGCCCTACCGCCTCGAAGGCAAGAAAACCATGGGCTACGAAATTGCCGAACAGCTGAACTGGCAGCTGCCTGATGTGCTGCTGTACCCCGCCGGCGGCGGCACGGGCCTCATCGGCATCTGGAAAGCCTTTCAGGAAATGAAAGCCCTGGGCTGGCTCGCGCCCAATGTGAAATTGCCGCGCATGGTGGCCGTGCAGGCCGAAAATTGCTGCCCCCTCCTCGAAACCTACCTCGGCCACCAGCCCAACTGCCACGCCTACCAGGGCCGCGCCACCCTGGCCAACGGCTTGGCCGTGCCCCACCCGCTGGGCGAGGCCCTGATGCTGCGCGTGCTACGCGAGTCCAACGGCACGGTGGTGAGCGTGAGCGAAGAAGGCATGCTGGACGGCATGCGCGACCTCGGCCATCAGGAAGGCCTGTTCGTGGCCCCCGAAGGCGGCGCCGTGTGGACGGCCGCCCGCCAGCTCCTGGCCACCGGTTGGCTGCACGCCGATGAGAAGATTCTGCTCCTGAATACCGGCAACGGGCAGAAGTACATGGACAACGTGGCCGGCCGCGCCTGGAAGTAGAAGCGGTGTTTCATGTGTCATCCTGAGCGCAGCGAAGTACCTTATCGCATCTAAATGATTACATTCTGATGCGATAAGGTCCTTCGCTGCGCTCAGGATGACAGACGACCCCATGCCCGGCAATACCTTTGCCGCATGCGCATTCTCCACGTTTTATCGGCTGAATTCTTTGCGGGCTCCGTGGCCTATGCCGTGCACTTGGCTGAGGCGCACCGTGCCCAGGGCCACAGTGTCTGGCTGCTGTCCGACTCCGACCAGCTGCCCACCAGGGCCACCCAGATAAAAGCGCCCATCAGCGACCGCAGCTACCGGCAGCGGCTGCGCAATGGCCGGCTCATTCGCCAGGTAGTTCAGCGCGAGAACATTGATGTGGTGCACGCTCATTCGCGGGCGGCCAGTTGGGTGAGCTACTTTGCGTTGCGCGGCCTGCCCGTGGCCTTGGTCAGCACCGTACACGGCCGCCAGCACCTGCACACCTCAACTGCGTTGTTTGATGTTTACGGCGAAAAAGTCATTACCATTTGTGCCAACCTGCACGAGCACCTCGTGGGCGAAGTGAAAATGGTCGCCGCCAGAATCGAGGTGATTCCCAACGGCGTGAATTTTCTGCCGGATGCGGCCGCCAGCAAGCAGGACCTGAGCGAAGCTTCACACCTGCGCATCTCCTTCATCGGGCGGTTTAATGGGGGCAAAGGCGAACGGGCAGCCGCGCTGCTGCAGCACGTGTTTCCGGTGTTGCTGAAGGAGTTTCCGCCGCTGCGGCTGGCACTCGTCGGCGGGGAGCTGGAAGCTTTGCCCGCTGCGGGCAAAACGGCCTTGGCACAGCTGCAAGCTGACTTTGGCGCGCGTGTCGAAGTCGTGGGCTTTACCACTGACGTGCCCGCCTGGCTGGTGCGTACCAGCTTGGTCATCGGCGCGGGGCGCGTGGCTATCGAAGCGCTGGGCGCCGGCCGGCCGGTGCTGGCGCTGGGCGAAGCCAACTACGCCGGGCTGGTTTCGGAAGCAACTTTTGCAGCCGCCGCCGCTTCTAATTTCGGGGATATTTCGGCTGTGCTGGCTCCGTCGGAAGTTGATTTTACGACTTTGCTGGCCGATGCCCGGGCTTTTCTACAGGCTCCCCAGCCCGTCACGGCGGCCCTGCGGCAGCAGGTGCGGGCTCACTACGCGCTGCAGACGGTGGCAGCGCGGGTGCTGGAAACCTACCAGGCCGCGCGCATGCGTAAAGCCTCGCCAAACTTCATCCCGGTGCTGATGTACCATAAAATCCCGGATGCGACGCTGGCCACCAAACATCAGATTTACGTCACGAAAGAAAATTTCGCCAGACACCTCGCGTATTTTCAAAAGCAGAAATTGACGCCCATTACGTTCGCCGATTACCTGAATTTTGCCAGCGGTAAACTGCCACTAGCTGATTTTCCGCGCCGCCCGATTATCCTCACCTTCGACGACGGCTACACCGACAATTACACCAATCTGCTGCCGCTGATGCAGCAGTTCGGCTACCGGGGCGTGCTGTATTTGCTCGGCGATGCGGGTATTTGCTACAACAAATGGGACGCTGATTTCGACCCCGCCGAGCCGCGGTCCGACATCATGGACCTGGCCCAAAAGCACGCATTCGTAGCCGCAGGCTGGGAAATCGGCGCGCACACCATGAGTCATCCCAGGCTCACCACGCTGCCGCTGCCCGAAGCCGCCGCCGAAATTCAGCGCAGCAAAGCCGAGCTGGAAACTGCCCTGCAAACCGAGCTGGTCAGCTTCGCCTACCCGTATGGCGACCTCAACAACGCGGTGAAAACCGCTGTGCGCAACGCCGGTTTCACGTTCGGCGTGGCCACCGACAGCGGCGGCATGCACCTGGAAGACGACCGCATGCAGGTATTCCGAGTGAACATGTTTCCGAATGAGTCGGCGAGCAGCCTATTCAAGAAAACCTCAACTTGGTACCGGAAATACTACCGCTGGAAGCGTGGGAAATGAGCCAGTTGATAACTGCTAATTGACCGCCGCTGGCACTCGCGCATTCATCACCCGGAACCAGAGGGGAGGCACCGTGGCCAGCAGCATCATGCCGGGGTAGCCGGTGGGCATTTGGGGGCTGGCGGGCTGGTGGCGCAGGGTATGGTAGGGGCGGGCGGTCTGGTAATGGTGGTCGGAGTGACGCGTGAGCTCGTAGAGCAGAATGCGGCCCAGCGGGTGTTCCGAGTTCCAGGAGTGGTGGGGCTGCACCCGCTCGTAGTGGCCGGGGCTGGTTTGGCGGCGCAGCAGGCCGTAGTGCTCCACGTAGTTCACCAATTGAAACAGGACGTAACCCACCATTGCCGCGCCCAGCCAGGCCAGCAGGCCCGCCACCCCAAATACGGCTCCCACCGCACCCGCCAGCAGCCCCTGCACCACCTGAAACTGCAGCATCTGGTTGCCGGGCATAGCCCACGACTGGCCCTGGCGGCGCAGGCGTTCGGCTTCCAGCCGCCAGGCCGAGCGGTACTCGCCCAGTACGGCGCGGGGCAGAAAGTGCCAGAAGCTTTCGTGCAAGCGGGCCGTGACGGGGTCGAGGGGCGTAGCTACGTGCCGGTGGTGGCCCCGATTGTGCTCGATGAAAAAGTGCGAATACCAAGTGCTTATCAGCAGCGCCTGGGCCAGGCGCTGCTCCCAGCCGCGGGTGCGGTGGCCCAGCTCGTGCGCCACATTAATGCCCAGCGCCCCGCAGCAGATGCCCACGCTCAACACTGCCCCAATGGTTTCGGCGGGTGAGAAATCGCGGTTTTTCAGCGAGAAAAGAAAGAAAATCAGGAGCCCGTATTGTAGTGGTACGTTGGCGTAGAGCAAGCCATCGAAGAAGGCGTGGCGCTTGGTTTCGGTGGCGGCGGCCACGCCCGGCACGGTTGGTGCGAGGGGGCGCAGCCATTCTAAAAGCGGTACCAGCCCGAAGGCGTAGAGCAGTGTGAGCCAGGTCCAGGGTCCGCCCAACCACAACCCCACCGCCGCCGTGAGCGGTAGCGAATAAGCCAGCAGGTAGCGCAAATCGCGGAAAGAGGGGAGCATAACCAGTACGTACTAAGGGCGGAGCCACGTTGTAGTGGCGTTTTACTACGATAAATATAGCAAAATAATGCTATGGTCCATCGGCTGGCCCGATGCGGGCTCAGGCCAGCCGATGCCGGGCCAGCACCGCCGCAAGCTCATCGTCGTTGATATCCAGCAGGGCGAGTTTTTTGAACGGGGCCGTTTGGCCGCTTAGCAGCTCCACGCGGCTTTTGCTGGTGCCAAATACTTCGGCCAGGTAGGCGCGGAGTGCGGCGTTGGCTTTGCCGTCCTGAGCGGGGGCGTGCAGGCGCACGGTCACGGTACCGTCGGGACTCACGAGCAGCTGATTGGCACGGCTGCCGGGTTTGGCTTTGAGGTGTAGAATGGCCATGCCGGGGCAAAATACGTCAGGCGCTACGCTCCAGCCGCGCCTGGCCGAAGGGACACTGGTGGAGCACTATGCAGCGGCCACAGGCCGGCGAGCTGAAATAGCAGCACTTCTGGCCATGAAACATGAAAGCCTCGTGGTGGTCGTACACCTGCTGAGCGTCCCAACCGGGCGGCAGCAAAGCTTCCAGCAGCTTGTGCGCCGGTCCTTCACCCACCTTCGGGCCTATAAGGGCCAGGCGCTGGGCCACGCGGTGGTGGTGGCTGTCCACGGGCATGGCCGGGATGCGCAGCGTGCTGAACAGGAGCGTAGCCGCGCTGGTTTTGGGTCCCACACCGCTGATGCTTTCCAGCCAGGCGCGGGCCTCAGGCACGGGCATTTCGGCCAGGAAATCGAGGGCGCAGGGCGCATCGGTGCCGCAACGCTCACTTATTTCGCGCAGCACGGCCTGAATGCGCGGGGCTTTCTGCTCGGGCCAGGTGCAGGCCCGGATGGCGTGCTGCACCGCCTCGGTGGGCGCATCGCGCACGGCCTCCCAGGTGGGCAGCGTGGCACGCAGCTCCTGGTAGGCGCGGTGCGAGTCGGCGTTTTTGGTGCGGTGCGAAAGCAGGGCACTCACCAGCTCGCTCAACGGGTCTTTGGTGCTGAAAAAAGGAAATGGGGCACCGTACTCGGTACATAGCCGCTCGTGTACCAATAATGCTTTGGCCTGCCGGGTGGCGAAATCGATATCCGAAGCAGTGGGTACGGGGCTGGCAGGTTTCATCCGCTGCCTACGCGCAAATCCGGACCCGAGGTTGCCGCCAGCAAGTGCATTGGTCGTCAGTAGCAGCAAAAAAACACTGGCTGCCATTCCGCAATGATGCAGGATGACAGCCAGTGGACGCGCAATTAATCGGAAAGAAACGCCGGGTCTACCGGGCCGCGTTGTACAGCGAAATGGCTTGGCGCTGATTATTGGCCTGTTTGCCTTGCAGCACAATGGGCACGATGAGCACCGGAATAGCTGCGTACATCAGCGGCGATATTCTGGCGCCGTTTTCATTGGGGCGCAACGATTGCAGCAGGCCCGCCACCATCAGGCCGCCACCCACCACGTAGCTGGCCACGGTGGCCTGCTGGTAGCGCCGCGACTCCAACAGCAGCTGTTGGGCACCGGCATTGTCGCTGGTAGCCAGCATCAGGTTCTGGGTACTGAGATTTTGAATGGGGCCGTTATTTTTGGAAAAATATTCGGTTTTAATGGTGCGGTAGCCCCCGTATGGATAGCCGCCCATGCCGCCAAATCCGCCCATGCCGCCGTAGCCAAACCCGCCCATGCCCATGCCCATGCCGCCCGGCGTAGAGTTGTATTGCGAACTGGTGATGGAATACAGGCTGATGCGCCCGGTTTTGTCGCGCCGCAGGGTGCTCTCGCGGCTGGACCCGGGTAGCGTGGTGCGCACGTAGTGGCCCGATTCGTCCTCGTAAAACCCGACCTCGGCCATCTCAAACTTGCGCTGCCCATCAAGCAGCAGGTAGGAGCGGCCAAAGAGCGGCGTTTTCATCTCCACATCGGACGCGTTGTAGAGCAACCCGTTTTTCAGGCCCACCTGAAAGCGGGTGGGGCGCGAATTATTGCCGGGCAACTGGCCGGCTGGGGTAGGCGCGTAAACCGGGGCTGGGGAAGTCATGGGGCCTGGCTGCGGCGCAGTCACGGCGGCGCGGCGGGTGCTGTCGCGCGGGGCTACAGGCACGGTATCCAGCTGGCGCGGCGCGGGGGCGGCGCGGGGGCGCGGCGGGGGCGGCAGGGTAGGCGGCGCGCCGAGTTGGCGGGGGCCATCGTCCTGCGCCCACGCGGCTTGTCCGCCGAGCAGCACGGCAAAAATCGTTGGTAAAAGGACGGTATGTTTCATGATAGCGATGGTAGGAAAGACCTGTGCGGAGCAAGGTACCCAAGCTCCGGCAAATGCACCAACCCGTTGTTGGGTCGACCTATTCAGGCGGGCCGGAGGAAGCACAACGGAAAAACGAAAATCAGCGGGTGTAAATTCCGTCATCACCGGGTGAGCTTTGCGTGAACCGACCCCGGAACCCTGGCCAGTGGCCTGCCGGTGGCGGCCCTTGTTAGCGCAACAGCTTTTCGAGCAGGCTCAGGCTGTCGGAAAGGTCGCCGGTTTCGAAATCCAGCGGCTTGAGAATGTAGCCGCTCACGCCCAGGCTATCGGTAGCCAGCCGGTCCACATCCATGCTAGACGTGGTGGTGATAAACACCGGAATATCCGCAAACTCCGCACTGGCGCGCAGCTCGGTCAGGAATTCAATGCCGTTCATGCGGGGCATGTTCAGGTCGAGCAGGATAACCTCGGGCAGGGGGCGCAGGGCATCGGCGCCGTTGCGGCCCAGCAGCAAGTCGAGGGCTTCTTCGCCGTTGAAGGCCGTGTGCAGCTGATGGGGGATACTGAATTTGGCAAAGGATTTCTCCGTCGTCATCGTATCAAAAATATCGTCTTCGACCAGTAAAACAGAACGCATAGAATAAGTGGAATAGGAGCGGGGCCGGTGAGGGCCCGCCACGTAGGTGAAAAACTGTCCGGGGAAAGAGCTGCCATCCGTCAGATTGGTTGCCAACGGATGGATTTATTTTGGCCAAGTAAATATAAAGCCCGCGCCTTGGCCCTGGGCCGAGTCAACACGAATTGTGCCATGGTGCTCGTTAATGATTTTTTGCACGATGCTCAGGCCAATGCCGGTGCTTTCGGCCGTGTTCCGGTCACGCAGGGTTTGGAACAGCAGAAAAATTTTCTGGTGGTATTCCGGGGCAATGCCGGGGCCGTCGTCCTGCACCCGAAACTCGTAGTGCTGGCCTACTTCCTGGCAGGTTATCTCCAACTGGCCCGCGCCCCGGTGGTGGTACTTCACAGCATTGCTGAGCAGGTTGGTGAACACCTGCTGCAAGCCCAGCCGGTCGGTAACGAAGGTGGGCATGCCTGGGCCCACGCGTAGCGTAAAATCGGGCGGCACCACTAGGTCGGCTATCTCCTCCACCAACTGATTAATATTTACGTTTTCAGACGATTGGGCGGTGCGGCCCACCCGGGCATAGGCCAGCAAGCCGTTGATGAGGTCTTCGAGGCGGCTCAGGCGGCCTTTCATCTGGTCGAGGTAGGTGTGCATCTGGGGCGATAGCTCGGCCGCCAGCTCGTCCTCAATCCATTTCACAATGGTGGTCACGCCGCGCAGGGGCGCTTTGAGGTCGTGCGAGGCCACGTAGGCAAACTGGTCAAGCTCTTTGTTGCGCTTTTCGAGGGCGCTGAAGCTGGCGTCTAGGGTCTGGGTCATGCGGTTGAGCGAGATGGCCAGGCCTCCCAGGTTATCCTGGGCCGCGTCTGCGATTTTCACGGTGTAGTCGCCCTGCACCACCTGCTCGGCTAGGTCCCGAATTTGGGTAATGCGTCGGCTAACCTCGGCGTTGATATCGGCCAGCTCGTTTTGCAGGCGGCGGTTGTCGGCCAGCTCCTGCATGATTTTCATAACCAGCCACACCGTAATCAGCACGGCCAGCACGGCCGATACCAGCACCACGATGGGCGTAGCCTTCTCAAATACGTCCTGCAGGGCACTGCGCTGGGCCAGCAGGGCCATTTCGCTTTCCTTGGTGCGGTTGTAGAGGATGCGTACCTGCCGCAGCGTTTGGCGGTCAGTATCGAGCAGGGTTTGCATGGCCGACTGGCTCATGGACTTCTGGATTTCCGTGAGGGGGCGCAGAATGCGAAACTCCTGCTCCACCAGCATGCGCAACGAGTCGAGCCGGGCCTGTTGGCTGGAGTTGTCGCTGGTCAGGGCCTGGAGGCGGGCCAAGCTAGCGGGCAGTTGGTTCGTGGCCATGCTGTAGGGCCGCAGGTACACGGTGTCGCCCGTGAGCAGGTAGCCGCGGGTGCCGGCCTGGGCATCCTTTAGCACGGCCGTCACCGATTCTACTTCCTGCAGCACCTGGTAGGTGTGCTCCACTTTGGCGGTTTGCACGCTCAGGCCGCGAATGCTCCAGAACGAGGCTGCCGCGGTGAGCAGCAGGATGCCCACAGCCAGCGCGAAGCCCAGAATAATTTTAGTGTCGGTTTTTAAGGTCATTGGTTGCGAAGGTAATGGCCCGCCCTACGCCCGCGGCCGGGCCAGGGTTGGGGCCCAGCCTGCCGCCCGTATCTTCGCAGCCATGCTATTTGCCCCCTCCGACCGTCTCAGTAGCCCCCAAAATCCGCGCATCAAGCAGCTGCTGCGCCTCCAGCAAAAGTCCGCCGAGCGCCGTGCCCTAGGCCTCACCTTGGTCGAGGGCCTGCGCGAGCTCACCATCGCCGTGGAAGCCGGCGTGGCCGTGGCCACTCTCTACACCTGCCCCGAGCTGGCCGGCGAAACGGGTCTGGCCGATTTAACTGCCCTCTTTGCCGGCCGCCCCAATGCGCCGGAGTGGTTCGAGGTCACCCGCCCCGTCTTCGAAAAAGCGGCTTACCGCGAAGGCTCCGATGGCCTGCTGGCCGTGCTGCGTACCCCCGCCCGCACCCTGGCTGACCTGCGCCTGCCACTGAACCCGCTCATCATCGTGCTCGAAGCCGTGGAGAAGCCCGGCAACCTCGGGGCCATCCTCCGCACCGCCGACGCCGCCCCCGTCGATGCCGTGCTCATCGGCGACCCGCGCACTGATTTGTTCAACCCCAATGTTATTCGGGCCAGCATCGGCTGCGTATTCACGGTGCCCACGGTAGCCGCGCCGGTGGCCGATATCCTGGATTTTCTGAAGGAAAAAGGTATTCGTACCTACGCCGCCGCTCTTGCCCCCGAAGCTCGGCCCTACACCGAATATGACTTCCGCGGCCCCACCGCCCTGGTAATGGGCACCGAGGCCGATGGCCTGAGTCCCCAAATGCGCGAAGCCTGCGACGAAACCGTCATCATCCCCATGATGGGCCGCATCGACTCGCTCAACGTGAGCGTGGCCACGGCCGTGCTCACCTTCGAAGCCGTGCGCCAAAGGCAATAGAGGGTTTCAAGTCCGTGCTTTTACCCCTGCTCATCTACTGCCCAGGTGCCGTCTTTAGGCCTTGTTTGTCAGCGAAAGTAGCCGGGCTGTAGATAAGTAGTTGGTCGTATTCGTAAGCCAGGACGGCAGAGGGGCGCACCCAGGCCGGGAGGGTGCGGCCACGCATCAGCATGAAGTAGTCGGAAGGGAAGGTGGCCGGGTTTTCACCCACTAGCCGCACCGGCAGTAGCGGTTGCCGACGAACAATGGCCAGATGCCGGAGGTACAGATTGTAGCCGTTTAACCCGGTAAGTATCCGGCGGGGGCGCTGCGCCCGCAACCAGTGGTCAACGTGCAGGGCTTGATTTCGGAACGCCCGGTCAACCACCAGCGTATCGGCTTGGCGGGGCACGCGGTAGCCGGCGTAGGCTGTCAGTAACAGTCCCAGCCCTAGCCAGGCCAGCCGCCCGGTGAGGCGCACATGGCGCACTGCTGCTTCAAAAAGCAGTATGGCCAGCAGCAGCACAAAAAAGACGACGTAGTGCAGCGTGCGCGGTGGGGCAAACACCTGTTGGAGTATCATCAGGGGCAACGGGGTTAGGGTCGTCGTCCAGGCCAGGGCGGCTACGGGCCACCAGGCGGCCGGGGCCCAGCGGCGAATCAGCCACAAGCCGCCGCTGATGAGCAATAACAAGGCTGGTACCATCACCAGTTGGCTGCCGAGTAGCACTCCCACCGTGCCCCAGAGGTAATACGGCCCGAAATACGTCCAGAAGTGAGTGGCCGTCAGCCGCTCCACGTAGGGGTTCGCGAGCAGGGCCGACCAGCCCGAAAGCAAGCCGACGGGCAGGTATAAAAGTCCGGTCACGAGCAGGATTGCGCCGCCGCCCACCAGCCCATGCGCCGCCCGCCGCTTCCCGTGGGGCTGGCCGACCACCCCCGCCAGCAGGCCGAAACCCAGCCCAAGAAAGGGGTAAATGAAGGTGGGAATGAGGTAAAATCCCGCTACGCTCGCGGCTACTGCCACCGTCCAGGCCAGCCGGTGCAGGGCCGGACCCCGCCGCAGCACCAGCACCGCCAGAAACAGGGCGTATACGCAGGCCATCTGCAGACCGTAGCCGCGGGCGCCAATGCTGTACACTATCGTCTCCGGAGCCAGCTCCATAAAGCCCAGTGAAAAAGTAGCGACCCGAAACGAGATGAGGCGTGCCAGCATCGCATAGGCTATCCCCATGCCCACGAAGCCGAGCAGCAGCGAAGGCAGCCGCAGCAGCAATTCCGGATTGGCATTGGCTGGGGCCAGCCGTAGTAGGGTGCCGCCAATCAGGTTATACAGAATGTGATTGTTTGGCAGCGTGTAAAAACTGGCCGTCACGCGTGCACCCGGCCACACGAAATAGTCGCAGCTCACGGCCTCATCGGGGTTGAACGCGCTGTGCGTCTGAAACCAGCAGCGTACCCCCAGTATGAGCAGCAGGACTATCCCGGCAGTCCATTGCTCACCCCGGCCCAGGCGGTGCCAAAAACAATTCAACGCTAAGGCCACCAGCCTAATGTCCCGTCCGAGGTACCGAGCCTCCCGTCGGATACGCTGTCTGCCCAGCGCCACCAGGCCCCCTATCGCCCCGACCAGCGCCAAACCGATAGTGCCCCGCAATACCGCGTAGCGTGTCGCCGTATGCGCCAATCGGGGCAAGGCGAGCGGAGCAATGGCTGCCCAACCCTGCTGATTAGCGGCCTCCAACTCGGCCCGCATGGTCGCGTACGGCGTAAACGCATAGAGCCCTGCCAGGTAAAGTGCTGCCAGCAGAACGGTAGCGGTGAAAAGCAGCAGCAGATAGCGCATGGAATGGACCCAAATGAGCTCGGTAAACGATAACGCGCAAAGAGTGAAAGTCACCAGTGGTCGTTACCAACAGCATTGCGTGGTGGTTCCTCAGTACACCGTCACCCCGAAGCCCAGCTCCTTCGCCAGTTGGCGGGCCTGCTCGGCTTGTGCATCGGCCACCACGCTCAGCGGGTAAGAGTCGCTATCCAGCGTGAAGAGTACCAAAGCCAGGCCTTGGGCTTCCAGCGCATCCTGTAAATAATCGAGGACTTCGGGCCCCGTATTGCGGCGGCCGATGAATGCCGACTCATTTACCCCTGTGCGCTTCTGAATAGTCAATACCTCGTTAAGACCTTCCACCAGCATTTCGGATGGCTCCCGCATGCTGCTTTCCCAGGCTAAACCTTCGCTCGATAGTGCGTCGATGAGGGCAATATCGCGCAATTCCTGCGCGGGCAGTTCTGTCACGATATCACGCTGTTCCAGCTCATCAGCATAAAGGTCTTGCTCCTGATAAGCGATTGGGTCGCGCAGGGCCAGCGTAAGCCGCTCGCTCACGCGCTGGGTGGCATCAGCATCAGTTAGGGTAAATAGCTGCACGAAGCTGCTCAGAGTATCTTGATTCATCGGAATAAAAGTAAATCTCAGACACCGAGCCTGTTTAGGGTTTTTGGCGGCGGGCAGAGTGGGCAGCAAAAAGACTCCCAAAAAAGTCGGA
>NZ_BMGY01000022.1 GCF_014640435.1 Hymenobacter frigidus | reverse complement strand
TTCTCATAAATGATTTCTTCGTTATAAACGATTGCCAAAGTAAAGGTAATTGTCCTCACGCTCTAGCCGTCGTTGATAAAAAAATGCCCCGGCTCACAAGAGCCGGGGCATTTTACTTCCTTGCAAATTGCTCAGGAATTAGTACACGAAGCCCAGGGCCGTGCGGTCGTTGGCGTTGAAGGGGCGGTCGGCACCGCTGCCGATGCAGGCCAGCATCCAGGAGTTGGGGTCGGCCACGGCGGGCGTGCCGGGGATGAGGACGGCCCCCACCGTGCTGGCGCCTTCGTTGCTGGTCGAGCCGCCGCAGCTATAGCTCCGGTCCATGTAGTCGGTGTGGCGGAAGCCGATGCAATGACCGATTTCGTGCGCCAGGATGGTGGCGATGTACGTGGTGGGGTTGGCCGTGCCGATAGCGCCGGAGTTCACCTTGACCGAACCAAACGGGTTGCCGCCCGTGGGGAAGCCCGCCGAAGCCAGGTAACGCGCGCTTTTTGGCGCCTTGTCCAGCAGAATCTCGGCCCCTGACGACACGCGCACCAGGCGAATGAGCAGGTTCTCGGCGTTGTACCGACGAATGACCTCGTCGGTGGCCGTCACGTAGGCCAGCGGCAACGTGCTTGCCACCGCCACCGATACAGTGCGGCCCGTGCCCACGTTCACCACTTCGGTGGTGCGGTATTGCTCTTCGGCACCCACGCGCAGCAGCTGGGCCTGGCGCGGGTTGGCCAGGTTCTCCGCCGTCAGGAAAATGTCGCCTTCTACCACGTAGCCGCCTTCTACGGCGGTAGCACCCTCGGCTGTGAAGCCCATTTGCTTGATTTGGCTCAGGACTTCCAGCGATACATCGTCGGATTTAGTCACCGACTCGCTTTCTTTCGAGCACGAGGAAAAGGCCAAGGCTGCCGTGAGGCACATGCCCAGAGAAAATAAGGATTGGGTTTTCATGAAGCTAGGAAAATATGGCGGAAAAAATTGAAAGTAATTGACTGTGAACGCGAAGCAAGGAGACGGATTGAGAACGGTAGCTTCATCTAGAAATAAAGCCCCGACTCGGTTGAGTCGGGGCTTCTTAAGCAGTGGGTGAGCCGGAGCGGCCCACCGGCTAGTACACGTAGCGCAGGGCGGTCACGTCGTTGGTGTTGAAGGGGCGGTTGGCGCCGCTGCCGATGCAGGCCAGCATCCACGAGTTCGGGTCGTTGCCGCTGGGGGTACCGGGGATGTAGATGGCACCCACCGTGCCGGCGCCTTCGTTCACGGCAGCACCGCCGCAGCTATACTGACGGCCAGCGTAGTCGGTGTGGCGGAAGCCGATGCAGTGACCGATTTCATGCGCCAGGATGGTAGCGATGTAGGTGCTGGCGTTGGCCGTGCCGATGGCGTCAGAGTTCACTTTAACTGAGTTGAAGGCATTGCCGCTTGAGGGGAAGCCGGCCGAAGCCAGGTACGTGGAGCCGGCCGGAGCTTTGCTCAGGAAAATCTGGCCGCCCGAGGTCACGCGCACAAAGCGGATGAGCAGGCTCTGGGCGTTGTAGCGGCGAATCAGCTCGTCGGTAGCCGTTACGTAAGCCGAGGGTAAATAGACCGATACCTGAATGCTAATGGTGCGACCCGAGCCCACGCTCACCAGGTTGGTGGTGCGGTACTGCTCTTCGGTGCCGACGCGTAGCATCTGGTATTCGGGCTTGGTAGCCAGATTCTCGTCCGTTATCAAAATGTCGCCTTCCACCAGGTAGCCACCGTCAACTTTTTTGATGTCCTGAGTCGTCAGGCCCATGTCCTTGATTTTGCTCAAGACGGATTGGGAGATGGCTTCTTCGGCAGGAGCTACGGTTTCCTGCTGCTTCGAGCAAGAGGACAAAGCCAATACCGAAGCGGTGCAGAGGGCAGCCGCAGAGAGAATATTTCTCAGTTTCATAAGCTTAGGGGGTTTGTTTGGTTTGAGAGATTGTTGGAGAAGAGATGCAATTAGAGTAAAATAAATGTAATCAACAATCACATTGTGGGGTAAATATTGAAAATAATTCAAAATAATGCCTCTGCTTCATCAAAACCACATTTATAATTATCCCAATGAAGCGGTTTTGCCAAAATTTTGTACATGTGCGATGAGCTAGCCTGGGAAGCGCGGCACCATTCAGCGGATGTTCTGGGCTTGGAGCGTGGGCAATTATTGCGGTGCTTTGCGCCTTGCGGGCAGCCGAAGCTGCCTAGCCGATTTGCGTATCTTTGCTAGTAACCGAATTTTCGCGGGAAATTCATTTTCCCCTCAACTATATAATTTCTGACTAGTGGCTTGTTCATCATGTTCTTCCGGCGGGGGCTGCGGCACCAAGCCGGGGGGCTGCAAATCCAACGGGGGCTGTAGCACCGGGGGCTGCAACCGCCTTAATGTATTCGACTGGCTGCAAGACGTAGAGGTGCCCGACTCGTTTGCCGGGTTCGACATGGTAGAAATCCGCTTTAAGGGCGGGCGCAAGGAATTCATGCGTAACGACCTGCGCCTGCCCCTCGTCACCGGCGATGCCGTGGTGGTGGATGCCGCCGGCTCCGGCTGGCACCTGGGCCACGTGAGCCTGAAAGGCGAGCTGGTGCGCCTGCAAATGCGCAAGAAGAAAATCCCCACCGATTCCAAGGAAATCCGCAATATTCTGCGCGTCGCTACCGACGACGACAACCAGCGCTGGGAAGCCGTGCGCGACCTCGAAACCGGCACCATGTTCCGGGCTCGGGCCATGGTGAGCGAGCTGCGCCTGCGCATGAAGCTGAGCGACGTGGAATACCAGGCCGACCGCACCCGGGCCCTGTTCTACTACTCGGCCGAGGACCGGGTCGATTTCCGCGAGCTAATCCGCCGCCTGGCCGACGAGTTTCGGGTGCGTGTGGAGATGCGCCAGATTACGCTACGCCAGGAGGCCGGCCGCATCGGCGGCATCGGCATTTGCGGGCGCGAGCTGTGCTGCTCTACCTGGCTCACCGATTTTAAAACCGTGAGCACCACGGCCGCCCGCTACCAGAACCTGAGCCTGAACCCCCAGAAGCTGGCCGGCCAGTGCGGCCGCCTAAAGTGCTGCCTCAACTACGAGCTCGACGCCTACCTCGACGCCCTAAAGGACATTCCGCAGGTGCAGCGGCCGCTGCAAACGGCTAAGGGCGAGGCATTTTTGCAGAAAACCGACATCTTCCGCCGCCGCATGTGGTTTGCCTTCAAGGGCGACAACAACTGGGTGATGCTGGACACGTCCCGTGTGCGTGAGCTGTTGGAAATGACCAAGCGCGGCGAGAAGATTGAGAGCCTGCTGCCGCCCCGCGAGGAAGCGCCCGAGCCCGAAGTTTCGGCTATCGTGGAAGGCTCGCTCGACCGCCTCGACGACAAAATCAAGTCGGGAGCGAAACGCTCCAAACGCAATAAAACCCGTGGCGAAGGTGCCCCGGCCGAAGCTCGCACTCCGCGCGAAGGCCGCGAGCCCCGCGCCGCCCGCGAACCCGGTACTGAACCCCGCGAACCCCGCGCTGCCCGCGAGCCCGGCACCGAGGCCCCCCGGGAGCCCCGCGAAGCCCGCCCGCCCCGCGAACCTCGCGAAGGCCGGCCCACGCGTGATGGCCGCCGCCCCGCCGGCGCGGCCCCCGGTGGCCCCCGCCCCCCCGAGCAAATGGTGAGTAGCGGTTCTGAAACCCCCGACAGCGGTGCTCCCGCCAGCGGCGATGCGCCTGAGCAGCGCGGCCGCCGCGGAGCCGCCGCCCGCCCCCTGAACCGCCGCAACGGCCGTGGCCGCAGCGATGCCCCCCGCCCCGAATCGAAGGACGGCGCAAGCCAAGGCGAAGCCGGCGAGCCTCGAACCGAGCCGAAGGACGGTGCGCCCCAAGGTGGTGGCCGCAATCGCCGGCCCGATTCGTCCCGGCGCACCGATGCCTCCGCTGCGCCCCGCCTCGACGCCGACGGCAGCCCCGAGTCCCGCCTACCCCGTGAGGGCGGCGAGCGGCGCGGTGGCCGCAACCGGCGCGGTGGCCGTGGGGGGGCTGGTGAGGGTGGCGCTACTCCCGGCCCGGCTTCGGCCGGTGAGTAAGCCAGGGCTGTTTGTATTTTGAATGCTAATAATTATGAATCAGTATTTTAGGTTGTGCGTAGTGGTGCTGGGCGGGCTGTTGGGCCTGCTCACCGCCTGCGACCCCAACCGCGTATTTGAGGAGAATACCGACTTCCCGAAGTACTCCTGGGACGTGCAGCAGAAGCCGGCCTTCACTTTCGCCATTGCGGACACGGCCGCGCGCTACGATATTTATTTCAACGTGCGCCACGCCTCGGCCTATGGCTACTACAACCTGTATGTGAAGCACACCCTAACCGGCCCCGCTGGCGCGGTAGGTCCGCCGCTGCTGCACCAAATGCTGCTCATGGACGCCAAAACCGGCGAGCCCAAAGGCAGCGGCACCGGCGATATCTACGACATGCAGCTGCTGGCCCTGCCCCGGCAGCGCTTCGCCGCGCCCGGCAACTACACCCTGACGCTGGAGCAGTACATGCGCCAGGACCAGCTGCCCGGCCTCATGGCCGTGGGCATTCGGGTGGCCCGGCACGAGGCGGGCAAGAAGTAGTTACTTGGTTGAGCTACAAAAAAAGCCGTCTCCGCAAAATGTGCGGAGACGGCTTTTTTGCGTCTCATCGAATTCAGCAGGGGAGTAGGCGCTGATATAACAGCGCCTGCGTTGCTAAGCTTAAGTTATTGCAGCCGGGTCACGTCCACGGCATTGGGGCCTTTTTTGCCGGTTTTGAGGTTGAATTGCACCCGGTCGCCTTCCTGAATTTCGTGGATGAGGCCGGTTTGGTGCACAAATATTTCTTCTTGGTTATCGTCGGCTAAAATGAAGCCGAAGCCTTTAGTGTCGTCGAAAAACTTAACGGTGCCGGTGAGCATGAGCGTTTGGAGTGGGGGTAAATAGGAATTGAGCGTTGAGTTAGCGCGTCCGTGGGCCTGCAAAGTAGCAAGTACATCCGGGAAGCGGCGCGGCGCGGCCCGACAAAGGTAAAATTGCGCCGCCGAACTATTTGCCTCGCCCATTCAGGCGGCGCACCAGTGGCCGGAGAAACTACGGTGTTAGCCACTCGTATAGGAATAAACAGCCCCCGCGGGTATTGCTCACTACTTATTTCGCACGCCATGGATAACGAACCCACCAACCTGAATACCGAGGAAAACGACATTGCCGGTAACCGCATCGATGGGCCGGTGGGCAACACGGCGGCCAAGCCCGGCCGGCCCGGTGCTGGTACGGGCCTGCCGGGCGGCCCTCCCACGCCAGCTACAGTCTCCACCGCTGCCACGCCAGCCTCGAATGAAGCACTGGCAGCGGCCGAAACGAGCATGGGCGACGGTGCCCTCGACACCCATGACGGCCCGCGCGAAAACCAAGAAGCCAACCCCGAGCACCTCAAACCAACGGCGGCCTACGGCGGCAACTTCAGCAACAGCACGCAGGGCAGTTTCAACGACCAGCCCCGCCGCGAAAATCAGGACAGCGACCCCAACCGGGGCGAGTTTGGGGCCCAGGACCTGGGCGGCACCACCCACGGCGGCTTCGGCAACCAGAACCGGATTGCTGATTACGAGCCCCGCAACTCGGCCGAAGACCAATACTACGGCGGTGCAGGCGCACCCGGCCTCCAGGACAATGCCTACCGGGCCTACGAAGGCCGCGACGAGCGTTCGGACAGCCGCACCGAATACGGCTTTGAAGCCGGTACTGCCTCAGCGCCTGACCTGTCCGCTCCGGCTGCCAATTCTAACCAAAACGACAACGGAGCCGTACCCGGCCCCGACAGTGGCTATGCCAACGACTACGGTCACACGTCGTTGCGCGGCGAGACTGGCAACGCCACCGCCCGCCCCGAAGCTGGCCAGCGCAACCAGACCGAAGACTACCTGCCCACCCAGGGCGATACCGATGCCCCCGGCCGCCAACCGGACGCCCAGGTTGACCAAAACACCAACCTGGCCGGCACGCCCGGCCCCCGCTCGGCCGATGTCGCGCAGCCCGCGCCCAACGAGCGCACCGGCTACGTACAGGCTCCCGGCGGCGATACGGCCCAGGGAATGGGTTCGCGCGGCGGCTCCTACAACGATGCCTACGACGATAGCCGGCCCGGCAGCACTACTGGCTCGCCGGCCAAAGGCGACCAGCGGCGCGAAGACATGGCCCAGAACTACGGTGCGGCGGCCCGGGAAGAAAACCGCGCTACCGATGAAGAAAACGACGTCGACCATGGTGCTCCCCAGCGCAACGCCGGTCGGGAATAACCAGCCGGAACAACAACCAAGTAAGCCTTCTGGATTCTCAACCTAGAGGGCTTACTTGGTTTCTGCCAAAGTCTGGCGGTGCACATCCGCATTGATGTCGTACTGGTACCGTGGGGGGGGGCGCTCAGCGGGATGGCGAAGAAGGGAAGGGCTGTTTCGTCGTCGCTCCACTGTTTGTCGGATTGCGCCCCGAAGGTTACCAAACATTCAACCCGCTCGCTAAGGTCAGGTACGGCTTGGTCCCAAGTCCCGCTCAGTGACGCTGCCAGGAAGGCGGCCAACGCCCGGCACTACGATTCGAAAACCGTTGTTTTGCCATGCGGCCAAGACACCGAACACGGCGCGGACGCTGCGCTGCAGGCCGCGAAAAAGGATAGATATTGTTCATAATTGACCGTTAAACAGTATGTTTGCGTCTTGTTAGCCTTTGTGCTTATGCCTGTTGCCACCCGTGCCACCTCCGATTTTTTTGACCAGCTGACCACCGACCTGTTGGTATTGCGGGTTTTGGCTCAGCGACGCTTTCGCCCGCTGAGTGCCGACGAGCTGAACCGCCGGCCCAGCCACAGCCGCTGGAGCGCCGGCCAGTGCCTCGAACACCTCAACATCCTGGGTGGCTACTATTTGCCCAGCATCGCCAAGCGCATTGCTCGGGCCCAGGCTCGCGGCTCCCAGCCCACGGCCACCGTGAAACAGGGCTTTTTCGGTGGGCGCTTCGTGAACGCCATGCGCGCGCCGGCCAGCGAAAAAGCGTACATCACGCACCAGCGCTACGCCCCCACCGGCACCCGCCTGTCCCGCACCGTGGCGGAAGTATTCAGCCGCCAAATCGACGAGCTGCTGCGGCTGGTGCTGCTGGCCCGGCAGGTGAACGCCAACGCCGTGCTCATCCCCAACGCTGTGTTTCCGCCGCTCCGGCTCCGGCTCGCCGACCAGCTCGAATTCCTGGTGGTTCACTTCCAGCGGCATGCGCGGCAGGCCGAGGCCGTGCTCGCGGGCCACGCGGCAGAGGCCGGCAAATCAGCGGCCTAGCCTCCGGGAATCGTTCGTGCTCGCTCCAAAGACCGCCCGGCCGCGCCGGTGCGGTCCTTTGTTTTTTAGCCAATTGCACCGCCGATGCAGCGGTGGGTGTGCAATGCAAGCGCGGCCGGCATCTTTGCGGTACACTTCTGAACCCACGCCGCCGCCATGCGCCTCCTGCTTGTTGCTTTCTTTTTGATGGGAATGATTTTCAGCGCCGGCTCGGTCGCGCCCGTGCCGCCCGGAGCCTACGCGGCCCGCTGGAAGAAGATTGACGCGCTGCTGCGCAAGGACCAGACCGCCACCGCCGCGCCGCTGGTGGAAGCCATCTATCAGCAGGCCAAAAAGGCTGGCGATGGGCCGGCCTACGTGCGGGCGCTGCTCTACAAAATCCGCCTGCTGCAAGCCAGGGACGAAGACGAAACCGAGAAGTCCATCGCGCTGCTCGAAGTGGAGCTGCAAACGGCCAGCTTTCCGGCCCGGCCCATTCTGCACTCGCTGCTGGCCGAGCAGTACACCACCTACCTCAACCGGAACCGCTACCGCCTCTACCAGCGCACTACCGGCGCGGCCCCCACCACTGACGAGCAAAAAACGGCCGACGGCGGCACCGGCCTTGCCACCTGGGACATGGGCCGGCTGGGCGCGGCCATCGTGCGGCACTACTACCAGTCGGTGGAAGACGAGCCGCAGCGCCAACTCAAAACCACCTTGGCTGAACTCGGCGACCTGGCCGTGGGCGGCGATGCCGAAGGCCGCGCCCTGCGCCCCACACTTTATGACCTGCTGGCCGACCGCGCCATTGAGGGCCTCAAAAACCAGGAGCTGTACGTGACCCGGCCCGAGCAGCAGTTTCAGCTCACTGACCTCGGGCTATTTGGCACCGCTGCCGAGTTTGCGGCTCTGCGCCTGCTGGCTCCTGAAGGCGACTCGCTGAACGGCCAGCTGCATGCGCTGCGCCTGTTGCAGCGCCTCACGGCCTCGCGCCAGCAGTTGGTGCCGGCCAACTTGGCGGCGTTGGCCGATGTGGACCTGAGCCGCATCGACTACCTGCGCAGTCTCACCCAAAACACCGACCTAGCCGCGCAATACGAGCCGGCGCTGGTGCGGCTGGCCGAAACTTACCGGGCGCTGCCCATCAGCACCGAGTTTATGGCCTGCCGGGCTCAGGCCGCGCGCGAAACCGACCCCGTGGCCGCCGTGCGCCTGGCGCGGGAGGCCGAGGCGCGGTTTCCGAAGTCGCGCGGCGCGGCGCGGGCCCGGCAGCTGCGGGCGGAAATTGAGCAGCCTGAGCTGGCGTTTTCGGCGGCGGATGTGGTGGTGCCCAACCAGCCCTGGCGGCTCGACGTGACGGCCCGCAACGTGACCCGCCTGCACGCCTGGGCCTACCGCATTTCGCTGCGGGAGTGGGAAAAATCGGGGCAGTACGATGAGCGAAACCGTACGGTAGCGCAGCGCTACGCCCGCGCCCTAAAGGCCGTGCCCGTTGCTACCTGGGCGGTGCCAGTGCCCGCGCATCCGCAGGACTACAAGGAGCAGAAGCTGGCGGTGGCCGGGGCGGCGCTGCCGGTGGGCTACTATTTGGTCGTCATCAGCAATCAGGCGGCCAGGCCCACTGCCGAGCGGCCGGGGGTGATAGCAGGCTACGGATTTCTGGGGGCCAGTGAATTGAGTGCCGTCAACCGGCGGGACCCCGATACGCAGGCTGCCCGCTTGCTGCTGCTGCACCGCCAGAGCGGGGCGCTGCTGGCGGGCGTGCAGGTCCAGGCCACGCACGTGTACTACGACCGCAAATCCAACAAACAGGTAACCAGTCTGGGGGCCATCGGGCAGACCGATGCCGCTGGCGAAGCCCAGTTGCTAACTCCTGAAACGACCCTGGTAGATGGCTCGGATACCAACAGCCGCATTAGCGCCGTGCGCGTTTGGCGCGGCACCGATACGCTGCGCCTTGGCAACATTGGTGAATATTATCAGCCTGTCGCGCCCCGCCAGGAGCAGGCCCGGCGCCGCGCTTTCCTCTTCACCGACCGCGCCATTTACCGGACGGGCCAGACGCTGTATTTCAAAGGAATTCTGACCGAAAGCCTGCGCTCCAAAACCAGTGTCGTGACCAATCAAGCAGTGAGCCTGCGGCTGGTGGATGTGAATGGCCAGACCGTGCAGACGCTGCCCTTCACTACCTCCGAGTTCGGCAGTTTTCACGGCTCACTGGTGCTGCCCACGGGCTTGCTGAATGGCGAAATGAGCCTGCAAACCGACCACGGTAGCCTGCAATTCGCGGTGGAAGACTACAAGCGGCCCACCTTTCTGGTTACGCTGGATTCGGTGCCCGGCCGGCCGCAGCTGGGCCAGCCGCTGACGATGAACGGCCGCGCCCGCGCCTACGCCGGCCAGCCCACCGACGGGGCCACGGTGCGCTACCGCGTGACGCGCCGCGAGCTATGGCCAATGTTCGACTACGGCTACGGCGGGCGCGGTATCTATGAGCCCGGTCGGGGTCAGGGCAGCCAAGAAATAGCCCACGGCAGCACTACTACCGATGCCGAGGGCCGGTTCAGCATCACGTTCACGCCGCCGCTGGTGCCCCAGGAGCCGGGCCGTAACCGGTATTGGGAGCCGGGCTACCTGTTTGAAGTAACCGCCGACGTGACCGACGCGGCTGGCGAAACCCGCACCGGCACCCGCTCGCTGTCCATCGGCCGCAACCCGCTCAGCCTGCGCCTGGAAGGCCCCGAACTGATGGATAAGCAGCGCTTGCTCCCCTTCCAGCTTTTTGGTGCGAATGCGACCGGCGAGCCGTTGCCCGCCGCCGGTACGCTGCGCCTCCTGGCCCGTCGCTACCGCCCCAACCCGCCCGGTGTGCCCGGCTCGCCAGTGGTGTCGACCGATACCGAACTGCCGGCCGAATTGGTGACCAGCCTGCCTTTCGACACCAAAACCAGCCCGATTCTCGACCTGAAAGCCGCCCTGGCCGCCCTGCCCACCGGCCGCTACCGCCTCGAAGCCCAGGCGGCTGGGGCCGATACGGCGGCCCGGGCTACTCAGGATTTCACTCTTTATGATTCTAATGCCGCCACCGTACCCTTCGCCACGCCCGATTGGTTTGTGGCCCTGGCCGATACCGTGGCGCCCGGCCAGCCCGCCGATATTCTGTTGGGCAGCAGCGAAGCCGGGGCCCACGTACTGCTGGAAGTGGAGCGCGGTGGCCAGCTGCTGCGCCAGGAATGGCTGACGCTGAACGCCAATGAGCAGCGCCGCCTGCGCCTCGAAAGCGGGCCCGCTACCGCCGCCGGTCCGCTCTACATTCACACCACGCAGGTGCGCGACAACCGCCTCTACCGTCACGATGCCACCGTGCAGGTGGCCGAGAAGCCCCAGCCGCTCCAACTGGCCATCGCTACGTTCCGTGACAGGCTCCAGCCCGGCCAGAAGGAAACCTGGCGCGTCACCATTCGCCAGGCCAACGGCAAACCGGCTGATGCCGAGCTGCTCGCCACGCTCTACGACCAGAGTCTGGATATATTCCGGCCGCACAGCTTTGCGAGGTTGGAATTGGGCTCTGGGTATTATCCGGCGCGGTTTGGGTGGCAGGGGGAGTTTAAGGAGGTAAACTCCCAATCATTTGCAATAACTGATAACGGCCCGGGACCAACCGGCCTGGATTACCCGGAGCTGAACACCTGGGACGATATGCCGGGTGCTCTGGCAGTGGGCTACGCCGGCGGCCGGGGCCGGACGGTGCGCCGAATGGCCAATCAGAAACAAGGGAGGCAGTTGGACGAGGTAGTGGTGACCGCGGCCGCCGCACCAATGGCAATGGCTGCCATGGCTGATTCGCAGGCGCTAGGCGAAAATGCCGGGCCGTCGAGCACTGCCGGGCGCAAGCCCGCCACGCCCAACCTCAGCACCATCCCCACCCGCACTGATTTCCGCGAAACGGCCCTGTGGCAGCCCGCCCTGCGCACCGATAAGAACGGCGACGTGGTGCTCGAATTCCAGATGCCGGAGGCCGTGACGCGCTGGCAGCTGCTGGCCCTGGCGCACGACAAGAACCTGCACAGCGGCCCGCTCGCCCGGCAGCTCGTGACCCAAAAGGAAATTCAGATTACGCCTAACGCGCCGCGCTTTTTTCGGCAGGGCGACACGTTTACCTTTCCTGCCAAGTTCTCGAACCTGACCGACCACGCCATCAATGGCACCGCGCAATTATTCCTACTCGATGCGGCTACAGGTCAGGATATCACCAGTCAATTACTGAAAGGACCGGCGCAGCAAAACGTATCGGCTGCCGCGCACCAGAGTGCCGCGCTGGGTTGGGAATTGCGCCTGCCGAATGATTTCGCGCCGGCCGCGGTGACGTACCGGGTAGTTGCCCAGGGCCAGGTTTTCGGCAACAAACAACAGCTTAAGGGTAAGCGCCCCAAGCGGGCCACGCTCAATCCTAAGCTCGCCACATACTCCGATGGTGAGGAGAACACCCTGCCCGTGCTCCCAAATCGGATGCTCATCACCGAGAGCCTGCCGCTGCCCATCGTGGGGCCCGGCAGCCGCGCGTTTGAGCTGACTAAGCTCACGAGCACCAGCAGCGCCACGCGCCGCAACTATTCGCTCACGCTGGAAATGACGGCCAACCCCGCCTGGTATGCCGTGCAGAGCCTGCCCTACCTCATGGAATACCCCTACGAGTGCTCCGAGCAGGTATTCAGCCGCCTCTACGCCAACCTCATCGCGGCCCGGATTCTCAGCTCCAACCCCCGCTTCAAAACCATCCTGACCGAATGGACGCGCCAGGCGCAAAGCGGCCCCGCTACCCAGAAAAATGCCCTTGCCAGCAAGCTGGCTCAGAACCAGGAACTGAAGAATCTGCTGCTGCAGGAAACGCCCTGGGTACGCGACGCGCAGGGCGAAACCGAGCGGCTGGCCCGCCTCACCGAGCTGTTTGATGAAACGCGGCTGCGGGGCGAAACCAGCCGGGCCCTGCTCAAGCTGCAGCGCATGCAGCTGCCTGGCGGGGCCTTCCCGTGGTTCGATAAAATGCCCGAGGACCGGTACATCACGCAGCTCATCGTGGCCGGCTTTGGTAAATTGAAGCGGCTGGGGGCGTTCGACGCGACGCAGGACGACGTGGCCCGTGGCATCCTCCAAAGCGCCCTCCGCTACCTTGATGAAGCCACGGCCCGCGACTACGCCGAGCTGCGCCGCCAGAAAAACATGAAGCTGGCCGACAATCACCTCGGCGACCTGCAAATTCAGGCCCTCTACGCCCGCAGCTTCTGGCCGCAAGAGATGGAGGCTGCCGCTTCTAAAACCGCTTACCGCTACTACCGCGAACAGGCCGGCCAGTACTGGCCCGCCCAAACGCGCTATCTGCAGGCGCAAATTGCCCTGACGCTGAGTCGGCAGTATGCCTCCGTAGGGGAGACTGACAAAAATGTGGCGGCGATGATAATGACGGCCCTCGCTGAAAACGCCCTGCACTCGCCCGAGCTGGGCATGTACTGGAAGGAAGTGCGCGGCGGCTACTACTGGCGCGAAGCTCCCATCGAAACCCAAGCCACGCTCATCGAAGCCTTCGATGAAGTGCAACACGACCAGAAATTGGTGGATGAGATGAAGCTCTGGCTGCTCAGGCAAAAGCAGACCCACCACTGGGCGAGCACCCGCGCCACCGCCGATGCCTGCTACGCCCTGCTGCTACACGGTTCCGACTGGCTGGCCCCCAGCCAGCCGCTGCAAGTGACGGTGGGTGGCCAGGCCGTGCAGCCCGAGGCCGCGCAGGCCGGCACCGGCTATTTCAAAACCAGCTGGGCCGCCGCCGAAGTGCAGCCCGCCCAGGGCAAAGTCACCCTCCGCAAGCCCGATGCGGGCGTGGCCTGGGGCGCGCTCTACTGGCAGTATTTCGAGGACCTTGATAAGGTGACGGCCGCCGCTACGCCCCTCAGCCTGGAGCGCCAGCTCTACCGCGAAACCCGCACGGCGGGCGGCCCGGTGCTGGAAAAGCTCACGGCTGCTTCGCCGCTGAAAGTGGGCGATGCGCTGGTGGTGCGGCTGGTGCTGCGCACCGACCGGGCGCTGGAATACGTGCACCTCAAGGACCAGCGCGCGGCGGGTTTGGAGCCCATCAATCAGACCAGCGGCTACCGTTACCAGAACGGTCTGGGCTATTATGAGTCGCCGCGCGACGCGGCCACGAACTTCTTTTTGGGCGAAGTGCCGCGTGGCACCCACGTGTTCGAGTACCGATTGCGGGCTAGTCAGGCCGGCGATTTTTCGGGGGGGCTGAGTCAGGTGCAGTGCCTTTACGCCCCCGAATTCGGCGCGCATTCGGCGGGCGGGCGGCTGCGGGTGGCTCCGTAGCTGCCGCAAGGGTAAAATAGGGCCTTAGACGGGCGAAATGGCCCTCATAGTGTTTAAAACCACTTTGTTCTTGCATTTCGCTGGGGTATGGTGTAGCTTTGCCTCACGTTGATATTACCTTATTCGTCTATGAAGCACCTATTTGTCTTCCTTTCGCTGCTGCTCACCTGGAGCGGGGCGCAGGCTCAAAACGAGAAGCAAACCCCCGTAACGAAGCTGCCCGGCGAGGAAAACCTGAGTTTGCGGGAGCGCGCCGAGCGTGATTTTCTGATGCCCGTGCGCCGCAAGAAAATTGTGGTTGAAGCCCCCAAAGCCAGCGTAGAGGAAAACACCGCTTCGCCGGAATCGGATGCCACGGCCCACTACGCCGATGCTACTGATGAGGCCGCCATGCCGGCCCACACCACCCGCAGCTACGAGGCGCGCAACTCGGCAGCGCTGGCTGCCCGCCGTGCCGCCGCTCGCCGCGAAGAAGCTCGCGCCGAAGCCCGCGCCGAGGCCAGAGCTGAAGCCCGTGCCGAGGCTAGAGCCGAAGCCCGCCGCGCCGCTCGCCATTCGTCGCGCAGCCACAGCAGCAAGTCGAAATCGAAGGCCAGCAAAGCGAAAGCCCACAAGTCTTCCGCGCACAGCAGCAAGGCGAAGGTGAGCAAGTCGAAAAGCAAAAGCAAGTCGGCGGCCCACACCAGCAAGAGCAAAGCTAAGAGCAGCAGCAGCAAAGCCAAGAGCAGCCACAGCAGCAAAAAGAGCAGCAGCGCCAAGAAAAGCACTTCGCACAAATCCACAAAGAAGAGCACGCCTTCGAAATCGAAGAGCACAAGCAAAAAGCACCGCCGGTAAGACGTCGTAGCGTTTAGTAGGTAGCAACAGCAACGCCCGGCACAGATGTGTCGGGCGTTGCTGTTTTAGGGGCTGGATAATTGACCGTCATGCCGAGCGCAAGCGAGGCATGACGGTCTGTTGTTCCTGTGCCTACCGCTGGTTGCGGATGATGAAGTTGTTGAACGTGGCGTGGGTTTCTTCTGCGCCCTGGGCGATGAGGGCTACGCGCACACCCCGGTCCCAGGGGGGGAGGTAGGTGCCGTTGAGGGTGAAGCCTTCGGTGGGCAGGGGCTGCCAGGTGGTGCCGTCGGTGCTGTAGGCAAAGCGGTAGCGCTGGCCGCCCCATACTTCGAGGCGGAGGGTGAGGGTGGCGCAGGGCTCGATGTAGGCCTGGGCGAGGATTTGCTGCTTGCCGCTCTTGACGTGCCAGATTTGGACCTGGCCATTGCCGGCCATGAGGGCGAGGGCGTTGTAGGGGTCGCCCACAGCGGCGAGGCCGGCGAAGGTATCGAGGGGCAGGTTGGCGAAATCGAGGGTGGTGGCGGCTTTGTAGGTGGCGGCATGGGTGCGGCGGGCGATGATGGTGCCCAGGCGCGAATCAGTGGCTGCCAGGCGCAACTGGCCGTGGCGCACGGTGGTGGCGGGCTTGGGCGCGGTGATGGGCCACTGCCACTCGAGGCCCAGCTGCTCGCCGGCAAACTCATCGGCCACGTTGAAGCGGGCCATGTTGGTGAGGGCGGGGGCCTGGGGGCTGCGGTTCACGAACTCGGGCCAGCCCTCGGCGTTCCAGGTGAACTCGCTCAATAAGCCCTGGCGACCCACGAATTCGTGGCTTCCGGCGGCGTAGGCATGGTGCAGAAGGAACCAGCGGCCATCGAGCTCGGTGACGGTGCCGTGGCCGGGGCACTTCCAGGTAGTGTTGCGGTCGAGGATGGGGTTTTGCTCGTGCTTCTCCCAGGGGCCGAGCAGGGTGCGGGCGCGGGCCACGCCGGTGGCGTAGTTGCAGCCTTTGCCGCAGCAGGAGTTGCCGGCGTAGAACATGTAGAACCAGCCGTCGTGGCGGACGAGGGCGGAGCCTTCCACGAGGGGGCCTTCCCATTTCACGTCGTTGGTGAACAGCTCGGTGGCTTCGCCGATGAGGGTGGTGCGGTCGGGGCTGAGGCGCTGGGCCCAGATGGGGGTTTCCTGCTGGCAGGAGTTGCCGTCTTCTTTCCAGATGAGGTAGAGGTGCCCGTGCTCGTCGGGCATGGCAAAGCCGTCGATAGAGCCGGCTTTCTGGCCCACCAGCGGGCCATGGTCGTGGTAGGGGCCGGCGGGGTTGTCGGCGCTGGCCACGGCTACGCACAGCACGCCGCCCTTGCGGCGGGCGGTGTAGTATAGGTAGGTGCGGCCGTTTTCGTGGTGAAACTCGGGGGCCCAGAAGTTAGAGCCGGCCCAGTCGGGCAGCTTATCGGGGAAGACGTGGCCGACCAGCTCCCAATCGAGTAGGTTCTGGGAGCGGAAGAGGGGGAACACGGCCCCCCACTCGGCGGAGGTGGCGCTGGCCCAGTAAGTATCGCCGATTTTGGTGATGGTGGGGTCGGGAAAATCGCCGGGCAGCACCACGTGGTCGTAGCAAATGCGGGCGGGGGACGGTGCGGCGGGCGAAACGTGGGTGGCGGACGCCAGCGGGGCGGCCATAGCTATTTCTATCGACACGGTGGGAGATGTAAGGAGTATAGAAAAGAAACCAACGGATAATAACTTGTTAAGCTTCCCCGAAACTTAAAGGTAGTGACTTGTAATAAATAGTGACGGGTAATTGCTTGTCAACTGGCAAAAGACGAAAAATAGTCGTCGAACGCGCAATATGGCCAGCCGAATTAACGTGCAATAAGGGGCTTATATATTATTAATTAGACTAGTTAGGGTGGTAACTCATGACTTGCAGCTATTGGGCCAGGATGAGTGGCTGTACGGTACTGATTTTGCTATAAATTTAACTTTTCAAAGAAATACGAAAACGAGGGAGGGCCACTGCCGGGTTGCGGCCGCGAAGTAGCTTCTTTGTCGCCCCCCACTGTAAAGACCAATGCCCCGCCTTTTACCACGTCCTGCTGCGCCAACAACGGCGGCGTGAGCGGCTGCCCGTTGCGAGTGAGGTGCCGGCACATGGGCATGTTACAGCAGTTTCCAGATTAGTGTATACCATGTAGAGACGCGCCCCTTCGCGTTTTTAGGACCGCGCCGTTCCCGTCAGACCGTTCAACGCCCAGCCGCGAAGGGTCGCGTCGCTACACCCTGCCTGGCAAAGCGTGTACACTGGGCCAGAAAGCCACTCCAAGGCTTGAGCAACTACCGCAGTGAGGCGCTACAGGGGCAGGTGTTTGTTCGAGCAGCAAGGGCGTAGTTGGCCAGTAATATCCAGTAACTTGAGGCATGAATAATTGCTTGCACTGCGGCACCGAAACGGCTAACGCGAAGTACTGCTCCCGGTCTTGCGCCAACCGCATCAATGGGCGACTCTACCCTAGCCGAAAGCGCATTGCCCGTAGTTGCAAGCATTGCGGTGTCGCTCTTCAAGCCCGGCGTTCCACTTGCGATGGCTGCAATCCCAGTTTTGTTGACTGGCAAACCGTGCCACTGCAGGCACTCAAAGCCAAAGCCCTGCAGCAGTACGCAGCCCAAATCCGCAGCATGGCACGGGTAGCGTACCGCAAATCGACTCGGCCCAAAGCCTGCGCAGTTTGCGGTTACGATGTTCATTACGAGGTGTGCCACATCAAGCCAATCAATGAATTCATGCCGACTGATTTCGTTTCCGCTGTCAATGCCCTGAGCAATCTGGTGGCCTTGTGTCCCAACCATCACTGGGAATTTGACCACGGGCATCTGGCTACCGCTCTGGTGCTGAATGGGGTGAAATCAGCACGCGTTGAACAATAAAAAAGGCCGCTCTCGATTCCGAGAGCGGCCTTTTTTGATAACGAAAAACTTGTAGTAGCCGCGACGAGAATCGAACTCATATCAAGCGTTTAGGAAACGCCTATTCTATCCGTTGAACTACGCAGCCATGGTGCAAAGGTAAGAACGCCGCGTTGCTACGGGCTGCTTTTTACGATTTATACAGCAACACGATGATAAACGAGAGCACCGTGAGAATAAGCCCGACCATGAATACCGAGTAGCTGGTGCGCAGCAGGTTGTACTTGCGCGAGAGTACTTCGCCGAGGTAGTACACATCGGTTACCATGTTGGTGTAGAGGCCTTCCTTCTGGCGCATCAGTTCGCGGATGCCGTCCTGGAAGTTGTCGAGGCTGAGCTTGGTGAAGTTGCCGAAAAAGAGCAGGTTCACCCGGCGGTTGTTGGCTATTTGTGGACTCTTTTTCAGCCACTTAAAGCTGGTGACGTCGGGTTGGGCCGAAAGAATGGCCGTTACCACCGAGCCCAGGGAGGTAAACAGCAAAATACTCATGGGAATGGCCAGCACCGGATTTTTAGTGAAGGCCGGGCCCATGGCCGACGACTTCGCGCCGAGGTAGGTGATAATCACCGAAAGCAGCACCGCGTTCAGCTGAATCATCATGCCGGCCTTTTTGTCGGCCATATCCGAAAGCTTGATGTGGTTGCTGTACATGGTACGAAACATGGTTTCGACGCCGCGCTTGGGGTCGGCGAAGGTGTCGACTTGGGCTTTGCTCTTCTTCTTGCCCTTTTTCTCTTTTTTCTTGAGCTGGTCGCGCTGCTCGTCGATGTTTTTCTTAAAGTCCTTGCGGTAGCGCTCCTTGCCGGCATCCGAGAGGTACTTGTGGCTGGTCATGAAGTTGAGCTGGAGCTCCGCCCACCCCGGCGAGGTGTGGGTCTGGCCCAGCACCAGCTCCCACTCGGTACGGAGCAGCTCGGCGCTGGAGCGGAAATCTTCGCGGGCCAGGTTGCTCATGTCGGCATCCACGAGCAGCTTTTGCAGCTCGGTTTCGGGCGTTTCGTCACGGTGCGTAGCCTTTATCAGCTCGCCGACGAGCTGCACGCGGCTAGCCACCGCACCGTGCTCGGTGAGCCAGGCGGCGGCGCGCTCTATGCTGCGAAACTCATGGCCATCGTACACGTCGAGGTAGCCCACATCGTGAAACCAAGCCGCCAGCAGCAGGGCCTCGGTGTCGTCGGGGCTGAGGCTGGCGGCGGTGGCCAGGGTGCGGCATTCTTTGACCACGGCCTCGGTGTGGCGCAGCGAGTGGTAAGTGAGCTGGGCCGGCACCTCGCGGGCCAGCAGGTCGACGACGTAGGCCTGCGCCTCCTTCACCAACGCCGACGCTTTGGCTTTGGCGGGCTTTTCGGCGCCGGCCGGGGCGGCGTCCGAGGGGGTTGGCGTAGTAGGAACCGGGGCGGGGGCTGGCGTGGGTGCAGCCGCTGCCGCGGCAGTTTCGGGGGTATTTTCTTCCATGACTTGCGAAGCTACGGCCGGTTCATCCGGCGCGCGCGCCGGCATTCAACGCGAAGCACCGGGCGGAAGTTAAAAAGGATTGACTAACCGCACTGCCGCGCTTTGCGTAACGGGCCTAACTTGGCTGGCCTTTCGCGGTTGTAAATTTGCTCCAGGTACCCTGCGGCGGGACTTTCAGGGTCTTATCCATTTTTATCGTATATGTCTCTACTTTTTAGATTTCGACCTGCGCTGTGGTTGCTCGGTGCGGTTTTGTTGTTTCCTTTCAGCAGCTTTGCTCAGAGCGAGTCTTCCCAAAATCCGCGCTTATCGCGGCCTAACTACCGCCGGGGCGGCCTCGGTTGGGAAGCCAAGCGCCCACCCGACAGCACCCGCATCCGCTATTCCGTATTTTTAATTGGCGACGTGGGCAAGCCCGCCGACGCTGCTACCGGCGGCGAGCCGTCGCTGAACTTTCTGCGCAAGCAAATAATGCAGGCCGGGGTCAAAAGCACCACCATCTACCTCGGGGATAACATCTACGAGTACGGCATGCCCGAAGAGGGGGCCTACGACCGCAAGGAGTCGGAGCGCCGCTTGCGCGACCAGATGGACGTGCTGAAGGGCTACAAGGGCGAGAAGTACATGATTCCGGGCAACCACGACTGGAAGCAGGGCCTGAAAGGCGGCCTGGCGCAGGTGCTGCGCGAGCAGCGCTTCGCCGAAAACTACATGGCCAACGACTCGGCCGCGTTTTCCTATACCGGTGACTTCATCACGCCCAGCAACGGCTGCCCCGGCCCCTACGAAATCCGCCTGCAGGACGACCTGGTGCTGATTACCATCAACTCGCAGTGGTTCCTCACCAACAAGAGTGAGCGGCCCTACGGCTCGAACGGCGGCTGCGGCGTGGAGGACGAAACCGAGTTTATGGCCCAGCTCGAAGACGTGATTGCCCGCAACAAAGACAAGAATATCATGGTGGTGGGCCACCACCCGCTGTTCTCGGATGGCATTCACGGTGGCTATTTCACCCTGGCCGACCATTTCTTTCCGCTCAGCATCGTGTACAAGTACGCGTTTCTGCCGCTGCCCATTATCGGGTCCATCTACCCGTTTGCCCGCAAGTATGGCGGGATTAGCCAGGACTTGGCCTACCCGGCCTATGCCGCCTACAAAAAGGGGCTGACGGATATTTTCGCCAAGTACCCCAACATTATTTATGCCTGCGGGCACGAGCACAACCTGCAGTATTTCAAGGAAGGCGCTACGCACTACATCGTGAGCGGCTCGGGCTGCAAAACCCAGCACGTGAAGCCCGGCGACGGTGGCGGGGCGCTGTTCTCGGACAAGGAGAAAGGCTTTGCCCGCGTGAACTACTACGACGACGGTCAGGTCTGGACCGAGTACTACGTGCCGCAGGGCACCGGCGAACAGGCCCGCGTGGTGTTCCGCACGCCGCTGTATGCCAAAACCACCGGCGGCGTTGCGTCTACCATGCCCGCCGCCCCGGTTACGCCCCTCGAAAAGAAGAAGAAAAAGGACAAGGATGCCGTGGTTGCCCAGGCCCTGCCCACTACCCGGCGCAGTTTCCGCGACAGCACCGTGGTAGTGGCTGTGAACCCGGACTATAACAAGCACGGCAAGTTTCACAACTGGCTGCTGGGTGAACATTACCGCCAGGAGTGGGCCACGCCCGTGAAGTTTCCGGTGCTGGACCTGGCCAACGAGCGGGGTGGCCTGGTGCCCTACAAAACCGGTGGCGGCAAGCAAACCGCGTCGCTAAAGGTGCGCAACGAAGCCGGCCACAACTACTCACTGCGCGGCATCGACAAGGACCCCGCCGCCGTGCTGCCCGAGGCCCTGCGCACGGGTTTCGCCAAAGACGTGCTGCAGGACCAGATTTCGGCCCAGCACCCCTACGCCTCGTTTGTGCTGCCGCCGCTGGGCACGGCGGCCGGCATCCTGCACACCAACCCCGTGCCGGTGTACATTCCGCAGGACCCCTTGCTGGGGCAGTACTACGGCGCGTTTAGCAACCTGCCCGCCGCGCTGGAGGAAGACGCCAAGGACGACCAGAGCAACGTGGCCAGCCTGGACTTCGCCAAGAACCTGGTGAGCACCGACAAAATGCTGGAACGCCTGCTCGATGACAACGACAACAAGATTGACCAGCAGGCCTTTGCCCGCACTCGCCTCTTCGATATGTGGATTGGCGACTGGGACCGGCACGAGGACCAGTGGCGCTGGGCCGAGGTGAAGAGCAAGGACGGCGACCGCACCTACACGGCGGTGCCCGAGGACCGCGACATTGCCTTCTTTAAGGGCGATGGCGTGCTGCCCTTCCTGATTTCGCGCAAGTTCGCGGTGCGCAACTTCCAGAACTTCGGCTCGGACTATGCCGACTACAAGGGCCTGAACCAAACGGCCATGAGCAACGACCGCACCTTTCTGGGAGCCGTGACGCGTGAGCAGTGGGTGGAGCAGGCCAACTACATGAAAACGCACCTGACCGACGCCATCATCGAAAAGGCGTTTCGCGACAAGTGGCCCAAGGAGATTTACGACCTGCACGGCCCCGAAATCATTGCCAAGCTAAAAAGCCGCCGCGACCTGCTGCCCGACCTGGCCGCCAAGTATGCCAATGTGGTGGCCAAAATTGTGGAAGTGCGCGGCACCCAGAAGAACGAGAAGTTCACGGTGGAGCGTTTGGCCAACGGCGGCACGCACCTCACGGTGCGCAAAATCACGAAGGAGGGTAAGGTGACCAAGGTGCTCTACGACCGGGTGATTGAGCAGGCCGTGACCGACGAGCTGCGCATATACGGCATCAGCGGGGAGGACGTGTACGAGCTGAAGGGCGCCGCCAAAAAAGGCGTTAAAATTCGCCTGATAGCCGGCACCGGCCGCGATAGCATCAACGACCAGAGCAACGTGGCCGGTATCCGCCACCGCCTGCAGGTGTACGACGCCGACACCGGCAACGTCATCGTGACCGGCAAGGACGCCCGTCTGCGCCTGGAGCCGGGCATCGAAGTGAGCCGCTACGACCACCCCAAGCGCTTCGACTTGAAAGACTACCGCCTCAACTACACCGGGCCGGCGCTGTTCTTCGGCTTCAACATCGACGATGGGATTCTGTTGGGCGGGGGTGTGACGCACCGCCGCTATGCCTTCCGCCGCGAGCCGTTTTCGTCGGAGCAGAGCATTGTGGCCAACTTCGCGCCGGCCCGTAACGGTGCCTACAACATCAAGTACACCGGGCAGTTTACGCGCGTTTTTGGCAAGTACGACCTGCGCGTGGCGGCCCAGTACTACGGCCCGCAGCTGCTCTATAACTTCTTCGGCCTGGGCAACAACACCGCCAACCAGGCCAACGAGGACGACCGTCGTGGCATCGTTACCAACCGCACGGTGAATTCGGCCTACCGCGTGCGCTTCGACAAGCTCACCATTGCCCCCACGCTGGAGCGCAACCTCTTCAGTTTCCTTAAAGCGGGCTTTGGGCCGCAGTACGAGCAGTTTCGGGTGGAACAGAGCCCCATTGGCTCGGTGATTAAGGACAGCATCGGCAGCGACTTTGAAAACCGCCGCTTCGGCATTCGGGCCAGTGATTTCCAGGTCAATCAATACCTCGGCGGCCTGTTTTACCTGAACCTCGACGCCAGCTCTTCGCCCAAGAATCCGCGCATTGGCATTCGCTGGTACAACGAGTTTCAGTACAACTACCAGCTCAACAGCGAGCAGCTGCAGTTTGGCCGCCTGACCTCGGAAATCCGGGCCTATCTCACGCCCAACCTGCCGTTTCAGATTACCTACGCCGGCCGCCTGGGCATCACGCGTAACATTGGCGACTACCGCTTCTACCAGGCCAACACCCTGGGCGGTACCACCAACCTGCGTGGCTACCGCCGCACCCGCTACGCGGGCCGCAGCAGCCTGTACGGCAACTTCGAGGCCCGTATCCAGCTGCTGTCTTTCAACGCCTACCTGTTTCCGGGTAAGCTGGGCATCCTGGGCTTGGCCGATGTGGGCCGCGTGTATTCCGATAACGACGTGCGGACCGGCTTCAGCGCCTTTCACAGCGGCTTCGGCGGCGGCGTGTACATCGATATTCTCAAGCAGGCCGTCATCAACACCACGTATTCGGTGGGGGAGGAGAAGCTGGTTTTTGTCGGCTTCGACTTCCTGTTTTAATGCCGGTTTGAGTTAGTCGAACGAGGGCCCCGGATTTCGATTCGGGGCCCTCGTGCTGTATATGCTTTTTGATTTCGCGGCAGGCAGTTGGGGAATTCGCTGTTCAAAGGCCTTGGCAACAATCTGATTCAGGAACTGCCGTATTCCGGCATAATTGCAGGTAAAAGTGAAATGCGGGTGTTTTTATTGCGGATTTCTCAATTAAAAATCTTGTTTTTACTTGTTTGTAATAATTTTTTGTCGAAATTGGGAGTGTGTTTCCACCCCTTATCTCTTGCAGTTTATGAAAAAAGTTTACATTTCGGCGCTAACCGCTCTTGGTTGTGCTGCCCCGTTTTTTGTGCAGGCGCAGGCCAGCCGCGCCCTGCCAAACCGTTTTGATGAGGTAACCATCGCGCGCCGCTCCTGCGGTACCATGGAGGCCCTGCAGGCCCAGCTCGATGCCGACCCCACCCAGGCCAAGCGCATGGCCGCCATCGAAACCCAAACTCAACAGTTGCTGGCCAACCCGGCCCTGCAGCGTACCACGGCCGGCACGGTTATCATCCCGGTGGTGGTGCACGTGCTCTACAACACGGCGGCCCAGAACATCTCCGACGCCCAGGTGCAGTCGCAGATTGACGTGCTGAACGAGGACTTCCGCAAGCTGAACGCTGACGCCGGCAACACGCCCGCCATCTACGCCGGCCTGGCTGCCGATGCGAACGTGCAGTTTGTGCTGGCCAAGCGCGACCCCAGCGGCGTAGCCACCAACGGCATCATTCACAAGCAAACCAAAGTCACGTCGTGGAGCACCAACGATGCGATGAAAAATTCCAAGCGCGGCGGCGACAATCCCTGGGATGCCACCAAATACCTCAACATGTGGGCCTGCAACCTGGGCCAGGGCCTGCTGGGCTACGCTCAGTTTCCCGGTGGCTCCGTTGCCACCGATGGCGTAGTGATGCTGTATTCGGCCTTTGGGAGCCGGGCCAAATTCGCGGCCGGCACCTACATCACCACCTACGACCTGGGCCGCACCGCCACGCACGAAGTAGGCCACTGGCTGAACCTACGCCACATTTGGGGCGATGACAGCGGTGCCTGCACCGGCTCGGACCAAGTAGCCGATACCCCCAACCAAGGGGCCGAAAACTACGGCTGCCCGGTGTTTCCGAAAGTGTCGTGCGCCAACTCCGGCGACATGAGCATGAACTACATGGACTACACCAACGACAAGTGCATGTACATGTTCTCGACCGGCCAGAGCACCCGCATGAACGCGCTGTTTGCCCCCGGCGGGGCTCGCGTGGCCATCACCACTTCGCTCGGCGGCACCGCCTTGCGCACGGCCCTGAGTTCGACCGTGACGCTCTACCCGAACCCCGCTGCCAGCACCCTGACCCTGACGCTGCCCGCCGGCACGGACGCGGCCTCCTACGCGGTGCGCGTGTATGACCTGCGCGGCCACGAAATGACCCAGGCCCGCTACGACGGCCGCGGCCAGCTCAATATCAGCGAGCTGCCCAAGGGCCTGTACTACCTCACCGCTGGCAACGGCCTCGAAACGTCGCGTCAGCGCTTCGAAAAAGAATAGACCGCCCGCCGCTTTCACGCTGCGTGCCCTGCAACGCCCTGCCTCATCGGCAGGGCGTTTTTGCGTTCTAGCAAACTGGTAATTTGGCAGTTAACGCATAGCCAAAATAGTTAGCGAATAAAGACAGGTTTAGTATGAATATTAACTGACAATTCTATTGATAATGCCAGCTTATTGGTTCTATGTTGCTAATATTAAAAAATATTGCCCCAAGTGCCGGAATTTTATTGCCAATATGGCAAAATAAAATAATAGCTTGCAGCTCTTTACTCATTCTTAACTAAGAAGCTGTTTAGGAATTCAAAAAAAACGAATTAACCGTCATGCCGAGCGTAGCCGAGGCATCTCGCCTGCCTCGTTGAACGGCCCGGACGGCCCGAGCGAGATGCCTCGGCTGCGCTCGGCATGACCGACTAAAAAATTACTAAATAGCTTCAATAACACCATTTTATATGAAGAAAAATGTTTACTCCCTGGCATTGGGCTTAGCTGGTCTGGCGCTTGTTTCCGCTCCGGCCAACGCGCAGGCTCCCGCTCATCGCAGTTGCGCCACCGACGCAGTGTTGCAGGCCCAGCTGGCGGCTGACCCCGGTTTGGCTCAGCGCATGAGCGCCATCAACAACGAGGCGTTGAAATTCGCGGCCCGGCAAGTGGGCACTGCCCAGCGCACCAGCGCCATCACCGTGACCATTCCGGTGGTGGTGCACGTGCTGTACAGCACGACTACTGAAAACATTTCCGATGCCCAGATTCAGTCGCAGATTGACGTGCTGAACGAGGACTTTCACAAACTGAACGCTGATGCGGGTAAGGTGCCCGCCGCATTTGCCGGCCTCGCCGCCGACGCAGGCATTCAGTTCGTGCTGGCCAAGCGCACGCCGGCCGGCACCGCTACCAACGGCATCGAGCGCAAGAGCAGCACCATTACCACGTGGGGCACGGCCGATAAAATCAAGAAAGCAAGCACGGGCGGCCTCGACGCCTGGAACGCCAGCCAGTACCTCAACCTGTGGGTGGGCACTATCGGCGGCGGCATCCTGGGCTATGCCCAGTTTCCCGGCGGCGCGGCGGCCACCGACGGCGTGGTGATTTCACCCGTGTACATTGGCCGCACCGGCTCCGTGACCGCACCCTTTAACCTGGGCCGCACCGGCAGCCACGAAGTAGGCCACTGGCTGAACCTGAGCCATATCTGGGGCGATGACGGAACGGCCTGCACTGGCACCGACAACGTAGCCGACACCCCTAACCAAGCCGATGAGAATTACGGCAAGCCCGTTTTCCCACAGGTCTCCTGCTCGAACGGCCCGAACGGCGACATGTTCATGGACTACATGGATTACACCGACGACGCGGCCATGTACATGTTCTCGACCGGCCAGAGCTCCCGCATGAATGCCTTGTTTAGCACCGGTGGCGCGCGCGCCAGCCTGCTCACCTCGGCGGGCGGCACGGTCCCCAGCGGCACCACGCCTCCCCCCACCGTTGCTTATTGCGCCAGCAAGGGCACCAGCGTGGCCTACGAGTTTATTGACTACGTGAAGCTGGGCACCATTGCCCGCACCTCGGGTGCTGATGCCGGCTACTACAACGGCACGGCCTTGAGCACCAGCGTAGCCGCGGGCTCGGCCCAGACCGTGAGCTTCTCGGCGGGTTTCGTGGGCACGGCCTACACCGAGTACGTGAAAGTATACATCGACTACAACCAGAACGGCGTGTTCACCGATGCCGGTGAGTTGGTGGTGAATGCCGCTGGCAGCACCAGCACCGCTATTCGCACGGGCAGCTTCACAGTGCCCGCCTTGGCCAAGAGCGGGGCTACCCGCCTGCGCGTAGTGCTGAGCGACAACTCGGCCACCACCAGCTGCGGCACCTACAGCTACGGCGAAACCGAAGACTACACCGTCAACATCACCGGTGGTACGGCCCGCACCAGCGGCGCTACGGCCCGCCTGGCCAACCCCAACGGCTCGGCTGAGCAGTACACCCTGTACCCTAACCCAGCCGCCAACGTGCTGAGCATTGCCCGCCCACTGAGCGCCGACGCCGAGCGGGCATTCTCGGTGCGCGTGCACGACTTGCGCGGTGCTGAAGTGCGCGGCCTGAGCTTCACCGACGGCCAGCTGGACGTGTCGATGCTGCGCGCCGGCGTTTACCTGCTGAGCGTGACCGATGCTGCCGGCACCACCCACCAGCGCTTCGTGAAGGAGTAGCCACAGGGCCACGCGCACGGCGTTGCACACCTGTTTCGAAAGGCCTCGGCTCAACAGCCGAGGCCTTTTCTATGACAACGGGTGGACGTTAAACACCAGGAATGTTAAGCATGGATGTCATGCTGCTCAGCGCTCAACCTGACTGGTTCCGATTGACCGCGCTCGATTGGCTGGTTTTCATTTTCCACCCGGCATAACCTTTTCCTAACACCCAGGGTAAGCAAAACGCCGTTAGCTTCGTCCCCATGAAAACTCTATATCTTCTTCGCCACGCTAAATCCAGCTGGAGCTTCGATGAGCTCAGTGACCAGGAACGTCCCCTCAACGACCGTGGCCGCGACGATGCGCCTCTGATGGGTCAGGCCCTGGCCAAGCGCCAGATTCACCCCGACATTATTGTGAGCTCGCCGGCCGTGCGTGCCATGAGCACCGCTTTGCTGGTGGCCCGCGAGATGCAGTTTCCACACGAAAAAATTAAGGTAGAGCCCGGCATCTACGGGGCTGAGGTTGATGACCTGCTCGCCATCATCAAGGACTTGCCCGATGCCGCTGGTTCGGTCCTGCTGGTGGGCCACAACCCCACCATTACCGGGGTGGCCAACGTGCTGTCGCCCTCCTCGCTGAATGAGATGCCCACCGCCGCCGTGGTGTGCCTGCGCTTTTCCTGCGACCATTGGGAGGAGGTGAGCCAGGTGAACGCCGAGTTTTATTTCTACGATTACCCGCGCAATGTGGAGTAAGCGCCGCTTGCTTGGAGCAGCGAAAAAAGGACGATGTCCTGTTAATCCTCAATCCATCCCCCCCAATTGAAAACCCTTTCCCGCGACCTGAGTTGGCTGCGTTTCAACGCCCGCGTGCTGCAAGAAGCTCAGAGCCCCACCGTGCCGCTGCTGGAGCGGCTGAAGTTTCTGGCTATTTTCAGCAGCAACCTCGATGAGTTTTTCAAGGTGCGGGTGGCCACGCTGCGCCGGCTGAGCAAGCTGAAGAAGAAAACCCGGGACAAGCTGGGCGAAAGCCCCAAACGGCAGCTGCGCGAGGTGCTGACCGAAGTGTCCCGGCAGCAGCAAGAGTTTGGGGCCACGTTCCGCGAGCAGTTGCTGCCCGCGCTCACGGCCCAGCACATTCACCTGCTGAGCGAGGCCGAACTCAGCGAGACGCAACGCGAGTGGACGGCCCGCTACTTTGAGGAAAACGTGCGCGACCTACTCTCGCCCGTGGTGCTCGACGACACGCTGCACCACTTGTTCCTCAAGGACCAGACCGTGTACCTCACGTTCTTCCTGAGCCAGCTCCTGGCGAAAAGCAAGAAAGCCGAAGCCGAGCGTGTGCTGATAATGGAGCTGCCCACCAAGCGCCACGGCGGTCGCTTCGTGCGCCTGCCCGACGAAGGCGAGGAACGGTACGTGCTGTTCCTCGACGACGTGGTGCGGGTGGGGGCGGCGGCCATGTTCCCGGCCTACGCGCGGGTGGAGGTCAACGCCATCAAGCTCTCGCGTGATGCCGAGCTGGACATCGAAGAAGAAGTGTCGGGCGACTTGATGGAGAAAATCCGCAGCAGCCTGGGCAAGCGCGAAACCGGCTTTCCGGCCCGCCTGCTGTTTGACCCCGCCATGCCCGCGGAAACCCTGCGGGCCATCAAGCAGAAAACCGGCATCGGCGACGAGGAACTGGTGGAGGGCAGCCGCTACCACAATTTCCGGGACTTTTTCGGCTTTCCCACGTTCGATGAGGCCCGGTTTCAGTACCCGCCCCGGCCGGCGCTGCCGCACCCCACGCTACCGCGCACGGGCAGCCTGCTCGATGCCGTTGGCCAGCGCGACCACCTGCTGCACCCGCCCTACCAGTCGTTCGACTACGTGACGCGGGTGCTGGCCGAAGCCGCCGCCGACCCGCGCGTGTCGGCCATCAGCATCACGCTCTACCGCGTGGCCAGCAAAAGCGCCGTGGTGAAAGCCCTGCTCAAAGCGGCCAAGCACGGCAAGCAGGTGACGGTGGTGGTGGAGCTCAAAGCCCGCTTCGATGAAGAGTCGAACCTGTTCTGGGCCGAGAAGCTGCAGCGGGCGGGCGCGCAGGTCATCTTCTCGCCGCCCGAGTTCAAGGTGCACAGCAAGCTGCTGCTCATTGCCCGCCGCGAAGCCGACGATACCGCCCGCCGCTACGCCTACTTCAGCACCGGCAATTTCAACGAGAGTACCAGTGAGGTGTATACCGACCACGGCCTGTTTACGGCCGATGAGCGGCTGACCCGCGAAGCCGCCGCCGTGTTCGGCTACCTGCTCGACCAAAGCGTGGTGCCCGCGCTGGAGCACCTGCTGGTGGCGCCCTTTGGCCTGCGCCCCGGCCTCACCGCCCTGATTGACTACGAAATCAAGCAGGCCAAAAAAGGTCACGAAGCCTACATTCTGCTCAAGCTGAACGCCGTGCAGGATGAAGGCATGATTGCCAAGCTTTATGCCGCCAGCCAGGCCGGCGTGCGGGTCGAGCTCATTGTGCGGGGCATTGGCTGCCTGGTGCCCGGCCAGCCGGGCCTGAGCGAAAATATTCAGCAGCGTGGCCTTGTGGACCGTTACCTGGAGCACAGCCGGGTGTACGTGTTTGCCCACGGCGGCGAGGAAAAGGTGTACGTGTCGTCGGCTGACTGGATGACCCGCAACCTTGACCGGCGCGTGGAAGTGGCCTTCCCCATCTTCGATGAAGCCCTGCGCGCCGAAGTGCGCCACCTGCTCGACTTGCAGCGGCACGACACCGTGAAGGCCCGCGACTTTGAGAACAACTTCATCCAGCCCGCTGCCGGTGCCAAACCGCTGCGGGCCCAGGAAGCAACGTATGCGTGGCTGAAAAGCTTGAAGAAACGGCGGTAGTTAGCCCAATTTGTCGTTCACAGAACAGGCCCGCTACGGAGGTAGCGGGCCTGTTCTGTGAACGGCTTGGCCGAAATATCCGCCAAGCTGCTACGTAATTATGTTACTTCTTGATATCGCCGCGAATTTCACCACCGCTGTAAGTACCGGCGGTGTGAATGTTCACATACATGCGGTTATTCAGCAGGTTGTCGGCTTGCTCGGGAGTGAGCGTAACCGTGCCCGTGATGGGTGAGGCCAGGTTGGCGAAGGGAATGGCGACCTGGCCGGTGGCCCCTGGTGCACCCGTGTGAATGTGCGCGACAGAAGGGGTAAGGCCCTGGTAAGTAACGGTGTATGTTAGCTGCTTGCTGGTGCTAACGTAGGTGCCGGTAAAGGTGCCCGTTGCGGTGGAGTTGTTGGCGGGTACTTGCTGCGCACCGTTGATGGTAGCCGAGAGCGTGGTGGTTGTTGGCGCAGGCGCAGCTTCTTCCTTTTTGCTGCACGATGCCAGCAGGCCAACGGTTGCGAGAGCCAAGTAGGCGTAGGAATTTTTCATTGGATAAAGAAGAAATAGATTGGTTGTCAGGATTGTCCAACTAGGCAAGCTCAAAAAAGTTGATGATTTTAAAGAAAAAGATTCCGATTATGGGGTTCGAAAACAGCTGATAGTAAAATACTTATTGACTGTCAGGCGAATAATTTTTTTAATGACGAGCCAATAAACTTTTGGGATTGGAAAATTGAGACAAACTGGGGTTTTCCGGGATATTTTCTCCGCAATCTATCACTGGAAAGTATTAAAATCAGTCCTAAGCTGACTGCCGATGCTAAACCTTTTGTATCATCATTGATTAAGGTTGCCACACGATTTAATACCAAACTATTTTACATGACGCATTTTACTCGCTGTCCCCGGTTGCTCGGCCTGTTGCTGAGCGCCGGACTACCTTTCTCGACTGCTTATGCCCAAGCGCCGGAAGGACCGGCCAACCCACCCACGGCGACCATTGCCCCAGTTGGTACCAGCCTAAGCGGCCAGGTGGTTTCGGCCAACGAGGCGGCCGCTGGCCCCTCATTGGCGGGGGCTCTTGTTACGGTATACTACTTGGCTACCGGCACCCGCCGCACCACCACCACCAACGAAACCGGCCGCTTTGCCGTGACTGGCTTAGTAGCTGGCGGACCCTACATCGTGCAGGTGCAGCAATCCGGATTCCGCGCTCAGAATATCACCAACGTATATTTGAAGGCAGATGAGACCACGTCGTTGGCCGTGGTGCTGAACCCGGAAACGGTGGCCGTAGGTACGCGCCGCGATGACCGGACCGCGCTGGAATCAGCGGTACCAGTTGACGTGGTGGACGTGGCCACGCTGGTGCGCAGCGTGCCCCAAACCGACCTGACGCAACTGCTTCAGTACACCGTGCCGGCCTTCAACTCGACCCGCCAGACGGGGGCCGGTGGCTCCGACCACGTGGACCCTTCCAACCTGCGGGGCCTGGGCTCCGACCAGATGCTGGTGCTGGTGAACGGCAAGCGCCGCCACACCACGGCCCTGGTGAACCTGCTCAGCGACCGTGGCCTGGGCAGCGTGGGTACCGACCTGAACACCCTGCCGAGCCTGGGCGTGGAGCGGGTGGAAGTGCTGCGCGACGGAGCCGCCGCTCAGTACGGCTCCGATGCCATTGCCGGCGTGATGAACATCAGCCTAAAAAGTGACAACCACGCCGGCAGCGTGCTCCTCAATACGGGCATTACGAGCGCGGGCGACGGCTTGTCGACGCTGCTGGGCGTGAACAAGGGCTTTCGGCTGGGCCAGAAAGGCTTTTTGAACCTGACGGCCGATGCCGACTACCGTGACCGCACCATCCGCGGCTACAACCGCAACCCGCTGGTGACGCCCGTATTTGTGGCCAATAACCCGGCCGCTGAGCAAGCCGCCCTGGCCGCCGCCGGCAAAACCTACAATGATTTTGTGCAGCGCAACGGTGACGCCCGCGTGCGCAACGTGCGCGGCCTGCTCAATGCCCGGGTAGTAGCCACCGACTGGCTGGCTTTCTACGGCTTTGGGGGGTATAACTTTCGCCGCGGGCAGGCGGCTACGCCGTGGGTGCTGAAAGCCCGGCAGCCCAATGAAGTAGTTGCCGAACTGTTTCCCAACGGCTACCAGCCCGAGGTGAACACCCGAATTAATGACGGGTCAGCCACGCTGGGCGTCGCGTTCGGCCGCAGCGGCCCCAACCACTGGACCCTGGACCTGAGCAACACCACCGGCTACAACCGGATGCAGTACGACCTGGCCAACACGGTGAATGCCTCGCTGGCGGCTACCTCGCCCACGGTGTTTGACAATGCCGGCGGCTTCCAGTTTTTGCAGAATGTGACCAACGCCACCGTCAACCGGTTCTTTGACAAGGTGCTGGCCGGTACCAACGTGGCCTTCGGCGGCGAGTTTCGGGCCGACCGCTACGAAATTATGCGCGGCGACGAGCGGGCCGAAGCGGAGTACGACAACAATTCCCGCGCCAAGCAGGGGGCCCAGGGCTTCAGCGGCTTCGGCGAGGCATCGGCCGTAGTGGGCAGCCGCACCAACGTGGGCGCATTCCTCGACGTGGAAGCCGACATTACCAAGCGGTGGGTGGTGAGCGGCGCGCTGCGCTTCGAGAACTATTCTTCCTTCGGCTCGGCCTTTATCTACAAGGCCGCCACGCGGGTGCAGGCCACCAAATTCCTGGCCTTGCGGGCCGCTTTCAACACGGGCTTCCGGGCGCCCTCGCTGCAGCAGGTGCTCTACCGCCAGGTTACGCAGCGGCCGGGAGTGAGCGGCGTAACCTACGACGGCATTTTTAACAACCAGGACCCGTTGCGCGTGGCCGTGGGAATCCCGGAACTGTTCGCCGAGAAATCAATCAACTACAGCGCCGGATTGGTGCTGACGCCTGCGTCCTCATTCTCGCTCACGGCCGACGTGTACCAGATTGAAATCAACGACCGCATCACCCTATCCGGCCTGTTGAATAAGGAATCTTTCGATTTCAACCCGAAGCTGAAGCAGGACTTCGCCACCGCCCGGGTGGACGCTGCCCGGTTCTTCACTAATGACCTAGACACCCGCACCCGCGGCCTCGACCTGGTGGCCAGCTACCGCCACGCCCTCAGCCGCGGCCAATTGGCGGTAACCACGGCTGCCAACTTCACCAGCACCCGCATCCTGCGGCAGAACATTCCGGCCAACTTCCGCAGCTTGCAGGAAGACGACAACCCGACTACCAACTACATCGACCCGCGCCAGCTTTCGCTTATCGAAACCGGTAGCCCGGCCAGCAAGATTCTGCTCGGTCTCAACTACACCCGTGGCAAGCTGGGCGTAGGCCTACGCAATACGCTTTTTGGTAAGGTGAGCTACTACGATGTGCCCCCCTCCGACCCAAAGCTGTATGATTTCGGCGGCTACCTGCTGGTGTTCAAGCCGCGCGTCGTCACCGACCTGCTCGTGAGCTTTCAGGCTACCACGGCCTTGGGCCTGACGCTGGGTGCCCAAAACCTGCTGAACGTGAAGCCGAATACCATCGACGAAGCGGCCTCCAACGGCGTGGCTCCCGGCGGATTTAAGAGTCGCGCCGCCTTTGAGCAGTATTTCCAGAACCGCTTTGGAGTGGCCTCACCTTTTCCCGCCAACCGCGACGTGTACGCCTACGCCCCCGTGCAAATGGGCTTCAACGGCGCTTTCGTGTACCTGAAGGCCGTGTACAACCTCGGGTTGTAAGGCAAGAAAACACCCCGAAAGCAAGCGCCCCGGTGGGCACCCAATGGGTGCCCACCGGGGCGCTTTGTTGTGATTGGGCTATCCGGTTGCTGGCGTGCGTATTAGCGACGTACGCCGGCTTTTTCCAGCAGCTTGCGCGGTGGCGTTATAAACAGCTCCAGGCTGGCATAAGGGGCACCGTTGAACTTCGAATCGATGATTTTCAGCCGGTCGGCGTTGGTGCGGTCAAAGGCATCAAAGGCGTAGTTGTAGCGGTAGCCGGCCTCGGCCCCCATCCAGAGAAAGCTGAAGACTTCATGTTCCCAGCGCAGGCGGAATTTTACTTCGGTTTCGCGTAGCTCCAGGGTGCGGAGCGGGGTGGTGTTGGCATCGGAGCTGCCGTCCGGGTTTTTGCGGGCCAGCGGGGTGCGCAGGTGCACGATGTAATTGTAGCCATCTACCGTGTAGCCGGCGTAGAAAATGGAGTTGGAATTCGCATTGTAGCGCAGCGTGAGGCGGGCCGGGGCCAGCGCCTCCACGCCCCAGCGGGCGTTAAAGGTGCGGTTGTAAATCACGGCCGGGTACAGGCTAAGCCGTCCAAACGTGTAGCCGTACTGAAAGCCCACGCCCCACGAGAAATTGGGGCTGCGCTTCCAGCCGTAGATGGCCTCGGCCGAGAAGCGGGAGTAGTCGGCCCTGGTGAGCTCGCGGGACGTGTAGTCGCCGGCCAGCTCGCCCTTCACCCGGACCAGGTACCAGTGCACGTCATTCACGGGCCGGATAACGGCAATTTGGGCTGCGGTGCTTTTCAGGCCCTTATTTTCAATGTTATCGAAGAGCTCGTAGTTGGTGGGCATCTTCTTAAACTGGAATTCTTCCCGCTCGTAGCTCAGGCCCACGATAACCTTGAGGTGCGGGTGGTTCCAGGCCGGAATGTAGCCTTTGATGGAAAGACGGGCATTTTTGCTGATTTCGCCGGCGTAGTTCTGAATGCCCACCACCTGCGCCGACGACGACACCCCGAAGGTGGGCATCCGCTCGTAGCGCACCACCAAGCCCTTACTCGGGCCCATCCCCAGCACTGAAGGGTTGGCAAACCGCTGCTTATCGCCAAGGCTGGCATTGTTGGCGGCCGTGTCGGGGGTGAGAGGTGCGGCGGGGGGGTAGGTGCGCGGCACGTCCTGGGCCCGGGTCCCACCGGCTGCCCCGGCCACAACGGCTCCCAGCAGCCCCACCCGAATAATCGACGAATAACGCATAGTAAAACGGTCCTGAATGGTCCAGCTTGCTCCCTTACGCGAAAGGACCCGCTGAGGCCGTCGCCAACGGCGATTGGATGAAAAATGGGTGGCAAGATAATGGGGCTGGGCCCAAAGCCAAGCGCCCAGCCGGGTTAGGACTGGGCGCTTGGTCTGGCAATTGGCCGGGCTATTACTCGCCGTAAGCCGCGGCCTGGTGCGGGTAGCGCTGCTGGTGCAGGGCCACCACGCGCTTGCCCAGCAGCTCGCGCAGCTCCTCCATGTTGGTGCGTTCCTGCGCTGAGATGAATACCACCGGGTCGTGCATCTTGGCCATGTAGGTGGCTTGCAGCTGGGCCAGCGGTGGGCGGGCGGCGGTGCCGTCATCCTCGGCGTCCAGCACTTCACCGAAGGGGTCCATCTCGGCGTCGTCCTGCTTGTACTGGTCAATTTTGTTGAACACCAGCAGCGTGGGCTTGTCGGCCGCACCAATTTCGTTCAGCGTGTCGTTCACCACCTGAATCTGCTCCTCGAAGTTGGGGTGCGAAATGTCTACAACGTGCAGCAGCATGTCGGCTTCGCGAATCTCATCGAGCGTGCTCTTGAAACTTTCGATAAGCTTGGTGGGCAGCTTGCGAATAAACCCAACCGTGTCGGACAGCAAGAACGGCGTGTTTTCGAGCACGACTTTGCGCGTGGTGGCATCCACGGTGGCAAACAGCTTGTTTTCGGCGAAGACATCGGCCTTGCCCAGCACGTTCATCAGGGTGCTTTTGCCCACGTTGGTGTAGCCCACCAGCGCCACCCGGATGGTACCGCCGCGGCTTTTGCGCTGGGTGTGGCTCTGCTTGTCGAGGTCTTCGAGCTTTTCCTTGAGAAAGGCAATCCGGTCGCGCACGATACGGCGGTCGGTTTCAATCTCGGTTTCGCCGGGGCCCTTCATGCCCACGCCGCCCCGCTGCTTGTCCAGGTGAGTCCAGAGGCCGGTGAGGCGGGGCAGCAGGTACTGATATTGCGCCAGCTCTACCTGCGTGCGCGAGGTGGCCGATTTCGCCCGCAGGGCAAAAATATCCAGAATCAGCAGCGAGCGGTCCACGATTTTCACCAGCAGCTCGGCTTCCAGGTTGCGTAGCTGGGAAGGGGAGAGGTCATCGTCGAAAACCACCATGCTGGTGCCCTCGTGCTGCACGTAGGCCTTTATTTCGGCCAGCTTGCCCTCGCCCACGTAGGTGCGGATGTCGGGCTTTTCGAGGCGCTGCACAAAGCGCTTGGTGGCCGTTGCGCCGGCCGTTTCGATGAGGAAAGCCAGCTCATCGAGGTATTCGGTGGTCTGGGCTTCGCTTTGGCGGCGCGGCGGCACCGATATCAGCACGGCGGTTTCGTGCTCCTTGGCGGTTTCGTAGGTGCCGTTGTCGGCCGCTTTCAGGAGGATGCGGCCCGCCCGGCCTTTCACGCCGTCGACGGCGCCGACGTGGCGGGTGCTGTTGCCGGGCTTGCGGCCGCCGGATTGGGTATTTGCCATGAGTAGTTGATTATGCTAGTAAAGTCCCTTACGCAGGGACGGGAAAAACAGGTGCCCAGCGAACTTAGCGCAGTGTGAGCGAGTACGCCACCACCTGCTGCACCTGGGCCGCCGTGAGCTTTTTGCCAAAAGCGGGCATTTTGCCCATGCCGTTCACGACGAGGTACGTGCGCCCAAAATCGTTAAGGTTGCTTTTGGTGAGGTCGTGCGCGCCGTTGAGGCCGCGCTTGCCGTTGGCCCCGTGGCAGCGCACGCAATTTTGTTGGAAGAGGAGTTGGCCGGGCGGCAGCGGCGGCTTGGCCGGGGCCTGGTGCGGCAGCAGCGGCAAAAGCAGCAAAAGCGCGGGTAGTCGGAGGTTCATGACATGAGTAACACACAAGCGGGCCACAAAGTACCGGCATGGCGAGCGAATGAGTGACGGAGCGACCGAGTGAATTTGGCAACCTGGCCGGCAAAGGCCCGTAGGCCCGACCTTTGTCCCTAATTACTCCCTCATTTCCTCACTCCTTCACTCAGTCATTCCCTTGCGCGTCGCCATTGTCATCAACACCAGCTGGAATATCTGGAATTTCCGCGCCAGCCTCGTGCGGGCCCTGCAGGCCGCCGGCCACGAAGTGCTAGCCATTGCTCCGCCCGATGATTACTCCGCGCGCCTCGAAACCGAGCTGGGCTGCCGGTTCGTGCCCATTCTGATGGAAAACAAGGGCACCAATCCGGTGAAAGACGCGGCTCTCACGCACCGCTTTTACCGGATTTATAAGCGTGAAAAGCCCGATGTGGTGCTGCACTACACCATCAAGCCCAACATCTACGGCAGCATCGCGGCCCGGCTGGCGGGCATCCCCAGCATCAACAACGTGAGCGGGCTGGGTACGGTGTTCATCGTCAAAAACTTCGTGAGCAAAATTGCGCTGGGCCTCTACCGCTTCGCGTTTCGCTTCCCGGCCAAGGTGTTTTTCCAGAACGGCGACGACCGGCAGCTGTTCCTCGACAACGGCCTGGTGCGCCGCGAAATAACCGGCCTGCTGCCCGGCTCCGGCGTCGATACCGGTAAGTTCCGGCCCGTCGCGCAGTTCACCCGCCAAACCCCGTTCGCGTTCCTGATGGTGGCGCGGGTGCTGTATGAAAAAGGCGTGGTGGAGTACTTCGAAGCCGCCAAAATCATCCGGGCGGCCGTGCCCGGCACGCGCGTTCAGCTGCTCGGCGGCCTCGACGAGGCCGGCGGCGTGGGCGTGCCCCGCGCCACGTTCGAAGAATGGCTGAAAACCGGTGACATCGAGTACCTGGGCCGTTCCGATGATGTGGCCGCCTACCTGCACCGCGCCGACTGCGTGGTGCTGCCCAGCTACCGCGAAGGCACTCCCAAAACCCTGCTCGAAGCGGCGGCCGTGGGCAAGCCCTTGGTAACTACCGACGTGCCCGGCTGCCGCGAAACTGTGGTCGACGGCCGCAACGGCTACCTCTGCCAGGTGCGCAGCGGCGAGGATTTGGCCGCCAAAATGCTCCAGGTACTGCGCCTGTCCGACGCCGATTTGCAGGGCATGGGCCAGAACAGCCGCTACCTCGCCGAAACCAAATTCGACGAAAAGCTGGTGCTGGAGCAGTACCTAGCGGCCGTGGCGGCCGTGCAGTAGGAATGGTTGAAAAAGCCCGTACTACTGAAAAGAACGTCCTGCCGAGCGCAGCCGAGGCATCTCGCGTGGGGCAGTGACTCAATCGTTGCATCGATGCGGGCGAGATGCCTCGGCTGCGCTCGGCAGGACGGGCTGAAGGTTTTGATTTTTGTGTGCCGGGCACAAACAGTGCATCTCACCTTTCTACCTTTGCCCCGATGGAAGTAAAGCAGCACCCCCTGGCCGGCCTGGTCGAGTTCACCCCCCGCGTATTTGCCGACGACCGGGGCGTGTTTTTTGAAACTTTCAGCGCCAAGCTCATGGCCCAGGCCGGGGCCGATGCCCAATGGGTGCAGGACAACCAGTCGAACTCCAAAAAAGGCGTGCTGCGCGGCCTGCATTTCCAGCGCCCGCCCCACGCTCAGGCCAAGCTGGTGCGCGTAGGTCAGGGCCGCGCCCTCGACGTGGCCGTGGACTTGCGCCCGGATTCGCCCACCTACGGTCGGCACCAGCTGGTGGAGCTATCGGCGGAGCGCGGCAATTTGCTCTACATTCCCATTGGCTTCGCCCACGGCTTCATGGCATTGGAGGACAACACCACCTTTCTCTATAAATGCTCGGACTACTACGCGCCCACCGTCGAAGGTGGCCTGCGCTGGGACGATGCCGATTTGAATATCAACTGGGGCACGGAGGTCCACCCGCTGGTGTCGGGGAAGGATGATGAGCTGCCGATGTTCAAGGATTTCGTGAGCCCGTTCTAGTGAGTGACTGAGGGAGGGAGTGGCTGAGTGACGTTTAAACGGTGCTCAGTCACTCCCTCCCTCCCTCACTCACTCGCTACAGCAGTTCCACCAGCGTTTCCAGGGCCATGCCGCGGCTGCCTTTTATCAGCACTTGCTGGCCGCGCATGGGGTTTGCCCGTAGCCAGTCAGCCGCTGCGGTTTTGGTAGTGAAGTGCTGGGCTCTCGGCGCTTCGGCGGCGGCCAAAGTCATTTCCGGGCCGATGAGCAGCACCTGGGGCAGCCGCAGCTCCGCGAGTAGCTGACCCAGCTGGCGGTGCTCGGCGGCGCTCTCGTCGCCCAGCTCAAACATGTCGCCGAGCAGCACGAGCTTGGTTTGGCTGGCTGCTGCCGGGCGCGCCGCGAAGCTGCGCAGGGCGGCAGCCATACTGCTGGGATTGGCGTTGTAGGCATCCAGCACCAGCTCATTGCCAGCAGCGGTGCGCACCAGCTGCGAGCGGTTGTTTTGCGGATTGTAGCGCGCCAGCGCGGTAGCCACTTTATCGGTTGAGATACCGAAATGCTGGCCCACGGCGGCGGCGGCGGCTAGATTGGGAAAATTATAGTCGCCGGTAAGCTGGGCGGCTACGTCGGTGCCATCGGCCAGGCGCAGGGCCACGGCGGGGTCGGCCGAGAGGAGTATAGCCGGGTAAATATCAGCCGGACTGGGGTAGGTGAGGCGCGTGGGCACGGCGGCGGCCAGGCCGGGCAGGCGGGCATCAAGCGTGTTTACGAAGGCGGTGCCGCCGGTACGGGCCAGGTAATCGAACAGCTCGCCCTTGCCCAGGGCTACGCCTTCGGCCCCGCCAAAGCCTTCGAGGTGGGCCTTGCCGATGTTGGTGATGAGGCCGTGGGTCGGTTCGGTGTAGGCGCAATAGCTTGCGATTTCGCCCCGGTGGTTGGCTCCCATCTCAATCACGGCAAAGTCATGCTCGCCGGTGCGCAGGCGCAACAGCGTGAGCGGCACCCCGATGTGGTTGTTCAGGTTGCCGATGGTGGCCAGCACCCGGAACTGCTGGGCCAGCACGGCCGTGAGCAGCTCCTTGGTGGTGGTTTTGCCGTTCGAGCCCGTGATGGCCAGCACCGGAATAGCGAACTGTTGGCGGTGCTCCCAGGCCAGTTCCTGCAGCGCCAGCAGCGGGTCGGGGGCGAAGGTGTAGCGGGCCGGGTCGGTGGCAGCCAGGGCGGCATCGTCGATAACGGCGTGGCGGGCCCCTTTCTCCAGGGCTTGTGCGGCGAAATCAGCCCCCCGAAAGCTGGGGCCATTGAGCGCGAAGAATAAGGTGCCGGGCTGGGGCTGGCGCGAATCGGTGCTGACCTGGCCACCGGTGGCTAAGTACTGGGAATAGAGCGGCGTGGGCATAAGCAAAAGTGACAAAGGGAATGTAACTTACCGCAAAGGTGGGCGTGATTTTTGTAGCAAGCGCGGCGCTTCTTTCCTGCTTTCCCCGGTAATTCTCTTCCTATGCCTCGTTCCTACACTTTGTTGCTGGCGCTGCTGGCTTTTTCGCTGGCCGCCCGGGCCCAATCGGGCGGGCGGTTTGGCTTTGAGTATCAGCCGGTGGCTAAAGTGGTGCACGGCACCGATACCCTTCGCAATGCCTGGGCCGGCGGCCTCAACACGCCCCAATTCAGTACCATCGACCTGAACAACGACGGTCAGCTTGACCTGTTTGCTTTCGACCACGAGAGCAGCCGCGCCCACACCTTTCTGAGCGTGGCTGCGCCGGGCACTCCGGCCGGCCGCCGCTGGCAGTACGCGCCGCAGTACGAAACCCTGTTTCCGGCCGACCTGGAAGGCTGGGCCTTGCTGCGCGACTACGATTGCGACAATCGCCCCGACCTGTTCACCTACGCCGGCAACGGTGGCATTCGCATCTTTCGCAACGTGCTGGCGGCTGGTCAGCCCTCTTTCCAGTTGACGGCCAATGAAATTCGGTTTTCCGGCAACTTCGCCGGCACGGCTAATCTGGTGGTGGGCGGTTACAACCTGCCCGCTATTCAGGACGTGAACGGCGACGGCAAGCTTGACATCATGACCTATGACTTCGCCGGCTCGTCGTTCATCGAGCAGTACCTCAACACCAGCCCCGGCACCTGCGGCAACGCCCTCACCTTCACCATCGCCACCGATAACTGGGGCGGTATTCAGGCCTGTGGGGGCTGCTCCGAGTACCAGTTCAACGGCCAGCCGTGCTTCACGGCCCGCCGGCCCAACCACACCGGTGGCCACAGCCTGCTGCTGGTGGACCTGGACGGCGACGGCGACCAGGACTTGCTCGACGGCCGCGACAATTGCCCCGAGCTCACCCGCCTGCTCAACCAGGGCACCACCGCGGCCCCGGTAGTCGCGCAGGCCGGTATCAGCTCGCAGTTTCCCTCGGCTGCTACGCCGGTGCGCGTGCCTGTATTCCCGGCGGGCTATTCCTTCGATGCCAACTTCGATGGCCGTCCCGACCTGGTGGTGGCCCCCAACATGGTCAGCAACCTCGCCGACCAGGTGAGCCTGAAAAACTCCGTGCAGCTCTTCGAAAACGGCCCGGGCGGCCCGCCCACGTTCACCTACCGCCCCGCTGGTTTCCTGCAAAGCGAGATGATTGACGTGAGTGAGGGAGCCGCGCCCACCTTCGGCGACCTCAACGGCGACGGCTTGCCGGACATGCTCATCGGTAACCACGCCGACCGCGTGAACAACGTGTACCGCGCCAGCCTCAGCTACTACCGCAACGCGGGCACCCGCACCCGGCCCGTGTTTCAGCTCGTGAGCAGCGACTACCTCGGCCTGGCTGCCCTGGGCATGCAGGGCCTCAAGCCGGTATTGGTCGACCTGAACCGCGACGGGGCGCTGGACCTGGCCTACGCGTCGTTTTACCAAGGCGTCAACCTTATCTATTTTGTGCTGAACACGGCCGCTGCCGGCCAGCCCGCAGCACTCAATATCGCCAACCGGGTGAGTTTCAAACCCCAGGGCCCGGCCACTACGGGCGTGCTGCCCTACACCAAGGGCGACATGCCCTGCTTCACCGACGTGGACGGCGATGGCTACGTCGACCTGCTCATCGGCACTAACGAGGTACGCGAGCCGGGCATGGCGCTGCGCTACTTCCGCAACCGGGGCCGCGGGGCTCTTGATAGTGCGTTTGTACTCGTTGATAACGACTTTGGGCGCATTCGCGAAGCCACCGGGGCCCGGCCCTTCAACCTGAGCGCCACCGTGGCCGATTTTGATGGCGACGGCTTGGCCGACTTAGTTACCGCCGATGCCACCGGCCTGCTGCGCCTGTTTTCGAACTACCGCGCCCAGAGCACCATCTTCTCGGAGCGCACCGATGTGGTGTATAACCCCGCCAATGGCCAGTTTGAGCTGGCCCGCCTCGGCAAGGGTACCTACGCGCACTACGGCCTGGCCGCGGCCGACCTGAACGGCGACGGAGCCCCCGAACTGCTGGTGGGCACCCAGGCCGGCGGCATCATCAGCTACGGTACCCGCAACCGTGTGCTCACCGCCACGCGCGCTGAGGCGGCCCGCGCCCTGGCGCTGAGCATTTACCCCAACCCGGCCACCGCCACGGCAACCGTCGAAACCGCCATGCCCACGCGCCTCACCGTCCTCGACCTGACCGGCCGCGTAGTGCAAAACGGTACTGCTTCGCTACGCCGCCACTCCCTGAACCTGGCAGGCCTCGCGGCCGGCGTGTACCTGGTGCGCGTGGTGGGTACCGACGGAGCCACCGCCGTGCAGCGCCTGGCCGTGCAGTAATCAGCAATAAAAAAGCCCCGTACAGGGCTTTTTTATTGTCGGGTTTTTAGGTACCTAATTCAAAGGCATCACCGTCATTTAGTGCGCCGAAATTGGCCCGGAATTCATCCAATTCGGCCCGCCGCAAGGTGTGGGTGAAGATGCCCGGTTGAGCGTGGGCCTCCGCCAAATAATTGCCTTTGGCATCGAGCAAAGCAGAGTCGCCGGCATATTCGTGGCCATTCGCATCTTGGCCAATACGATTCACGCCCAGGGCGCAGGCCACGTTTTCGATGGCGCGGGCGCGGAGCAGGGTCGTCCAGGCGGTGCGGCGCACGGCGGGCCAGTTGGCCACATACAGCAGCAGGTCGTAGGGCTGCACGGGCTGGTTGCGGCTCCAGACGGGGAAGCGCAGGTCGTAGCAGACCAGCGGGCAGATGCGCCAGCCGCGCCACTCTTCTACCAGCCGGGTGGTGCCGGGGGTGTAGGTGTGCTGCTCGCCAGCCAGCGTGAACAGGTGGCGCTTGTCGTAGGTGCTCAGGCTGCCATCGGGGCGCACCCAAAGCAGGCGGTTGTAGTAAGCACCGTTTTCTTCGATGATGATACTGCCGGTTACCACGGCGTGGTGGGCGGCGGCGTGGGCGCGCAGCCAGGCTACGGTGGGGCCGTCCATCGGTTCAGCCAGCGCCTCGGCCTCCATGCTGAAGCCGGTGGTGAACATCTCGGGCAGAACGATGAGGTCGGTGGGACTGCTGAGGCCAGCCAGGGCCACATCGAGAGTGGCCCGGTTGGCGGCGGCGTCCTGCCAGTGCAGCTTGGTTTGGACGAAGGAAACGGTGAGGTCGGGCATGGGAGGGTGCGGAGCTTCAATAAGCGTCAGGCGTCGCCCCAAAGAACGTCATGCCGGGCGTAGCCGAGGCATCTCGCCCGCATCGGTGAACGAAGGCCGGCGCAGCAAGCGACTGAATTAGTTCGGCACGCGAGATGCCTCGGCTACGCTCGGCATGACGTTTCGTCTTTTCTCTTATCACATCACGTCTCCGCTTACCGCAGGCATTTCGCCGCTGCTTCCAGCGTGGCTTCTTCTTTGGCGAAGCAGAATCGAATCAACCCATCGTCAAACCCATCGTGGTAGAAGGCGGAAACCGGCACCACGGCCACACCCTTCTCACGGGCCAGAAACTCGGCAAAAGCCAGGTCGCCCGTCGAGGCGAACGCGCTGTAGCGGGCTAGCTGGAAGTAGCCGCCGGGCACGGGCAGCAGCTCCCAGCCAGCATCCGCCAGCAGGGCGCGAAACTGGTCGCGCTTGGCCTGATAAAAGCTGGTCAGGCCGTGGGCGTGGGCATCGGTTGTGTCGGCCTCGAGTACGTCGGCCAGGGCGTGCTGCGTGGGCGTACTCACGGCAAAGGTGAGGAACTGGTGCACGCGCCGCACCTCGGCCGTAAGGGCGGGCGGGGCAATGCAGTAGCCCACTTTCCAGCCGGTGGCGTGGTAGGTTTTGCCAAAAGACGAGAGCACAAAGCTGCGCTCGCGCAGCTCGGGGTGCTGGCGGGCGCTCATGCGCGGCGCGCCGTCGAACACCAGGTGCTCATACACTTCGTCGCTGAGCACGAGGGCATCGGTGCCGGCCAGCAGACGGGCTAGCTCGTGCCAGTCGTCGGCCGTGAAAATGGCCCCGCTGGGGTTGTGCGGCGTGTTTATCAGCACCAGTCGGGTGCGGGGCGACACCACCCGGCGCACGGCGTCCCAGTCGGGCCGGAAGTGCGGGGCGGGCAGGCGCACGTAGCGCGGCACCCCGCCCTGCAGCCGGATGGCCGGCCCGTATAAATCATAGGCCGGCTCAAACACCACCACTTCGTCGCCGGGGCGCACCACGGCGGCCATCACAGCATACAGCGCCTCGGTGGCCCCGGCCGTGACGGTGATTTCGGTGGCCGGGTCGGGGGCGGGGGCATTGGCGTGCAGGCGGGCTACCTGGGTGGCAATGGCGGCGCGCAGCCGCGGCAGGCCCGGCATGGGCGCGTACTGATGGTGGCCGGGCGTGCGGGCGTGGCGGGCCAGCGCCTCCAGCAATTCCTGCGGCGGGTCGTAGTCCGGAAAGCCCTGGGCCAGGTTAATGGCCCCGGTTTCCTGGGCCAGCAGGGTCATTTGGGTGAAGATGCTGACGCCGACGTCGGGGAGTTTGGACTGGAGCAAAGAGGTAAGGTTTGGGGCGGTTAAACTAATAAAACGTCATGCTGAGCTTGTCGAAGCATCTCTACTGCGCAAGTAAACCAATTGAGTGGATTTGTTACGCGGCAGAGATGCTTCGACAAGCTCGGCATGACATTGTTCGACTCGCCAAGCGAACCGCCAACCTCACAAATAGATACGAAACGTGGTGCCCTCATTCACCACGCTGCTGACTTCCAGCCGGCCGCCCCGATTCTGCACCACGCGGTTGATGAGGTAGAGGCCCATGCCGGTGCCCTCGACGTGGGAGTGAAAACGGCGGAACAGTTGGAACAGCTGCGGCCCGAACCGCTCCAGGTCGATGCCCAGGCCATTGTCCTGCACCGTGATGATGGGGCGGCCGGTGAGCAGGTCGGGGGTGCTGCGGAGGCGGATGCAGGGTGGGCGGCCGGGCACAGCGTACTTGAGGGAGTTGCTGATGAGGTTGAAGAATACGCTTTGCAAGTGGAGGCGCACGAAATCAACCATCGGGCAGGTGGCAAAGTCCAGCTCGAAAGTGGCCCCGAGCTGCCGCACCTGGTCCTGCAGACTGCTGATGACTTCGTCGGCCAGCGGGGCCAGCTCCACGGCTTCGGCGGGCATTTCCTGCTGCTGGCGCTGCACCTGCACAATGGCGCTGAGGTCGTCGATGGTGCCATAAATCCGGGCCAGGGCGCGCTCAAAGTAACTGATGAGCTTGATGGCGTCGGGGTCGCGGAAGTAGGCCGTGCGGGTGAGCTCCTCAAAGATGCCGGCCATGTTGTTGATGGGCTGCTTGAGGTCGTGCGAAGCCGTGTAGATGAAGTTGTCGAGGTCCTCGTTGGTGCGCGTGAGGCGGGCGTTCTGGGCTTCGAGCTGCTGCCGCACCTGCTTAAATTCGTGGATATCGGTGTGGGCACCCACCCACACCGATATCGCGCCGTGCTTGTCCCGAATGGCTTCGCCCCGCACCAGAAACCAGCGATACTGGCCGTGCTGGTCGCGCCAGCGGCTTTCATCCTCAAAGGCCTCACCCGTGGCCAGGCTGTGGTTCCACTTGTTCAGGGTGCCAAACAGGTCGTCGGGGTGCACGAGCTGTTCCCAACCCCAGTTCTGGAGCTGTTCAAACGTGGCCCCGGTGAACTTGTACCAGCGCTGGCTGTAGTAGGTGGCGCTGCCGCTGGAGTTGGCCGTCCAGGTCATTTGGGGCAGGGTTTCGAGCAGCTGCTGGAAGCGGGACTGGCTGGCCAGCACCTGCTCCTGCAACTGGCGCTGCTGGTGCACGTCGGTGTTAGTGCCGTACCACTTCAGCACCTGCCCGCCGGGGTCGCGGCGGGCCTGGGCCTGGCCCAAAAACCAGCGGTACTGCCCATCGTAGCGCCGCAGCCGAAACTCGGCCTCGTAGTAGCGCTGGCTGGAAATGGCGGCCTGCCACCGCTCCTGCACCCGGAGGCGGTCGTCGGGGTGCACAAAGTTGAGCCAGTAAGCCGTTCCGTTTTTCTCCATCGACTCGCCCAGGTACGCGGTCGTGCGGTGGTTGTAGAAGTCCACCGCGCCGTCGGGGCTGGCCGTCCATACCTGCTGCGGCAGGCTTTCCGCCTGGATGCGCAGCTCCTCCTCGCTGTTGCTCAGCCGCTGCTGCAGCGCGCGCAATTCGGTCACGTCGGTGTTGGTGCCAAACCAGCGCACCACCGTGCCGCTGGCATCCCGAATGGGCCGCGCCCGGCTCAGAAACCAGCGGAACTGCCCGTCGTGCCGCCGTAGCGGGAAGGTGTCTTCCCAAGGCTGCCCCGCCTGAATTGCGGCCAGGTACCGGACGTTCACGCCAGCTACCAGCGCCGGGTCGTGCACCTGCATCCAGCCCCAGCCTTGCATTTCTTCTGGGGTCGCGCCCGTGAAGTCGTACCACTGCTGGTTGTACCAGAAAATGTGGCCGGTGGCATCGGCTATCCAGGCCAGCTGCGCAATATTGTCGGCCAGGGCGGCAAAATCGGCGCGGCTGCGGGTCAGCTCCTCGGTGCGTTCCTGCAGCTCGTGAATTTCTATTATGGCCGCGCTGAAGCCCGCCAGCTGGCCCTGGGCATCGGTGTAAGGCTGCACGTTGGTTTGGAACCAGCGCAGCGCGCCATCGTGGCGGCGGCACCGGAACGTGGCTTTCCCAGGCTGGCCAGTGGCCATGGTGGCAGCTTTCAGGCTACTCGCGACGGGGCGGTCGTCGTCGGGAATGGCCAGCCAGGCATCATCTAAGGGGGCGGTGGGGTCGGTGCCCGTGTATTCGTAAAAGTACGGGTTGATGTAGGTGATGGCCCCGTTGGGGTCGAAGTTGAGAATAAAGACGGGCACGGAAGCCGTGATGGCGCGCACCTGCTCGTCGCGGCGGGTCATTTCCGCCGTGAGGGTTTTGGCCTGCCGACGGGTTCGCACCTGGTCGGTCACATCCACGGCAAAACCCAGCACGCCGGTTACCTGACCGGTGTAGTCGCGCAAGCTCTGGTACGAAAAGTCGACGTAAAACTTGCGCCGCTCCCCGGTGTCGGGGTGCGTGAGCACCAGCGGCGTTTCCTGGCCCCCGAACGCCTCGCCGGTGCGGTACACCTGGTCGAGCACGGCCAGAAAACCCTGGCCCACGAGCTCGGGAAAGCACTCGGCCAGCGGGTGGCCAAGCAGGGCGCGGTGCTCCGTCATGGCATTGTAGCCCGGGTTGGTGAAGGCAAAGCGGTGCTCGGGACCCTCCACGGTTGCAATAAGGGCCGGCGACTGGGCCAGGATTTGCCGCAGCTGCTCGGTGCTTGTGGCGGCGGCCTGCAACTGCTCGGTCACATCCAGCAGGCGCACCAACAGGTAGCGCAGCTCGGCGGTGGCGGGGGCCCGCACGGGCTGCAGCGTGGCTTGCCAGTAAGCCTGCGCGGCGGGGTAGGGCTGCTCCTGCAGGTTCTTCCAGTTGGGCTCCAGAACCTGGGGTTCGCCGGTGCGAACAGCCAGCAGGCCCGCCGCCCAGGCATCGGCCGGGGGCAGGTGATGGCCCTGCGCCAGCAGGGCTGCGCACAAAGCCGTCAGGGGCTGGCCCGGCCAGTCGGTGGCCGCGCCGATGCCCGGTAATTTGGCCAGCGCGGCGTTCAGGGCCAGGACCTGGCCGTCCGGGTTCAGCACTACGAACGGCGCGGGCAATGCCGCAAACAGCAATTCAAAATCCAGCGCGGACGGGGCAGAGGTAGACATAAACGGCCTTACAGAAAAACGGAGCAGCTCGCGTAGCCCAGTAGCAACCAAAGATAGTACCCCGGAAGCGGCTGGGAATGCAATTTAGCCAGTTAAAAAAACAAAAACCCCGACCTGTTTGGTCGGGGTTTTCAGCACCCAGTCAGCACCCTGATGGGTAGCCGTTGAACTGATTATAGCGGGCTTTTCAGGTCTTTGGGAAACAGCTTCTGCACGTGCTCTACTTTGGGGGCTGACACATGGGCGAGGTAGCCGTTTTCGGGGTGCAGGCGGTAATAGCCCTGGTGGTAGTCTTCACCGGGCCAGAACTTCTGGAACGGCACCACCTGGGTCACGATTTTGCCGCCATATTGCTTCGAAGTGTTGACTTTGGCAATGGTGGCTTCCAGCACTTTCTTTTCCTCCGGCGTGCGGTAGAAGGCCGCCGACCGGTACTCGGGGCCGGCATCGGGGCCTTGACGGTTGAGTTGCGTGGGGTCGTGCGAGGCAGTGAAGAAAATGTCGGTCAGCTTCTGGTAGCTCACCACTTTGGGGTCGTAATAAATCTGGACCGTTTCGGTGTGGCCGGTGGTTTGCTCGGCCACCTGCTCGTAAGTGGGGTTGGCTTTGGAGCCGCCGGCGTAGCCACTGACTACCTGCTTCACGCCTTTTATTTGCTCAAAGGCCTCTTCCTGGGCCCAAAAACAGCCGCCGGCGAAGGTGGCCATGGCCAGCCCCGATAGGTTGGCCGGCGCAAAGCCGGCCGTGGAGCGCGGCGGGTTCTGGGCCTCGGCCGGCTGCTGCGAGCCGCAGGCAAACGTGAAGGCCAGCACACTCAGGCTGGCAAAAGATTTCAAGCGGTTTTTCATGGGTTAGAAACGAACGTGAATGGAGGCCATAACCAGCCGGTGCCCGCGGATAGACGCGCTACCGCCGCCACCCTTACAGCCCTTGCCGAACAGCAAAAAGACCATACGAATTCCGGCCTCACTTGGCTTGGCGGCAAGCCTGGTCATGAGCACAACCCGGGGCAGGCATCACCTGTTCGGGGCGTGCCGGTTTGGCCAAAACGGGAGGGGATTGGGGCCAGAACAAAGACGCATGTTTTTGAATGCGTATTTAACGCAGGTTGGTACCCCCCGCCAATGGTGCTAAATTGATAATTGCAGAAAGGAGAACCGAGCACGAATCTTTTTCTACGTATTGACCGTAGCGAAGAATCGTTTTGTTTTAAATGACCAATGGCCCTGCAAATCCTGCTTGAAGACCCTCACATTACCATTGCCTACGACCACCTGAACGAATGGCTTTACGCCGACTGGCACGGCGAGCAGGATTTGGCCAGCGTGCAGCACGGCGCGTTGGAGGTGCTGCGACTGATGCAGCTGCAACGCTGCCACAAGGTGCTCAACGACAATACCCGCGTAACCAGTATGTGGAGTGAGGCCGCCGAGTGGGGCGGCAAGGTGTGGTTTCCGATGATAACGGCCGTGGGCCTGCAATATCTTGCCTGGGTGTACTCGCCCAATTTGTACAGCCGTTTGTCTACAGACCTGACCCTGCAATTCACCACGGGCAGCTCGGTGGTAGCCACGTTCGACGACATTGACACCGCCAAGGCCTGGCTGGCGCAGATGTAGCGTGGGGCCGGCCCCGGACCTGAACCTAATTACCGTATTTTTGTCTGAAAGCCCAGACGCACTTCTTATTATCGCGCTTGCTTTCCGCTTCTTATGGCTTCAGCTCCTACTACTTTCACCGTTGCCACGGCCACTGAGCCGCACCGCGTACGCACCCGCCAAATCATCAAGGCCCACCCCGAGGTGAAGCAGCTGATGACGCGCAACCCCGCTACGTTTCTCATCGGGGCGGGCTGCGTGGTGGCCCAGGTGGGGCTGGCTTACCTGCTGCGCAACCAGGCCTGGTACTGGACTATCCCGGTGGCCTACCTGGTGGGCGCGTTTTTCTCGCACACGCTGTTTGTCGTGATTCACGAGGCGGCGCACAACCTGGTGTTCCGTAAGCTGTGGCAGAACGTGGCCACCGGCATTCTGGCCAACTTTCCGTCGATTTTCCCCACGGCCATCAGCTTCAAGAATTTCCACATCAAGCACCACGTGTTTCAGGGCGTGCACGAGCTGGACGCCGACCTGCCCGACTGGTACGAGGCCAAGCTGATTCGGAACTACAGCATCGGCAAGGCCATTTGGCTGTTTTTCTTTCCCGTGTTTCAGCTCATCCGCACCGTGCGCTGCCGCGAAGTGGCCACCGTAGACCGCTACGTAGTGGCCAACATCGTGGCCCAGGTGGCGTTTGATGCGGCCATCGTCTACTTCTTTGGGTGGACGGCCCTGCTTTATCTCTTTCTCAGCTTCTGGTTCTCGGTGGGTCTGCACCCGCTCGGGGCCCGCTGGATTCAGGAGCACTACCTCACCCTGAGCCCCGAGCAGGAAACGTATTCTTACTACGGCCGGCTCAACGGCATCAACCTCAACGTGGGCTTCCACAACGAGCACCACGACATGCCCAGCATTCCGTGGAACAACCTGCCCAAGCTCAAAACCGTGGCCCCCGAGTTCTACGAGCCGCTGCTGGCTCACACCAGCTACACCAAGCTGTTCTTTCAGTTTCTGTTCGACCAGGAAATCAGCCTCTACTCGCGCATCACGCGCAAGGAGCGCGGCACCGCCACCCTCAAGGACCAGAGCGTGCCGGATAAGGAGCTGCTGTCGGTCTAAACAGCCCGGTTATGAAGCGAAAAGAGGCCCTTGGATTTAGCTCCAGGGGCCTCTTCTTGCTTCCCGCTTGTTTCCCGCTCGGGGTACGGGTTTTATTCTGGCGTTTCGGCTTTCTTCTCCACCAGAGAGGGGGCGAAACGGGTACTCCGCCAATGGCGCCCCGCTGACGCGGATTGCCTCTTAATCTCAGGGCCTCAAAATCACGCCGCCGCATTTCGGAGAAGCCGCGAGTACCGTTCTTTAAGGCCCATTCCAGAAATACTTGCTCATATGCGTCGTTTGTTGTTGCCGGGCCTGCTTGGGCTGCTGATTGGCGGGCCGGCCCATTCCCAAAGCCTGCCGGTGCTGAGCCAAAACCCGCCCGCGCTGCGCTGGCAGGAAGTGCGCACCCCGCATTTCCGGGTGCTGTATACCGGGGGGCTCGACTCGGCGGCGCAACGCACGGCGGCGCGGCTGGAGCAGCTGCACGGCCCCAACGGCGCTACGCTGGGCGTGAGCCCCCGGCCTATTTCGGTAGTCATGCAGAATCAGACCACGGTCAGCAACGGTTTCGTGACGTTTTTGCCCCGGCACGCCGAGTTTTTTACCACGCCGCAGCAGGGCTTCGGGCTGGGTACCGTGGACTGGCTCGACGGCCTGGCCGTGCACGAGCTGCGCCACGTGGGGCAGTTTGAGAAAGCCCGGCAGGGCGTGGGCCGGGTGCTGGGGCCGCTGCTCGGCGATGGCGCGCTGGGCGTGGCCGCCGTGGGTGTGCCGCAGTGGTTTTTTGAGGGCGATGCCGTGGGCACCGAAACGGCCCTCACGCGCAGCGGGCGCGGGCGCATCCCCAGCTTTGGCGTAGGGCTGCGGGCCAACCTGCTGGCCGGCCGGCGCTACTCTTATCAAAAGGCCGTGAACGGCTCCTTGCGCGACCAGGTGCCCGATTGGTACGTGCTGGGCTACTTCATGACGACGTACCTGAAAGCCCACTACGGCCCCGATGTGTGGGCCAACGTGCTGGACAGTTACTACCGGTTTCCGTTCTATCCGTTCTCGTTTTCCAACGGCATCCGGCGCACCACGGGCCTCACGGTGGAGCAGCTCCACGGCCGCACCATGACGGAAATCGACTCGGTCTGGCGGGCGCAGCAGGCGGCACAGCCCGTCGCTACGCCGGTGCGGGAGCTGCGCGCCGCGGCTTCGGAGAAGGTGTTCACTCAGTATCAATACCCGCAATACGTGACCGACAGCACGGTGCTGGTCCTGAAAACCGGCCTCGACAATATCCCGCAGTTCGTGCTACTGAGCCGCCACGGGGTTGAGCAAAAAGTGTACGTGCCCGGCCAGCTCAATCTGCCCGAAATGCTGTCGGTGAACGGGGGCAAGGCCGTATGGCCCGAGTTCCAGCAGCACGCCCGCTGGGGCCAGCGCATTGCTTCGGAGCTGAAGGTGCTGGACTTGAAAACCGGCCGGCTCATCCGCATCGGACGCGGGGCGCGCTACGCCGCCGCCGCCCTCTCGCCCGATGGCCGCCGCCTGGTGGCCGTGCGTACCGATGAGGCCTACCACCACGCCCTGGTGGTGCTGGATGCCGAAACCGGGGCCGAAATCCAAACCCTGCCCAATCCCGCCAACGACTTTTATCAGCAGCCCCGCTGGCACCCCGATGGCCGCCGCGTGGTGGCCGTGGCGCTGAGCGCGGCCGGCAAAACCATTACGGTATTCGACCCGGCCGGGCAGGGACCCACTGGCGGCACTGCCAAAGCCCTGCTGCCGGTGGCCAACGTGAACCTGGCCAATCCCCAGCCCTGGGGCGACTACGTGCTCTACAACTCGTCGCAGTCGGGCGTGGATAATATTTACGCCGTGGACCTGACCGGCCGGACTTTCCGCGTGACCAGCCGGCCGCTGGGGGCCTACCACGCCGCCGTAGCGCCGGATGGCCGCCGCCTGGCCTTTCACGACTACCGCGCCACCGGGGCCCGCATCGTGGAAATGCCGCTGGACCCCGCCACTTGGGTGCCGCTGGTTCCCGTTACGACGGAGGCCCCGGCCATTTACGTTGCGCAGCTGGCGGCGCAGGAGCCCGGCGGGCGGCTGGTGCCGCGCCTGCTGGCCCGGCCCGATTCGGCCCGGCCGCGCTACGGGGTGCGGCGCTATTCGCCGCTGCGGCACGCCTTTAATGTGTTCAGCTACGGGGTGGTGCAGAGCCCGGCCGGCAATGCCGTGAGCCTGGGCCTGCGCTCCCAGGACTTGCTGAGCACGACCCAGGTATTTGCCGGGGTGGGCTACAACCAGGTGGAGCGCACGTTCAGCGCCACCGGGGCGCTTAGCTACCAGGGCCGCTACCCCGTGCTGGACGTGGACGTGACCTACGGCGGGCGCGACGCGGCCGTGCTCTTTCGGGGCCGCACCATCCGCGACCAGTGGCAGTACACCCGCCTCACGGCCGGCCTGCGGCTGCCGCTCAACCTCACGCATTCCAGGTATTTCCAGGGGCTGTCGGTGGGTACTTATTTCCTGCACGAACGGGTGTACGGCTACGACCTACCCGTGCGCAAGCTCTCCGAAGCCGGTTCCAACACGCCGCTCAATGCCATGCAAACCACGGTGAGCTTCGCCACCCAGCTCCGGCGGAGCGCCCGCGACGTGGCCCCGCGCGGGGGCGGCACGTTCTTGGGTACCTGGCGCACCACGCCGTTTGGCACCGGGCTGCGGGCGCGGCAGTGGGCCACGCAGGGTAGCGTGTTTTTGCCCGGTCTGCGCCGCCACGATGCCATCCGGTTGCGGGCCGGCTACCAGTGGCAGGACCAGCTGCAGTACCAGTTTGTACCCGCCGTGTCGTTTCCACGCGGCGAGCGCTACACCAGCTTCGACCGCTTCGCTGCCGCTAGTCTTGATTACAGCCTGCCGCTGGCCTTCACGCACTGGGAGTTGGGCCGGCTGCTCTACGTGCAGCGCCTGCGGGCCACCGTGTTTGGCGATGTAGCTCAAGGCAATGATTTTCGGGGGATAAGCGGCCAGTTGCGCTACCGCAACGTGGGGCTCGATGCCTTGGTGCTGTTCAATGTGCTGCGGCTGCGCACGCCCATTGAGGCCGGGGTGCGGGTGGTATACCGCGCTGCGCTGGGTACCTGGGTGGTGGAGCCGCTGGCGTTTGATATTCGGCTGTGAGTGGTGGCCGCTTGCCTCCTAGCCAACCTCACCCCCCGGCCCCCGCTCCAAAAAAGAGGGGGAGCCACAGGAGGTGGTTTAGCTGACTTCATAACGTTAGTGCCTGCAAAAAAATAAACGAGGTATTTAGGGCGTCATGCTTCGACAAGCTCCGCATGACGTTCTGATTACACAATTAGGCGGTGGTCTAAAAGAGGATGAAAACCAAAATCTAATGAATTAACCGAGAAGCAAAACACGCTTTTGAGTAACCGTATAAACGGCTTTTTCGAAGGCTGCTCTCGTCTCATTAAAATCAAAATGATTTCGTTTTAGACCACTACCATAATTTTAATGGATGCTGACCGGGATTGTCGAAAGGTGAAGATTCAATTGGAGGAAATAGTAGCCGAATCTGGATTGTTCAGTAAAATGACGGCACCAGCAGGCCAGTCATTTAAAGTATTAACCCGATTAGCCGTTTCAGAATTGGAAGCTTGGTTCTTGGGTGACCGGGACGCTATTTCGGCGGCATTTCCTCGGGTTCATTCGAACCATTTTAAGGGCACTTACCAGGATTGTGATGGCTTGCCGGATACTTGGGAAACCCTACATCGGATACTGCAAAAAGGCGGTTATTACCCTAACCGCTACCTCAAGGTTGAAGCAGCAGAATTAATCGCTGCTCAATTAGCTCCTGCTCGAAATGAGTCGGCTAGTTTCCGATATTTCTGCGAAGGGGTAGCTACGCTGCGGTAACGAACGCCGCTGCCCCAGCTTCTCCCGGTACTTCCGTCTCTTTCGCCGCCTCGATTAGGGCGGGGTGTGCTGCGTGCTCACAGTTCCTCCTTACCGTTCGGCGCGCCGAAACACCAGGCGCGGGGCGGCGGCGGCGGCATCGTAGAGGCGCAGCTCGGGGCCGCTGATTTCGTAGCGGGCGGTGAGGGCCAGGTTGTCGAGGTAGTGGGTTTCGAGGGCCTGCACGGGGCAGGTGGCGCGGGTCGGAATCTGGGGCGCGATGCTGAGCTGCTGTCCGCCGCCGAGGCTGAAGCGGCCGCTGAAGTTGTTGCACGGCCCCAGGCCCACGGTGCACTTGCCGAGGCCGACGAACTCGATGTAGGACCGGCTGGTGCCGGAGTAGCTGGAGAGGCTCACCGGGGCATTATCGACGCTCGCCAGCAGCCAGCGGGTTTCGAGCAGGGCCGATTGGGTGGGGGAGGCCCCGTTGTCTTTTTCGCAACTGGCCAGGGCGAAGGTGGCCAGGAGGGCCAGGGGCAGCAGGGGCCGAATGGTCATGGGGAGCAGCGGTTGGGCATGAGGCTGTAATGATAGAAAGAAAACAGAAGACCGGCTCAATTAAGCCCTGAACGTGCCTTGGCTCGGTCATAATGAAGGCCCTGCTCAATGCCTGCCAGTAGGTTTGGCAACGGGCCAAAACAACCCGCCGCCGAACTCTTTGCGTGAGCCCGGGCGTTGGAGCCATACTTTCCACCCTCGCTCACCTCAGCCAATTCCGCTTATGAACGTGTTGTCGCTTTGCTCGTTATTGATTGGTGCTACTTTATTGGGCGCCGCCACGCCAGCCGCTGCCCCATCGGCCGATACTGCCTCCGTGACGGTGAAGGTGTCGGCGCTGGTGTCTACTTCCTCCACCGTAAAGCTGTATTTCTATAATACCCGGGCGGGCTTTTTGAAGAGCGGCAAATGGGCGTTTTCCAAATCGGTAAAGCCCGAAGGCAAGCGCGAAATCACGCTGCCCGTTGATTTGCCCAAGGGCGAGTGGGCCGTGGCCATCACCCAGGACATGAACAACAACGACAAAGTCGACAAGAACTTTCTCTGCATTCCCACCGAGCCCTATGCTTTTTCGAACAACATCCGCCCCACGGTGGCCGCGCCCGATTTCAACGAGTGCAAGTTCCGCGTGGATGGTCCGGGGCAGGTGGTAAGTATCGTGCTGAAGGATTAAAACAGGCTGCGCAACCTTGAAAGAACGTCATGCTGAGCTTGTCGAAGCATCTCTACCGCGTAACTAATTAATTTTAGTGCTGCGGTAGAGATGCTTCGACAAGCTCAGCATGACGTTCTGTTTGTTTCTTGCCTACCCGCTCAGTCGCCCCGAAACGGGTGCCGGCCGTGAGCTAGCCGCTCCACCAGGGTCACGGCGCGGCGGGCGCGGGTTTCGGGCTGTTTGGCCTCGGCCACCAGGCGGGCCATGGCCCGGCGCTGCGCCCCACTGTAGCTGTTGAAAGCGGTTTCGGCCTCGGGCCAGGCAGTGAAGGCTTCGGCCAGCTCGTCGGGTAGGTCGATGTGGTCGGGGTTGGGGTCGGGTTCTAATTCAACTTCCAGCTCCTGGCCCAGCGCAATGCCCACCGCCCGGCACACGTCTTTGTTCAGCATCAGGTAGCGGCCGCCGCCTTCCAGCGGCAGGAGGCCCAGCCGCAGCGCCCGCCCCCGAATGGTGGCAATGACGCGTTTCAGGCCCTTGCCGCCCAGCGCCATCCATACTTTCGCTGGCACCACAATAATTTGGGTGGGCATGAAGCTGGGCCCACCGGACTCCAGCGTAGCGCGGAAAGAAAGCAAGGAAGACGACATGCCGGTAAATGTAGGAACCCGTTGTATCGCGCCCTGGCTGGCCCGCGCTACGCCGGGGCCGACTGCAGCGCCACCAGCTGCTTGTTGATGTAATCGAGCTCCTCAAAAGTCAGGTTCAGGTCGATGGCCCGCGCGTTTTGCACGGCTTGCTCGGGGTTGCGGGCCCCCACCAGCGCCCCGCTGATGCCGGGCTGGGCCAGCGTCCAGCGCAGCACCAGCTGGCCGAGGGTGGCGTTTTTGGTTTCGGCCAGCGGGCGAATTTTGTTGAGCGTGGCATTCACGCGGGTAATGCTTTCGGGCGTGAACAGGCGGTGGCCGTTGCGCAGGTCGCTGGCATCGAAGTGCTGGCCCGGCTTCATTTTGCCCGTGAGCAGGCCCAGCTGCAGCGGGCTGTAAACCAGCACGACTTTTTTATGCTCGATGCAATGCGGCACTACGTCGGCTTCAATATCGCGCCGCACCATGCTGTAGGGCACTTGGTTCGAGACGATGTTCAGCGTCTTTTCAGCTTCCTGCATTTGGGCCACCGAGTAGTTGCTCACGCCGGCAGCCCGCACTTTGCCCTGCTCGATGAGGCGGCTCACGGCCTCCATCGTTTCGTCAATCGGCGTGGTCACGTCGGGCCAGTGCTGCTGGTAGAGGTCGATGTAGTCGGTGCCGAGGCGGCGCAGGCTATCCTCACATTCCTTGATGATGCTGGCGCGCCCCGCGTACTTGTACACATCGAGGTCGTGGCCGTTGTTATCCTTGCTTTTCATGGCGAAGTCGCCCTTGGCCAAATCCCAGCGCATGCCAAATTTGGTGAGTATTTGCACCTTGTCGCGGGGCAGGGTCTTGATGGCTTCCCCCACGATTTCCTCGCTCAGGCCCTGCCCGTAAATGGGGGCCGTGTCGATGCTGGTCACGCCCAAATCGTAGCTGGCGTGGATGGCCCCTACGGCGTCGTTTTGCTCGGTGCCGCCCCACATCCAGCCCCCGGCCGCCCAGCTGCCAAAGGTGATGCGCGAAACGGTGACGCCGGAGTTGCCTAGTTCTTGGTATTCCATGAGGATTGAGTTGAGGTTGGATGGTGCCCGAATGCGGGCCGTGAAACGCCAGGGAAGCTAACTGCGATGCGTGGGCGAGGATTATGAACGTGTTAGGCATGACGTTCTTTTTGTCCTGCCTGCTTACCCGAAACTATTCCGCTCGTCCGTTCCTTATAGCTCCTTCCGTAGCTTTAAAAAATCAAGAATATGAAAGTTGAAATCTGGTCTGATGTGGTGTGCCCATTCTGCTACATCGGCAAGCGCAAGTTTGAAAATGCCCTCAAAGACTTCGCGCACCGCGACGAAGTAGAAGTCGTGTGGCACAGCTTCGAGCTGACGCCCGATTTCCAGCCCATTCCCGGCGAGAACATCCACGAGTCATTGGCCAAGAAAAAAGGCGTTTCGGCCGAAGAGGGCCGGAAAATGAACGACTACATGGCGGGCGTCGCCAAAGAAGTAGGTTTAGATTATGACTTCGACCGCGCTATTCCGGCCAATACCTTCCTGGCGCATCAGCTCATTCACCTCGGGGCCCACCACGGCCGGCAGGATGCCACCAAGGAGCGCCTCATGGCCGCCTACTACCTCGAAGGCCAGAACATCGGCGACCTCGACACCTTGGTAGCCCTCGGAGTTGAGCTGGGTTTTGACCCCACCGAAACCCGCACCGCCCTCGCGGCCGGCACCTACGCCGAAGCCGTGCGCCAGGACGAGTACCACGCCCAGCAAATCAACGTACGCGGCGTGCCCTTCTTCGTGTTTGAGGACAAATACGCCGTATCTGGCGCGCAGCCCACCGAGTTATTCACGGAGGTGCTGGACAAGGTCTGGGACGAGTTCAAGCCCGCCAAACCGGCCCTGACGATGCTGGCCGACGGCCCCGCCTGCGGCCCGGAAGGGTGTGACTAATTAGCTAAGAACTTAACAGCCAAACGTCATGCCGAGCGTAGCGAGGCATGACGTTCTTGTTTTCGTGGTGTCTCGTCTTACGCCCGTCGCATCGGGATATGCGGGATACCGTCTTCCACGTACATCGGTCCGCATTGCTCGTAGCCGAATTCGTTGTAAAAACCTTCCAAGTGCTGCTGCGCCCCAATCTTGTTGGCTTGCGGCCCGAACAATGCATCGGAGTGCGCCAAGGCCTGTCGCATTAGCTCGCGTCCCAGGCTGAAGCGGCGGAACGGCTGGGCCACGATGACGCGCCCGATGCTGGCTTCGGGGTAGCACTTGCCGGCATCGAAAAGGCGGGCGTAGGCCACCAGCTCGCCGCCTTCGTTGTAGCCCAGCAGGTGGTGGGCGTCGATGTCCTGGCGGTCGATGTCCTGGAATACGCAGTTTTGCTCCACCACAAACACCTCGGAGCGCAGGCGCAGCACGTCGTAGAGAATCAGGGCCGGGAAGGATTCAAAAGGGAGGCAGTGCCAGCGGATGGTCATAAATACTTATTGTTTGGGCATTTTCTCAACGTCTTTCAGCGTCACTACGCGGTAGGGGATGCCCAGCACGGCCGCGTTCTGCTCCACCGTGGTGCGGAAGCCGGCCTGCTGGCGTCGGGCATTCACCTTGCCCGCATCCTTGATGGGCCACACGAAGGGCGGCTGCACCTCGCGCCGGCCGGTGGCCGGGTTGGTCACATTGTAGCCCACGGCTTGGGTGCCGTAGCGCTGCTCCTTGCCGGTGCGCATGAGCTGGCGGTCCAGCATCTGGCCGTAAAGGTAGAAGGGTAATTCCCCTTTGTTAGCGGCTTTTTTGATGAGCGGCAGGTACTGCTTAATGTCGTCGGAATGCTGAATAACCAGCCACGCGGTTTCATTCGCGGGCTCGCTTACCAGCGACTTGCCGGGGTAGCCGTATTGCTTCACAAGGGCTTTGATGCGCCCTAGATTGGTCGAATCCGTGCGTGCCATCTGGCGGCCGATGTAGGGCCCCAGGTTCTCCCGCGCCACGCCCAGCGCGCGGGCCAACGAGTCGGGACGCCGCGAAATGCGCTGGTCAAACAGCATCATGCGCCACCGCTGGTCGGCGGTATAGATGCTGTCCAACTCCTGATTGAGGCGCAGGTAGGGCGTGGTCTGGGCCATTACGGGCTGCGCCAGCAACCCCAGCAACAAGCCGAAAAGTAGAAGCTTCATAAGCGAAAATTAAACGGCCACGGCTTCCTCGCTGCCCAGTTCGCTTAGCACGCGCTTGGCCTGCTGAATGGACCGGATTTCCTCAAACGTCACAATCAGCTGGTCCTTTTTCTCTTTCAGGCTGGCCGTGCGCGCGTGCGTCTGCACGTAGTTGAGAATGGTGCCGAACTGCTCGCCCTGGAAGTAAGCCTTGTGGTCGTCATCGGCGGGCAAAAAGCCCTTCAGCGTGTCGCGCTTCAGCGTGATTTTGGTGAAGCCCACCTTGCAGGCCTGCCAGCGCAGCCGCACAATGTCGGCGAGCTGCTCCACCTCGGGCGGCAGCGGGCCAAACCGGTCTACCATGCTGGCCAGCAGTTTGCGCAGCTCCTCCGGCTTCTGGGCGCGGTCGAGCTTGGCGTAGAGCTGCAACCGCTCCGATACGTTGCTCACGTACTTCTCGGGGATGAGGACTTGCTGGTCGGTTTCCACGTTGCATTCGTGGGCGCGGCTGGCCCCGGCGGCCATCTGCAGGCGCTGGTTGGAGTCGCCCATAAACAAGTCGCGGAATTCGGTTTCCTTCAGCTCCGTCACGGCCTCGTCCAGAATCTGGTGGTAGGTTTCGTAGCCCAGGTCGTTGATAAAGCCCGACTGCTCGCCGCCCAGCAGGTTGCCCGCACCGCGAATATCCAGGTCGCGCATGGCCACATTAAAGCCCGCGCCCAGGTCCGAAAATTCTTCCAGCGTGCTTAGGCGCTTGCGCGCATCGGCCGGCAATTGGGCCACCGGCGGCGTCAGCAAATAGCAGTAGGCTTTGCGGTTGGAGCGGCCCACGCGGCCCCGCATCTGGTGCAAATCCGAAAGGCCGGCCAGGTGAGCGCGGTTGATAATGATGGTGTTGGCGTTGGGAATGTCCAGTCCGCTTTCGATGATGTTCGTCGAAACCAGCACGTCGTATTCGCCCTCCACGAACTTCATCATGCGCTTTTCCAGCATCTCGCCGTCCATCTGCCCGTGGGCGTAGGTGATTTTGGCATCGGGCACGAGGCGCAGGATGGTGCCGGCCATTTCCTCGATGTCCTTCACGCGGTTGTGCACGAAAAAAACCTGCCCGCCGCGCTTCAATTCCCGCGCCACCGCGTCGCGAATCAGGATTTCATCATACACGTGCAGCTCCGTGCTGACGGGCTGGCGGTTGGGCGGCGGCGTGGCAATCACGCTCAAATCGCGGGCCCCCATCAGCGAGAAGTGCAGCGTGCGCGGAATGGGCGTGGCCGAGAGCGTAAGCGTGTCCACGTTTACCTTCAATTCCTTGAGCTTATCCTTGGTCTTGACGCCGAATTTCTGCTCCTCATCAATAATGAGGATGCCGAGGTCTTTGAATTTGATGTCCTTATTCGTCAGCCGGTGCGTGCCAATGAGAATGTCGGTTTTGCCCTCCGCCACGCGCTGCAACGTCTCTTTAATCTGCTTCGTCGACTTAAACCGGTTGATGTATTCCACCGTCACCGGCAGCGTGGCCAGTCGGTCGCGAAACGTCTTGTAGTGCTGCATCGCCAGAATGGTGGTGGGCACCAGCACGGCCGCCTGCTTGCCATCGGCCACCGCCTTAAACGCCGCCCGAATGGCTATCTCCGTCTTGCCAAAGCCCACATCGCCGCAAATCAGCCGGTCCATCGGGTGGGGCTGCTGCATGTCGTTTTTCACGTCCTCGGTGGCCTTGGCCTGGTCGGGCGTGTCCTCGTAAATGAAGCTGGATTCCAGCTCCGCCTGCAAAAAGCCATCAATGGAAAACGCGAAACCAGGCGCGGTCTTGCGCTTGGCATACAGCCGAATAAGGTCGGCCGCAATGTCCTTCACCTTCTTCTTCACCGACCGTTTCTTGTTCTCCCACTCCGGCGAGCCCAGCTTGCTCATCGTAGGCGGCGAGCCTTCCGCGCCGCTGTACTTCGCAATCTTGTGCAGCGAGTGAATGCTCACCGTCAGCAAGTCATCATCCCGGTAAACCAGCCGAATGGCCTCCTGAATCTGTCCGTTTATCTCCACCTGCGTGAGCCCCGCAAACCGCGCAATGCCGTAGTCCTGGTGCGTCACATAATCGCCGGGTTGCAGCGTTTTTAATTCGCGCAGCGTCAGCGCTTTTTTCTTCGAAAATTTCCGCGCTTCCTGCGCCCGGTAATACCGCTCAAATAATTGGTGGTCGGTGTACACGGCCAGCTCAAGCTGCTCATCCACAAAGCCTTCGCGCAGTGCCAGCAGCAAGTGCTGAAATTGTACGTTGTTATCTAATTCATCGAATATCGTCCGCAGCCGGTCGGCCTGCCGCACGGTGTCGGCCGTAATTATCGTGGTGAAATTGCGCAGCTGATTCTCCTTCAAATTTTTCACCATCCGCTCAAATTCCTTGTTGAAACTCGGTTGCGGCTTGGCGGTAAATTGAAAGGTGTCGGCGTTCTTGAAATGAAACCGTTTGCCGAATTCCACTACCGCGAATTCGTCGAGCAGCTTCTTAAAACTCTTGCCCGATTCGAATAAGTCGCCGGGCTTGCTCACGATTTGCATGCCGCCCGCCTCGCCCAGCATCTGCTGAAAATTGGCTTCGGCTTTCTCGTACAATTCCGTCACCACGTCCAGCGTCTGGCGCACGTCTTTGGCCCAAATACAGGCCGTGCGAGGCAGAAAATCAAAGAAAGCCTCCCGCGTTTCCGTCAGCATTTTGGTCTGCACGTTGGGAATAATACTGATGCTGGTTCGGGCTTCCACCGATAGTTGCGTCTCGGGATTAAACGTGCGAATGCTCTCTATTTCATTGCCAAATAATTCCAGCCGAAACGGCAATTCATTGGCGTAGCTGAACACGTCCACAATGCCGCCGCGCACCGCGTACTGGCCGGCTTCGTACACGAAATCCGTCTTTTCGAAATCGTATTCGCCCAGCAGTTCGCCCAGGAAATTCACGTCCAGTTTATCGCCCGCCTTCGCATTGAACGTATTCTTCACCAGGCTCTGCCGGTTAATTACCTTTTCCGTCAGCGCCTCCGGATACGTCACGACAAACACACTATTGGCGGTGCTGCTGGCGGCCCGGGTCGTGTTGATGCGGTTCAGGGCCTCGGCACGCATCAGCACGTTGGCGTTTTCGGTTTCGTCGAACTGGTAGGGCCGCTTGTAGGAACTCGGGAACAGCAGCACCTCGGGCCCCTCGGGCAGCAAGTGCTGCAAATCGGACAGAAAATACGAGGCCTCTTCCTTATCGTGCATGATGAACACGTGCGGGTGTTGGGCGTTCGCGGTGGCCGCCGCCACCACGGCATCCTGGCTGCCGACTAGGCCGCGCAGGTGCAGCCGCAGGCCGCTGGGGTCGGGTTTGGCGGCTTCGCGCAGGCGCGAAGCCAGCACTTGCAATTCGGGCGAAAGGCGGTATAAACGGAGAAAATCAGCTACTTGCACGAATAATCAGGCTAGGACGGGGCAAATGAAGTAGCCCGGCCGGATAATTCTCCGGTCGGGCAGCGGGGTAAATACACCGCAATGGTAGCGAAGGTTTCCGGGGTGGCCGTAGCTTCGCGGCCCAATTAGTTGCACTAGCCAGGAACGGCTGTCATCCTGAATCCGGCGTCCACTTGCGAAAGACCTTGCCACGGCAGAACAAGTCGTTTGGGAGTGATAAGGTCCTCCGCAAGCAGACAACAGGCTTTCGCCAGCAACGAGTAACCAGAAACCACCATACATGCGCGGCTCTTCTCACCTGGCCATCGGCCTCATTACCGGCGTGGCCGTAGCCGGACTAGTGCCGGGCATTCCGTTTTCACTGGCGGGCATTGCCCTGGCGGGTTTCTCCAGCCTCGCGCCCGACCTCGACCACCCCGACAGCCGCCTGAGCAAGCGCCTCGGCTTCACCCAAAATTACGTGCGTTGGGCCTTCGCCGCCGGGGCGCTGGCCCTGGCCGCCTATGCCTACCTGCAGCTGGGGCCCGGCTCCGAACAGCGCCTTTACTACACGGCTGCGCTGGCTTTCGGGCTCATCGGCGTGGGCCTGCAGGGCGGTTCGGCGCGCAAGCTGGCGCTGCTGTTTACCGGGCTGGGCACCGTGGTGGCCGGCCTCTACACCGAGCAGCTGTGGCTGAGCCTGCTGGGCACATTTATAGCTATGGCGCCCTTCACCACCCACCGCTCCCTCACGCACACCATCTGGGCCACGGCTCTCTGGACCTACATCGGCTACCTGGCCGACCAGCACCTGGGCTGGCGTGGCATCGCCCAGTACGCCGGTGCGGGCTACGTGTCGCACCTCGTGGCCGATACCTTGACCAAGGCCGGCGTGAGGTGGTTGTTGCCCTTGCCGTTCTGCTTCAAAATCCCGCTCATTAGCACTGGTTCCGCCACCGGCAACATGCTGGAAGTCGGTATTTGTGCCGGCTATGGGCTACTGGTTTTGGGCTTGGTGGTAGGCAATATGAGGTTTTAAACAACCTGCCGGGGCAGTTGCGCCGGAAGGGGGGCTTGGCGTGGGGCTTACTGTTGCATAAGTCAGCTAAGATTATTAGCTTCGCAGCAGATATGCCGGTTTATTAGGGTAGTGTTGGTATTGATTCGTGCTATTATTCTGCGTTATCAACCGACCCACCCGTCTGGTATTCGATAAATCTTAATTAACTGACCCCCACGCGGGATTTGCCGCGCACTTAGCGTAGCATCTGCTTACTGTTAACCCAGGTCTGTTTTTCGTTGGTACGGCTTGCGGCAAGAATACTTGCGCCGCCGGCTTTGCCCTGTTTCTACTTGTTCACGCCAGCTGCTTCCACCTGAAACACTTTTCTAAACTTTACTTAACCCGATTACCATGAACCAGATGAACAGCCCTTTAATTCGGGTTGGTGTCTTTTATGACGGCAACTATTTTTTAAAAATTAGCGACTATTATTATTTCCAGCACGAGCGCAAGGCACGCATTAGCCTTGAAGGACTGCACGAATATATTCGCCATCAGGTGGCCGAGGAAGAAGACGTAGACGTGCGCCTAGCGCAAATCACCGACGCGCATTTTTTTCGGGGCCGCCTCTCGGCCACCGAAGCCCGCGACAAGGACCGGCTGTTCCACGACCGCCTGCTCGACGATATTTTGATGAACCTGGGCGTGCAAACGCACTACATGGCCCTGAAAACCCGCGACGGCCGCCTCCAGGAAAAAGGCATCGACGTGTGGCTCTCTCTCGAAGCCCTGGAGTTGGCCCTGCACAAAACCCTCGACGTGGTGGTGCTCATCGCCGGCGACTCCGATTACGTGCCCCTCATCCGCAAGCTCAACACCGTGGGTACCCGCGTAATGCTGCTGAACTGGGACTTCAAATACGAAGACTTCAAGGGGGAAACCCGCGTCACGCGTGCCTCACAACAGTTGCTGGAGCAGGTGACCTACCCCGTGGCCATGCACGACGTGATTGACCGCGGCCTGCAGGCCCAGGACGAAGTGGTGGAGGGCCTGTTTGTGAACCAGATGGAGCCCGCCGCGTTTGCGCCCAGTTCGGCCGCTGCGCCCAAGCTGGCCCGGCCCACCGGCCCCACCGCCGCCGGCCCCGTGGGCACGCTGGGCATGAGCACCATCAAAAACCTGAAAAACGGCTTTGGCTTCGTGGTGATGCCGCCCAACAATCTATTTTTCAGCTACGCCGACCTCACCGAAGGCGACTTCAACGACCTGCGCGAAGGCGATTGGGTGGAGTTCACGGTGGGCCGCAACCACCGCGACGAAGATTGCGCCCGCAACGTGCGTAAAGTAGCCGCGCCTCAGTTGGGCGAAGGCGAGGACGAGTACGAAACCGCAAACGCGCATTCAGCTACGGCCGAATTTTCGGCTACAGCTGAATTGTAGCAGCGCAGGCACTCGCTGCGTACTGCCAGAAAAGTCCCGGTCCTATCCAGAGCCGGGACTTTTTTTGTGCGGTTAGGTACCGGCTACTGTATCATCAGCTTCGCGAAGTCGCGCTTGTTGGCCGGGTAGCGGTTGAACGTGCCTAAGCCGCGGGCTACGGCCATATCGGGCTGGCCTTCGCTAACGCGATAAACTACGCAGCTGCTTACCACCAGCGTGTTACCGGTGTGGTCGACTATGCCTTTGGCTACCAGCGCATCGTGCAGGTGCACGGCGTGGAGGAAGTTCATTTTGAACTCGACGGTAGAAACGAACTCCTGGTGTACGAAAGCCAGCGACAGGGCCGCGGCCCCGAGGGTGGCGTCCATCAGGCCGGCCAGTACGCCGCCGTGGCAGGTATTAGGGGAGGAGAGGTGCTCTTCGCGGATGCTCATGCGGTACTCGGCCTGGCCGGGCACAGGCACCGTGAGGAGCATGCCGTTGGTGCGGCCGTAGTGGTTCATGTTATTATAGGCAGCTACCATGGCGGCGAAGCCGGCCCCGGCGGAGGCGGCAGCAGCAGGAGAAATGTCAGACATGGGCGAAGTGGCGTTGAAGCGGAAAAAGAGTAATTGCGGGGCAAGTTTGAGGAAAATTCTGTTTCATTTGCCAAAGCAGGACGGGCGACTAGGCCGTGCTGTCCCGCTGTTCTGCCTGTTTCGTCGCTGTCATGTCTGCTTTGCCGCTCACGTTCGCGAATTTTACCCCCGCTACCTGCGCGAGCACAGCCGGCGCGGCACCCGAATCCTGCATTTTGTGGGCACTATGTTGTTTTGGTAAGCGTGGTGCTGGTGGCCATCACCGGGCGTTGGGGCTGGTTGGCGGCGGGCATAGTAGCGGCTTATGGCTTTGCCTGGGTGGGCCACTTTTTTGTGGAGCACAACTTTGTGGAGCACAACCGCCCGGCCACGTTTCAGCACCCCTGATTTTCGCTGCTCGGCGATTTTCGGCTGTACGCCGACTTGTGGCGGGGCCGCGAGAAGTTCTAGCTACAGCGGCTTGCGCATCAGAAAGTGTGGTAGCACGCCAAACAGCGTGTGCGATGGCTCCACCACCGCGTAGCCGTGCCGCTCATAGAACGGTACGGCCGTTGCGCGGGCGTGCAGCACTATTTCGACCAGGCCCGCGGCTTGGGCCTGCACCTCCAGGTACCGCAGCACCTGACTGCCCAATCCTTGCCCGGCCGCTGTCGGCGCCACGGCCATGAAGCGTACCTGTCCCTGCCGCGCATCCAGCCGCTGGAGCATGCCCACGGCCAGCGCGGCGGGCGCGGCCGGGCCAGCGGCCAGCAGCAGCGCGTGAACGGTGCCGGGCTCATCATCGGCGGGCGTGCGCTCCGAGCCGATGGGCTGCTGCCAGGGCTGGCGCAGCACGGCATGGCGCAGGGCGTAGTAGGCGGCCCACTCGGCGGGCGTGCGGGGAGCGGCGATGGAAGTAGGCGCGAGCATGGGCAGGAACAAAGCGGAATGATGAAGCAACTGCGGCCGGTTCGGGTTGTTACCTTTACGCTCCGGCTCCGGCCGAACCTTTTTTATCAAAATTACGCCCCATCCGCCATGGCATCCTTCGACATCGTGAGCAAAGTAGACCCGCAAACCCTGGAAAACGCGGTGAATACGGCCCAAAAAGAACTGCAAACCCGCTACGACCTGCGCGACACCAAGGGCGGCATCGAGCTCAACAAGAAGGAAAATACCATTTTGCTTTCGTCCGAAAACTCGATGCGCGTGAAGGCGCTGGAAGACATCTTACTGGGCCGCGTGGTGAAGCAGGGCATCGATGGCACCAGCCTCGATTTCTCGGCTGAAGAGCAGCCCAGCGGCAACCTGATTAAAAAAACCATCAAGGTGCGCGCCGGGGTAGACAAGGAGTTCGGCCGCAAAATCATCAAGGCCATCAAAGATGCCAAGGTGAAGGTGGAAGCCCAGATGCAGGACGACCAGGTGCGCGTGACGGCCAAAAAAATTGACGACCTGCAGGCCGCCATTGCCGTACTGCGCCAGTCCGATATCGGCCTGCCGTTGCAGTTCGTGAACATGAAAAGCTAGAAAATGTGAAAATGTAATGATGTGAAGGTGTGAAAATTAATCAGCACGCTTGATTTTTTCAATTTTCACATTTCCACATCTTTCATATCGCCACATCTAATAACTTATGTACGATTTTTCGGCCTTTACCCATCCGGCTACCTGGATAAGCCTGCTGACCCTCACGTTCATGGAAATCGTGCTGGGGATTGACAACATCATCTTCATTTCCATCATCGTCAACCGGCTGGCTAAGGAGAAGCAGGCGCGCGGCCGCACCATTGGGCTGCTGCTGGCTTTGCTGTTTCGCATTGGCCTGCTGCTGAGTATTTCCTGGATTGTGAGCTTGCGGACGCCGCTGTTTACCGTCAATATTCCCTCTTTCGTAAATAATTTCGGCGTGACCGGGCGCGACCTGATTCTGTTGGCGGGCGGCTTATTCCTGATGTACAAGAGCACCACCGAAATTCACACCAAGCTGCAGGGCGATGAGGAAGATGAGGGCGGCAGTGGTACCGGTGCCTCCATGATGAGCGTGATTCTGCAAATCATCGTCATCGACATTGTGTTCAGCTTCGACTCCATTCTGACGGCCGTGGGCCTCGTGGATAACGTGCTGGTGATGATTGCGGCCGTGATTGTGGCCATGGGCATCATGTTGGCGTTCAGCGGGGTGATAGCGAATTTTGTGAACAACAACCCCACCATCAAGATGCTGGCTCTGTCCTTCCTCATCATGATTGGCTTCATGCTGGTGATGGAAGCCGCCCACAAGGAAGTGGAAAAGGGCTACCTCTATTTCGCCATGGCCTTCTCGCTGACGGTGGAAATCCTGAACCTGCGCCTGCGCAAGAAGGCGAAGAGCAAGCCAGTGCATCTGCGCGACTCGCAGTACGACTAACCACTGAGTTAGTGCGCACGAGGCAACGCTCGGAAAAGCCTGGCTTTTTTTACAGCAGAAATCGTTTCAACAAGCAAGCCCCGTAAGGGAATTCCCATTGTAGTGGGGTTCCTTTACGGGGCTTGCTTGTTGAAACGATTTCTGCTGTTTAGTGATTTGTCAGTCAGTCATGCCGAGCGCAGCCGAGGCATCTCGCTCGCTTCGTTGAACGGCCCGGACGGCACACGCGAGATGCCTCGGTCCCTGGCTTGATGCGCCACATGCTCGGCATGACAGTTACTTAGTTTTTTTGAGTTCCTAAACAGCTTCACAGTAAATAACGGCTGATATTTCTACTCAGTGCTAATGAATTTTCAGCCTAATAACGCCACCACCTCGTTGGTCTGGTCGAGCACGCGGCGCAGGGCCAGCTCCAACAGGCGGCGGTTGAGCTCGGGACGGTGCTGGCGGTAGAAGGCGTACTCCTCGGACGTGAACTGGCCGGTTACCAGGCCGAGGACGGTATAGCGCAACTTGATATTGCGGCCTAGCAGCTCGGCCAGCTGGCGCTGTTGGTCGACGAGGCTGGCTTTGGTCAGTGGCATGTGGTGGTCGAGCACAAAATCGGCTACGGCAGTCAGCAGCAAAGCATTTTGCAGCTTCAGCACCGGGCGCAGCGTGGTGTGCAGAAAATCGCCCACGCTGGCTGTCATTTCGGTCGGCACGGGTTCTATCTGAACATGAGGGCGCAGGGCGAGCAGGGGTGCATCGGGGCGGGAAGCAGAGTCAGGAAGCATGAGAGCAACAGAAGGAAATGGAAGAGAGCGGCCAGCAGCACCGGCCCACAAAAGCTAACAAAAAAAGGGTGCCCAACGCTTAGTCGGGCACCCTTTTTTGTTGGCTGCGGCGTAGCGCAAGTCTGCCAGTCAGCCAGTTAGTGCTTCACCTGAACTTTGGTGGTGAAGGTGCCTTCGCTGGTGACAACCCGCACAATGTAGAGGCCTTCGGCCAGATTGCTGGTGTTCACCGTGAGGCCGCGCTGCAAGTCGCCTACGGGGGCGGTGGTCGTGGTTACTACCTGGCCAATCAGGTTCACGAGGCTCACCCGCACCGCCGATTTGCTGGCGAGTTGGGCCTGGATGGTCAGCACGTTCTGCGCCGGGTTGGGGTAGGCGTCCACCAGGCTGCCATTAATGGCGCTGGCGCTCTGCGTGCCGAGTGGCGTAGTGCGCGGGTCGAGCACGGGCGTGGGCAGCGTGCCGACAGGCATGTCGAAGGCGGCCGTAATACCGGTGGTGGTGGGTAAGCCATTGGTGCGAACACCACCTACGGCGCTGAAGCCCATGCCCCGACGGGCAAACATCGTCCAGATAACTGCGGAGTTGGCCGCGCCGTTGACCAGCGAGTCAGCCCGCAGAATGGCGTTGCGGCCATCGAGGAAGCTGGGGTTGCACACCTGCAGCTTGCAGCCTTCCAGCACCAGTCTCAGGAAGCGGTTGTTGCCGCCGGTCTGGGCCAGCAAGTCGCTATTGTAGCCGTAGCGGTAGATAAACTGCCAGTTCAAATCCCAAAGGGTCGCCGCCCATACTTCTCCGATGGCGTGGGTTTGGCGGTAGTTAGTGGTGCCAATCACGCCGTAGTTATGGTTGTTCACCGTCATGTCGTCGGAGTAGGGCTTGTTGCGGATGCCGCCGCCGGTAGTGGGTTGCCCCGATGCGTAAGTGCCAATGCCACGCGACGTACGGCCCACGTCGCCGGGACGGGTACTCATCCACAGACCGAAAAAGTCACCCCAGCCTTCGCCCATGCTTTGGGTGGCGGTGGTACCGTCGGAGGCAATGTTGCAGCTGGAGTTGCCGGGGCCGCCGGTGAGGCGGGTGTGAATGCCGTGACCAAATTCGTGTGCGATGATGCCGTTGTCCATCGAACCGTCGTAGTCCGGACTGGTGGTGGCGCAGCCCACTACCGGCGTGCCAGCCTGTAGGGCCTGGCGCAAGCGGGCTCCATCCACGCCATTCATGAAAACTGCGGGAATGCGAATGCCCACCGTGTCGGTGCCGCCCATGCTAACGTACGCGGTACCAGTGGCCAACGAATCGATGACAATAGCCATAATAGCGCCGTTTTGCTGGGCCTTGCGCACCTTTTCGGTGAAGTTTCCGGTGTTGCCGCCGGCGGGGAGCTGCGAGCAGCCGCGGCGCATAATCAGCGCAATTTTGCCGTTTACGGCGGCGGCGTTCACGTAGGGGGTCGCGCAGCCGTGCAGGCCGCCGTTGCCCGATACGCCGTCGTTCACCGCTACCACGGTGCCGCACAGGCCCTGCGGAAACTTCGACAGGCTCCGGCCAAATGCAGCGGGAACCACCGTGAGGGCCCCGGCCAGGCCGGACGGCGACGAGATGGTGAACGTGGGCCGCACGGGGTTGTCGAACAGGTACATCTGCATGCGGCCGGACTGGCCGTCCACTGGGGTCGACATGTTGGCGTTGTTGCGGCCGCTGCCATCCTGCGCCTCGGCGCGCACAAAGTCGCCGCCCAGGCCCTGGTTGGGGGCGTTGCGGTACTGGAAGTTGCCCGATACTTCATCAAACCCCTTGCTCATCATCACATCATGGAGCATGTTGTTCCAGTAGAACAGGTTGGTGATGGCGGCCGGGGCACCGGCTTTGGAACCCGCAGGCTGGCTGAAGGGAAAATCGAAATCGAGCGCGGCAGTACCGTCGGGCGAGTTGGTGTTTGACAGCAGGTTGCCGTTGCCGCTCGTGGTGCTGGGGCTGTCGTCGTAGGCCGCTACGTTGTTGCCACGGGTGAGGAAAAACCCCGAACTGATACGGCTATAGGCATCCGGGAAAGTGCCGGCAGGCGCCCGGGCATCGTTCACCTGCCAGCCGTAGGGCGAATAAGCGGTGTTGATGCTGCTGAAAGGTACGGCGACGCGGTTGCCAAAAGTAGGCCCCTCAACAGGTACCGGAAACACTGTCAGGCTGTTGGGCGTGGCCAGGGTGCCGCGGCTGGCCGTGGTGGTTGGCTTGGGCGCGGCGGCGGTGGCGGCGGCAACAGCAGTGCGGCTACCCAGGGCGCGAGCCGTAAGCTGTTGAAAAGAGACTTCCTCGCTGATTACGTAGTCTGCCTTGTCGAGCAGCAGGCCGGTGTGGGCATCCACGCGGGCTGTCCAGTGATGCTGCTGGTCGAGTTGGGCAATGGTGACGTCCCACACCAGGCGTAACTGGCCATTCACGGGCAGGTACATCAGGCGCACGGGAATGTCATATTCCGAAATGCCCCCGTTGTTGAACAGCAGGCCATCGGCCGGGCGCGCCTCCCGCACCAGGGTAACACCCACTGGGTGGGGCAATTTCAGGCCGGTAGCCGCTGCCGTGATGGCTTGCTCGGCCGTGAGGGTAGGCGTAGCTGAAGGAGCCAGCCGAGCGGCATTCACCACAAAACCCTGGTGCATGAGCACGGGCTTGCCGGTGCGGTCGGTGTGCACGTCGCCCACGGCCCCGTACACATCCAGCCCATTCACGCGCTGGCGCAGGTAGCTGTGGGTCAGGCCGGTAACCTGGTCAAAATACGAGCTGGTGACCGACGGATTGGCTGCATCGTTCTCGCGCAGGCCCTGCCGCTGGCTTTGGGTGGCGAAATACGTGAGGGCCTGTGTCGATGGCGTTCCCGACTGGGCCAGTGCCCCGAGTGGTCCTGCCAAGGCCAAGGCCAGCAACGCACCAGCCCGTGGTTGGGTAAAAGAAAACTTCATTCAGCTAGGTAAAAGAGTGGATATGAAAAAGCCGTAGGATTGGATGATAGTAGCAGCCAATAGGACGCACCACCAAATTTAATACAATCTTTTGGTCCCCACAGCCTGAAGACTCTCTTTCGTGCAAAAAAATGCCACAATCGATTGTTATTCTACACCACGCCCAGCTTCACCAAGGCATCCCAGAGCACCACACCGGCCGCCACGCCCACATTAAGGGAGTGCTTGGTGCCGAATTGCGGGATTTCCACGGCCAAATCGCACAGCTCCAGGACCGCATCATCCACCCCAAAAACTTCGTTGCCGAGCACCAGTGCCAGCGGCCGGCCCGTTGCCGGCCGAAACTGCGGCAGCGCGACGCTGCCCGTAGTCTGCTCCACGGCCACTACCTGGTAGCCGGCCTGCTTGAGGGCGACCACGGCGGCGGCGGTTTCGGCGGCGTATTCCCAGGCCATGGATTCTTCGCTGCCGAGGGCCGTTTTGGTGATTTCGCGGTGCGGCGGGCGCGGCGTGATGCCGCAGAGCCAGATTTTCTCCAGCGCAAAGGCATCGGCCGTGCGGAAGATGGCCCCCACGTTGTGCATGCTGCGCACGTTGTCGAGCACCAAAACCACGGGGCTTTTGGGCGTGCTCTTAAAATCGGCCACCGGCAGGCGGTTGAGTTCGGCCATGGTGAGTTTTCGCATGGAAATAGCGCGAACTTTGCGGTTCGCCTTGTCGGTTTAGATGGGTGAAAACTGGTCCTTCGGTTTTAGCCGGGCCGCACCGGGCGCTTCGAAAGTTGCCGCCGCCCTTCCTCGTTCATTTACCCTAACTGCGCGCCGCAAAGGTCGCGCTACGTCGCCTTGCCTGCACCCAAAAAAGAATTCGTCATCAAGTCCGTTGGCCCCGACCATTTCACCGTGCCCATTCCGGCCGTGACCGAAACGCCGCTGATGAAGCAGTACTACCAGCTCAAGCAGCAGCATCCGGGCGCGGTGCTGCTGTTCCGGGTCGGCGATTTTTACGAGACGTTTGGCGAGGATGCCGTCACGGCCAGCCGCATTCTCGACATCACGCTCACCAAGCGCGGGGCCGGCAGCAGCAGCGAAGTGGCCCTGGCCGGCTTCCCGCACCATTCCCTCGATAATTACCTGCCCAAACTGGTGCGCGCCGGTCAGCGCGTGGCCATCTGCGACCAGCTCGAAAATCCCAAGGAGGCCAAAGGCTTAGTTAAGCGCGGCATCACCGAACTCATCACGCCCGGCGTGAGCATGCACGACAACGTGCTCGAGCGCCGCTCGAATAACTACCTCGCCGCCATTCATTTCGGCAAATCCGAGGCCGGTATTTCCTTTCTGGATATTAGCACCGGCGAGTTTCTGGCCGCGCAGGGCACGCTCGATTATCTGGGTAAATTGCTCCAGAATTTCAGTCCCGCCGAAATCCTGTTCTGCAAGAAAAACCGGGGCGAGTTCGAGCAAACCTTCGGCCCCGATTATTGCACCTACGCGCTGGATGAGTGGGTTTTTGGGGCCGACTACGCCCACGATACCCTCACCCGCCACTTCCGCACTACTTCGCTCAAAGGCTTCGGTGTTGATAACCTAAATGAGGGCGTGATTGCGGCCGGCTGCATCCTGCACTACCTCGCCGAAACCAAGCACACCAACATCCAGCACATTGCCAGCCTCGGCCGTTTGGAGGAGGACAAATACGTCTGGCTCGACCGCTTCACGGTGCGTAATCTAGAGTTGGTGCACGCCCAACACCCCGGCGGCGTGCCCCTCATCGACGTGCTCGACCAGACCCTGACGCCGATGGGCGCGCGCCTGCTCCGCAAGTGGATAGTGCTGCCACTGAAGGAAGTAAGCCAGATTCAGCGCCGCCTCGATACGGTGGCCGCGCTGGTGGCCGATGAGGATTTATTAGCCGACCTCACCCAGCACTTGCGCCAGATTAATGATTTGGAGCGCCTGATTTCTAAAGTAGCCGTGCGCCGCGTGAACCCGCGCGAATTGCTGCAGCTGGCCCGCGCCCTAGAAGCCGTGGCGCCCATGCGCGAGCGACTGGCCGCTTCCGGCGTGAAGGCGTTGGTGAAACTGGCCGACCAGCTGAACCCCTGCGCCACGCTGCGCCAGGAAATCTTCGCCAAAATCAAGCCCGACGCGCCGCTGCTCACCAACCAGGGCGGCGTGCTGAACGCGGGCATCGACGCGGAGCTGGACGAGCTGCGCGCGCTGGCTTTTTCGGGCAAAGACTACCTGCTGCAGCTGCAAATGCGCGAGCAGCGCAATACCGGCATTTCGTCGCTGAAAGTGGCTTATAACAAGGTGTTCGGCTATTACCTCGAAGTCACCAATTCCCACAAGGATAAGGTACCCGCCGAGTGGATTCGTAAGCAAACGCTGGTAAACGCCGAGCGCTACGTGACCGAGGAGCTGAAAACCTACGAGGAAAAAATCCTCAACGCTGAGGAAAAACTGTTTGTGATTGAGCAGCGGATTTATAACGAGCTGGTGCTGGCCGCGCTCGATTTTGTGCCCCAGATTCAGCAAAATGCCCGGGCCATTGGCGTGATGGATTGCCTGGCCAGCTTTGCCCTCACGGCCCGGCAGCAGCGCTACGTGCAGCCCGTGGTGAACGACGGCACGGTGCTCGACATCCGCGCCGGCCGCCACCCCGTGATTGAGCGCCAGCTGCCGCCCGGCGAAAGCTACATTCCCAACGATATCTGCCTCGACCAAAACGACCAGCAAATCGTGGTGATAACCGGCCCCAACATGGCCGGTAAATCGGCCCTGTTGCGCCAGACGGCCCTCATTGTGCTACTGGCCCAAATCGGCTCCTTCGTGCCCGCTGATGCCGCCACCATTGGCATCATCGACAAGATTTTCACCCGTGTGGGCGCTTCCGACAACCTGAGCAAGGGCGAAAGCACCTTCATGGTGGAGATGACCGAAACGGCCTCCATTCTCAATAATCTCTCGGACCGCAGCCTGGTGCTGATGGACGAAATTGGGCGCGGCACCAGTACCTACGACGGCATCAGCATAGCCTGGGCCATTGTGGAGCACCTCCACAACAACCCCAAAGCCAAGGCCAAAACGCTCTTCGCCACTCACTACCACGAGCTCAACCAGCTGGCCGACGACTGCCCCCGGGTACGCAACTACAACGTGGCCGTGAAGGAGTCCGACGGCCGCATCCTGTTCCTGCGCAAGCTGCAGGCCGGCGGTTCTGAGCACAGCTTTGGCATTCACGTAGCCCGGCTGGCCGGCATGCCCACCAGCGTGGTGCTCCGCGCCAATGAAATCATGCACCACCTCGAAGTAGAGCGTGCCAGCGCGGGCCTTGAGAACGGCGCGCCTACTGAGTTCGACGACGTGCTGGCCGGCCTGGAAGCCAATGGCAGCCGGCCGGGCACGGTGCCGCCGCCCCGGCAGCCGGCCACGCCCCAGCCCCGCGCCACCTCCGCCGTGGCCACAGCCCCGCGCCCCAAGGTGCAGCTGAGCATGTTCGAGCCGTCCGACCCGGCCCTGGAACGCATCCGCGAGCTGCTGGAGCACCTCGATGTGAATACCCTCACGCCCATTGAAGCACTGATGAAACTGAACGAATTAAAGCTGACGCTGGGTAAGGTGTAAATTTTTCGGCCTGAAAATGAAGTGGAAAGGCCTCAGGAGTGAAAATTTCCACGCTTGGTACTTGCATCCCCAAAAAAGGCCCTTACCTTTGTCGAACCATTCAGCGCTACAGAATAACAAACAGTAGCAATGAACCTCCTGCGAGAGTAGCTCAGTTGGTAGAGCGCGACCTTGCCAAGGTCGAGGTCGCGAGTTCGAACCTCGTCTCCCGCTCCAAGTTAAAGAAAACGCTGTCTTCGGACAGCGTTTTTTGTTTAAGCAGAACCCGGATTTTTGGGTTAATTTTGACGAATACAACCCCTGCCGGAGTGGTGGAATGGTATACACGAGGGACTTAAAATCCCTTGCCTTCACGGGCTTACGGGTTCGAGTCCCGTCTCCGGTACTGATGCAAAAAGGGCCGACTGCTTACTAAGCAGTCGGCCCTTTTTGCATAAAGCTTCGTAACAAGCCATCGGCTTCGAGGCCAGAAAAGCCCAAAGGGGTAGAATGCTCATGATGACAGCATTTCTGTTTTTCTAAACAGCTTAAAAGTTAAAATACAAATCTTCAGTATTTTAACTTATTCTGAATAGGTGCATGAATCTAAGAGCCGCTCTATTTACTTGTAGCGCGCTACTGTGCTGCCAAGTGTCGGCCATGAAGCCAACCGCTTTGGGGGGACTATGTAGGGGAAGCCTTTGGGTCGAAGCCGGCCCGAAATAGGACGTAAAGCCCAGCTACAGGCAGCGGACTCACCACGAAGTCCAAAATTTGGCGGCTTAGCTGGTAAGCCCAGGTTACATCGCCGGCCAGCTTGGCAGCCAGCACAATGGCTATCCTATGTTCAGACACGACCTCTTAATTTAGGTCAATGAAGGAAAGGAGTGGAGTAAGATTCTA
>NZ_BMGY01000021.1 GCF_014640435.1 Hymenobacter frigidus | reverse complement strand
CGCGTATGATAATGAGTATCTCCGGCAACTGCTGCGAAATGCCTGATATTTGGTGCGGAAGCCCTACATCGATACCTGCACATCGAGTCGGGTTCGGTTTTGGAGGTAGGTGCTAGCCTGGCCGGTGAGGGGCGAGGCGGGCGTTTGGCGGCGGCGGTCGTTGCTCAGGTTGTAGAAGCTGCCATTGAAGCGGTTGATGCTCAGCTTGCCGGGAATGGGCGTGAGGGGACTGCGGTACGAGGAATACAGGTTGCCGTTGCGCAGGTCGAGCCGCCGGATGTTCACGATATTGGTGAGTTTTAGCATTTCCTCGGGCGAGATTTTGGACAGGTTCGGGTTGATGGGCCCGCGCCCGTCGGACTTGATGTTTACTACCGGATTCAGCACCAGCACCCGCGCCGCCCGCACATCGGCCCGCCGCACCAGGGCGGCAAAATCAACCCCGTTCAAAGCCAGCACCGGCAGCTTAATGGTGACGGCGGGTGCTTGGTAGCCCTTGTGCTGATTCATGGCCACGGGCGAATACTTTGGGGTAAGAGCCAGTTCCTCAAAGCGGAAGGTTTGGGCGTCGGTATCGAGGCGCGCCCGCTGGCTGCTGGCGCGGTAGTAGGGCGGGTCGAAGGGCGCGGTGATGCGACCGGAGCGGGCCTGCCAAGCGCGGGCGTAGGCAATGCGGCCGGGCGTAAGGGCCGCCAGCGAGTCGATGCGAATGGCCCGGCCGGTCAGGTTCAGGTCGCGCACCTGGGGCAAGTGACGCAGGCCGCTAATCTCAAACTCGGCGTGGTTGACGCGCAACTGGGCCAGGTCGGTGCGGCGCAGAAATTTTGATACCAGCTTCCAGACGGGCGGCGGGGGCTGGGCGGGCGGCGTAAACTTCAGATTGGGCCGGTCCAGCACCAGCGAAGCGGCTTGGAGGTGTTGCTGCCCCAGAGCCGCCGCATCCCAGCCGGTCAGGGCCAGGCCGGGCAGCACCAAGTCGACGCGCACGCCGCCGGGTTGCCCCTGGCCCGGCGCGGGCGGCCGAATGCGCACCGCCCGTACAGTAAACGTGCCGGCCGTGGTCGATAGCCGCAGGCTTTTCAGCGCAACGGCATGGGCGGCCACGGTGGCCTGACTCGCGCCCAGCGCCACTTTCCAGGCCTTGGCAAAGAAAATCCGGCGCGCATCCGGCGCGCCCGCCGAGTCGAGGTGGAGCGCCGTGGCCGCGACGTTCATGTCATGAATCACGGGAGCCGCCGCCGCACCCTTCACGCGCACATACCCGTTGTGCACGGCGAAGTGTGCGAGGTCCAGGCTGCGCAAATAATGGTTTATTAGTTTGGAGCTGCCCGCCGAACCAGCAGCGGGCAGGCTAGCCGTGAGCCGTGGGCCTTCAATCAGCAGCGAATCTGCCCGAAGCGCCCGCTGCTGGTGCAGCGCTGCTGCCCGCAGCCCGGTGAGGCGCAGGCGCGGTAGGTTCAGGTCGACCCGGGCCTGGCCGGGCTGGGCGGGGCCCACGGGCAGCACGCGCCCGGAATCAAGCTGCAGGCGCTGGTCCGCCGTCGAAACCGTTAGCCCGGCCAGGGTCAGGCGGTGGCCCGCCACCACGCCTTGCGCGTGGCGCACCAGCAGATTCCAGCTCGCGGCGTAGCCCAGGCGTTGGGTATCGGCTGCGCCGGCAGCGTTGATGAGCACATCGTGGGCAACCAGGTCGGCGCGCCGCACCTGCGCGGTGGGCTGGGCCGCGGGCAAGTAGTGGGCCTGGGCATGCAACAGGCCGAAAAAGCCAACTCCCAAGCCCCTGATTTTGAAGGGTAACTGCTCGTGCAGCGGCTGGCCTATCGTTCTGGTGGGGCGTTTGGCCAACGCCAGTACCGTAAGCCTGGCCGAATCCAGCACCACGCTGTCGAGGGGCACCACGCCTTTGCGCAGCAGCGCCAGTAGGCCAATGCCCGTCACGTTCAGCCGCGCCACGTCGAGGCGAATGCGGGGCAGCGTATCGGCCACGGTGGCCGCCGGGCGCAGGCGCACCGCCCTCAGGCGAACGGCCTGCTGCCACAGGCTGGTGCGCAGCGCGCCCACGTGCAGGCGGTACTGCCCGTGGGTGCGCCGGGCTACTTGCTGCTCTAGCTGCCGCTGTAGCCAAGGGTCGAGCAGAATACTGATTGATAGAGTTATTACCCCGGCCAGCAGCAGCCCGCCCAGCAGCCAGCGGCCCCAGCGCCGGAAGCGCGGCGCGGGCGTTTGGGGCGCGGGCGAAGCGGCGGCGGAAGAACTGGCGGCGGTATTGGTTTCGGGCACGGTGCAAAGGGACTGATTGGCGTAACGGTAGAAAGTCGGGCCAAGGTTGGGCAGCAGCCGGTTAATCCGACGGAAGCCGGAATTGGGCCGACCACTAAGCGCAGAACAAAGCCGAAGCGGACCCGGTAGTAGGCTGGCTCGGTTGGGCTGAATTTGCTACTTTTGGCCCATGCTGAATCCGACTTCTACCGACGCTGTTGGCGCGGCCCTGCTGGCAGCCTTCCGCCACAACTTTCAGCTGTATAAAAGCCTGGCCGACCGCGCCCTGGCTCAGCTCTCGGCGGCCGAGTGGCTGCACCAGCCCGCGCCGGGCAGCAACAGCGCCGCCGTTATTGTGCAGCACCTGGTGGGCAACCTGCGCTCCCGGTTCACCGATTTTCTGACCTCCGACGGCGAGAAGCCCACCCGCCAGCGCGACCAGGAATTCGAGGAGCCCACCACGCCGGCGGCCGTGTCCGCCCTGCACCGGGACTGGGAAGCCGCTTGGCGCATCTTATTCGACCTGCTGGATGCGCTGCAGCCCAGTGATTTGCTGCGCACCGTCACCATCCGGGGCGAGGCCCACACCGTGCTAGCCGCCGTGCAGCGGCAGGTGGCGCACTACGCCGCCCACGCCGGGCAGCTGGTGCAGCTGGCCAAAATTATCCGGGGCGAGGCCTTCCAAAGCCTGAGCATCCCGCGGGGCCAGAGCCAGGAATTCAACCACCAAATGGCTGCCCGCTCGTGAACACACAATATGAATTGCGGGAATCAGAAGGTTCTCCCGTCGTCCCGCGTCCTAATCCCGTACCTGAGGCCATGCTCGCCATCACTTCTCTCCTCAGCCCGCCCCACGTGCTGCATATTAACGAAATCATTAAGCAGCTCGAAGCAAAATTTGGCCTCGACGACGTGCAGGCTACCCTCGACCCGCACCTGACCTACCAGCTGGCCGGCGTCCGAAAACTAGGCTCGCTGAAGAAGGTACTGGCCGATGTAGCGGACGCTACCCAGCCATTTCCCGCCTTCACCACGGGGCTGGGCGTGTTTCCGGGCGCGCAGCCGGTCATCTACATTCCCGTGCTGCGCTCCGATGCCCTCAACGCCCTGCACCGGCGCATTCTGGCGGCCACGGCCCCGCTGTGCCTGCGCACCGACAAGTTTAGCGGCCCCGACTGCTGGCTGCCTCATATTTCGCTGGCCCTGCACGATACCACTCCTGACCTGTTGGGACCGGTGCTGAGCTACCTCAACCAGGAGGCTTACAACCTGAGGCTGACCATCGACAACATCACCATCCTGCGGCAGGAAGGCGAGCTGTTTGTGAAGGAGGAGGTTTTTGCCATGGGCGCCAAAGTGGCGCAGTCCGTGGGGTAAACCGGCCGCCCGCGGCGGTTTTTGGCGGGCGGTATGCTCATCCCGTAGCGGTTTGTGAAAAATCAGGCGGGAGGTGCAGCGCCGCGACCCGTCGCGTCCCGGCATTGGCTTCGCCGACCTTCGGTTGAACGAAGCGCGAACGCCAAGACGCGACGGGTCGCAGCACAAGCCTTGCACTCCAGTTCGCGACGAGTGTAATTCGATAATTTCAGGACGGCCGCGCAACGGGGGCGAATAATTTTTGCTGCTCAGTCGGGGGCGGGTGGCTCTGTGCTGCCCATATATTCCTAAATAATGCGCTTTTACAGTGTATTCAAAGCTTTAATTTAAAACAAAACCAATACAAGGGTTTGGCGCATTTATGAAATAGTCCAGTATAGTGCAATTTATTATTCGTAAATACTGAATAAGGCCACTATTCTGGTCAGTCTGGTGATATAAATTTATAAATACAAAATTCTAATAATAGTCTTTTTCCGTGAATTGCTGAACCAAAATATTTGGGCCTTAGTTAGGTCCGCAGTATTCAGTCAACAGACTGGTGCTGTAGGTACTGCTTGCCCTTAACCAATTATACGTTTCACTCGGGAGTCGCTTTTTGGCTCCTAAACCCCACAAGTTGATTGCATGAAAAAAATGCCCCTAATGATTGGTGTGGCCCTGGCCGCCCTCACGCTGGCCTCCTGCGAAAAAGAGTTGGAACAAGTAAACAGCTCGCCTCAATCTGCCGCCGCTTCGCTACAGGCCAAGCCTGATTTGCTGACCACCGGCGACTGGCGCCAGACCGGCCTCACCGTAAGCTCGGCTTCTGAAGGCTCCGCCGTGATTGCCACTTCCGACCTTTTTGCCCATGCCAGGCCGTCGATGCTGGTGAAAGTTGCCGCTTACAAAGCCGATGGTACCTATTCGCTGATGCGCGGGACCCGCGCCGGCAGCGCCTTCGCCGAGCCCGTGAACGGCAAATGGCGCCTGAACGCCGCCGCTGACTCGCTTATCGTGACCCAGGGCGACCAAACGCGCCACTTGGCCGTGACCGAGCTGACGGCTTCCACCCTCCGCCTCACCTATACCGAGAACACTGGCAGCGGCAAACCCTCCACCCACACGTCCGTTTTCTCCCACTAATTGCAGCGCAACTTGGGCAATGCTACTCCGCCCGGCCATCATGGCCGGGCGGTTTTTTTTTGCCCGATTCTCAGCGTAATCCTGGGTTAGCGCTTGCTGCCAATCATGCTCTCGCACAGGGCGCTGTCGTCGTAGCCCATGGCAAAGTCCAGTAGCAGCCGTTTGAGCTCGGGGGTGGCGCGGGTGAGGTTGCTCACCCGCAGGTACAGGGCCGTAGGCGCGTAGTAGCCCGGCTGGGCGGGCAGGCCCGGGCTGGCCCGGAAGCTCATGCACCAATCGGGAAACGCCTGAGTGGCGCTGGTTCCCTCGCTGAGGACTATCAGGTGCTCGTGGCGTGGGTCGTGGGCAATGCGGTTGTGGTAGAGTTGGTGCACGGCGGCTTCCTCGCCCTCCAGCACCTGCAGAAACTGCCCGTTGGGGGCGTGCAGCAGCATGCCCGTCACGTGGTGGTCGAGGTTGTAAGTCCATGATTTTCGCAGCAGCTCGACGAGTTCCGGCTGCGTGAATGCCGTAAGGGCCTGGCTTTGATAGATGAGGTGAAATAAGCGCATGACTAACAGTTACTTAATATAAATACTGTTGGTTTACTGGTAATAACCAGGGTTGGAAGCATCTGGTGGGGAACCAGGTCCCGCCTCACACAAGGTATCCCGTCGCAGTAGGCCTCTAAGAGTATGCGAATTATTAAATATAGTATAAATAATATAAATAAAATAATTTGAGTAACAGTTTATTCATAATTTGTACGCTATTGCCTTTTGTCGGGTGCGGCAGCAGGGGAAGGGCCAGGGTGGGGCTGCCATCAATAAAGAGTGATTGTAGCATTGCCCAGCTTTTGGGTTGTGAGCCTACCAGGCCGGGAGCCATCAGTACGAACTGAGGGAATGTGAAAAAGAAAAAATATTCTAAATACAATATATATGGTAAATATATTGTCAATTAATTGGTCCTTAGTCACTAAAGTGTAATGTTTTTAATAGTCAAAAATTTAAACTGAGCAGTAAGATTATATTAATTATTGTAAAATGTATATAATTGTTTAACTTCCTACATCAAATAACCCGTTCGGTAGTACTCGTGCCGGGCTGACGTCAATCCCTATCCCGCGCATTATTCGTGCTTACTTATGGAACGCTACGTACGCTACTCAAACACTACCCGCAATTTCCTGACTGTGTTAGACAGCTGCCTTATCTGGGTGGCGTTCCATCTGGCGGGCTTTGTGGTATGGCACTCCTGGGCAATAAAAACAGAGGTTTCGTTCTTCTTTCTCACGTTTGTGCTGCTCTGGTGGATTCTGGCCTGGCAGTACGCCAACGTGTACCGGCTGGACCGGCGCATTACGTACGGCGCTAAGCTGCGCCACCTGCTGAAGGCCTTTTTGGTGCATGGGGTATTGGTGGTGGGCACGGTGCTGCTGCTGCGGGTGGCCGATGCCTCTACGCGCTATTTGGTGGCCATCTACGCGTTTTCGGTGGTGGGTGTGGTGGTGGGGCGGTTCGGGGTCACGCTGTGCTACCGGGCCTGGCTGCAGCACTTTTCGCGCCAGCACAACCGCTTTGTGATAGTGGGAGCCAGCCAGAGCGGACAGGACCTGTACCATTACCTGACGGCCGACGACTCGGCCAGCCGCGAGTTTAAAGGCTTTTTCACCGACGCGCCGCTGCCTACCTCGTTGCGCGCGCTGCGGCGTGGGGCCGTAACCGACCTCATATCCTATTGCCAGAGCACGCCGGTAGACGAAATCTACTACGCGCTGCCTCTCGACCGCCACGACCTGATTGAGGAACTGTCGTGCTACGCGGAGGACCATTTCCTGTCTTTTCGCATCGTGCCTGACTACCAGGGTACCGTGGGGAAGGACGTGAGCGTGCGTTTCAACGACCACCTGCCCATTCTCACGGTGCGGCACGAGCCGTTGGGTTTCCGCACCAACCAAGCGCTGAAGCGGCTGTTCGACCTGGGCTTTTCGCTGCTGGTGATAGTGGGGCTGTTTCCGTTCATTCTGCCAGTGTTGGCCCTGATGATTAAGCTCGATTCGCCCGGGCCGGTATTCTTCAGGCAAATGCGGCCGGGCAAGCGCAACAAGCTGTTTCCGTGCTACAAGCTGCGCACCATGCGCACCGACCACCGCCAAGGTGAGTTGCAGGCCACCAAAGCCGACCCGCGCGTGACCCGCGTGGGCCGGCATCTGCGCAAATACAACCTCGACGAGCTGCCGCAGTTTTTCAACGTGCTGCTGGGGCACATGTCGGTGGTGGGGCCCCGGCCCAACATGGTATCGCAGCTGGAGGAGTACTCCAAGCGCAGCCGCACCTACCAGCTGCGCCACGCCGTGACGCCGGGCATCACGGGCTATGCCCAGGTGAACGGTTTTCGGGGCGAAACCCGGGCCCCCAACGCCATGGAAAAGCGAGTGGAGTACGACCTGAAATACGTGGAAAACTGGTCGTTCGTGCTCGACTTGCAAATCATCGGCAAGACCGTGCGCAACATGGTGCGCGGCGAGGAAAATGCCTACTGAAACAACTGAATCGACTTAAATGCGCTGCATGACGTGCTCCTAACCCATCAACTAATGCTTCCTAAGTTCTCCGTTCTGCACGCTAATATTTCGACGGGTTGCCCCGCCGATTTCGTGGACGCCATTCTGCGGCTGGGCGCGGCGCGGGTTTCGGCCTACGTGTGCTTCACCAACGTGCACATGCTGGTGGAAGCCGAGCGCAACCCCGAGTTTGGCCAGATACTGAATGCCGCTGCCGTGGCCGTGCCCGACGGCAGCCCGGTAGCCGCCGCCGTGCGCTGGTGTGGCGGCCCGGCGCAGGAACGAGTGGCGGGTATGGACTTGCTGCCGGCCCTGTTGCGCGAGGCTGCCGAGCGGGAGCAGTCGGTGTACTTCTACGGCACCACGCCCGAGGTTTTGCGGGCGATGGTGGCGCGGGCGCGGCGGGAGGTGCCGGAGCTGCGCATTGCCGGCGTGCACGCGCCGCCCTTCCGGCCCCTCACGGCCGCCGAGGACGCGGCCGAGGTAGCCGCCATCAACGCTGCCGACCCGGATTTGCTGTTTGTAGCGCTGGGTTGCCCGCGCCAGGAAACCTGGATGGCGGCCCACCAGGGCCGCATTGGGGCGTGCATGCTGGGGGTGGGGCAGGCCTTTCCGGTGTACGCCGGGCTGGAGCCGCGCCTGCCGGTGTGGGCCCGGCGGCTGTGGTTGGAATGGGCCTACCGGCTGTGGCAGGAGCCCCGCCGCCTGGGCCGCCGCTACCTGAGCACCAACGCCCGTTTTGTGTACCTGATGGCTCGCCGCAGCCTTGAAAACCTGGCTGGGCAGCTGCCCGCGCTGGCTTAGGGCCTTTGCCTGCTTCCTCACGCCTAATCCTTGTTATCTGATACTTCCCACCTACTTCTCAACACCATGAAAGCAGTGATTCTGGCGGGCGGCTACGGCACCCGCATCAGCGAGGAAAGTGGCGTGCGGCCCAAGCCGATGGTGGAAATTGGGGGCAAGCCCATTCTGTGGCACATCATGAAAATATACGCCCACCACGGCATCACCGACTTTGTGGTGTGCTGCGGCTACAAAGGGCATCTGATTAAGCAGTACTTCGCCGATTATTTCCTGCTGAGCTCCGACGTGACGTTTCGCATGGACCGCAACGAGATGCAGGTGCACCGCAACAACGCCGAGCCCTGGACCGTGACGCTGGTGGATACCGGCCTGGAAACCATGACCGGCGGCCGCCTGCGCCGCGTGCAGAAGTACCTGGATGACGAAACCTTCTGCCTGACTTACGGCGACGGCGTGAGCAACATCGACATTGAGGCCAGCATCCAGTACCACCGGGAGCAGGGTGCGCTGGCCACCCTCACGGCGGTGCGGCAGCCGGGCCGGTTTGGGGTGTTCAACCTGGCCGGCGAGGACAGCCGCGTGAGCAACTTCATGGAGAAGCCCGAGGGCGGCGAAACGCCCTGGATAAACGGTGGCTTCTTCGTGCTGGAGCCCGGCATCTTCGACTATATTGACGACGACCAGACGGTGTGGGAAAAAGACCCGCTCGAGCGCCTGGCCGCTGCCGGCCACCTGGCCGCTTACCGCCACGCCGGTTTCTGGCAGCCCATGGATACGCTGCGCGACCGCAACATGCTGGAAGAGCTGTGGCAGGCCGGCAAAGCCGAATGGAACGTGTGGGCCCACGATGCCGCCCGCTCCGTGACCAAGCCGGAACTCGACCAGATACTGACGGCACCGTTGGCCACGCCGGTGAGCCGCCGGACCGGCCCCGCTGCCGTGATGCCCCGCGACTGAGTTTTTTAATCCGCGCGAAAAGTAGAACATCATGCTTCGACAAGCGGACGCCAGATGAAGCATGGCATTCCGACCAATTACCCCCATTAACTGCAAAGAGTATGAAACCTGCACGAATTCTCATCACCGGCAACATGGGCTACGTGGGGCCCGGCGTGGTGCGGCACCTGCGCCAGACGTTTCCCGAAGCGGAGCTGATTGGGTACGACCTGGGCTACTTCGCGCACTGCCTGACGGGCACTTCGCGCCTGCCTGAAACCCGGCTCTCGCGGCAGGTATTCGGCGATGTGCGCTGCCTGCCCTCGGGCCTGCTGGCCGGCGTGGACGCGGTGGTGCACCTGGCCGCGATTTCCAACGACCCCATGGGCACGGCCTACGAGGACGTGACGATGGAAATAAACCACCGGGCGAGCGTTGCGCTGGCCAAGCGCGCCAAAGCTTACGGCGTGAAAAGCTTCGTGTTTGCCAGCTCGTGCAGCATGTACGGCCTGGGCGGCTCCGATGCCAAAACCGAGGAGTCGGCCCTGAACCCGCTCACGGCCTACGCCCGCTCCAAGGTGGCCAGCGAGCGCGACCTGGCCCCGCTGGCCGACGAGAAATTTCGGGTAACCTGCCTGCGCTTTGCTACGGCCTGCGGCTGGAGCGACCGGCTGCGGCTCGACCTGGTGCTGAACGATTTTGTGGCCGGTGCGGTGGCCACCGGCGAAATCAGCATCATGAGCGACGGCACGCCGTGGCGGCCGCTCATCCACGTGCTGGATATGGCGCGGGCCATTGGTTGGGCCGTAACCCGCGACGTGAGCCACGGCGGGGCTTTTCTGGCCGTGAATGCTGGTTCTAATAACTGGAACTACCGCGTGCGTGAACTGGCCGAAGCCGTGGCCGAGGCCCTGCCCGGCACTCACATTCGCCTGAACCCCGACGCCGCCCCCGACCTGCGCTCCTACAAAGTCGACTTCACGCTTTTCCGGCGGCTGGCCCCCGAGGTGCAGCCGCGCCACACCCTGAGCAGCACTATTAGCGAGCTGCACCACAAGCTGCTGGATATGGGCTTCCGCGACCCCAATTTCCGGGCTTCGCGCCTGATGCGCCTGCGCGTGATTGCCGCCCTGCGTGAGCAGGACGAGCTCACCGAAGACCTGACCTGGACCACGGGCCAGCCGCTGGCCGTGCCGCCACCGCCCGTGCCGCGCCCCCGCCCCGAGCTGGTGGGCGTGCAGGTGTAATACTCACTCGCCCTGTCATTTCACTCAAGCCGCCCCTCACCGGGCCCCATCGTTATGAAATTCACCGAAACTGCCCTTGCGGGGGCCTACGTCATCGACGTGGAACGGCTGGCCGACGAACGAGGCTTTTTTGCCCGTTCCTGGTGCGAAGACGAGTTTGCCGACCACGGCATTGTGGTGCCGCCGCTCCAAGCCAACATCTCCTTCAACCCGCGCCGCGGCACGCTGCGCGGCATGCACTACCAGCTGCCGCCTCACGAAGAAACCAAGCTGGTGCGTTGCACGCGCGGGGCCATTCTGGATGTGATTGTGGACCTGCGGGCCGAGTCGCCCACGTTTGGACAATGGCTGGGCGTGGAGCTCACGGCCGAAAGCTACCGCATGCTGTTCGTGCCGGGGCGGTTTGCGCATGGCTTCCTCACGCTGGCCGACCACACCGACGTGTGCTACCAGGTATCGGCCAAGTACGCGCCCGGGGCCGAGCGTGGCCTGCGCTGGAACGACCCAGCCATCGGTATCCGCTGGCCCTTCGCGCCCACGCTGATATCGGACAAAGACCAGCACCACCCCGACTTCCGCGCGCTGGCCGCCGTCCCTAATGAGGCTCGGCTGGTGAGCGGGCTGATGATGGACTGGGAGCCGGACCACGGCCGGAGCTGGTAGGTCTTTAGTGATTAGGGGTCAGTGATTAGGGGTTAGTGATGTGTCGGTGACTGTAGGACAATCAAGTGCTACGGATTGAATCATAAGACCCAGTTCCCAGTCACTGGCCCCTAATCACCAGTTCCTAATCACTTACCCTTGACCACTAACCACTACAATAATGATACTCGTCGACACTGCCCTGAGAAAGCGCCAGCAGGCCGGCCAGCCCATTCGGGTGGGCATGGTGGGCGCGGGCTTTATGGGCCGGGGCGTGGCCCTGCAAATCTGCCGCTACGTGCCTGGCATGACCCTGGTGGCCATTGCCAACCGCACGCTGGCCCAGGCCCGCCGCGCCTATGCCGAAGCCGGCGAGCCCCTGGTGCAACCCGTGGGCACGGTGCTGGAGCTGGAGGACTGCATTCGGCGCGGCCGGCCGGCCATCACCGACGATGCCCTGCTGCTGAGCCGGGCCGAAGGCATCGACGCCATTATTGAGGTGACCGGGGCTGTGGAGCACGGGGCGCGGGTGGTGCTGGAGGCCATTCGGCACGGCAAGCACGTGGTGCTGCTCAATGCCGAGCTCGACGGCACGGCCGGGGCCATCCTGAAGGTGTACGCCGACAGCGCGGGCGTGGTGTACACCGTGAGCGACGGCGACCAGCCCGGCGTGACCCTCAACCTGGCCCGCTTCGTGAAGGGCCTGGGCGTGAAGCCCGTGCTGTGCGGCAACATCAAGGGCCTGCACGACCCCTACCGCAACCCCACCACCCAGGAAGGCTTTGCCCGGCAGTGGGGCCAGAACCCGAGCATGGTGACGAGCTTCGCCGACGGCAGCAAAATCAGCTTCGAGCAGGCCGTAACTGCCAATGCCCTGGGCATGGAAGTGGCCCGGCGCGGCATGCTGGGGCCTACGGTGGCTCCCGGCACGCCCATCAGCCAGGCGGCCGAGTGGTACCCGCACGAGCGGCTGCTGAACGGCGGCCCCGGCCTGGTGGACTACGTGGTGGGGGCCGAGCCCGGCCCCGGCGTGTTCATTCTGGGCACCCACGACGACCCCGCGCAGCAGCATTACCTCAAGCTCTACAAGCTGGGCTCGGGCCCGCTCTACTGCTTTTACACGCCCTACCACCTTTGTCATTTCGAAACGCCCAACTCGGTGGCGCGGGCTGTGCTCTTTGGCGATGCGTGCCTGGCCCCGGCCGGCGCGCCGAAAGTGGAAGTCATTACGGCCGCCAAAATTCCGTTGCGGGCCGGCGATATGCTCGACGGTATTGGCCACTACATGACCTACGGGCTGGCCGAAAACTACGCCGTGGCCCGCGCCGAAAACCTGCTGCCCCTTGGCGTGGCCGAGGGCTGCCGCCTGCTGCACGACGTTCCCAAAGACCAGGCGCTAACCTACCACGACGTGGCTCTGCCCGCGGGCCGCCTCATCGACCAGCTGCGCCGCGAGCAGGAAGCTTATTTCGACGGCGGGTCCATTGCCGTGTCCCGCGATGGGCGGCCCGCCGCGGCAGCCACGCGGTGCGAGCCGGTGACAGCGGCGTAGGAGCACCCGGTTTATTTTCGCGCATTTTTCTGTAAAGCCCAAAGCCATGAATCCCAGTTCGCCTCAGTTGCTGAAGTTTGTGGGCCGCCAGCCGGTAATGGCCGCCTCGCCGCCCCTGGCCCCCACGGCCCCGCGCGTAGCCGAGCCCGCTCCCCGCTCCCGGGCGGGCCGCTTCACGGTGCTGGTGCTGGAAGGAGAGTACCGCCTGACCGGGGCTGTGCTGTTTTGCCTGAGTCGGCAGCCCGGCCTGCGGGTGCACCTGCTCACCCGTGATGCCCGCAGCCCGTACCGGTTTTCGAGCTATGTGCGCGCTACCCACGCGGCCCCCGCCGGCCTGCCCGACGCTGGCCTGGCCGCCTATGCTGCGGAAGTGGCGCTTGCTACCGGGGCCGAGGTGCTGCTGCCCGTGGATGTGCCCGGAATGCGCTTTGCCATCGCGCAGCGCCCGGCGCTGGAAACGGCCCTGCGCGTGCTGCCGCTGCCCACGGCGGCCTACTACGAAATAGCCGCCGACAAGGGCTTGCTGGCCGCTTTTATGCAGTACCACCGCATTCCGGCCCCGGATACCATCGTGGATATTCAAACCAACCTGGCGGCCAAGCTTGCGCGGTTCCGGTTTCCGGTACTGCTGAAGCCCATTGACGGGGCCGGGGGGCACGGCATCGTGAAATACGCCTCGGCCGAAACGCTGCTGGCGGCGGTGGCCGCGCTGCCCGCTAGCAGCCGCTACATCGTGCAGAATTGCGTACCGGGCTACGATATCGACTGCAACGTGCTTTATCACAACGGGCGGCTGGTGGCCCATTCTATTCAGAAGGGGCTGGTGCCAACGGCGGGCGAGTACGCGCCCACGGAGGCCATCGAGTTTGTGCGCAACGACGCCGTGCTGGCCGTGGTCGACCGCCTGATGCGGGCGCTGCACTGGAACGGCGTGGCCCACCTCGACCTGCGCTACGACACCCGCGACCACCAGATTAAGGTCATCGAAATCAATACCCGCTTCTGGCTCACGGTGGTGGGGTCGGCGCTCGCGGCCCGGGTGAATTTTCCGGCCCTGGCCTGCCTGGTGGCAGCGGGGCGACCCGTGGCCCCGGCCCCGTACGCGCTGGGACGCTACATCCCGTTTGCCAGTTTCTGGAAGCTCCGGTACGGGCAGCGGGAGCGGCGGCCGGGCGATATCCGGTTTGACTTGCGCGACACCAGCGTGCGCGCCTTCCTGAGCGACCCGCTCACCAAGCTCTACCGCTTTTTTACTGACAAGGACTAGAACAGGCCGATGGCACTTCGCTATCCATTATTTATTCAGGCCTTAGAAGCTGTCTGAGTTAGCTAAAATCATTCTGAAACGGTCATGCTGAGCTTGTCGAAGCATCTCTACCGCTTCGCTTGAGCCGGTGCAACGAAGCGGTAGAGATGCTTCGACTGCGCTCAGCATGACCGTCTTATTAACTCAAACAGCTTCTTAGCTCACCGCCCGGCGAATTAACCGGTGACGGGGCCCACTGGGCACCGGATTCAGGCAGTTACTACGAAACCTGCTACGCCAAAACCTCAGCCGTTGGCATCGTCACGGCCAGAAGAAAGGGGGGCTTGCGGGTGCAGTTGGCAGACTGCCTGAGAGGGAAAATCCTGCGCCTGGACCCTGCCACCGGCAATGGCGCGCCCATCACCTTCTGCCTGCTAATCAGCAAGCGGCCCCCGCGCTGCACCCCTTTTTGAACGAGCCCACGATGCGGGCTGAGCCTTTCGGCTCCGGCCAACGCGGCCTGCCGCTGGTATTGGAGCGCTGGTACGCTCACCAGCCGAACCGCGCACTGCTGCGCCACTGGCCCCGGCGGTGCCCGGATTGCAGCCGGTTTTCTTTTAGTATTTCTGTTAAACCTCACTGTCATGAAACATCTTTCTTCTTTGCTGCTGGCTAGTTTGCTGGCCTGTTGTGGTCTGACGCTAAGCGCCCAAACCCCGCCTGCGGGCTTTACTTCTACGGTTGTTTCGGCGGGCTGGAACGAGGCGGTGGGGGTAACCTTCACCAGCACCGGCAACAAGATGTTTGTGTGGGAGCGACCGGGCAAAGTGTGGGTAGTGGTGAACGGCCAGCGGCAGCTGGTGCTGGATATTTCGCCCGAAGTAGGGGGCTGGGCCGACCACGGCCTGCTGGGTTTCACCCTCGACCCGAATTTTAGCACCAACGGCTACATCTACCTGCTGTACGTGGTGGACCGCCACTACCTGATGAATTTCGGCACGGCCAATTATAATGCCGCCACCAACGACTACAACAGCGCCACCATTGGGCGGCTCACGCGCTACACGGCCACGGCCGCCGGCACGGGCTACAGCGTGAACCAGGCCAGCCGCAAAGTCCTGATTGGGACTACCAAGTCGAACGGTATTCCCTCCACCTTCAACGGCCACGTAACCAATGCCCTGGTATTTGGTACCGATGGCACGCTGCTGGTGTCGACGGGCGACGGAGCCCACCCGTACCCGGACCTCGGCAACTACAACGCCACCTACGCCGCCCAGGCCCTGGCCGATGGCATTATCCGGGCCAAGGAGGACGTGGGCTCGTTGCGCGCCCAGCTGGTAGACTGCCTCAGCGGCAAGATTTTGCGCATTGATGCCAACACCGGCGCGGGCATTCCCAGCAACCCGTTCTACGAATCGGGCAACCCCAACACGGCTCGGTCCAAGGTGTGGGCCCTGGGCTTCCGAAACCCGTTTCGGATGTGCCTGAAGCCCGGCACGGGCAGCCCCGACCCCACCGCCGGCAGCCCCGGCGTGCTCTACATCGGCGATGTGGGGGCCGCCAGCTGGGAGGAAGTGAACGTGGTGGACCGGCCCCGCCAAAACCTGGGCTGGCCGTTGTTTGAAGGCCTCACGCCCTACGATGCCTTCACCAACTCCAACGTGTACAACCGCGATGCTCCCAATCCGCTCTACAACACGGGCGGCTGCACCAAGCAGTTTTTTTACTTTCAGGACTTGGTGAAGCAGGCCACGCCCACGGGCACGGCCGCGTTCAATAATTCCTGCAATACCAGCCAGACCATTCCGAGCAGCGTGCCCATCTTCGTGCAGACCCGGCCGCTCATCGACTGGGGCCACGGGGCGGGGCCCTCGCGCACGGGCACGTTCAGCGGCTCCACGGCTACCACCGTGGATATTGGGACGGCTGGTTCGCCCGTTTCAGGCCTGCAGTTTGGGGGCAGCGCCTCCACGGGCGGGGTGTTTTATCCCTACACCGACTTTCCGGTACAGTACCGCAATACCTACTTTTTCGGGGATTACGTGGGCGGCTGGATTCGTAACCTGACCGTGAACAGCAGCAACCAGCCCAGCGCCGTGGGCACCTTCGTAGACAGCGGGGCCGTGCCGGTGGCCTTCGCCGTGAGCCCCACCGAAACCGGGCTGTTCTACGTCAATTTCTATCCTTCGGAAATCCGCAAAATCAGCTACGGGAGCACGGGGGTTCCGCCGGTGGCCGTGGCCACGTCGAACGAGACGTTTGGGCCGAGCCCGCTGCTGGTGCAGTTCACGGGCAGCGGGTCCTCAGACCCCGGCGGCAGCGCCCTGACCTACCTCTGGAACTTCGGCGACGGCACGCCCACCAGCACGGCCGCCAACCCCAGCCACACGTTCACGGCCCCCAGCAGCGCGCCCGTCAACTACCCCGTGACGCTGACCGTGCGCAACAGCGCGGGCCTAACCAACCAAAAAACGCTGACTATTTCGGCCAATAATACCCCGCCGCAGGTCACCATCACCAGCCCGGCCGCTGGCACCCAGTACCCGCTCACGGGCAACACTATTTACCAGCTGCGCGCCACGGTTATCGATGCGGAGCACAGCGGTCGCTTACTGAGCTACCAGTGGCAAACCACCCTGCACCACGAGGCGCACTCGCACCCGGAACCAATCGACACCACCCGCCAGACCAGTGCCACCATCGTACCCTACGGCTGTGGCACCGAAACCTACTACTATACCATTTCGCTGACTGTGACCGATGCCGGAGGGCTGGCTACCACCCGGGAGGTGCGTCTCGACCCCAACTGCACCGCCACGAGCTTTACCCTGGTGGATGCCGATGCCGCCACCAACGCGGACATTCAGCCCCTGGTGAATGGGGCCGTGCTGAACTTGGCCACGCTGCCCACCCGCAACCTGAACATTCGGGCCAATGTGAACCCGGCCACTACCGGCAGCGTGGTGTTTAGCCTAACCGGGGCCCAGAGCCAGAACCAGACCGAGAACGTGGCTCCCTACGCGCTGTTTAGCGACGTGAATGGGGACTACAACGCCTGGACGCCGCCCGTGGGCAACTACGTACTGATGGCCACGCCCTATTCGGACGCCGGCGGCACGGGCACGCCCGGCACCACGCTTTCCATCAGCTTCAGCGTCACGGATGGCGGCGGCACGCCGGGACCATACACGCTCACCACGGCCATTTTTGGCAGCGGCACCGTGACCCAGAGCCCGAATGCGGCCACGTATGCCAGCGGCACCACCGTGAGCCTGGCGGCCACGCCGGCGGCGGGCTTCATCTTCGCGGGCTGGAGCGGCGATGCCAGCGGCACGGCCAACCCGCTCAGCGTGAGCATGACGGCCAATAAGAATATCATGGCCACCTTCACGGCCACTACCGGCGGACAGAGCGTGAGCAGCTACACGCTGGTAAATGCTGATTCCAATGCCGACATTCAGCCCCTGGCGGCCGGGGCCACGCTCAACCTGGCCACGCTGCCCACCCGCAACCTGAACATCCGGGCCAATACCAGCCCGGCCACGGTGGGCAGCGTGGTGTTTGCCCTGAGCGGCGCGGCCACGCAGAACCAGACCGAGAACGTGGTGCCCTACGCGCTGTTTTCGGACAACGGCGGGGTTTACAACGCCTGGACGCCGCCCGTGGGCAGCTACACGCTCACGGCCCAGCCCTACACGGCGGGTAGCGGGGGCGGCACAGCGGGCACAGCCCTCACGCTGGCCTTCTCGGTAATCGACCAGGCCATCACCACCTACACGCTCACGGTAAACACCACGGGCAGCGGCACCGTGACGAAAAACCCGAACCAGGCCACCTACCCCAGCGGCACCAATGTGGTACTGACGGCTACGCCGGCGGCGGGCTTCACCTTCACGGGCTGGAGCGGAGCGGCTACCGGCTCGGCCAATCCGCTCAGTGTGAGCATGACGGCCAACAGAACCATCACGGCCACTTTCACGGCTACTGCCACCAACTACACGCTCACGGTGAACACCGCGGGCAGCGGCACGGTGACGAAAAACCCGAACCAGGCCACTTACGTCAGCGGCAGCACGGTATCCCTCACGGCCGCGCCGGCGGCGGGCTTCACCTTCACGGGCTGGAGCGGAGCGGCTACCGGCTCGGCCAATCCGCTCAGCGTGAGCATGACGGCCAATAAGACCATCACGGCCACTTTCACCGCCAGCGTCGCCCAGCAGGTGACCAGCTTTACCCTGATGAATGCCGATACGGACCAGGATATCCAGGCCCTGCCCACCGGTACCACCCTCAACCTGGCCAGCCTGCCCACGCCCAACCTGAACATTCGGGCCAATACCAGTCCGGCCACGGTGGGCAGCGTGGTGTTTGCCCTGAGCGGTGCGGCCACGCAGAACCAGACCGAGAACGTGGTGCCCTACGCGCTGTTTAGTGACTACCTGAGCGACTATTTCGCCTGGACGCCGCCGGTGGGCAGCTACACGCTCACGGCCCGGCCCTACACGGCGGGCAGCGGCGGCGGCACGGCGGGCACAGCCCTCACCATCACCTTCAGCATAACCAACCAGGCCGTTCGGATGGCGACGAGCTCCTCTGCCTTGCCCGCCAAAGCCGCAGCCCCGGGCGCTGGCGCGCTGGCCTCGGCCTATCCCAATCCCTCGTCCGATGGCCGCTTCTACGTGCGCCCGCCCGCCGATTTCGGGGCTGACGTGCGCTACCGGTTGGTTACGTCCCTGGGGGCCACCGTGGCCACTGGCACGCTGGCCGCCGAAACTACTGCTTATCAGCTGCTTGATTTCTCAGCGGCGCAGCTGGCCACTGGGGTCTACTACCTGATGCTCGATTCCGGCGCTGACACCAGCACCCGGCCCAGCCGGCCCCAGGCGCAGCTGAAGCTGCTGAAACAGTAGGCGTAAGCTCATGCAATTTGCTTGGTAAATAATTAATAATCATTTACTTAAAGCAAGTATCAGGTCAGCGAACAGTAGTGCGGACTATCTGGTTCGCGCTACTATTTGCTGACACTGAGAACTGTACACCGACCTGAAAAATGCCTATTCGATTTGCTATGCGTCAGGTCTTTCGGTTTCCGCTTACGTTGCGGGCCTGCGTGGGCTTCCTGCTGGCCGTGGTGCCGATTGGCGATGCCTGGCTGCGCGCCATGCGGGCCGGCGTGGCCATGCGCAACTCCTACAGTCCGGCGGCCGGCTTGCTCAATCTTTGGAACGTCGACTATTTCCACCCCAGCGAATAGGGCTCTTATCTGGCGGCCGGTGTGCTGTTTGCCCAACTCACCGGCCGCGACCCGCGCACGCTGGGCAGCGCCGAGCAAGCCGCCGCGGACCTGGGCATTAGCCCACCGGTAGCCGTGGCACTGCAGCAGTTGGCTTTTGAGCAGGTGTTGGCTCCGAATAATCCGCTTCCGGTAGTGCTCACTTCTTTTACGGCCCAGCGGCAGTCGGCCGGGGTACACTTGTGCTGGACCACGGCCAGCGAGGAGCGCAACGCCTACTTTGACCTGCAGCGCAGCCCCGAGGGTACCCGCTTTGCCACCGTGGGCACGCTGCCCGGCCACGCCGCCGCCTACTACTGGGTGCTGAACCAGTTGGGCCAGGAGGTAAACCACGGCACCCTCATCAATGGCGCGGCCACGGTGGGGCTGGCCCGCCTCCCCACCGGCCTCTACCAGATAACCTTGGAAACCAGTGAGGGCCGCGCCGTGCGCAGCCTCGTGCACAGGTAGCTTTTCAGGAATCAATTTCAACAAAACGCACGGGTGCCCCGAATTGACAATTCGGGGCACCCGTGCGTTTATCCAATCCAGTCTACTGCCTACTGGTCAGGGCTAGGGCAGCACGAAGCGGCGGGCGTAGTGGCCGCTTTCGCTCACCAAGTGGAGCACGTAAGTTCCCGCCGCCAGGCCCTCGACGGGGATGCTGCCGGTGCCATCGGCTGCCAGCCGGGACTTGCCCAGCCGCTGGCCCATGATGGAGTACATCTCCACTTGTTCCGAGCCCAGCATCGGGCCGGTAAACTGGTAGCGCAGGGCCAGGCCGGGCTGGTCGGGGGCCATAATATGCAGCGCAACTTTGCCGGGTTCAGTCTTCGGATTCACCGTGCGCACCGGCGAGAAAGTGGCGGTGCCATCGGTATCCACCTGCCGCAGCCGGTAGTAGAGCAGGGCTTGGCGAGTGGGCAACTCTCTGTCGGTGAAGGTGTAGGCCTGGGGGGTAGTGGTGTTGCCGCGGCCCGCCACGGTGCCAATGGCCGTGAACTCGCGGCCATTCAGGCTGCGCTGCACCACAAATTCGCGGTTGTTCTCTTCGGTGGCCGTGGCCCAGCGCAGCAGCACGGCGGCCGAGCCCTGCGCCTCGGCCGCAAAGGCCGTGAGCCGCACTGGCAGCGCCGGCGAGTTGGCCACGTCGAAGGTAATGGTGAACACCGAACCCGCTACTCCGCTGCCATTGGCTCCGGAAAAGGGCGTGATGGTGAGTCTGTAAGGGCCCGAAAGGGGCGTCCAGGCGGGGTAATTGCCCTGGAAGTCGCTCACCAAGGCATAGGGCACCAGATTCTCGATGTTAAACTGCGGCTGCCGGCCCACGAGGTCGAATTGCACGCTGCCCACCGTGGCCGGGCTGGTGTTGGCCCGGATGTTTAGGTTGGGCGTGGGCAGTGTGGCCAAGTCCAGTACCATGTCCGGGGTAATGGTCATAATATCCTGGTCCGTATCGGCATTCACCAGCACTAGGCTGCTCACGAAGCCCACCGAATTGGTCACCGTGAAGTTCAGGGTGAGGGGCCCGCCCGAGGCCCCGGTACCATCCGTGCCCTCGTAGGGGGTGGCCAGCAGGGTGTAGCTGCCTATGGGCGGCGTCCAGGCAAAATAGTCGCCCAGTAAGTCGCTAAACAGCGAATAAGGCACTACGTTCTCGGTGATGGACTGGTTCTGAGGTCCGGTCAGAGCGAACACCACGCTGCTCACCGGGTCGAGGTCGGTGTTGGCCCGGATGTTCAGGTTGGTGGGCAGTGTGGCCAGGTCCAGCACAATACCCGGCGTCAGGTCGAAGATGTCCTGGTCGGTATCGGCGTTCACCAGCGTGAAGCCGGTGATGGTGGTAGCCGCCGCCTGGGCCCCGGTCCCGACCAGCAGGGCCGGCAGCAGCGGCGTAGCCCAGGCCAGGGCAGCTACAATCAAGAAGTGCGGAAAGTAATGCTTGATTTTCATGGCCGACAGGTTTTGGTGAATGGCTACATGGGCTTTCCAGGCTCGTTCTGGTCAGCAGCCTTATATAATTATTGCATATAACAAATATAATATACTTAGCAAGTAAATTGACATTATTTTAATAAAATATTTTATTAAAATAATGTCAATACCACTATCGGCTGAATGACCAGCTTCTGAATTTTAACCCACTTATTTTGATAAAACAGGCGTTTTTACGAAGCCAGCCGGTCAGAAACAAGTCCGCAACAGGTACAGGGACAAATAATTATGTAAGAATCTCCTGGACCGTCATGGTCGGGGCAGGCTGCGTCGTGAGCGGCGGCCGGGCCAGCGTGCGGCATTGAGCAGCCGGACCCGGCTGGGCCGCGCGGGCCTGAATCAGGCGGCGCGTAGCCCGAATGCCGCCCCAGTGCTGCCACACGTAGCGGTAGGCGCGCAGCGAAGGCCGCTCCAGCAGCAGGGCGTAGAGCAGAATGGCCAGCTGCCGGGGCAGGGCCCGCAGCCACATGGGTAGTAGCTGCCGCGTCGGCGGGTTCTTGAGCAGCAGCAGCCACTGGTTTTTCACGGCATCGGCCTTTATGGTGCCGCTCAGGCGCAGGCGGCGGCGCAGGTCGGCGGGCCGGAACTCGCGCGGGTGCAGGGCTCGGCAGCCGGGCTCAAACACCGTGCGCCAGCCGTAGAGGCGGCCGCGCCAGGCAATGTCCCAGTCCTCTTTATGAGCAAAAAAACGCTCGTCGAAAAACTGCCCTTCCACCCGCAGGTCGTCGATGAAAGCGCGGCGGTAGAGGGGTAGGGCCCCATCGGCCCCGTCCACAGGGCCGGGGCGGAGGTCAGTTTCGGCCAGCAGTTGGCCGTGGTGGCGCAGCCGAAACCGGCCGTCGGGCAGGGCCTCCAGGCCGGTACTGTCGATGCGCGGGTTGGGGCCGTCGCTTTGCAGCAGCAAGCCGCACACGGTGCCAATGCCGGCATCGGAGCGCAGCACGGCCAGCGCCCGGGCCAGGTAGTTGGGCCGCAGTACAATGTCGGGGTTCACCAGCAGCACCGCTCCCGACGAGGTGCGGTCCAGCGCGTAATTGTGGCCGCCGCAGAAGCCCGTGTTTTGGGCCAGCGGTTGCAGGTGCACGCGGGCATCGGTGGCGGCCACGGCGGCCACCCGGGCACAGGTGTCGTCGGCCGAGGCATTATCAACCACCCACACCGTAAAGTCAGTGTGAGTTTGCGCCAGCACCGAGGCCAGGCACGCCTCAATAACGGCGGCACTGTTCCAGGTAACGATGGAAAGCAGCACGGAGGGCGCGGACATGACTAGTAGTGGTAAGTATTCAGTAATAAGCAGCTGGATTCAATTGGGAAGGTCTTTCGCGCTCAGCGTACCTCCGCGAACTTCTCGGTGTACCTCCGCGAACTTCTCGGTGTACCTCCGCGAACTTCTCGGTGTACCTCCGCGAACTTCTCGGTGTACCTCCGCGAACTTCTCGGTGTACCTCCGCGAACTTCTCGGTGTACCTCCGCGATAACTTCCCGCACGGTCCTGACACCGGAGCCGCATTACGCATTTACCAGCTGCCGCAGGGCCAGCTGCACGGTGTGGCGCAGGGCGTCGAGGTCCACGGTAATATCGTCCTGGCGGTCGGCGGCGGCGTTTTGTGCGGAGGCGGCCTCGTGAGCACTGATGAGCGGGAAGTGCGGCATATCGAGCCGGGCCGTGAGGTCGAGGTAATCGGGCACCACCAAGTTGCGCGGCAGCAGCTCGATGAGCGGCGTGCCCTCGGGGCAGAACACGATGTTGACCAGCCCGGCCCCCACGGGTCCTACCACGGCCTTGGCCCCGGCAAACAGGTTGACTTTCTCCCGGAAGCTGAGCTCGGTAAGGGCGTAGCTTTCAAAGCCGTATTCGGCCAACAGCGCCTCCACTTCGGGCTCGTTGCGCACCCGCCGAAACGCGGCATCGCGCCGGCTCACGTACACGTAGGGGCTGAAGCGGCGGGCGGCGGGCCCGGCGGGCAGGAAGGCATCTTTCAAATACTCGCCCACCCAGCGGGGTGCGTGGCGCCCGTAGCCCCGCACCGGCGAGGTGACCAGCAGCCGTTGGGCGCGCAGGTGGGTAGCGGTGGCCACGTCAATAATCTGCTCATTGCGAATGCCCAGCGCCAGCAGGGTTTCGACGGCGAAGCGCTGCTCCCGACTGTAAATCAGGAAGTAATCGATTTCATCCCACAGGCCGGCTTCCTCCACCAGGTGCAGGCGGGGCAGCGAGTCGAGTAGCCAGTGGTAGTAGTTGCCCATGGCCGCGCCCCCACCCGAAAGCAGGCTGCACACCGTGCCCGCCACTTCCACGGGGGGGCGGAAGTAGCGTTGTCGGAAAATGGGGTTTTCGGTGGGGCAGGTCACCGCAAAGCTGCCCGGGGCAAATTGCAGCGACGTATCGCCCACGAGGTAGTTATCGGCCGAAATGATGGCCACGCTGTCGTAATTGTCCACATTCACGCGGCCGCCGGGCAGCAGGCACACGAAGGCGGGCGCCACCTGCTCCTGGGTGGTCATACGGTCATAGTAGGTCGGGGCAAGGGTCACAAACTCGTCGGGCACTACCAGGTGCGACGTGTAGGCGGGGTACACCTCCACGTAATACGCTCCGTTGGTGGAGGTTGCGGCCAAGTCCCGGCTGCTGGGGTGCAGGCCCGTGGGGCGGTAGTGTTCGTTGCGGGGAAGCACAGTGCGCAGCAGTTGGCCGGTGCGGCGCTGGGCCCGAAGTAGTAGGTCTTGCATAATGATTGACGGTTAGAAAAAGTCCTGCCGGACTGTTGGTGCGGGGCGCGGCTACAGCATGGTGTGCAGAAGGGTAAAGGCCACCGTTGGGGTTGCGCGGCAGCCGGCGCGGCAGGAGTGCAGCGGCCTAAAACGGGGAACAAAGTCCGCGGCTAGCCCACCAGCACGGGCGGCTGAGCAGTGGCCTGCCATTCGGCCGAGGCCAGCACGGCCCGCAGGCCCGCCTGCAGCGAAATGCGGTGGTGCCAGCCCAGGGCATGCACTTTGTGCACGTCCAGCACTTTGCGCATGGTGCCATCGGGCCGCGAGAAGTCGAAATGAACTTCGCCCTGGAAGCCTACCAGCTCGCCAATCAGCTCGGCCAGTTCCCGGATGGTCATGTCGCAGCCAGTACCCACGTTCACGGCGCTGCGCTCGTTGTAGTGCTCCATCAGAAACAGGCAGGCCTCAGCCAGGTCGTCGACGTGCAAAAACTCGCGGCGGGGCGTGCCGGTGCCCCACACTTCCACGCGGGGCAGTTGGAGCTGCACGGCCTCCACGAACTTGCGCAGCAGGGCGGCCATCACGTGAGAGTTTTCCAGGTCGTAGTTGTCGTGGGGGCCGTAGAGGTTGGCCGGCATCACAGTGATGAAGTTGCAGCCGTGCTGGTCGCGGTAGGCTTCGCACATCTTCACGCCCGCAATTTTGGAAATGGCGTACGGCTCGTTGGTCGTTTCCAGCGGCCCGGTCATGATGTACTCTTCCCGGATGGGCTGCGGGGCCAGCTTGGGGTAGATGCACGACGAGCCCAGGTACAGCAGCTTGCGCACCCCGTGCCGGTGGCTCTGGTCGAGCACGTTGCCCTCAATCATGAGGTTGTCGTAGAGAAAATCGGCCCGGTAGGTATTGTTGGCGTGAATGCCGCCCACTTTGGCGGCGGCCAGCAGCACGTAGTCAGGCTGCTCGTGGGCAAAAAACCGCGCCACCGCGGCCTGGTCGCGCAGGTCCAGCTCGGCCGAAGTGCGCGTTATCAGATTGGTATAGCCCGTGCGGCTTAGCAGCCGCATAAAAGCCGAGCCAACCATGCCGCGGTGCCCGGCAACGTATATTTTGGCGTTCTTTTCCATGAGTGGGAAACGATTGGTAATCAGTTATCCAAAAAGTGCGGCGGGCGGAGCAGTGGGCGCTACTCGTCGTGGTAGCTGAGCACGGGGTGCCCGGCTTCAAGCAGTACGGCATCGCGCCGAAACAGCCGCAAGTCACTTTGCACCATGTCGTTAACCAGGGCGGGTAGGTCGTAGGTGGGTACCCAGCCCAACTCGGTGCGGGCGCGGGTAGGGTCGCCGATGAGCAGCTCTACCTCAGTGGGGCGGAAGTAGGCGGGGTCCACGGCCACCACTTCCTGGCCGGTGCGCAGCTGGAAATCGGGGTGGTGGCAGACGCGTACGTAGCCTACTTCGGCCGCGCCCTCGCCGGCAAAGGCCACCTCCACACCCAGCTCGGCAAAGGCCAGGCGCACAAACTCGCGCACCCGGGTGGTCACGCCGGTAGCAATGACGTAGTCGCGGGGCTCGTCCTGCTGCAGCATGCGCCACATGGCTTCCACGTAGTCTTTGGCGTGGCCCCAGTCGCGCTTGGCGTCCATATTGCCCAGGTAGAGCTTGTCCTGCAGGCCCAGGGCAATGCGCACCACGGCCCGCGTAATCTTGCGCGTGACGAAGGTTTCGCCCCGCCGGGGGCTTTCGTGGTTGAACAGGATGCCGTTGCAGGCATACATGCCGTAGGCCTCGCGGTAGTTCACCGTAATCCAGTAGGCGTAGAGCTTGGCCACGGCGTAGGGCGAGCGCGGGTAAAAGGGCGTGGTTTCGCGCTGGGGCACTTCCTGCACCAGCCCGTAGAGCTCCGAAGTAGAAGCCTGGTACAGCCGGGTTTTCTTGGTCAGGCCCAGAATGCGCACCGCTTCCAGCAGGCGTAGCGTGCCCAGGCCGTCCACATCGGCCGAGTATTCGGGCGTGTCGAACGATACCTTGACGTGCGACATGGCCCCGAGATTGTAAATCTCATCGGGTTGCACCTCCTGCACAATGCGAATCAGGTTGGTAGCGTCCGATAAATCGCCGTAGTGCAGTCGGAAACGCACATTTTCCTCGTGCGGGTCCTGGTATAGGTGGTCAATCCGGTCGGTGTTGAAGAGCGAGGAGCGGCGCTTGATGCCGTGCACCTCGTAGCCTTTGGCCAGGAGCAGCTCGGCGAGGTAAGCGCCATCCTGGCCTGTAATTCCGGTAATTAGTGCGCATTTCATAGGCGGGAAGGGCGAAAGCGGTTGAAGGGAATTGAAGCGGCAGGTGAGCGTTGCTTTATGCTCAGTACTAATATAGCCAAATGTATTAAGATTTATATATTCAAAGTAAATAAAATAATGCAAGTCGTTATCGGCGTATCGTCCTGCCGGGGTATTTGTCTGAATAAATAGTTGTTGGTGAGGGAGTTTGAAATATGATGGTTGGGCTGCGGACTTTTTTGGAAAGGGCAATAAAAAACCCGGCCATTTGGCCGGGTTTTTTGCGTGATGCGGCGGCTGCCGCAATAGTTGGCCCTGTTAAGGCAGTCAGCGGATTACTTCTTCCAGATTTCGATACCGGAGAGGTTGGCCGCGCCGCCGCTGGTGCCCACGTTAATGGTGCCGTCGGTGATGTTGGCCGTGAACGGGCCGAGGCGGTCCCAGTGGCCGGCCGCGCCGCTGTTGTAGTTGGACTGCATGGTCTGACCTTCGAGGCTGATATTGAAGGTTTCGGCGTTATTGTCCTCCCACACATACAGGTACACACTATAGGTACCGCTGGCAATGCCGCTGATGGCCAGGCTGGGGTTATTGCCGTACATCGACGAGCGAATCATGCTGGCACGGGCCGAGCCAGTAGTTGGGGTCAGCGTAATGTTCTGGTTGGCGAACGTGGTGACGCCGCTGGCCTGGAAGTTAGGCGCGCTGCTGCCAGCGGCCCAGCTCCGATTATCAATCGTGATGGCGGCCCCGCCCAGGTTAATGGCCCGCACGAAGGTCGGAACCGTGCTGGTGGGGGCGGCGGCCACGCTCACGGTGGTCGCCGTGGAGGTGGTGGCAGCCCCGGCGCTGTTGGTGGCGCGGGCCGTCAGGCTCAGCGAGCCGGCGGCGGTGGGCGTGAAGCTCAGGGCGTAGGGCGCGGTCAAATCCTCGCCGAGCTTAGTTGCGCCGCTGAAGAACTCCACCTTGCTGATGGTGCCGCTGGCCGTAGCGGCCGAGGCCGACAGGGCCAGGGCCTTGCCGACGGTGCCGGTGGCCGGCGCGCTCAGGCTCACCGTGGGCGGCGTAGCAACTGGCGTAGTGGTGCCGCTGTTCTGCTTCCAGATTTCGATACCGGAGAGGTTGGCCGCGCCGCCGCTGGTGCCCACGTTGATGGTGCCGTCGGTGATGTTGGCCGTGAACGGGCCGAGGCGGTCCCAGTGGCCGGCCGCGCCGCTGTTGTAGTTGGTCTGCACGGTCTGGCCTTCGAGGCTGATGCTGAAAGTTTCGGCGTTGTTGTCCTCCCACACATACAGGTACACACTATAGGTACCGCTGGTGATGCCGCTCACCGCAGCGCTGATGGCCCCGTCGTACACCGACGAGCGAATCATGCTGGCGCGGGCAGCATCCGTGGTCGGGTTCAGGGTGACTGTCTGGGCGGCGAAAGGCCCGCCGTTCACCTGGAAGTTAGCAGCGCTGGTGCCGTCTTCCCAGTTGCGACCGTCGATGGTGGCGGCGCTGCCGTTCACGTTCAGGGCGCGGAAGAAGGTCGAGTTAGGAGGCGTAGAGCCCGAGGTGGTCGTGGGCGGAGTAGTGGGCGTGGTAGTTGGGGCCGCAGCCACGGTCACATTGGCCGCCGTGGAGGTGGTGGCGGCCCCGACGCTGTTGGTGGCGCGGGCCGTCAGGCTCAGCGAGCCGGCGGCGGTGGGCGTGAAACTCAGGGCGTAGGGCGCGGTCAAATCCTCGCCGAGTTTAGTTGCGCCGCTGAAGAACTCCACCTTGGCAATCGTGCCGCTGGCCGTGGCCGCCGAGGCCGACAGGGCCAGGGCCGTGCCGACGGTGCCGGTGGCCGGTGCGCTCAGGCTCACCGTGGGCGGCGTGGCCACCGGCGTGGTGGGGGTAGTGGGGGTAGTGGGGGTGCTGCTGCCACCGGCACCCAGCGTGATGCCGTTCTGCTGCAGCTTCTGGAGCCAGATGTTCCATTCGTTCTGCTCATCGGCCAGCGTCAGCGGGCGGTCTGGCAAATGATTGGTGCCCGTGCAGGTAGGGCAAGCGCCGGGGCTGGTGTCCTGGCGGTTGATGTACGGCGTGTTGCCGCCCTCGAAGAAGAAGCCGATGGTGTTGTTCAGCATGTCGTTGTTGAAAAACACCGAACCCGACTGCTGGTAAGCATTCCAGAGGCCAGCGGCCGCGTAGCCGGCGGGCATTTTCGACCCATTGGGCAGCAAGCCACTCGTTACCATGCGGTTGTTATAGAAGTGGTTATCGTGGCCCGAGGCGATGTTCATGGCCGCGCAGGTGCTCACCAGCTGGTTGTCGTAGCCGTTGATAAAGGCCGTGGCGGTGCCAGCCGTCTGGGCGTCGCCGTCGAGGGTGATGCCCGAGCCGGTGTAGTTCGAGCCCGTGGCCGGGAATGGGTAGGCACCCTGCACGTAGTTGTCGTGCAGCTTGATGGGGTTGCTGGCCGTACCGCCCGAGTTATAGAAGTTGATGTTGTCCTCGACCAGCGAATTGTTGGGCTCGTTAATCACCTGATTCCACGATACTTCGGCTCCCGCGATGTTCAGGCCGCCGTTCACACCTATAAAGTTGCAGTACTGGCCACCGCCGTTGCGGTAGCGGCCGTCCAGGTTCTTGGCCGAGTTGTAGCGAATGGTCAGGGTTTGCGCGGTGGTGCCGTTGCCGCCCCATTGGTAGATGTCGATGCCCGTGGTCTGCTCGAAGTAGTTGTGCTCGATAACCACCGACTTGCCCGAGTTCACCTCGATAAAGCGGCCGTGGCGGGTGTTGTCGGCGCTCTGGGTGAGGCCGTAGCCCCGGTTGTTGCGCACAATGAGGGTGCTGCCGCCATTCTTGGCGTCAATCAGGTCGCCGGCACCGGCCAGGATGCAGTTCTCAATGGTAACGGGCTGCGTAGTCTGAATACTGATAGCCGGCACGTTCGAGTCGGTGCTGCGGTAGTTGCCGGAGTAAGTGCCGCCTTGCGTGATGACGAGCGGGCCGGAATACGTGACGTTGGGCGCTTGGGCCATCACCGGCACTAAGCCGGGTATCAGTGTCATAATGGATAAAAGAACCAGCGGAAAAAAACCAGTCAGTGGGCGCTTAACGAAAGAAAGAGCGGCGGTATGCTTCGGATTTTTTTGCATTCTAAATAATCTTGAAACGAAAAAATGATTTGCAATGGCCCCTTCAACCGGGCAAAAAATCAATTTGTTCCAAGCCTTATAATGGAATTTGTTATAAATCATAAAATGCAATTTAATATTTATGCATCCTCGGCTTTAGCCCCGCCCGCCGCCCATCTGCCCAAATCCGGCGCTGGGTACTCATTGCCCGTGCGAGTGGAGTTTCACTAAAAATTGCCTCAGCAAAGCCTTAATGCAGATAATAGAACAGGTTTATGGTCTGTAATACTTTTAGAAATGATACTTCCTAACTGTGATGCACGCCCAATACTTTGCGCTGGCAGCAACTGTATTCAGGAGAAGATTACTCACCAAAAACAACTAATCATTAGAAAATAAAATCTTGACTACTTGACATAGTGCAATAGTTATTCAATAGTATTATTAATAAAAGACAATATTGTTTTTTCCAAATATTAAAGCCAGATGTCTGCAATAATTGTATTATGTTGCTATCAAATTTTGCGATTGAGGGGCTTATAAATGCTGCGAACTAATGGTGACTAAATAAGTTGAATCACCCTCAGCGGGTCTGGGCGATGGCTGCTGGGCGGGGTTTGGCCAGGATTGGCCCTACGCGCAGGCCCTCGCGCCGTAGCTTTTGCTGCCAGCGTGCCCACTCGGCTTGCTCGGTTTGCAGGGTGATGGGATTGGGGAGGTGCACCGTGCCGGTGCAGGGCGTGCAGGCCCCGGTGCTCAGGTCCTGGCGATTGGGCCAGGGGCTGCTGCCACCCCAGTGCACGAAGCCAATAACATTGCTGCTGAATAAGTTGTGGTTGAAAACCGTGGTGGGCTGCCGGTAGGCGTTCCAGAGGCCAGCGGCGGCGTAGTTGGCGACCAGCCGGGTGCCGTCGGGTAGCAGGCCGGCGGTAATCAGCCGGTTGTGATGGAAATGGTTGTGGTGGCCGGCGGCAATGTTGAGGGCCGCACAAGTGCTGACTACTTGGTTATCATAGCCTTCGACGTAGGCCGTGGTGGACGCAGCGGCCCGGCCATCGCCATCCAGCGTGATGCCGGAGCCACTGTAGGTGGCGCTGGTGGCCGGGTACGGGTAGGCCCCCTGAATGTAGTTGTGGTGCAGCCGGGCCGGGCTGGTGCGGGTGCCGCCCGAGTTGAAGAAGTTGATGTTGTCCTCGACGAGCGACTGGTCGGGCTCGTTAATCACTTGGTTCCAGGCTACTTCTATATTAGCCAGGCCAGGCAGGCCATTTAGGCCCAGGAAATTGGCCATGGTGCTGCCCCCGTCGCGGAACCGGCCGTCGATGTTGCGCGCCGAATTGTAGCGCACGGTTAGGGTTTGGGCCGGGGTGCCGTCGCCGCTCCACTGGTAGATGCTGATGCCGGTGGTACGCTCGAAGTAATTGTGCTCGATGCGCACCGAACGGGCCGAATTTACTTCCAAAAAGTGCCCGTGACGGGTTTGGTCCTGCGATTGGGGCAAGCCGTAGCCCCGGCAGTTCAGCACCGTGAGCTGCGCCCCGCCCTGGGTGGCCCGGATAAGGTCGCCGGCTCCGTAGAGCACGCAGTCGCGCAGCACCACGGGCTCGGTGGTGGCAATGAGCACGCAGGGCACGGCCGAATTCACACTGCGATAAGTGCCGGTATAGGTGCCGCCGTGGCGGATTATGAGCAGTGCATCGGCACTGCCAGCTTGCAGCTGGCAGGCCACCAGCCCGGCCACGGCCACGGCCGCCGCCAGAACCGGCCGTGCGGTTGCGGCCCAGGCCCACCGGCGGGTGCGCGCCGGGCTCATACCACGCTCGGCATGGTGGCTTCCCAGCGCACGGTTTCCTGGTCTTCGAACACCACAAACTCACCGAGGGTGCGAATGGGCTGGTCGGGGCGGTGCAGGTGGCAGAGCGGTACCCGGCCGTAGAACGACGCCCACATGGAGTAGGTGCTCAGCGGCCCCACAATGTAGTCGCAGCCAGCCATGGCGTAGAGGTCCTCCACGGGGTGGTCGGTGGAGCGGCCGGTATCAAACTCGGCAAAGTCTTCGTCCACAATGGGTTCGTTGGAAAACAGCAGGAACCGAACCCGCGCTTCGGCCGGAAACAGGGCCTGGGTTTCGCGCATGGCCCGAACGTAGGTGGCGTTGCTGTACAGAAACGCGCCGCCGTGCCAGCCCGCGTAGTCGCCGCGCCGGATATGCACGCCCACCAGCACATCCACGCCGCCTTCGCGGTTGGTGGCCAGCACGCGCGCCACGGCCTCGCGGTGGGCCGCAATGGGCCGGAAAAACCGCCGTAGTAAGTCGCTGTGCCGGGTAAAGTTGATTTTGTCGCGGTACTGCCAGCCATGTACCAGTAAGTGGAGGTGCGGGTCGCGGGCCTGGGCCAGATAGGCCGGACTGTTGAGGTCGACATCACCGCTGGGCAGGTCGACCACCACGCGCACGCCCAGCAGGCGGTGCAGCCAGGGCAGGCGCAGGAGCGCGCCCCCGCCCCAGCGGCTGCGCAACCCCCGATACAGCAGCTCGGTAGCGAGCTGGTCGGTGTGCAGGCGCACGGGCAGGCGGCCAAAAAAGGCCGTTGGCTTGCCGGTGGGGCCTTCAAAATACGGCGCGTACCGTTCAAAAGAAGGGATGGCCAGCTCGTAGTTGTGCTGCACGGCATTCACCAAAAAGTGGGAAGTGAGCAGCAAGTGGTTGCCAAAACCGTCGAGGTCCTGAGTAAGAATAACCATGATGCAGGAAAAAAGAGGGTGATTGGATAAGTGCGACAGATGGCAGCGGGGCCGTCTCAGTGCAGGAAGTAGCCCACCAGCCGGCGGGCGTAGCCATTGAGCAGGAAGTAGGGCAGGAAGGGACGCGGGCAGTTCTTGATGGTGAAATGGGTGAAATTGCGCAGGTTGCCGCCCCCCCGAATGCCGAACAAATGCTGGAAATAGCCGCGCAGGCTGTGCTTGCGGCGGGTCTGCTCCTGGCCGCTTTCGTCGGGGTAGGTGCTCAGGCGGGCATCGTAGTTGCAGAACACCGGGAAGCCGTGCCGCCGGGCCACGCTGGTGTAGTCAAAGTCAGCCAGGTAGTGGGGCAGGCGCTTTTCGTCAAACAGGCCAATTTCCTCAATCACCTCGAGCGGAATGAGCAGGCCCCGGCCGGGCAGGTAGGTCACGGCGTGCAGGCCGTGGTGCTCGGTGGGCGGCAGGGCGGTCAGCAGGTCCTGGCGGGTATTGGTGCGCCAGTCCAGCCGCTCGCCGCCGTACACGGGCTGCCCCGAGGCGGCATCGAGCTCCAGCGCGCCGAGGATGGCGCGGGGATGGCGGTCGGCCCAGCGCAGCATCTGCGCCACAAAATCGGGCAGGGCCAGCACGTCGTTGTTCATCGTCATGATGCGCGTCGCGCCCAGCACCAGGGCCCGCCGGATGCCGACGTTCACCCCGGCCGTCCAGAACAGGTTGCCGTCGCCGGTCACCACGTCTACTTCCGGAAATTCCTCGGCCAGCATCCGGGGCGTGCCATCGGTCGAGCCGTCATCGACGACGACGACGCGGAAGTCGGCACGGGTTTGCTGCCGAAGCGACAGCAGGCAGGCCCGGGTGAACTGCTGCCGATTGAAGACGGGGATGACGATATATAGCATGGCACAGGTTGCAGAAGTGAGGGAAAGGAAAGCGAATAGAAAAGGGGGTGCGAACAGCAGAAATCAGGTTCGGTCGGCTGGCAGTGACTGGCGGCTCGGAAATGGCCGTCCGGACTTGTGGTGGCGGCGGTGCGCCTGCTGGTAGCGGTGGTGCCGGCGCGCCAGGGGCAGCTCTTCCATGGCCGGGCCGATGCCCGCCTGCCGCAGCAGACCCAGTAGGCGCGTCAGGCGCTGGGGCCAGGTCTGGCGCAGGGCAAACTCGTAGCCGGCCCGGCCCATGGCCCGGCGCGCGGCGGGGTGGTCATATACGTATTCCACGGCTCGGGCCATGGCGGCAGTAGCCACGGCCGGCGACTCGACCGATGCTTTGATGGCGGCCGCATCGGGCAGAAAAGTGCGGGCTCCCTGGTGGTTGAGGGTGATGATGGGCAGGCCCGTGGCCAGCGCCTCCATAAACTGCGAGGCAAACGAGTCGCGCAGCGAGCCGAACAGAAACACGTCGTGGCTGAGCATGGCGGCGTGCACCTCGGTCCACGGCACGCCGCCGCGCCACGTCACGCGCCCCACCAGCCCATATTGCGCTATCCAGCCCGGCACGAGGTCGCGCATTGGCCCATCGCCGAGCACGGTGAGGTGAAACGGCACCCGGGATGCTACCTGCGACAGGGCATCGAGCACCAGCGGCAGGGCCTTGTTGGGGTATAGCCGGCCCACCCACAGCATCTGTAGCACCGGCTGCACGGGCCGCTCCGGAAACGTGGCGGCCCGGAAGGATTCCGACAGGCCGGTATCGAGAAAAAGCTCGACCCGTTTCGCGCCCAGTTGCCGGGCCAGCGCGGCCGACTCGTCGTTGGAAGCCAGCACCAGCGCGGCGTGGCGCAGGTTCTGGCGCAGGTTGAAATCGAGTTTGATAAGCAGCCAGGTAAAGGCCGAGCGCATGGTTTCGGTCTGGAACCAGTCGGGCAGGTACTGGCGGAAGGCAATGGGCGCTTTTTGGGCCCCGCCCACCGGGCCGTACACCAGCGGTTTGCCCAATCGCCACAGCCAGGAACCCATTTTCAGGCTGCTGTAGGTGGCGTGGTGCACCAGGTCGAAATCGACGGCTTGGTCAAGCTCCCGCGCCAGCCGCCAGGCCGTGAACTGCCAGATGTAGTAGTGCAGGTACACGCCAAATTGCCAGCGGTACAGAAACTGCACCCAGCCGGGCACCGAAGGATAGATGAACTGGATGCGCTCAACGGCTCCTTCGTGGGCATTTGCCGCCAAAAAGGTTTTGATGCCGGCCTCGCCTTCCGGCGTGGTGAAGCACCACACCCGGTGGCCGCGTTGGGCCATGCCCCAGGCCCAGTGGAAGCCGTTGCCGCCCTCGCCGCCCTGGGCGGGGTTGCAGGCATATGCGGATACGAGAACTTTCATGGCGATAACGCGGAAATAGGCTGAGGATAGGTAGTTATAGCAGATTCAGCGGGGACGGGCGCGGCTGGCAGCAGCCGGGCCAGCCGTCGGCGAACCGTGGCCCAGGCCCGGTTCAGCAGGTGTTCGCGAAAGTGGCGGGCGTCGCGGCGGGCGTCGCGCAGCACCTCGGGCGGGTGGCGCAGTGGGAAAGCCAGCTCGTGCGCGGTCGGGTGCGCGTGCTGGTCGTGGTGGTCGAAGGTGTGGGTGGCGTCGTCGCCAAAGCCGATGTTGGTAACCAGGTTCACGGCCGGCGCGATGCTGAGGCCGCCGTGGGCCGCCACCGCAAAGTGCCACTGGTAGTCCCAGATGTGGGCCGGCTGGGGGCCCGCGCGCACCGCCTCAAACTTGCGCAGCCAATAGTGCCGCTCCAGCCACCCCGGATAAATAGTGGCCAGCGCTCCGTGCCGGCCCAGCTCGGGCAGCAGCTTCAGGTCGAAATCGAACTGCTGCCAGGCCCGCCGCCAGGTGGCCCAGCCCCAGCTATGCACCTGCCCCGAGAAATAGTAAGACTCGGCGCCAGCCGCGGCGGGCTGCCGGGCTTCGTGGGTGAGGTTGTTGCCGCTGATGTGCATCACGCGGCTGTCATGGCGGTAACGGAGCAGCAGCTCGGAGCAAAACCGGAAGAATCCAGCCGTGGGCAGGCAGTCATCTTCCAGGATAATGCCCTCGGGCTCGTGCTGAAAAAACCAGGTTATGGCTGCCGAAGGCCCCCGGCCGCAGCCCAGGTTCTCGTTCCGAAACTGCGTGTGCACTTCGCAGGGCCAGTCCACGCCGGCCGTGACCAAGGCGCGGGTTTCGGCGCAGCGGACGGCATCGGTGGGGTGGCCGGGGCGGGGGCCATCGGCGGCTATATAGAGGCAGGCGGGGCGGGCCTGGCGCACGGCGGCCAGCACGCGCCGCGTGGGCTGCGGGCGGTTGAAGACGATGAGCAGAACGGGCGCGGCCCGCTCAGCGGCGGGCGGCGGCAGCAGCGGCGTTGGCATGGCGAGGAGTGGGAAAAGGCCCGAAATGCTGCAAGGGTTGGCGGTGGGGCGGTGGAGCGGCCGCAGCGGGCGCGGGCACCCGGCCAGGGTCGGCGGCAGTGGCTAATGAGAGCCCCAGCAGGCCGAAGAAATACAGCGGCCAATCGTAAGAAATGCTGTAGACCAGGGAGCTGAGCGTAAACACCGCCAGCGCGGCCGAGGCGGGTGGCAGCGGGGCTCGGCTCAGCAGGCGGCGGCCCAGCACCAGCAGCGGCACCAGCAGCGTGAGTAGCACCCCCAGCCCCCCGAAGTAGAACAGCCGGTCGACGTAGAAGCTGTGGAAATGGTGGCCGGTGCCATCGGTCCACACCTGCTCGTCGCCGCCGCCATTGGCCGCCAGGGTGTAAAACTGCACGGGCAGCTCAAAGCCCTTGAGGCGCATGCCGGCCACCGGATATTCGGCCAGGTAGGGCTGGTAGACCTCAAACTGCTTCATCCGCCAGCTGCCCGTGCCCCGCGTGTTGGGGTGGGCAATGTCGTTGAGGCTGGCTTCCAGCTTCTTCACCACGTGCGGGTCGCTGAGGGCCACCAAACCGCCCGAAACCAGCACGAACAGCGGCAACAGCACCATGGGCAGCAGCCGCGCCGAGCTCAGCCGCGCGCCTTCCACCCGGCCCAGCAGCAGCAAAACGGCGTTCAGGACCAGGGCCGCGCCCATGGCCACCCATACCGAGCGGTGCTGCAGGAAGATGATGAGCGCCGCGCCCATAAAAAACGTGAGCAGCCGCAGCAGTCCGCCCCGCGTCAGGTACTGGTTGAAATAGTAGAGGGTGGGCAGCAGCAGCAGCATGGCTGAGGTAGAAGCAAATCCGCGCTCATTGTCCAGAAAGGCCGATAAACTCAAAGCATCGGGGTGGTAGATGGCTAGGTTGGCCAGCAGGCCCAGCAGCAGCAGGCTCATTAGCAGCCCAAACGGGGGCGGGCCAAACCGCCGGTGAAACGCATAAATCGCAAACACGTGAATCATCACCAGGAACTTGGCAAACACGTGCGGGTACACCATCCACGTCTGCCAGCCGGCGTACGACTCCAGCGCCAGCACGCCCAGCGCGGCCACTACCACCAGCAGCCAGCGCTGCATCAGCGGCCCCAGGTAGCGGTAGCAAAGGGCCACTATGCCACACGAGCCGCCCAGCAGCAGTAGCCCATAGCTCGCCAAAAGCGGCGAGTCCTCATCAGGAAATGCAAACTCCGTGAAGGCGCGGTCCGTGAACACCAACGCCAGCACCGGCAGCAAGTACAGAAACCGAATATTGAGCCGCATGGGGGTGGATGGTGTTAGTGGACTGAGGTATTGATACTTGAACGTCATGCTCATCTGGCGTCCGCGCAGCCGAGGCATCTCGCTCGCATCGTTGAACGATTGAGTTGCTACCACACGCGAGATGCCTCGGTCCCTGGCTTGATGCGCCACATGCTCGGCATGACGTCCTTTTCAACTGTAACTCCTTCAATACGTCACGGCGGTGGCATCCTCGCGGGCTTCTTCGTACACGCGGTGGGTATCGGCCACGGTGCGGGCCCAGGTGAAATCGAGTACGCGCCCCTGGCCCCGGCGCGTCAGTATCTGGCGCAAGGCCCGGTCGTGCAGCACCCGGTCGAGCTGCTCGTGCAGGTCGTCGGGGTCGTGGGGGTTGAAGTAGAGGGCGGCGTCGTGCGCGATTTCGGGAAAGCACGAGGCGTTGCTCAGCACCGCCGGGCAGTGCTGTCCGAAGGCTTCAAGTATAGGAAATCCAAACCCCTCGTATTCCGACGGAAACACGAAGGCCCGGGCCCCGTGGTAGAGGTGGTTGAGCTGGCCATCGGTGAGGTAGCCCATTTGGTGGGTGTGCTCGGCAATGCCGGCGTGGCGCAGCTCATGCTGTTCATAGGGGGTGAAAGCGCCGCCGCCGGCGCATACCAGGTGCAGGCCGGGACTGTGCTTGTGCAGCTGCCCGAAAGCCGTGACGAGACAGCCGAAATTCTTGTAGGCCCGGCGGTTGCCGGTATACAGCAGGTAGCTGTCGGGCGTGGGCACGCGGGCCTCGTAGGGGTAGTGGCGGGAAGTGTGGCCGTGGTGCACCACTGTCACGCGCTCGGCCGGCACGGGGAGCAGTCGGAGTACGTCGGCCTTGGTGTTTTCTGACACCGTAATGATGCGGGCGGCCCGGCTGACCAGCTCTTGCAACGCAGTGTCCGGCGACTGATAATACTGCCCGAACAGCGCCGGAATCATGTCGTGAATGGTGATAACGAAGGGCTTATCGCCGAGCAGCTCCAGAAACCAGGTTTGGTCATTCATCGTGGGATGAAACACGTCGAAATTCTGCCGGGCAATGGCGCGGCGGGCGGCCCGGCGGTTGGCAAACTGCATCAGGCGCCAGTTGCCCGGCACCGGCACGCCGGGCAGCAGGCCCAGGTGCCGGGTGTGCCGCCGGTCGCGCAGATACAGGTTGTTGCTCAGCACCACCGGCAGCTCGCAGGTAAGCTCCGGGCCGGCGTTGTCGATAAGCTCGAAGAAATAGCGCGACACGCCCCCAAAATCCTGGATGGAAAACGTTTCGGGTTCAAAGAGGACTTTCATGGCCGGAGAGCTATGCCAGCTCGGTAGCTGCGGGTGAGAAATGCACGGGCTGCGGTGCCGTTGGGGCGGCGCTCGTGGTGGTTGCCAGGGTGGTAGCGGCCAATGGCCCCGCAGGTATTTCGCCCGCCTGCCGGGCCAGCCGTAGGGCCAGCGCCCGCAACAGGCGCGGCATCAGGTGGGGGCTGTCGGTGCCCTCCGGACTAGTGAGCCGGGCCAGGAGGTTCCGCATCACGCCGCGCAGCTGGGCCGGTGGGTGCACCAGCCCCAGGCTGCCCAGCACCAGGGCTCCGGCCAGCATTTCGGCTCCCAGCAGCGCCAGTGTGGGCGCGTGTAGGACCAGTAATCCGTAGCGCACGGCCCCCACGGCCACTACGGCCGCGGCCCCGGCCAGCACGCCCGGGCCATAGGCCCGCAACACGTCCCAGGAACTGGCCTTCAGTTCCTGCTGCATAATGGCCGAGTACAACCCGGCGCGCAGCAGCTCGCCGCCCACCAGGGCCCAGGCCACGCCCACCAGCCCAAACTTGCTGCCGCCCCACAGCAGGCCGGCCAGCACGGCCAGGCACAGCACGTTCAGCAGCAGCTTGTGGCTGAGAGCGGCGGTGGCGTCGCACACCACGCCGGCAAACATCGTGACGGCGCTCAATACGTAGGTCAGGCTGATGACCTGAAGTATTGGCACAGCCGCCATCCAGTCCGGGCCCAGCATCACGCGCACTATTTCCGGGGCCGCCACGGCCGCGCCGGCACACACCGGCGTTACCAGCATGGCCACCAGCGTAATACTGCTCAGGTACACTTCGCGCAGGCGGCCCCGGTCGGCCTGCACCTGGCTGAAGGACGGGAACACCACCTTGGCCACGTTGCTCGATAGCAGGTGCACCGGCAAGCCAATCAGCAGCGAGCCCCGGCTGTAGATGCCCAGCGCCGCCGGCCCCAGCAGCCGGCCAATCAGCAGGGTATCAAGCGACATCGTCACGAATTCGACAAAGCTGATGGCTGACATCCGGCTGCCGTAGGCCAGCAGCGGCCGGTAGGCCTCCCAACTAAAAAGCATCCGAAGCGTGTGGCGCACCGCGCCGTAGCTCAGCACGGTCATCAGCAGGCTTTGGCCCAGCGTGGCCCCCACCAGCGCCCACACCCCAAAGCCCTGCCAGGCCAGCAGCAACCCCAGGCCCAGGTAGCTGACCAGGAAGGAAATACTTTCGAAAATAGCCAGCGTCCGGAAGCGCATGGCGCGGTGCAGCAGGCTCATGGCCGTGCCATTCAGTCCGCTCAGCAAGATGCTCAGTGCCATGGCCCGCACCACCGGCACCACCTCGGTCTGGTGCACCAGGCGTGCGGCCAGCGGCGCGCCCGCCACCAGCAGACCCGCAAAAAATACCCCCAGCAGCACCGACGACGTGAAGGCCACCCGCACGTCGCGCTCCGTCAGGTCGGGTTTCTGGATGATGGCCCGCTCCATGCCCATCTTGGCGAAGTACACCCCGAACCGCAGAATAACGCCCGCCAGCGCCACCAGCCCAAAGGCAGCCGGGCTCAGCAGCCGCGCCATCACGGCGGTGTAGCCCACCTGCAGCACGGAGTTGACGATGGTGGACATCATCGTCCACTTCACGCCATTCACGGTAGCAATAGTTAGGTTTTCTCGTTCGGAGGCCATGGCGCGGGTGGGGCAAAAAGTCAGGGTTCGATGGCGGTGGTGCTGGGGCTTTCGGGGAGAGTGGTAGGCGCGGCGGTCGAAGTCAGGGTCATGGTGAGGCAATCGGTGATGCTGTGTTTATTGACGAGGACGGCATCCACCATCGCGGTGCTTTTGAGGTCAACGGGGATGGTAGTGCACGTCCATTTCATCTCGCTGACGGTCGCGACAATCAGGACTTCCGGTTCGGATTCCGGTTCCGGAGCTGGGGCGATGACGGATTTCATGGCGCGGAAAGGTGAGGAAGCGCCGCCGGCAAATTGGGCAGCCTGAATCAGTAGCCGTAAGCGTAGGCCTTGCTTTTGTAGCGGTACTCGTAGTTGCGGTCGAAGTGCATGTCGTTGATAATCATGTAGAGCTGCTTGATGCGCTGCGTGCGGTGCAGCTCGTCAATCTGGCTCACCAGGCCGCGTTCGGTGTAGTTGTGGCGCACCACGTAAATGTTGGCGTCGAGGAAGCGCACCAGCACGAAGTATTCGGCCACGAAGCCCACCGGCGGGGTGTCGAGCACCACGTAGTCGTACTCGGCCCGCAGCTGGGTCAGCAGCTCGGCCATGCGCGGGCCTTCCAGCAGCTCGGTGGGGTTGGACGGAATATGTCCGCAGGTGAGCACGTCGAGGTGGGCGATGCCGCTGGGGCGGCAGGCTTCGTCCAGCGTACTGGCCCCGGTGAGGTAGCTGGCCAGCCCGTGCGCCGGCGTGGGGTCGAGGTCGAAGTAGCTGGCCACGGTGGGGCGGCGCAGGTCGGTTTCCACCAGCATCACGCGGCGGCCGCTCATGGCCAGCTCGGCGGCAATGTTCACGGCGCAAAAGGTTTTGCCTTCGCCCGGAATCGATGAAGTCACGCCCAGCACCTTTTTATCAAGCCCCGCCGCCAAGTACTGCAAATTGACCCGAATGGACCGAAACGACTCCGCAATCGGGCCCTTGGCATCGCGCAGCATCGAAATCTTGTCGGACTTTGAGCCGTGGGCCACCACGCCCAGCAGCGGAATGGTGGTGACTTCGGCCAGGTCGTCGCGGCCCTGAATGCGGCGGTTGGCCTTATCCAGCACCAACACTACGCCGGTAGGCAACAGCAGCCCTACCAGCAGGGCCAGCAGCCCCACCAGCACGGGCTTCGGCGACTCGGGCTCACTGCTGGCTTGCTGGGCCGGGTCAATGATTTTTTTGTCGGTGGCGTTGGTGGCCAGGGCAATGGCCGCCTCGTTGCGCTTATCAACCAAGAAGTTGTAGTTTTTTTCGTTAAAATCACTTGTGCTTTTTAGGGACGAGAGCTGCCGCTCGCTCTCGGGCATCTGGCTCATCTGGCCGCGCACCTGGCCCAGCTGGCCGTCCAGGTCGCGCAGAGCGATGTCGTTGGCCTGGCTCATGTTGGCCAGCGTCTGAATCAGCGATTCCTTGGTGTTGCGAATGCGGCCGTCGAGCACCGTCAGCAGGGGATTGTCGCCGCTGGCCGTGGCCGTGAGCTCAGCCCGCTTCTCGTTGAGGTTGGTGAGCTGCATTATCAGGCTGTTCAGCACCGGGTCCTCAATGCCGGCGCTGCTGGGCGAGGCCACCTGGCTGGCGTTGCGGTTGGCGCGCAGGTAGGCCAGCATGTTCTGGTAGTATTTGCGGCGCATGGCCACCTGGGCGCGGTCTATTTCCAGCCCGCTCATCCGCTGGATGCCCGAAGTGGACTGCGCGGCTACGTCCAGCACCCCGCGCGTGGCCCGAAACGAGGCCAGTGCCTCGGCCGATTGCCGCCGCATGCCCGAAATCTTATCAATCTCCTGGTTCAAAAAAGCCAGCGTTTTGCGGCCGGTGAGGTCTTTTTCGTTCAAATCGGATGCGATGTACTGGGCCATCAGCGTGTCCAGAAACTGCACGCCTTTGGCCGGCACCGTATTCTTGGCGCTCAGCTCGATAATGCGCGACTCGTGGTCGATGGGGCGCACGGCCAGGCTGCTCTGGTACTCACCGGCGGCTCCGTTCAAATCGTTCAGTACGAAGTAGTAGGCGGTGGGCTCGGCTCCGAAGGCTACGCCCGGCATGCGCTGCAGTACGGCCGTGAGTAGGCGAGTGCGCAGGGTGTCGCCCCAGGTGCCGGTCTGGTCCAGGGCCGCGTCGTTGATATCGGCCAGCCGCTCGCTGGTGGGCAGGCTGTAGAGGGCGGCTTTCGGGGCCGTGGCCCGCAGCCGGAAGCGGCCCGGCCCGGCCGGCTCCACGTAAATAGGCACGCCGGTGAGCTGTGGCGCGGTCAAATCAACCCACACCTGGAAGGGCACGGCGGCGGCGGGCCGCTCGCGCACTTTCAGGGGGCGCAGCTGGTTGAGCCAGGTGCGGGGCTGGGCGTAGTAGCTCACGGCGTAGGGCAGCTTGGCCACGGCCTGCCGCACAAATTCGCCCGAGGTGAGCACGCCGATTTCGTCCTCCATCTTCACGCCTTTGTCCCGCACCTGCAGCAGCTGCAGCAGCTCCTGGGTCTGCTTCGAACCCGTGCCCTGGTCGCCGAGCAGCATGGTGGCCCGGAAGGCGTACACCGGGGCCTTCATCTGCCAATAGAGGTAGGCCCCGCCCACTGCCAGCGCCAGCGCCAGCACAAACAGCGGCCAGCGGGTGCGCAGCTTAAAAAACAGGGCGTGCAAATCTATTTCGTCGGAGGAAGGCCGGGTTTCCATAAGCAGAAACGGATAGGGGGTGAGGGCCAGGGCCGGCCGGACGCAATGCCGGGGCGTTAGTTGGCCTTGATAAAGCTCAGGAGCAGGATGATGGTGGACAGGCCACCGAACACCAGCCCCAGATTGTTGGCGTTGCCGCGGTTGGTGCGCGCCTTCAGCGGCTCCACGTACAGGGCATCGTTGGGCAGCAGGTAGTAGTATTTGGAGCGGAGCAGGTTAGGGTCGGTGAGGTCGAGCAGCACCACTTCTGAGCCCTTCGGCGTGGGCCGAATCAGTTTCACATTGGTGCGGCTGCCGAACTCGGTAAGGTCGCCGGCCAGGCCCAGGGCTTCGAGCACCGTGGCCTGGGCATTGTACACGAAATAGCGGCCAGGCACCCGGACCTCGCCCAGGATGGTGAGCTTAAAGCTGGTGAGCTTCACCACCACGTTGGCCTCGCGCATGAAGCGGGCCACTTCTTTTTGCACCAGCAGCTGGGTTTCTTCCACCGTCAGGCCAGCCACTTTCAGGCGGCCCACGGTGGGCAGGGTAATGCTGCCAGCCGCATCCACGGAGTAGCCCGACACGAACAGGTTGCCGGGGTCGCCGCTCTGAATGTTCTGGCCCGTGGTCATGCTGAACATATCATTGAGGGCCGGCTGCACGCTCTGCACCAGAATGCTGAGCACGTCGCCGGGCTGTAGGCGGTACACCTGGCGCTCGTTTTCTACCTGCACGGTGGCTTGGGTAGAGTAGTCTTTGCCCTGCAGGTAGGGCAGCTCGCGCTGGGCTACGCAACTGCCCAGCAGCCCTGCCAACAGTACCACCACCATTATCCGCAAGCTGAAGTAGAAGGGTATGCGCATGGAAAGGCGTGAGGAGGTAGTGCAGACGAGAAAGGCCAGCCGGGTAGTGGCCGGTTGCTTACTGCTGCCTGTTACCTGGGTGAGAATAACAAAAGCTAATTTAATAGAAAATTCGTTATATATAGTATAAATTAATTATTTTTGAGTAATAATCGAAGGTATAGGGTCCTGAGTTGAGTCGCTAACCTGCCGTAGCTACCTGCTTGTTAAGTAGAAAAAGGCTGACTATCAACACAATAATTGTTGATAGTCAGCCTTTTTTATGATAATGTGGCCAGCGATGTGCGGGGGCGCGTCGTTGGCGCTAAACCGTGGGCGGAATCTGGGTGCCTTGGTCCAGCGACTGCCAGAGGTATTTGCAAGCCAGGGTGCGATAGGGCCGCCAGTTTTCGGCAATGAGCAGCATGCGCTTTTGCAGGGCGCGGCCGGTTTCTTCCAGGGCGTAGAGGCGGCGCATGGCGTTCTGCACACCCAGGTCGCCTTCCGAAAACACGTCGGGTTGGTCGAGGGCAAACATTTGCAGCATCTGGGCCGTCCAGCGGCCCACGCCCCGGATGGCGGTGAGGTGCTGGGTGAAGGCTTCCTCCGACAGGCTGGTGAGGTGCTCGTAGTCGAGCAGGCCGCGCTCGTTATATTCAGCAATGGCCTTGAGGTAGCCGGCCTTTTGGCGCGAAAGCCCGGCGGCGCGCAGCTCGTCCTCGCTCAGGGCCAGCACTTCGCGCGGCTCGGGGTAGCCCTCGGGCGGAAACAGGGCCTGGAAACGCTTCCAGATAGCCGCCGCCGCCTTGGTTGAAATCTGCTGGCTGACAATGGCCCGCAGCAGCGCCAGGTACAGGTCTTCGTGGGGCCGGGGCTCAATGGCGCGGCCGCGCGCAATAAGGTCGCCCAAGAGCGGGTCGGCGGCAGAAAGGTGTTGGATGGCGGCCTGGTGGGACATGAGCAGGAGGTAGTTAGCGGAGCAGAATGTCAGCGCAAATCGGCGGCGTGGGTCGGAATCAAAATCATGTCCAGTACCTCACCGGTGGGGGTGAGGCGCACACCGGCCAGGTTGCGCCCCAGGTAAGCCCCGGTATCGAGGTAAATGGTATCGGAGTCGGTATCAAGCTGCGGGTCGCCGTCGTCGGTGGGGGTGTGGCCCACCACCTGCCGCTGGGTGGGCAGCTTGCGGAGGGGGCCGCGCCGCCAGAGCAAGCCATCGGGGTGCGCAGGGTCGAGGGCGTGAAGCGAATCGGCCAGGCCGGCGTGGCTCACCAGCACGTGCTCATTCTGCCACAGCAGCGGCCGCTGGGTCAGCCAGGGCAGGTGCTGCGCCAGCAGCTGCGGGCGGGCTTTATACTGCGCCACGGTGGTGCGGCCGCCCCACTCCAGCCAGTCCAAGTACGGGCCCACGGGGCCGTAGTGCCGCAGCATACTCTGCTCATGGTTGCCCATCAGAAAAGTGGCGGTATCGGGGTGTTTTTCGCTGAGCTGGCAGGCCAGCGTCACGGTTTCGGGCACGTGCCGGCCCCGGTCCACCAGGTCGCCCACCTGGATGAGGTACTCAGTGGCGGGCCGCCAGTGCGTGAGCAACTCGCTGAAAGTGTGGAAGCACCCGTGCACGTCGCCAATGATGAGTAAATTCATGGCCTTGAGAACGTAAAAACGCAGATGTGGGTCCGAAAACGCTGATTTTATGCCTGGGCCCGAGGCCAACTTTGGGCTGTCCCGGGCCCAGGCAGTGGCTTCAACACCGCAACCGCCGTCGCGACTGGTGGAAAGCAGTGGGTTGACGTCGGCCAACGCTGCTGCTCACCAGCGCAATGGAGAATTCTAATTATTTCCACCGCAAATGCGGAAGCAAAACCAATTCACCATTAGCTATTCACCATCGATAAAGCTGCTTCAATCCGGCCCATCATGGCATCATCCACGTCCAGGTGCGTCACGAAGCGAATCCACTGCGGCCCGAAGCTGCTGGCCCGAATGCCCTGAGCCTCCAGCGCGGCCAGAAAATCGGCGGACGGCTGGCGCTCGTGCAGCCGGAAAATGACGAGGTTGGTTTCCGGGGCCAGCACCTCGGTCACGTAGGGCTGCTGGCGCAGCACCTCGGCCAGGCGAGCGGCGCGGCGGTGGTCATCGGCCAGGCGGTCCACGTTGTTTTCCAGGGCATACAGGCCGGCGGCGGCCAGGTAGCCCGCCTGCCGCCACCCGCCGCCCATCACCTTGCGGATGCGCTTGCACTTCTGAATAAAGGCCTGCGTGCCCAGCAGCACCGAGCCCACCGGCGCGCCCAGGCCCTTGCTCAGGCATACGGATATGGAGTCGAATACCTGGTTGTAGTCCTCGCTGCGCTGGCCGGTTGCCACCAGGGCGTTGAAAATCCGGGCTCCATCGAGGTGGCGGGCCAGCCCGTGCCGCTTCGCCACTTCGCTGATAGCCGCCATGTCGTCCCAGCTGTAGCAGCTGCCGCCACCGCGGTTGTGCGTGTTTTCGAGGCATACGAGGCGGGTGGTGGGGTAGTGCACGTTATCGGGCCGGATGGCCGCCTCCACCTGCGCGGCCGTGAGGCGGCCCCGGTCGCCGACCAGCAGCGCCACCGAGGCGCTGGAATGGAACGCAATGCCGCCCACTTCCCAGAGGTACACGTGGGCCGTCTGCTCGCAAATAACCTCGCTCAGCGGTTCGGTGTGGGCCTTGATGGCAATTTGATTGGTCATCGTGCCCGAGGGGCAGAATAAGCCGGCCTCCATGCCAAAGCGAGCGGCGGCGGCTTCTTCCAGGCGGCGCACGGTGGGGTCTTCCTCGTACACGTCGTCGCCGACGGGGGCTGCCCACATGGCTGCCAGCATAGCGGGAGTAGGGCGCGTCACGGTGTCGGAGCGCAGGTCGATGAGGGGCAAAGCTGGGGTTGAGGTTGGCATAGGAGCGGGGCAGGGCCTCGGCCGATGGTGGGCGGGGCCAGGGCAAAAGTAGCGCTCGAAACCGCTCGGCCGCGCCCCACCTGAATCTGCAGTAATTCAGCAAAATGCCTGCGGTGCTTGCACTTTCAAAATGAAAGCCCTACTTTTGCCCTCCGTTTCGTAAGCCCTAGACTTTAACCAATCCGGCACCATGTCCGTTACCCGCCTCAAGCGCAAGCACCGCAAGAACATTGCCCGCGCCAACAATAAGAAGAGCATTATCAAGGATTTGCTCCGTACGCCCGTTCTGAAAAACGTGGACATCGAAGAGCTGAAATCCCGTTTCACCACCAACGGTGCGGCTCCGGCTGCCACGGCTCCCGCCAAGAAAGCGGCTGCTGAAACCGCCGATGTGGCCGACAACGCTGCCGCATTCGAAGCCGCTGATTCCGTAACCAAGCCGGTGAACGCCGATGGTCAGCCAGGCGAGCACCCCAAGCCCGAAATCGCGCTGTAAGGATTTTCGCTCGTAGCCCAAGCAGTTCGAAAGTATTCGGGCTGCCCAACGCTACTTGCCAACCCCTTTGATGAGCCCCGCCGCCTGCCCCGCAGGCGGCGGGGCTTGTCGGTTTCAGGATAGGCTAGCGCAAAAGCCGGGGGCACTGCGGCTAACTGGCGCGCTTGCCCAGTTCCACTACTTGCAGGTCGACCACCTTGCCGGCCTCGATGCCGAAGCGCAGCAGCGTGCGTACCTGGTGGAAGCCGTGCCGCCCCGCGGCCCCGGGGTTGAGGTGGAGCAGGCCCCGGGCCTTGTCCGGCATCACCCGCAGAATGTGCGAGTGGCCGGTCACGAACAGGCCCGGCCGGGCGGCATCGAGCAGGGGCCGGGCGGCCGGGGCGTAGTGGCCCGGGTAGCCGCCAATGTGCGTGATGAGCACCCGTAAGCCTTCAACCACAAAGTCCTGGGTCAGGGGCTCGGTTCGGCGGACGTCCGTGCCGTCGATATTGCCGTACACGCCCCGAAAGCACGGCGCCAAGGCCCGCAGTTCATCCAACACATGGGCATCGCCGAAGTCGCCGGCGTGCCATATTTCGTCGCAATCGCGCAAATGGTGCGCTATTCGCTCGTCGAAATAACCGTGGGTGTCCGAAAGCAAGCCAATACGCGTCATGCCACAAAGATGCGGCCGCCCGGCAAATCGGCCCGGTCCCGTATCTTGCAGCCGCAGCCTGGGGCTACTTTCGCAACTCTTTTCTGACTTCGGTGCACCAGCTGCCCGTCATCATCTTCTCAATTCGTACCTCCCGATGAATATTTTCATCAACGACATTCCGCTGGTTATCAAAAAGCTCAGCGAAAAAGTGTACAAACACAAATTCGACCTGATTCTCAGCCCCGACGACGACTTTACGTCCAAGGACCTGGTGGGCGATGTGCTGGTGCGCGACGCAGGCCCGCTCTTTATCGACCGCCTCCTGCGCCTGATGGAAGTGAAAAAGCTCAAGAAGCTGAAGTCGCTGACCATGCTGGTCAAGAAGAAGAAATTCATCACGCTCCATTTAAAAGACCAGTTCAAGATTGCCAAGGCCGGCGGCGGACTGGTGGTGAAGGACGACCAGGTGCTGATGATTTACCGCCTCGGTAAGTGGGACCTGCCCAAGGGCAAGCTCAAGAGCGACGAGGACACGGCCGTCGGGGCCCTGCGCGAGGTAGAGGAGGAAACCAACATCAAGCTGGAGCTGGGCGAAAAGCTGCCCAGCACCTGGCACAGCTATGCCTACAAAGGCAATAAAATGCTGAAAAAGACCGACTGGTACCTGATGAAGTCCATCGACGACAGCCTGATGAAGCCCCAAACCGAGGAATATATCGAGGAAGTGCGCTGGATGTCGCCTCAGGAGGCCCTGGCCAAGCTGGAGGAGTCGTATGCCTCTATCGCGTTGGTGGTGCGTTACTATCTGAGCACCATGGCCGGTAAACCGGCTAAAGAAGCACCAACCACTGGAAAATAAGTCTATCTTGTGGCTTATGCGGCCTCTCGTAGTAATGCTTATTATTGTAGCAGCAGTTTCTTTTGCGGGGGGCTGCTCGGGTTCGCACGAGCCGGTGCGCGACCGGCCCCGGGCCAGCATAGCCCCATCGCGGAACATTCCCGGACTGGATGTGCCCGGCATTATTCACCTATCAATTGACCAGCTAATCCGGCGATTAGGCCCCCGCCGGCCCTTACCTGTCGGTTTCACCGACCCCGTGCAGGCACCGTTGCTGCTGCGTCAGGAGCAAATAGACTCGTCTGGATTTTTCCAGTATCGGGGCCTGGCGGTGGTGGCGGCCTACAACGAGCGCACCCGCCGCGTGAGTGACTTGCTTTTACTAGGAGCCGACGAGAGCGAACTCATGCGTCGCGCCAATCTGGCGCTGGGGGCGGCCGACTACTTGGTCTTGCCGGTTTTTGAGGAGCAACGACCAACCCAGTTGATGGGATTGCGGGTGCTGGCTACGGCCCCGTCACTGCCTTAGCAAGGCCTGGGTTTTGCTTGCTGATGAATCAGCCAAGCGGCGGCATCGCGTAGGGTAGAAAGGCCGTCACGTCGCCCCCAAAGCGGTGAATATCCCGAATGATGGTGCTGCTGATGGCACCTAACAGGGGAGAGGTCAGCAGAAACACTGTTTCCAGTCCGGTATTGATGTGCTGATTACCATAGGCAATGGGCTTCTCGTACTCGAAATCAAGGCTATTGCGCAAGCCGCGCAATAAGTAGTGGGCTCCTGCTTCGCGCGCAAACTCGGCCGTTAGTCCCTTAAAGGTGCGTACCGAGACCTGTGGCTCATCCCGGAATACTTCCAGTAGAAGCGCCTGCATCTGCTCTACAGGCACGTAGCGCTGCTTGCTGCTATTGGTGCCGATGGCTACTATCACTTCATCGAACAGGGCAGTGCCGCGCCGCACAATATCGAGGTGCCCGTTGGTAAAGGGGTCGAAGGAGCCGGGAAAAAGCGCGATGCGGGACATTTCGGTGAATCAGGAGTTAAAAATTATGAGTTAAGAATTGGAGTCTGCCTACTATGTGCCTCAACTCATTACTCATGCCTCTTAAGTGCTTGTTCTAAATTAATTGTGCAATCAGAACGTCATGCTGAGCTTGTCGAAGTATCTCTACCGCCTCGTTGAACGACCCTGTCGAAGCGGTAGAGATGCTTCGACAAGCTCAGCATGACGCCCTAATACCTCGTTTAATTCTGTGCAGGCACTTAACTGATAATTCTGTCACGCGAAGTGCAGGCTGAACAGGTCGAAATAACGGTACTCGAACACGTCGTTGAGGCGGTAGCTGTACTGCACATCGGCGGGGCGGGGCCCAAACCGGACATTGCGCACGTAGGTGCGCAGCAAGCTAAATACGGTCGAATCAGGGGTCAGCTCGCCCCACACGGTCACCTCATCCAGGTCGGGGTCGAGGCTCAGTTCCTGCATCACGAGAATGGTGTAGTACACCACGTCCTCGGCGGTGGTGCAGGCAAATACGTTGCAGTATTCCAGGTGCTGGCCCATCACAACAAGGGTGAGTTCCTGCGGACCGGGGCTGAGGTAGAGGCGGCGCGGCGCGGCGGCCCCGCGCTGGTGCACCAGGCCCACCAGAAAAGCGCTGGTGTGGTGCAGCAGTCGCCCGGCCGCACCATGAGTTACCGCCAGCCAGTCGGCCACGGCGGCATCTGCCGCAAACACGTTGACCAGCTCTTGCCCGGGGTGGGTGGTGTGCCGCACGGTTTCGGTGGCGGTGGGGGTGTGGTGCAGGCGCAGGGCCGCCGCTTCGTCGCCGGCCCGGAACAGCGGCGCGGGCAGCAGCGTGAAGGCTCGGCCCGTAACGGCCAGCCGCACCGCGTTCCAGCCGCGCTGGCCCAGCACGTCGTGCTGCTCCGCCAGGGCTGGGAGGCCGCCGGTGGGCAGGGTATATTCTTCGAGGGCGACAAACTTGCGGCGCTCCACATCGGCCACCGCCAGGCACAGGCGGGCGGGCGCGACCAGCAAATAGAGGTTGTAGGCACCGAGGTTGGTGGGGTCAAAGGTTTCGTCGCGCAGGCGCAGCAGCGCCGAGGGCGCAGCCGGAGAAACAGCAGATGCAGAAGTGGCAGGCACGAGTAGGAGCTAATCAGGCCTTTTGGCCGGTGCTAAAGATACTGCGTGGCTTCGTGCCAATGGATAGGAAAGCCGGAAAACAGGCAGTGCCAGCTGGTGTTACTTGCCAAGAAATGGGCACATATTCCTCTCTGCACCAAGCAATAAAAGGCTCCAATGACCAGTTTTCTGGCTGCTACTGCGCAAAATTTACCTGCGGCACGAAAATATCATCGGGGCTGAGCACGTGGCGCAGCGTGGGATGCACCTGAGCCGGGGGCAGCTGCTGCAGCTGTCGCGGGCTGAACCAGGCCAATTCAGTCAGGATTTGCTGGTCGGGGGCGTGCTCGGGGTCGTGGCCCAGGGCGGGCGGGCTAGCATCATCGGCCAGTACTTCGAAGAAAAGCTCCAGCGCTTGCAGCTCATCGCGGCAAAACTCGTGCAGGTGCAGGAAGCGACCCACGCGCACGGCCAGTCCGGTTTCTTCTTTGAATTCGCGAACCAAGGCTTGCCGAATGCTTTCGCCGAACTGCCACCCGCCACCTGGCGGCGACCAAAATGGCGCACCCTGCGGCAACAGCCCGCGGTGCGATGCCAGCAGCATGGCCCCATCGCGCAGCAACAGGCCGCCCACTCGTACCCGCACCTTGCCGGAATACGCCTGGAGCAAGGCATCAGGAGAATTAATAATCGAATCGGGCATAGAATAAAGACAGGCGACGGATGCAAAGCACGGCAAGACTAACGTTGACTTTTCCGGATTGTTTTGGCCGGTCCGAAAATCAGCGACTTTTGCGGCTGCTTACCCAACCACCGTGCCCCTAGGCCACCTGGCGGCGGCGAGCACGCCAGCGCCGCAGCCGGCTCAGGATATAAACCAGCAACAGCACCACCAGTCCTGCCGCCGCCAGTGGCAGCAGCAGCGTGAGCGCCACGCCGCCCACGGCCAGCGTGTTTTCGACGGTCGCCAGCACCGGGTTGGCCAGGCCGCCGGTGGTGGCCATGGAGGCGCCGCGCAGCAGCGCCGTGCCGGTTTGCACCAGCCCGGCCGTGCCACCGCCCACCAATATGCCCAGCGTCCAGCGCAAAGTCGGGTCGAGGTGGGGCAGGGCCGAAGTCATCAGAATGGTGCCGGCCACGAAGGAGGCCGGCGTCGTTATGGTGTCAAGCAAATGGTCGACGAACGGAACGTAGTAGCCCGCTATTTCAACCACCGTGGCCGTGGCCAGCGTGAGCAGGGCCACCCAGGTACCCAGCCACGCAAATCCCGCCGATGGGGCCATGTAGCCGGTGTGGTAGGCCACGCTGGCCGCCAGCAGCGGCACGAATACCCGGAAACCACTGCTGGCCGCCAGCCCCAGACCCAGCGCCCCCGCCACCAGATACTGCATTGTCGGACCGTGTTCCATTGGATACAAAAGGCTAAAGTGGAGCCGAAAGATACGGGCGCAGTAGTCAAGCCAGTACCTTTGACCTCACGGCTCGCAAATGCGGCTGAGAGGCTGTCAGGCCCGCTTTAGAGTTCTAAGAAGTTCTCCACTCTGGCCCGCAGTACAAACTGGTATAAATCCGTCGTCGTGTTAACACCGCTGCTCGTTTTCTTACCTATAAACATATTCAATTTCTGTGTCAGCTATTAATAAAGAGTCACTTGCTGCTGCTATCGCGGCCAATCCGGAGCTGGAAATTCGCATCCGGCGCAAGTTGGTCCGCCAGCATTTCATGCACCTTGTTGGGGCCGACCTGACAAGCATCGCCCCTGGCCGGGTGGAGGCCGAGCTAATGCTGGGCCAGCAGCACTTGCAGCAGCGCGGCTTTGCCCACGGCGGCCTCATTGCCACGATGGCTGATTTGGTGGCTGGTTTCGCCGCCGTCACGCTCGTGCCCGATGATTTCGGCGTAGTTACTTCCGATTTGAAAATCTCTTACCTAAATCCCGGCGTTGGCCAGCAGATAAAAGCCATTGGCTGGGTGCTGAAATCGGGCCGGCGGCTGCACTTTTGCGAGGCCGAGGTGTGGTGCGACGGCGTGCTCATCGCCAAAGCCAGCGCCACCATGGCGGTGATTGAGCCATTGCCCCTGGCATAAGCCGGTCGTAAGGGCTACTTAAAAATGAATCTGTGCTAACTGTCAGAACCCCCTCCGTCCGCGACTATTTTCCCTACGAGCCCACCGACGACCAGGCCCTGCTGTTCACGCAGCTCGACGCGTTTTTGCGCGACCAACTACCGGGCCGCAAGGTGTTTGTGCTGCGCGGCTACGCGGGCACCGGCAAAACCACTGTCATAAGCGCCCTGGTGCAGTGGCTGCACAAAATGCAGCGCAAGTACACCCTGATGGCCCCCACCGGCCGCGCCGCCAAGGTAATGGCCGGCTACGCGGGCGTGGCCGCCAGCACCATTCACAAGAAAATATACCGCCAAACGTCTAGTGCGCCATCTGAGCGGCTCAACTTCCAGCGCCAGCCCAACCGCGCCGAGCAAACGCTCTACATTGTGGACGAGGCCTCGATGATTTCGGACGAAAAAGCCTTTGGCGAAAATGGCCTGCTCGATGACTTGATGGGTTTCGCGTTTGAGAAGACGAGCAATAAGCTCCTGCTCATCGGCGATACGGCGCAGCTGCCGCCGGTGGGCCAGCTCCTGAGCCCGGCCCTCGACCCGGAATTGCTGGCCCACCGCTTCCGCGCGGAGGTGGGCAGCGTGGAGCTGCGCCAGGTAATGCGCCAGGCCCAGGAGTCGGGCATTCTGGTGAATGCCACCGAGCTGCGCGAGGAATTGCGCCAGGAGCACCCCAACATCCAGCTGCATACCAAGGGCTTTCGCGACATATTCAAAATGAGCGGCGACAAGCTGGAGGACGGCCTGCGCTGGGCCTACCGCAACTACGGCCACGAGAATACCACCATTATCTGTCGCTCGAATCGCAACGCCAACCAGTACAACCAGCTCATTAGAAGAGCTTTGTTTGATGCCGAGGAGGAGATTGAGGGCGGCGACTACCTCATGGTGGTGCGCAACAACTACTACTGGCTGCCCAAGGACTCCGAAATCGGCTTCCTGGCCAACGGCGACTTCCTGCAAATCACCAAAATTGTGCGGCGCGAAGAGGTCTACGGCTTCCATTTTGCCCAGGCCCAGGTTCGGCTGGTGGACTATCCCGACGAGCCCGAAATCGAAGTTAAGCTGCTGCTTGATACCCTGCACACCGAAAGCCCGGCCCTGCCTTCGGACCGCAATAATGCCCTGTATATGGCCGTGAGCGAAGATTACGCCCACCTCAAAACCAAGGCCGAGCGCTACAAGGAGATGCGCAAAGACCCGTACCTCAACGCCCTGCAAATCAAGTTTGCCTATGCGCTCACCTGCCACAAGGCGCAGGGCGGGCAGTGGCAGGCCGTGTTCGTCGACCACGGCTTCCTGAAGCCCGACGAGCCGCTGGCCGGCGAGTTTGCCCGCTGGCTCTATACGGCCATCACCCGCGCCTCGGAGCGGCTGTTTTTGCTCAATTTTCAGCAGAAGCTGATTAGCGACCCGGTGGAGGAGAACTAATGTTTAAGCTCTCGAAACCGGAGGTGCCCGAAGCGCCCGCTGCTACCCGTTTGCCGGTAACGGCGGGCGCTTTTTAATGCCCGAAAACTTGGTAACTTGCGGCGTTACTCCACTCATTCTTTTTTTCAAATCCCATTTCTGTACTCATGAAGCACCTTTCCCTGACAGTGCTGCTGGCGCTGTTCACTACCCTGCTGGCCTCGGCTCAAACCCGCGAAATCTACACCAGCCCCAAATTCAAACTACTGACTAAGGACCACAAAACCCTCGCCGTGCTGCCCTTCCGCACTACGCTGCAGCTGCGGCCCGCCGAAGTAAAAAAGAACGGCGGCATTGAGGGCGTGCGCGTGCTGGAAGAGCGCGAAGGCCTGGGCGTGCAAAGCGCCCTGCAATCGTACCTGCTGAAGCAGAAGGGCGATAATGACATTACGGTGGATGTGCAGGACGTAGCCAGAACCAATGCCCTACTCGCCAAAAACGGCATGACCAGCGAAAAAACGCTCACTATGACCATGGAAGAACTGGCTCAGATGCTCGGTGTCGATGGCGTGATTTCGGGCACGTTTGAAAGCAGCCAGCCCATGTCGGGCGGCGCGGCGGTGGCTATGCTAATGGTGGGCGGTTTTTCGGGCCCCACCAACACCGGTAAGCTGGTCATCAACATCAACGATGGTCGGAGCGGCGAATTGCTGTGGAAGTACGACAAGAGCCTCGCGCGCGGCTTCGGGTCCGACACCAACTCCATCATTACCACCATCATGCGCAAGGCTTCGCGCCAGTTTCCCTACTCCAAAGAATTTAAAGGCTAAAAATTTGGTTAGATAAGCTTCACCAGCTCTTCAGATTGGACTTAGTAGTTTGGTCGTAAATTTGTTTAGGCCCCAGCCGGCTGGTTGAGTCCGTACCGGCTCAATCTTCCTCCTCCCTTCTTCATAATCCGTCAATCATTTTCGCATCCATGAAAAAAACCTTGCTCCTCGCCCTGAGCCTGACCGCCGCCGCCTACACCGCGCAGGCCCAGGCCATGAAGTCGGCCGCCGCTGGCCCAGTAGCTGGCCCTGCCATCACGTTCGAAGAAGTGAAGTACGACTTCGGCTCCGTAGCACAGGGTGGTATAGTCGACCACACCTTCAAGTTTAAGAACACGGGTAATGCGCCCCTCGTCATCTCCAACATCGGTGTGAGCTGCGGCTGTACCACCCCGGAGTGGACCAAGGCCCCGGTAATGCCCGGCAAAACCGGCTCCATCACCGCGCACTTCAACTCGACTGGTAAAATCGGTATGCAGAACAAAGTGCTGACTATTGAGTCGAATGCGGCGGCCGGCAGCACCACCGTAGCCCTGGTGGGTGAAGTGAAAGAAGCCGGTGCCACTGCCAACGCCGCTCCCGCGATGAAAATGGAAACGTCGGGCGATGGCAAAAAGGTGAAAGAAAAAAGCGGCGACACCAAAGTGAAAGCCAAAATCAAGTAAGCTGGTTAAGCCGCTGAACGATGCCAAAAGGGCGGCCTGCGTAAGCAGGCCGCCCTTTTGGCATCGTTCAGCAGTCGCGCATAAGTAACCGTAGTCAACCAAAAAGAACGTCATTCCGAGCTTGCCGAGGAATCTTGCCGGAGTCATCCGCGCCGCCCACTAGCGCGAGCGAGATTCCTCGGCAAGCTCGGAATGACGTTCTTCTTTATCCGGTTACTTGTGCGTGGGTACTTAGAGTACTTTTGTGCGAGTGCGGAGCCGCCTGCGCCAACGCCTTGCTACCGAGAAGCCAGCTCAGGCGGCCGGCTACAGCTCGCGCACGGCCCAGAACAAGCTGAGCCAGCCCGCCAGCAGCAGCAGCCCGCCCACCGGCGCTACCGCGCCCAGCTTGGTAATGCCCGTGAAACACAGGGCGTAGAGCGAGCCACTGAACACAATTATACCGCTTAGCCACAGCCAGCCGGTGGTGCCCAAGGTGCGCAGCTCGGGGCGCGCCGTCCACAGCACGCCCACTGCCAGCAGCGCCAGCAGGTGGTAAAACTGGTAGCGCACCGCCGTTTCAAAGGTGTCGAGGCGGCCGGCTCGTACCAGTGCATCGTGCAGGGCATGCGCCCCAAAAGCCCCAATGGCGACGCCCAGGCCGCCCAGCAGGGCCGCGAGTTGAAGCAAAAGTCGAGCAGTCATAGAATAAGTTCGAGATAAGTGAGAAGCAGGGGCGAAGGTACGGCTCGGTTATCCACAGAACCGCTCAGATTTGCCGTTTCAGGCGCACGGAGGTGGCGTAGATTTCACCGTCTGACTTGCGTAATACCAGGAACAAAGTCCGGCCATCGATGGAATGCAGCATCCGGTCGAGCTCACTGAGGGAAAATTCGCTGGCTGGAACGAGGTTAATGCTTAGTACTTCTTCGTTGGGGGAAAGGCCGGCGTCAGCGGCCGGCGACCCGGGCACCACGCGCAGCACGAGGAAGCGGCGATAGTTTGGCCCAGTGGCCAGCAGCTCGATGCCGCACATATCGTGCTCAAACGGGTCGCGGAAACTGACGTTGGGCCGGAGCAACAAGCGCTGGTGCGGGTAGTCAATAACTAAGGTGAAACGTTTCAGCAGCTCGTAGCCGATATTGCCGTTGCGGGGCACATCGATGCGGTGGTGTACGTCGGCCGCGTCGGGGTAGGAGGTGAGCACCGAGCGTAGCACGTAGCGCCCCAAGTGTAAGGCCGCCACCCGGCCCAGAAAGCCGTGCACGGTGCCCGTGAGGCCGCGTCCCAAGTCGGCGGGCAAGCGGCGGGCAGGTGCCACCAGGCGCGGGTCCGAATCCATTTCCAACGACAGCGCGTGGCTGGCCCCGGTGTCGAGCACCAGCTTGAGCGGCAGCGTGAGCGAGTCGGTGAACTGCACGGGGGCTGTGAAATAGGCCTTGTTGTTTTCCAGGGTCAGAGGAATGGAAGCCCAGCCTTTGCCTTTTGGCGTGCGGTAAGTAGCCGGGTCACTGAGCAACAGGTAGTCGAGTTGGGGCCGCAGCGTCACCACAAAGCTGCGAAACAGCTCGGAACCCATGATGCCGTGGATGGGCACGCCCACGTACCCCGACAGGTTGAGCACGTCCTCGGACAGCACCAGCCACGTCATGTGCGGGGCTACTACCCCGGGCATGGTCACGCGGACACTATCGGTTTGGTAGGCGAGCAGGCCGGAATCCAGGCCGCCTGCGCCCACCACTCGGAACTGCTGCCCGTGCTTCAGGCCCAGCGAGTCGGCGAGCGTGGAGGCCGTCATTATGGATATCCCAACTCCGGAATCGAGCAGGAAATTGTACGGCCCCGTCCCGTTTACCTTAGCCTTTACCACTAGTAAGTTGCGGTGCAGCTGAATGGGAATGCGCACGTTTCGGCGTCGGGATTGGTCGAAACCAAACGGCCCGGCTTTGGGCGCAGTTTGCGCTTGTGCAGCCGGACTCATTTCCCCGCATAAGCACAGGAAAACTAGCAGAAGCACAAAGCGGAAAGCCAACATAAGAGGAAAGCGCAGCCTAATCGGTAAGTTTAGCGAACAAGCCGCAGATTAGCCAAATAGTTGCGGGGCTGGCTGGGCGCTATTCGCCCCAGGTGCCGGCGGGGTCGTAGTGCAAGTGGCCCTCGCGGATGTGCAAGGGGGCCACCACGTTGTTGTGATAGAGCTGGCCCGTACCCAGGCCTTGGGCAAACCCATGCACATCGTACTCACCGGTGAGCTGAGCCACGGCGTTGAGGCCGATGTTGGATTCAAGGGCCGAGGTAATCCACCACCCAATGCCCCGTGCCTGGGCCAGGGCAATCCAGTGGCGGGTAGCGGCGTGGCCCCCCAGCAGAGTGGGTTTTAGTACGATGTAGGCGGGCCGCACCGCATCGAGCAAGGCCGCTTGCGCGGTCGGGTCCGTCAGTCCAATCAATTCTTCGTCGAGGGCGATGGGCAGGGGCGAAGTACGGCAAAGGGCCGCCGAAGCTGTTGCCTGCCCCGCCTTCAGCGGCTGCTCTATGGAATGAATACGAAACGCCGCCAAGTGCGCGAGTTTGGCCGGGGCATCGGCCGGGCTGAAAGCACCGTTGGCATCCACTCGCAGAATCAACTTTTCGGGACTTGCCACGGCACGTATTTCGGCAAGAATGGCTAATTCCGTGGCAAAGTCAAGTCCCCCAATCTTTAATTTCAGGCAGGAATAGCCGTCCGCCAGCTTCTGCTCAATCTGCTCGCGCATGAAGGTGGCATCTCCCATCCATACCAGCCCGTTGATGGGCAACGTTGCCTGGCCCTGGCTGAAGGCATTGGCGTAAAGCTGCCGCCGGCCCCCGCGGGCCAGGTCAAGTAGCGCGGTTTCGAATGCAAAAACCAACGCCGGCAGGGCCAAACCCACAAACGCCGGCGCATCGGCCACGGCAAACGTGACAAAAGCGCCGGCGTTGAAACGGTGGCATAGCTGGACTACTGCGGCTGGAAACTCCGGGCCGAAATCGGGGCTGAGGCCGGCCAGTGGCGCGGCTTCCCCCACGCCCCCCACGTCCGGGGCCGAGTCATCGCAGAGGTGCAGGTACCAGGCTACGTGTTCGGCCAAGGCCCCGCGGGAGGTACGGGCGGGGAAATTGAAGCGGAGGGCGCGTTGCGAAAAACGGAGACGTAGCATGCCACAAAGATGCGCGGCATGCAGCGTAACCCGGCAGCAGAAGTTTCTTATTTCTCCACTTCTTTTTTGCCCCGCCGGCTTACCAAGCCGCCTTTACGGCCGGCATCGCGGGCTTCATCGGCTGAAAAACGGTGGCCACGGCCGCTGGCGTGCGAGGCCTTGCCGCCTTCGCTGGCAATGCGGCGCTGGGTTTCGGGGCTCATGGCCGCAAAGCCGCGGCGGCTTTTGGTACCCACGCGGGCAGCTGGGCGGGGAGCAACCTTCACAGCAATAGCAGCTGTAGAACTGATGGTGGAAATTGAAGATACCATAGTAATATGAAAAGAAAGTGGTTAGATGCAAGTGTACTGTTTTTAATAATATTCGTTTAACTATTGGCTGATTTAGTGGTTGATTGACGATAAAATACGGCTTTTTACGCAGGTGCTTCTACGTATTTCTTGGCGGGTTCTGCGTGTTTATTTACACCCGTCAAGACTCCGTTGGCGCGGGTGCTGTTGCGGGTGGGTTTGGTAATCAACGCGCAACCTCCGGCCGGCACATTCAGTTAGTAGCACAACTACCAATTATTCCGCTCTCTTCAATCATGCTGCTCGTTCATCCAGCGCCCGTCGCTTCCTCAACCGCTATGTCTTGGCTCGCTCGCTACCAGGCAGTTCGGGCGCAAAGCCAAGCCCTGTGCGCGCCCCTGCTGCCCGAAGACACCGTGGTGCAGCCCATGCTCGACGTGAGCCCCCCCAAGTGGCACCTGGCGCACACCACCTGGTTTTGGGAAACATTTCTGCTGAAAGAATACGCGGCGGGCTACCAGGTTTTTCATCCGGAATACGCCTTCCTGTTTAATTCTTACTATAATTCACTTGGCTCCCGCGTGAACCGGGCCGACCGTGGCACGCTTTCGCGCCCGGCCCTGGCCGACGTGCTGGCCTACCGCGCCCACGTCGACGGAGCTTTCGCCAAGCTGCTGGCCGCGCCCCAATTATTGCCCCTTGTGTTCTACGAGCTACTGGAGCTGGGCCTACAGCACGAGCAGCAGCACCAGGAGCTGCTGGCTACCGATATCAAGTACATTCTCAGCACCAGCCCGTTGGCCCCGGCCTACTTGGTTGAAGAAGCAGATGAGCGCCCTCGTTCCGCACCAAGCGCCGCATCCTGGTTGTCGGTGCCGGGAGGGATTCACCGGATAGGCTTTCAGGAAGAGGGCTTTTGCTTCGATAACGAGCTAGCGGCGCATGACGTGTTGCTTGCGCCATTTGAATTGCAAAACCGCTTGGTGACCAATGCCGATTACCTGACTTTTATGGCGGCCGGCGGCTACCGCGACTTCCGCTATTGGATGGGCGAAGGCTGGGACCTGGCGCAGGCCGAAGGCTGGGAAGCGCCCTTGTATTGGGTTAAAAAAGAGGGCGACTGGTTCCGGTTCACGCATCATGGCCTGCAGGCTGTGGAGTTGACCGCGCCCGTCACCCACATCAGCTTCTATGAGGCCGACGCCTATGCCAACTGGGCCGGGGCGCGCCTCCCCACCGAGGCGGAGTGGGAAACGGCGGCCCGGCATTTTGAGGCTGTTACTGACGGTGGTACCTGGCTGGAAAGCAGTCAATTTGACCCCCAGCCTGTGCCCATCGATGCGGACCCCACCCAGTGCCACCAGCTGCTCGGCGATTGTTGGGAGTGGACCTACTCGGCCTACCACGCCTACCCCGGCTACGCCCGCGCCGCCGGGGCGCTGGGCGAGTACAACGGCAAGTTTATGGTGAACCAGCTGGTGTTGCGCGGGGGCTCCTGCGCCACGCCCGAAAACCACATTCGTGTTAGCTACCGCAACTTTTTCCACGCTGATAAGCGCTGGCAGTTCACCGGCATTCGGTTGGCCCGCTCAGTTGAGTCAACCAACAAGTAGCATTTAGCAATTCTTTCTTATCGACTTTTGCTCATGCCGAGCAAAACTACTTTTCCGTTCAAACTCAGCTTGAGCGCAAGCGCCACCGCTGTTAAATGCTACCTGAATAAATGTTAAAGGTCCTTACCGAGTTGGCTCAGCACGTGGGCACTGGCCTGCAGCGCACGCCGAAAACGTTGTCGTCGATGTATTTCTACGATGATGCGGGCAGCCGGCTGTTTCAGCAAATCATGGCCCTGCCGGAGTATTACCCGACCCGGACTGAGTTTGCCATTTTTCGGGAGCATGGCGCGGCCATTGCGGCGGCGCTGGCCCCGGCGGCAGGCGGCGAATTCGCCCTAGTGGAGCTGGGTGCCGGCGACGGAGCCAAAACCAAGCTGCTGCTGCGCGAATTACTGCGTGCGGGCACCGCATTCACCTACGCGCCGGTCGACATTTCGGCGGGAGCGATGACGGGCTTGGTCGCGGCTTTGCAGCAGGAGTTGCCCGACTTGCAGGTAGCCCCGGTGGTGGCCGACTACGCCACGGCGCTAAGCCAGCTGCGCACCTGGCCGGGCAGCAAAGCCGTGCTGTTTCTGGGGTCGAATATTGGCAATTTTGGCCCGGCCGAGCGGCTGGATTTCCTGCGTAAGCTGGCGGCCCCCCTGGCACCGGCCGACCGCCTACTCATCGGGTTTGACTTGCAGAAAGACCCCCGCCGCATCCGGGCTGCGTACGACGATGCCCAGGGCGTGACGGCCGCCTTCAACCTCAACCTGCTCACCCGCCTCAACCGCGAGTTGGGGGCTGATTTCGACCTGGCCCACTGGCAGCACTATACCGACTACAATCCCCTCACCGGGGCCGTGCGTTCGTATCTGGTGAGTGCCCGCAGCCAGCAGGTTCACTTCGCCGCGCTCGATGAAACCTTCGATTTCGCCGCCTGGGAAGTCATCCATACCGAGAATTCTTTCAAATTCACCCTGCCCCAAATCCATGAGCTGGCCGCCGAGGCCGGGCTGCGGGTCGTGCATTCTTTCACCGATGCAGCCACGGATTTTGCCGATGTAGTCCTGGCCATTCACCAAGAGTAAACCCTGCCTTATTATGATAAGCCTGGCTTCTGGATACGGAAATTTTGCGGTGCCCGGCGTGGCGCTGGAGGCAGTCAATGAGGCCTTGCTACGTGCCCAGGAGCAGGGTGCGCCCCTGTCCGTGAGCCCCGCCGCCGGCCTGTCCGAACTGCGCGAGGCATTGGCCCAACGCTACCGCCGACGCGGTGCGGCCGGTGTTGCAGCCGGCCAGGTGCTGGTGACCGCCGGCGCCAAAACGGGCCTGTTTGCGCTGCTCAGCGAAATGCTGACGGCCGGTGACGAGGTGCTGCTGCCCACGCCCAACTGGTTCGGATTTCATGATTTGGTGCGGCGGGCTGGTGGCGAGCTGCGGCCGTTGCCGTTAGCGGCTACTGATAATTACGTTCTGCGCCCCGACGAGCTACGCCGGGCCATCACGCCTGCCACCCGCCTGCTCATCCTCAGCAACCCGAATAATCCCACCGGCCGGGTGTATTCGCGGGCCGAGTGGGCCGCCATCCTCGCCGTCACAGCCGATTTTCCGCAGCTTTGGGTGCTCAGCGATGAGATTTACGAAGGCATCAGCTTCGGCCCCGAGCCCGTGACCACGCTGCTCGCCCTGCCCGGCTCGCACCAGCGGCACGTGGTGGTGAGTGGCTTTTCCAAGTCATTGGCGCTGGCGGGCTGGGGTGTGGGCTGTCTGGTGGCCCCGTTGCCGCTGGCCCAGGCCGTGGCCGCTCGGCTGTTCAGCACCGGCGTGGCGGTGCCCGTGCCGGCACAGCTGGCGGCCCTGGCCGCCACGCAGCACGCCGAAGCCATTGGGGCGGCGCTGTGCGCGCAGCTACTGCCCAATCGTGCGCTGATGCTGCGTGCGCTAGCCGCGCTGCCCGGCGCCCCGGCCGTGGCTGCCCCCGAGGGCACGTACTACGTTTTTGCCGATTTTACCCGGTTTCTGGCGACAGATATGCCCCCCGAAGCGGCCTCAGCGCAACTGGTGCGGCAGCTAGCGGCGGCTGGGGTGGAGGTGGTGGACGGCGCTACCTGTGGCGCCCCGGGCTGCGTGCGGCTTTCGTACGCAGTGCCGACCAATGACCTGCGGCTGGCCCTGGCCCAGGTCCGCAGCGCGCTGCTGCCGGTGGCCGTCTGATGGCCGCTTCGTTGCGCGTTGCGCATCACTCAGGTGCCGGCCCAAAAGGCGCGGGCGTACCTTTGAGTGGGCCATTCTGCCCAGTAGTTTAGAAGTTGTTGAGTTGAAAGATATTCGTCCGCATTTGCGTCCGACCCTGTTGCTGGCGTATCCGGTGGTGCTGTCCCAGTTGGGGCATACGATGGTGAATTTTGTTGATTCGGTGTTGGTGGGGCGCACGGGCACCGTTCCGCTGGCCGCCGTGAGCCTGGGCGTGAGCAGCACCACCGTGCTTATGATTCTGGGCATTGGCCTGAGTATGGGCAGCGTGCCGCTGGTGGCCGCCGCCGACGGCCGCCGCGACCTGCCCGACCTGGCCCGGCTGCTGGTGTCGTCGGTGTGGCTGAGCGTGCTGGCGGGGCTGGCCCTGGCGGGGCTGGGCCAGCTGGTGCCTTCGCTGATGCACTACCTCGGCCAGGCGCCCGAGGTAGAAGCCCTGGCCGCGCCCTGGGTGCGCGTCATCAGCTGGTCGTTTCTACCGCTGATGGTGTTTCAGGGCTTCCGCGAATTTGCCGAGGGGCTGGGCCTCACCCGGCAGGCCATGTGGCTGTCGGTGCTGGCCAACGTGCTGAACGCCGCCTTGTGCTACGCGCTGGTATTTGGCCACTGGGGCGCTCCGCAAATGGGCCTGATGGGTTCGGCCTGGGCCACGCTCATTGCTCGGGTGCTCATGGCCGCGCTCATGGCCGCGTACGTGCTGACGGCCCAGCGGCTGCACATCTACCGCGCGGCCATCAGCAGCTGGTGGCCCGATTGGGCCACGGTGTCGCGCCTCCTGAACCTGGGTGCGCCCATTGGCGTGCAAATGGGGTTTGAAGTGGGCGCCTTTGCCGCTGCGGCCATCATGATTGGCTGGCTGGGGGCAGTGCCGTTGGCAGCCCATCAAGTAGCCATCAATCTGGCCTCGATTACCTACATGGCGGCGAGCGGTATCGCGGCTGCGGCCACCATTCGGGTGGGCAAATTGAATGGCAGCGGCAACCTGGCCGAGGCCCGGCAAGCCGGATTTGCCGCGTATTTGCTGGGGTTTGGGTTTATGGCGATAATGGGGTTGCTGTTCATCACCACGCGGCACCTGGCCCCGCTTATGTACAGCCACGACCCCGCCGTGGTGGCGCAGGCCGGTACGTTGCTGCTCATCGCGGCCCTATTTCAGGTATCCGATGGCTTGCAGGTGATGGGCCTGGGAGCCCTGCGCGGCCTGGAGGATGTGAAGGTGCCCTCGGTGGTGGCGCTGCTGGCGTATTGGGCCGTGGCGCTGCCGTTGGGCTATTTCCTGGGGTTCAAGCTGCACCTGGGCGCGCCGGGCGTGTGGACGGGGCTGCTGCTGGGCCTGACCATTGTGGCCGGAGTCTTGCTAGTGCGCTTCCGGCGCGAAACTTCGCCGGAATATGCCGCGTCTCTGCCCAAGCCAGTAACAGCGGAATAGACCGGTCATTCGGAGTTTCGGTCGGATTACTAAATTGCGACGGACTGGCCAGACGTGCCGGGTATTAATTCTCTGCTGATGCTCTCTTTTTTGACTTCCCTACTAATGGCGGCCTCGTTGCTGCAAGGCCCGGCCACGAAGCCGCGCCCAACTACTTCGACTACGCCACTACCCGCGCAAGCGCCCGCAAAACCAGCTGCTAAGCCTGCGCCCGCCGCACCCATCGGGTGGTCGGCCAGCCGGCCGCTCACGATGGCCGACTACCTGGCCCGGCCCGGTGTAGGCGACCGGTTGGCCTCGTCCACGTCGTCTAATATTAATGCCAATGCGGCTTGTCGGGATTTTGTGTTTACAGGCACGGCCCAAGCCACTTTCGACCCCAATACCTCGTGGTTTCGAGACCCCAAAAATGCTTCGGCAGCCTTGCTCCGCCACGAGCAGCTGCATTTCGATATCACCGAAGTATATGCCCGGATTATGCGTCAAAAGCTGGTAGCGTTTTCGGCTAAAGCTAATTGCCTAAAGCTGCAGCCAGCCTTTAACAACCTCACGAAAGGCGTGTACGCGGAGTGGGACCGGGAAGAAAACCGCTACGACCAGGAAAGCAACCACGGCCTGAACGCGCCGCGCCAGGCCTTCTGGGAAAAGCAGACCCAGCAGAAGCTGGAGGCGCTAAAGGCATTTGCGCAGTAGCGTTCGGATAGTTGTATTAACAACGGTCATGCTGAGCGCCGTCGAAGCATCTCTACCGCAGAAGCAATTCTTGTACTTGCGCGGTAGAGATGCTTCGACGGCGCTCAGCATGACCGTTCTATTTTCACCACTCTATCACTGAAGTCTTACGCAAATTGCTGTTATGACCATGACCACCGCACCGCTAACCTGGGCCGAATTTGAGCACGTCGACCTGCGCGTGGGGACCATTATCGAGGCGCATCCGTTTCCGGAGGCGCGCCGGCCCGCTTTTCAGCTGCTGATTGATTTCGGGCCGGAAATCGGGCTAAAAAAGTCCAGTGCCCAAATCACGCACCACTACACGCCCGCGGGCTTGGTGGGCCGACAAGTATTGGCCGTAATTAATTTTCCACCCAAGCAGATTGGGAAATTTCGCTCCGAAGTTCTGGTGACGGGCGTTGCCGATGCTGCGGGCCACATCGTGCTGGCCAGCGTGGCCGGGGCCGTACCCAACGGCAGCCGCCTTATTTAGCCGCGCCGGGCGGCGGCACCGCGCCGGCCGGCGCCGGAGCCAGTTTAAGTTCGCGCCGCCCCAGCGTGTCGATAGCCGCCCCGTAAATCTCGTCGAGGTCCTTGCCGTGAATGCTGTAGTAGCGGTAGCTGCGCTGGAAAGCTGAATCAGTAACCTCGTTTTTCCAGAAGATTTCCTTTTGATTGACCAGGTAAAGTGCCCGTGACGAGTCGGCGGACAGGCGGCTGTTTTCCACGCGCGCTTCCAGCACCTGCAGGTCGACCACTAGCTGCACAATCTTTTCTTTGGGCAGCAGGTCGGCGGGCAGGGGGGCCTCTTCGGGGCGCTGGCAGGCGGGCAGGGCCAGTAGGAGGGAGGGCAGCAACAGGCCCAGGCAGCAGCGGCGGAATGATTTCACGACGCAAAGTTAGTCCCAGGCCGTAGCTTCGCCGCCATGAATCCCTCCGTGCCCCCGGCCCTCACCGACTTGGTGCGCCGCCTGCGCCACCTCGAAATCCGCATCCGCAAAGCGGTGGAGGCCCAGCTGCAGGGTGATTTTCATTCCGTTTTTAAAGGCACGGGCCTCGAATTCGACGATGTGCGCCTCTATCAGTACGGCGACGAGGTGCGGGCCATCGACTGGGCCGTGAGCAGCAAGGGCCACGGCACCTTCGTCAAAACCTACAAGGAGGAAAAAGAGCAGCAGGTGCTGGTGCTGCTGGACGTGAGCGCGTCGCTGGACGTAGGCGACGGCCAGCGCCGCAAGCTCGACGTGGCCCGCGACATTGCGGGGCTGCTGGCGCTGTCGGCGGCGCGGCAGGGCTCGGCGCTGGGTTTGTTCGCGTTTTCCGACCAAAAGGAATTGTACCTGCCGCCGGGCAAGGGGCCACGGGCGGCCTATGCGCTCATCAACCGGCTGTTTACGCTGGAGCCGGTTTCGCGCCGCACGGGCGTGGGGGCGGGCATTCGGCAAGCGCTGGGGTTGCTGAAGCGCCGTAGCCTGGTGGTGCTGGTGTCGGACTTCATCGATGGCAACTACGAGCGGGAACTCACCATGCTGGCCCAGCGCCACGACCTGATTGTGGTGCAGCTGCTGGCCCCGCGTGAGCGCGACTTCCCGGCGCTGGGCATTGTGCCGCTGCGCGACGCCGAAACCGGGCAAGTACGCTGGGTGAATACCTCATCGGCCAGCTTCCGGGCCAGCGTGGCCGCCACCGCCGAGCGCCAGGAGGCCGAGCTGATAAACATCTGCCGCCGCACCCGCACCGGCTTTTTGTCGCTGAGTACCGAGGGCGATTTCGTACCTCAGTTAGTGAATCTGTTCCGTCACCGTCGTCAATCGGGCCGCCGTGGGTAAGCTAGTTGGACTCTTAAGCATGATGGTGTTGAGCCTGTTGCTTGGCGGTGGTGCAGCGGCCCAAACTTCGCTGCCGGTTCCGCAGGGCCGCTTTTTGAAACCAACCGTTCTCGTGGGCGAGCGCATCGACTACGAGCTGCGCTACGAGCACGCGCCGGATTTGGCGGTGGTATTTCCGGATTCGCTGGCGCGCTTTGTACCGTTTGAGTACGTGAGCAAAACGTTTTTTCCCACCCGCACCCGCCGGGGCGTTAGCCTCGACCGCGCCATTTACCACTTGCGCACGTTCCGCCTCGATTCGGTGCAGACCTTGGCCCTGCCCGTGGCCGTGCTGCAAGGTCCCGATACGCTGAGCATCCTGCCGCCGCCCAGCCGCGTGCGGCTCCGGCGCACGACGGCTCCGATACCCTTTGGCATTACTGCGCCGCTGCCCGCTTTGCGTCAAAACCTGGTATTGGTACCAGTAGAGCCCCTTTTTAACTACCCATACTGGATTGCTGGAGCCTTGGCGGTGCTGCTGCTGCTGGCGGGCGCAGTGGCCTTGTTTCGCCGCCGGTTGTCGCGCCGCTACCAGACCTATAAGCGTCGCAAAAACCACGGCTATTTCCTGGCCCAGTTTGCCCGGCACGTCGAGCGGTTCGAGCTGTCGCGTTCGGCCACCAACGTGGAGCGGGCCGTGGTGCTCTGGAAAAACTACCTCGCCGGCCTGGAAAACAGCGGGCTGAATTCCTTCACCACCCGCGAAATCGTGGTGTATTTCGAAAACGACAACGATGTGCGCAAAGCCCTGAACGCGACCGATAAAGTGATTTACGGCAACGTGCAAACCGAGGAAGCCGAGGAGGTTGACCGGGCCTTTCAGCGCCTGCGCGGCTTTGCTGAGCGCCGCTACGCCTCCGTAGCAGAGTAGCTCGGACCTTTAGTTCGCGAGCTTAACCCTTCCCAATTTCCCGGCGCGGACTGAAAGTCCGCGCTACTTTCGCGGCTGCTTGAACGACTTTTTTACCCTTCTGCGCTACACCACCCTGGCCGGGTACCAGTGGCAGCAGCCGCGCCTGCTGCTGCTCATCGCGGCCGTGCCGCTGCTGTTTGGGCTGCGGTGGCTGCTGGCCCGGCGGCGGGCGCAGGTGGGCGTGGCCTTCGCCCCCGGCCCGGTGCGGCGCGACTGGACCGCCGCGTTGCGCTTCGTGCCCGATGTGGTGCTGGGCCTGGCGCTCAGCTTCGCCGTGGTGGCGCTGGCCCGCCCGCAGCGCACCGACGAGCGGGTGGAACAGTCCGGCCGCGGCATCGACCTGGTGCTGGCCCTCGACGTGTCGGGCTCGATGGAAATCCAGGACCTGCGCCCCAACCGCCTCGAAGCCGCCAAGCGCATCGCCGCCGATTTCCTGACCAGCCGCGTGGGCGACCGGCTGGCTTTGGTGGCGTTTGCGGGGGAGGCCTATTCGCTGGCTCCGCTCACTACCGATTATGATTTGCTGCGCGAAAGCCTCGGCAGCCTGCATTTCGGCATGATTAAGAGCGACGGCACGGCCATTGGCACGGCCCTGGGCGTGGCTACCAACCGGCTGCGCGAATCCAAGGCGCGCTCGCGGGTCTGCATTCTGCTCTCCGACGGCGAGAGCAACGCCGGTAGCCTCGACCCGCTGCTGGCGGCGCAGCTGGCCCACGCCTTTGGCATTCGCATCTACACCATCGGAGTGGGCAAAGACGGTTTCGTGCCCTACGGTCAGGACTCGCTCGGCCGCACCCGCTACGTGAGCACCCGCCTCGACGAAACCACCATGCGCCAGCTGGCCGCCGCCGCCGATGGCCAGTTTTTTCGGGCCACCGATGCGGCTGGTCTGCGCCAGGTTTTCAACCAGATAAATAAGCTGGAGAAATCCGAAATCAAGCAATTACGGTTTCGTAACACCAAGGATTTCTACCGTCCGTACTTGTGGCTGAGCATCGGCTTGTGGCTGCTGTGGCTGCTGCTGAAAAGTACGTTTCTGAGCAACCCGCTGGAGGATTAGTCATTCGTTTGTTTTGTCATCCTGAGCAAAGCGAAGGACCTTATCAAGCTCGCAACGGTGCGTAGTATTGCAAGCTGCTATTACCGCAAGCCGTGCTCCGGTGACAAGGTCCTTCGCTTTGCTCAGGATGACAGAATCGTACAATCAATGCATCAATAAATGTCCATCGCCGATAACATTCACCGCATCAATGCCGAGCTGGCCGGCACCGCCGCCCGGCTGTGCGTCGTCACCAAAACCCACTCTGTGGAGCTGCTGGAAGAAGCCTATGCCGCCGGAGCGCGTGTATTTGGTGAAAACCGACCCCAGGAAATGGCTGCCAAGCAGCCCCAACTTCCACCCGATGTGGAGTGGCACCTCATCGGCCAGCTCCAAACCAATAAGGTGAAGCTGCTCGCGCCCTTCGTGCACACCATTCAGAGCGTCGACAGCCTCAAGCTGCTGCGCGAAATAAACAAGCACGCCGCTGCCAGCCGGCGGGTTATCAACTGCCTGCTGCAGTTCCACATTGCTCGGGAAGAAACCAAATCCGGCCTCTCGATGGCCGAGGCCGAAGCAATTCTGGCCGACGTCGAATTCTCCCACCTCACGCATGTGCGCATTACCGGCGTGATGGGCGTGGCCACTTTTACGCCCGACGAAGGCCAGCTGCGCGAGGAGTTTCAGCAGCTGCGCGGCTACTTCGAGCGCCTGAAAAGCGCGCACTTTGCGGAATCTGAAGCTTTCTGCGATATATCCATGGGCATGAGCGGCGACTACCGGTTGGCCGTGGCCGGGGGGAGCACAATCGTGCGCGTGGGCAGCGCCATTTTTGGCAGTCGCGGCTAGCGCGGGCTGCCCGCTGCGCCTGCTCACTGGGTCTGGCGCGGGAAACTGCGCCCGGACTTCCACCGCCAGGCCCCACAAGCGCGGCGGTAGAAATTCTCCTATCTTCCGTCCTCCGTCTGCTGCAAATTCCCACCATGCCCGCCACTACTTCGTCCTCGCTGCCCCCGCCGGCCATTGTGGCCAACCAACATATTTACGACGACTATTTTCGGGAGGAATTCACCCAAACCCTCGACGAAAATATTTTGCAGCTGCTGGACCGCGTGTGGTTTCGCTCCGAGCTGGTGGGCTTCGAGGATTTTCCGCAGCGCAACAACCCCGACCGGCCGCTGATTTTCGCCAGCAATCACTCGGGCATGGCCTTTCCCTGGGATGCCATCGTGGCGCTCTCCCACCTGTGGCGGCACCTGCTGGCCAGGCACGGCACCCTGCGCGATTTGCCCCGGCCGCTCTCGGCCCCGCTGCTCTCCCAAACGGCCCTGATGAACCCCTACCTGGTAAATGAGTTCTGGAAAAAATGTGGTTCCGTGGATGCCACGACGCTGAATTTTGAGACCATGATGTACTACCAGGAACACAACCTGATGCTCTATCCCGAAGGGGTGCTGGGTATTGGTAAGGGATTCAACCGCAAGTACCAGTTTCAGCGCCTGGCCACCAGCATGGTGCGCCTGGCCCTGCAGCACGGCACCGACATCGTGCCCTTCTACACCATCAACGCCGAATACCTCAATCCCTACGCTTATTCCTGGGACTGGATAAACCAATTCACCAAGAAAATCGGTATCCCGTTCTTGCCCCTCACGGTGCTGCTAATCTTGGTCCTGATTCAGCCCTGGGCCTTTTACCTGGCTTTGCCCGCCAAGCTCACCTTTGTGATGGGTACCCGCATCCGACCCTCCGACCTCACCAGTAAAACCACCGATGAGCTCACCCGCGAAGAATACCTGGACCTGTCGGAGCAAATCCGCCAGCGGATGCAGGTAGAGATGGATGCCGCCGTGCTGGCCCACGGCCAAAAGCCCTACCGCTGGGCCGAGCTCTGGCAGCGTATGAAGGAAAACCGCCGCTTCTTTCCTTTCTTCCTGCCCTTTGCCTGGCCGGCCGTATTCACCGAGTTCGAGCGACTGTTTGTGAAGGAAGGCCGCCGCAATTTCAACATGCAGCTCGACAAGCCCGGGGCGTGGTTGAAGCTGCTCTGGCGCAACCCCATAACCCTGGCCTATTTCATCCCGTTGATTGGCTGGATACCGCTGGCCATCAAGGGGTACAAAGACAATAAGCTGGGGCAAAAGCCCGAACCTTACCGTAGCAAATAAGAACATTGTAAAGAATAAGAAGAACGTCATGCCGAAAAAAGAACGTCATGCTGAGCTTGCCGAAGCATCTCGCTCGCGTCGTTTAAAGATTGAGTTACTACCACACGCGAGATGCTTCGGCTACGCGGACGCCAGATGAGCATGACGTTCTTTCGCTTCCCGCTTCCCGCTTCCCGCTTCCCGCTCCCCGCTTCCCGTTTCTCCCCTCCCGCGTTCATCCCACCCAATGCCCTCATTCCAACACTTGCTGCTCAAGCAGTTCCTGACGGCGGCGGCGGCTCCGCTGGCCCGTCGCAAGCCCAGCGTGGGAGCCATGCGCCTGGCCATGGAAGCCGGCGCGCTGTTCCAGTTCATGCCCTGGAAGGTGAATCTGGAGAGCCTGAAGCTCGACAACCGCCTCGAAGCGGAGTGGCTGCGGCCGCGTGCCGCGCACCCCACGCGGGTGATGCTGTACCTGCACGGCGGCGGCTACGTGCTGGGCTCGCTCAATACGCACCGCAGCCTGGTGGGCAGCCTGGCTCAGCGTTGCGGCCTCAACGTGCTCACCATCAACTACCGCAAAGCGCCCGACCATCCCTTTCCGGCCGCGCTCGACGATGCCCGGCGGGCCTACCGCTGGCTGCTGCGCCACGGCCATCAGCCGCACGATATCGTGGTGGCCGGCGACTCAGCCGGGGGAGGACTGGCCCTGGCCTTGCTGCTCGCCCTGCGCGACGCCGGCGACGCCCAGCCCGCCGCCGGCATCGGCCTCTCGCCCTGGACCGACCTGAACCTGCCCATTACCGCGCTGCGCCGTGTGGCCCGCGAAGAGTCTTTGTTGCTCGAAGCCCTGCAAATGCGCACCTGGGGCCCGCTTTACGCCCACAAAACGCCCATTTCTCACCCGCTGCTCTCGCCGGCCCAGGCCGATTTGCATGGCCTGCCACCGCTGCTAATCCAGATTTCCACGGCCGAAGTACTGTATGACGATGTGCTGAAATTTGCCAAAAAGGCTCGGGCGGCGGGCATATCCGTCACTGTGCAGCCCTTCGAAGGCTTGGTGCATTGGTGGCACCTGTTCTGGCGCATCGTGCCCGAAGCCCGGCAGGCGCTCGACCAAGTAGCCGAATTTATGGCGAAAACATGGGCCCGGCAAGGCGTAGTGCCCATTCACTTGCCGGCCACCCCGCGGCAGCCCGCCGTGCGCCGACGCGCCGCGTAGGTTGGTCCTGAACGGGTTGTGGCGCATTTGGCAAGCCAACGAATATTCACGGAATTGAAAAATAAATTCTCTTTTCAATGATTTTAAGCCACTTTTGGAGAAATCCGTCGTACGAAACTCAACTATATTGCGGAGTCTTCGTAGGTTTGCAACGAAAATAGTCGGCTTGCATACTACTTTATTGTGTCAATGCCTTTTCCATCAACAACTTCCCTTTTTTCAATTTCACCCACACCCTTTCGTTATCATGGAAGATTTGTTTAAGAAGTTCGTAAACGCCGGCGTTGGCTACATTGCTCAAGGTAGCAAGTCATTTCAGAGCACCATTGAGAAACTGGTGAAGGACAATAAGATGACCCAAGCCGAGGGTAAGAAAATTGTGGATGAGCTGGTGAAGAGCGGCGAAACCAAGCGCGCTGAGCTCGAAAAGCAGTTTCAGGGCCTGGCCGACCGCATGAAAACCACTGTGGGCCTCGGCGATGCCAAGCCCAAAGGCAAGGCTGGCGCTAAGAAGCCGGCCGCTAAGTCGGTCGCTGCCACCGCCAACGGGGCCGCCAGCAAAGCCGCCGGAGCCCTGAAGAAAGTAGCTGACCGCGTGAGCGCCGTCGCTGATTCGACCCAACGTTCGACCGCCGCCAAAGCCGCTGCCGCTGCCAAACCCGCTGCTAAACCCGCCGCCAAGCCGGCAGCGAAGCCCGCCGCTAAAGCTGCTGCGAAGCCCGCAACCAGCAAGCCCGCTGCCAAGAAACCCGCTGCTGCTACTTCTGCTGCTTCTGCCGCCAAAGCTGAAGACAAGGCTTAAATACTACCCGTTATCACAATCAAAAAACCCCGTTTGCCCGGAGCAAGCGGGGTTTTTTTGATTGAAAATTACCTAAAATGGCTAGGTTGCGCCACCGCCACGGCCCGGCTGAATCTGCGAAATCAGATTAATCTGCGTAAATCTGCGGCATATGTTCAAAAACACGATTTCTAACCTCACCCGCATCCGGCAGGTGGCTGAGGTGCTGCTGCGCTATGGCTTTGAGGATGTGGTGACGACGACGCCCCTGCGCCGCCTCGTGAGCCAGAGCCGCCGCCTGAGCTGGCAGCGGGCCGACCGCCAGGTGTTTGAAACCACGCGCTGGGAGCGGGTGCGCCTCATAATTGAGGAACTCGGCCCCACGTTTATCAAGCTGGCCCAGGCCATGAGCAACCGGGCCGACTTGTTGCCCCAGGCCCTGATTGACGAGTTCGAGAAGCTGCAGAGCAACGTGCCGCCCTTTGATGTGGTGGTGGCCCGCCAAATAATTGAGGAAGAATTGGGCCGCCCGATTTCGGAGGTGTTCAGTGAGTTCGACGACGTGACCTTGGGCTCGGCTAGCATTGGGCAGGTGCACCGGGCGCGGCTGCTCACGGGCGAAGAAGTAGTGATAAAAGTGCAGCGTCCCGGCGTGCGCGACAAAGTGCGCTCCGACCTGGCCCTGCTGCACGAGCTGGTCAGGCTCACGACCGGCTTCCTGCAAAAGCAGGGCCTGGCCAATCCACAGGACATCGTGGATGCTTTTGAGCGGAGCATGAGCAAAGAGCTGGACTACACGGCCGAGGCGCGCTCGATGGAGCAGTTTCGCAAGCTCTACGAAGACTATACTACCTTCTATGTGCCCAAGCCTTACCGGGGGCTGAGCACCGAGCGCATTCTCGTAATTGAATTCGTGAGCGGCTGCAAAATCACCGATAAGGTGCAGCTGCAGGAGTGGGGGCTGAGCCCCGCCGCCGTGGCCGAAAACGGCATGGATATCTACCTGACTCAGATTTTCGAGTTCGGGATTTTTCACGCCGACCCGCACCCTGGCAACGTGCTGGTGCGGCCTGATGGCACAGTGGTCCTCATTGACTTTGGGATGGTGGGCCGCCTCACCAAACAGCAGAAATACGCCTTTGCGGGCGTATTCATTGGCATGGCGCGGCAGGATGCGCGCAGCATGGCCCTCAATTTCCGCCGCCTGGCCCTCACGGCCGAAATCCCGGATATGCGGGCTTTTGAGGCTGATTTGAGCCAGTTGATTGAGGATTTTGCGATGCTCGATGTGAAGGAGATGAGCATGAGCGACCTCGCCGACGCACTGCAAATCATTATCTACAACTACAAACTGCAGGTGCCGGGGGCGGTCTTTCTCATCCTGCGGGCGCTGGTTATTCTCGAGGGCATCGGCAAGGTGCTGCACCCGAATTTCAACACCTTCGAGTTTGTGCGGCCTTACGGGGCCAAGATTATCCGGGAGCAATACTCCCGCGAAAACCTGCTCACGGAGGCCGAGTACACCGGTACCCAGCTGCTGGCCCTGCTGCAAACCTTGCCGGCCGACGTGCGCCAGATTGTGCGCAAAATCAGCAAGGGCGAGCTGCGGGTGAAAGTGGAGCTGAGCGGCTACAACATCCTGATGCGCAAGGCCGACCAGTTGGTAAGCCGCACCATTCTGGCCCTGCTGAGCGTGGGCGGGCTGCTATTTTCGGGTCTCACGCTGCTGGGCCGCTACTCCGACGCCATGCCGTACCGCCGCGGAGTACCCGAAATAACGTGGTGGAGCCTGGGGGCCACGGGCTTTCTGCTGATAATATTGCTGCTGCTGGGCACGGGCCGGCGGGAGAAATAGCGCGCCGCTGGGTGGGCTCGCGCGGCGCAGTGCCGTTGCGCTTCGGTCAAAAAAAGGGCCTGCCGTTTCCGGCAGGCCCTTTTTTGCTCTGTATCTGCGCGGTTATTCCCGCACGAAGCGCCGCACCGTGGTGCCTTCGCTCGAACGGCCTTGCAGCACGTAGATGCCGGTCGGCAGGGCCGACAAGTCGAGGCTCAGGGTTTGGCTGCCCGCGGCCACGTTCCGGCGGAATACTTCCTGCCCGATGGCGTTCACCACCGTCAGCTCCACGGCTTTCGGGTAGCCGGCCAGCGCCACCTGCAGCAAGCCGCTGGGCGTGGGGTTAGGGTACACGCTGAACGCGGGGCCGGTGGCGCCCGAACGGGCCGCCGTCACCACCACCGCTACCGCAGCCGAGGGCAGCGAGACGCAGTCGGTGGCGTTGGTGGTGGTCACGGTGTAGCTGCCGTTGCGGGTGCCCGAGTTGATGAGCAAGGTTTGGGCCGTGGCGCCGGCCACGGCCACCCCGTTCAGGAAGAACTGGTTGCCCGTGGCGCTGCTGGAGGTAAGCGTGATGCCCGTGGCGGGCGAGCCCGAAGTGGCAAGCGTGGGCGTCGCCGGACGGGTGTTCACTGTCACGGCGAAGGTGCTGCTGGCCGAGCAGGTGCCGGTCACGCTGTACGTCACGGTGTAGGTGCCGGGCGTGGCGGTGGCCAGCGCTAAGGCGCCGGTGGTGGCGTCCACCGTCAGGCCCGTGGCAGGCGCCACCGAGAAGGTGCCGCCCGTGGCTCCGGTCACGGTGGGCTGCGCCGCCGCTCCGCCTTGGCAGTAGGCCGCGTTGGCGTAGGCGAAGGCGGCCGAGGGGGCCGCGCTAATCGTCACGGTCGTGGTGGCCACGACGGTGGCGCAGCCGCCGTTGGCGGCCACGGTGTTGGTCACGGTGTAGGTGCCCGGCGTCGAAGTCGAAAGCGTGATGGCACCCGTGGCAGCGTTCAGCGTCAGGCCCGTAGTCGAGGTGAACGCGCCGGCCGAAGCGCCCGCGGTGAGCGTGGGCGAGGGGTTGACGCCCCCGTTCACGCAGTAGGTGGGCGTGGTGCCGTAGTTGAAGCCCGCCGTTTGCGGTGCCGTGATGGTCACGGTCGTGGCGGTCGTGACGGCGGCGCAGCCGCCGCTGGCGGCCACGGTGTTAGTCACGGTGTAGGTGCCGGGGGTCGAAGTCGAAGGCGTGATGGCGCCGGTCGTGGCGTTCAGCGTCAGGCCCGTGGTCGAAGTAAACGTGCCCGCCGAAGCGCCTGTGCTCAGGCTCGCGGCCACTGCGCCCGTGGCGCTGGTGCAGTACGCGGGCGTCGTGCCGTAGCTGAAGCCCGCCGTTTGGGGTGCGGCAATGCTCACCGTAGTCGTGGCCGTGACGGCGGCGCAGCCGCCGCTGGCGGCCACGGTGTTGGTTACGGTGTAGGTGCCGGAGGTCGAGGTCGAAGGTGTGACGGCGCCGGTGGCGGCATTCAGCGTCAGGCCTGCGGTCGAGGTGAACGTGCCCGCCGTGCTGCCCGTGGCCAGGTCGGCCGCAATGGGCCCGGTGGCCGTAGTGCAGTAGCTGGCCGCGGCGTAGCTGAAGCCGGCAGTTTGCGGTGCCGTAATCGTGACGTTGGTCGTAGCCGTGACGGCGGCGCAGCCGCCGCTGGCGGTCACAGTGTTAGTCACAGTGTAGGTGCCGGGGGTCGAGGTCGAAGGCGTGATGGCGCCGGTCGTGGCGTTCAGCGTCAGGCCCGTGGTCGAAGTAAACGTGCCCGCCGAAGCGCCCGTGCTCAGGCTCGCGGCCACTGCGCCCGTGGCGCTGGTGCAGTACGCGGGCGTCGTGCCGTAGCTGAAGCCCGCCGTTTGGGGTGCGGCAATGCTCACCGTAGTTGTGGCCGTGACGGCGGCGCAACCGCCGCTGGCGGCCACGGTGTTGGTTACGGTGTAGGTGCCGGAGGTCGAGGTCGAAGGTGTGACGGCGCCGGTGGCGGCATTCAGCGTCAGGCCTGCGGTCGAGGTGAACGTGCCCGCCGTGCTGCCCGTGGCCAGGTCGGCCGCAATGGGCCCGGTGGCCGTAGTGCAGTAGCTGGCCGCGGCGTAGCTGAAGCCGGCGGTTTGCGGTGCCGTAATCGTGACGCTGGTCGAGGCCGACGTGGCGTCGCAACCGCCCGCGGCGGCCACGGTGTTAGTCACGGTGTAGGTGCCGGGGGTCGAGGTCGAGGGCGTGATGGCGCCAGTAGCGGCATCGAGGGTGAGGCCCGCGGTGGACGCAAAGGTGCCCGCCGTGCTGCCCGTGGCCAGGCTGGCGGCCACCGGGCCGGAGGCCGTGGTGCAGTAGCTGGTGGCCGCGTAGCTGAAGCTAGCCGATTGTGGCGCCGTAATGGTCACGGTCGTGGTGGCCGTACTCGCCGCGCAGCCGCCGCTGGCGGCCACGGTGTTGGTCACGGTGTAGGTGCCGGGGGTCGAGGTCGAAGGCGTGACGGCGCCGGTCGTGGCGTTCAATGTCAGGCCCGTAGTTGAAGTAAACGCGCCGGCCGTGCTGCCCGTGGCCAGGCTGGCGGCCACTGTGCCCGTGGTGGTGGTGCAAATGCCCGCGCCGTTGGCGTAGCTAAATGTCGCCTGCGCCGGTGTCGTTACCGTGAGCTGCTGCGCACTCGAGCTGGGGCAGGAGCCGCCCACCGCGTAGGTCACGGTGTACGTACCGGCCGTGGACGTGCTCAGGTTTACCGCGCCCGTGGCGGCGTCCAGGCTCAGGCCCGTAGTCGAGCTGAAGGCGCCGCCCGCCGTGCCCGTGACGGTGGGCGTGGGGTTGGTGCCGGTTTGGCAGTAGGCCGCCGCGCCGTAGGCAAAGCCGGCCGTGGTGTTCGGGTTCACCGTCACCGTGGTCGGGGCCGAGGTGGCCGTGCAGGCGTCGGTTGTGGTCACCACCACCGTGTAGCTGCCGCCGGCGGTGGCGGTGTACGTGGTGCTGGTGGCGCCGCTGATGGCCTGGCCGTTCAGGAAGAATTGGTAGGTGTCGCCGGTGGCGCCGCCGCTTGCCGTGAGCACCACCGAGCCGCCCTGGCAGAAGGTGGTGGGCCCACCGGCCGCGAGGGCGGCCGTGGGCTGGCGGTTGATGGTGGCCGTGACGGTCGCGCGGGGTCCTTCGCAGCCGCCGGCGCTCACCGCGCTCACGTAGTACGGGGTGGTGGCCGTGAGGGAAGGCGTGGTGAAGGTGCTGCCTGTACCCGAGTTCAGGGGCGTGCCGCCGGTAGCGGCCGCGTAGAACGCGTACGTGCTGCCGGCAGGGGCGCCGCTGGCGCTCAGCGTGACGGTGCCGGGCCCGCAGTTGCTGCTCCCCGTGGTGGTGGGCGCCGCGGGGGCACTGCCCACCGTCACGGTTACGGGCGCGGCGGGAGCGCCGCAGTTATCCGAGAGAATGTAGAGCAGGTAGGTGCCGTTGGCGGCCGCGGTGGCCGGCACCGTGGGCATGGCCGCGGTCGAGCTGAACCCGTTCGGGCCGCTCCACTGGTATCTGGCGCCGGCCGGCACGTTGGTGGCCGAGAGCGTGAACGTGCTGCCCGTGCACGCCGGCGAGGCGCTGGCCACGGGCGCGGCCAGGTTGCAGCGCGTGGTGGCCGCCGAGGCGTAGGTATTGAAGGTGAAGGCCTGCGTGCCGGCCAGGGCCGGGTAGTCGGGCGCCCCGCCGGGGTTGGCGGTCAGGCCGGGCGACTCGGGCAGGAAATCAGTCGAGGTAAAGCTGCCGTTGTCGTTGGTGTAGAGCACGAACACGCGCACGGTTTCGCCGGGCGCCAAGTCCAGCGCGGCGAGGTCGAACGACACCTCCAGGCCCTCATTCACGTTGCCCGTCAGGTCGGGGGTGGCGGCCCGGTAGGCCACGCGGGCGGCGTTGAACGCCTGGGCAGTGCCGGTGCCCACCAGCACGGCCGGCGTGCCGTCGGTGAGCACCGGGGTGGCGAAGCCGCCGCGCGCGTTGCCGCGGGTATAGTCCACATACTCGGCGCCGTACTGGCCGGCCGTGCCCAGCGAGCGTACGGCCAGGCCGTAGTCGGCCTGCATGTCGAGGCGGCCGCTCATCTGGTCGAAGCTGGTGCCGCCCGGGCGGGTGGGCAGGCTGGTGCCCACCAGCGCGCCCGTGCGGCCCGGTACGTCCAGATAAATCTGGAAGGCGTTGCCGTTGGGCTCGCTCGTGCCGCGCACCCCCACATACAAGTTGTTGTCGTCGCTGCTGATGTAGCCCTGCAGCAGGCCCCAGTTGCCGAAGCCGCTGGTGCTGGTGTGGGGCCGGGTGTACTGCCCGATGGACGTGTAGTAGCCCGGAAGGGTGGTGCTGTTTTCAGCGGCCTGCAGCCGGCCATCGAGCACCACTTGGGCCTGGGCCGCGGGTCCGGCCAAGGCCCCGGCCAATAACGCTCCGGCCGCCAGGCCGTTCCGTAGCATGTGAGATAAAAATTGTTTCATGGGACCTGGAATGAGTGGGTTTGGTGAAAAGGCGAATGCGAAATTTTTTTGTTGACCAACAGACGGGTAAGCAGTTTACCCGTCACGGCAAATAAATGTATTATAAGGAAATAAAATGCAGTCGATGAGACACTTAGTGTTATAAATGCCCAGTTATTCCGACCTTAATTTGAGGTGTGCAGCCTGAATGAAGGCTTATTGGTAATTGTTGTTTTCGACGAAAATAGGTCAATCGCCCGATATCATCAAACCTTTTTACTGGCCCATACAAAAATCAAGGATAAATAATATGGAAGTACTGGAATTATGCTTCCGATACCGACCGGTTTGCGCATGCCCGCCGCCTGTGGCCGGTACGTTTTCGGCGCAGCCCCGCTTGTGCTCCCGGCCCTGATTTTCGGGACGCCCCGCAGCCACCTGCGCGTGAATGCACGGCGGCCACCGGCTCCGCTCCGCAGCCAGCGATTTTTGCCGCCCGACGACCGGTCGGGCCAGAGCGTACGGTTATCCGCAGCAAAACTATTCAGAAAATGACCACCATATTCAGGCGCAGGCTCGTGTGCTGGGGCGTGTAGTACTGGGGCGTGTAGTAAATGCTGGTGGGAGCGTCCACGACTTGGTCGAAGCGAATTTCGAGGTTGAGAGACGGGCCGGTGCGGCGCCGAATCAGCACGCCAGCACCGGCCACGTAGTCCAGGCTGAAGCGGTCGGGTAGCCTGAGGGCCAGGGTTTCGTCCTCGGTGCGGTTGGAGTAGCGGTACACGATGGCGGAGGAGTTGCTGAAATTTTGCTCGTAGCAAGGCCCCGCGTTGAGGTAAGGCTGCAGCACCGGCCCGTGGCCCAGGCGGTAGCGCAGCAGCAGTGGAATTTGCAGCTGCAGAAACCGGATGCGGGTGCTGCCCGTGAGGCCATACAAGCTAGTGCCTAGACTTGTTCCTCAATAAGAAATCGGTGGTTTTCCAAGTCGTATTTGGCGCCAGAAACGGGGGCTGCTCAAAGAATCCAAGGATACACGCTTGGCCAAACCAAAAAGACCATTCAGGCATCATAATCGGCTAAAATATTTGACCATTTCTTATTCAGGAACAAGTCTCCTGTGTAAACGGCCGCGGGCGCGTAGTCGCCGCGCAGGGCCAGGACCATGGTTTCGAGCTGCACCGACAAGCGGCTGCGGTTGTAGGCGTGTAGCAGCAGGCCCGCCTGGTAGCTCAGGCTCGGGCTTTGCGCCAGCCCCACCGGCTGGGTGCCGTAGTCGAAGCTGGTTCGACCAATGCCGGCTTTTAAGTAGTCACGCAAAAGTAACGGTGTACTTTTGGCCGACCTCCATTAAGACGTGTTCGA
>NZ_BMGY01000020.1 GCF_014640435.1 Hymenobacter frigidus | reverse complement strand
TAGAATCTTACTCCACTCCTTTCCTTCATTGACCTAAATTAAGAGGTCGTGTCTGAACATAGGATATTATGCTTGATGTTCTCATTATTGGAGCCGGCCCCGTGGGCCTGGCTTGCGCCCTCGAAGCCCAGCGCAAAGGCCTGCAGGTAGCCCTCGTAGAAAAAGGTGCACTGGTCAATTCCCTGGTGGGTTACCCCACCAACATGGAGTTTTTCTCCACGCCCGAGCTGCTCGAAATCGGTGGCTATCCGTTTCCCACCAGCCACTACAAGCCCCTGCGCGAAGATGGCCTGGACTACTACCAGCGCGTGGCCACCTCCGAAAAGCTGACCCTCCGGCTGCACGAGCGAGTGCTAAACCTGACCGGCGAACAAGGCAATTTCACCGTCACGACCGACAAGGGCGAAATCCAGACCCGCAACGTCGTTGTGGCCACCGGCTTCTACGACGTGCCCAACCCGCTCAACGTACTCGGCGAGGATTTACCCCACGTCAGCCACTACTACAAAGAGCCTTACCAGCACGCCACGCAGAATATCGTCGTCGTCGGGGCCAAAAATTCCTCCGCTAAAGCGGCTCTGCAGCTCACCCGCGCCGGGGCCAATGTCACGCTCCTCGTGCGCGGCTCCGAAGTCAGCGACTCCGTGAAGTACTGGATTCGGCCCGACCTTGTCAACCGCATAGCCGAGGGCCGCATCACCGCGCACTTCAACACCACCATCGTCGCCATTCGGCCCGGCGCGGTAGACGTGCTCACGCCTGCCGGCCCGCTCACCGTTCCTACCGATTTCGTGTACGCCCTCACCGGCTACCACCCCGACGAGGCCCTGCTCGGCCGCCTCGGTGTCGAGCCCGACCCTGCGGACGAAGCCCGCGCCCCGCTCTTCGACCCCGCAACCCACGAAACCACGCGCCCCGGCTTGTTCGTGGCCGGCACCGTATGCGGCGGCCGGGCCACCAGCCGCTGGTTTATCGAAAACGGCCGGCACCACGCCCAGCTCATTGCCGCGCACCTAGCTGCCGGTGTGCTGCAGTCTGTTTAAATAAATCCTTTGCAAGGATTGACACAAAAAAGCGCCTTCCTCATCCGAGGAAGGCGCTTTTTAATAGCGGGCTTGTGCTGCTGGACTACTGCGGAAACCGTACGCCGCGGTACTTCGTGGCATCTACGCCGGGCACTGCTGAGCCGTACTTCGCGTTGATGGCCTTAATCATCTCGTTGGCGATTACAGCGTAGCCACGCGGCGTGGGGTGCACCCCGTCGAGCGAGAAAAGGTTGCCCGAGATAAAAGAGGCCGTATTATTCACACCGTTCACTACGAGGCCGTTGCGAGCCACACTGCTGAAGAACGTATTGGCATCGAACAAGGCCAGATTGCGTTGGTTAGCCGCGGCGGCCAGGGTCGTGTTGAAGGCCGTGGTGGCATTCTGCACCTGCACTTGTTCCACGTCGTCGAGAATGAAAGCGCTCGGAATGGGGTTGCCGGCCGTGGCACCAAACGCCTGCAGGGTATCAATGCCGTAGGCCGTCAGGTAGCTGCCCAAGGCAGCCCTCGGCACAAATGAGCGCCACGGCGCGCCCGTGGGCCGGCCCAGCAGCGGCAGAAAAGGTGCCGACGTGAGGGTAAACAACTGACGGCCGGCGCCCGCCGCGTCGCGAATGTCCACCGTGGCAATCTGCTTGCGATTGCCGGAAGCTGCGCCGCCCGGCGCTGCGCCGGTCAGGGCCAACACGCCCGGCACGCTGTTGGCGGTCAGGGTGGCCCGGAAGCCCGGCCCCACCGTGGTGAAGAACGGAATGCCAGTTACGTCCGGAATGGTGACCACCACGCCCTTGGCGCCGCCCGCCGTCAGGGCATCCAGCACCAGGCTGGTGTTTGCGGCGAAAGTGGCTGGCGGTGTCAGGCTGCTGGCCGCGCCGCCGGCCGTGGCAAAGCCCAGCACGTCGTTGTTGCCCAGCCATTCGGTGAAAAACGTTGGCTTGAGGGAAGCTACCGTCGCCTGCACGCGCCCCAAATAGGTTTGAAACGGCGTAGCATCGGGCGTGATGCGCTCGAAGTAGGGGTTGCCCTGCACGCTGCCGTAGCCAGGAGTGTTGATGTCCGACATCCGGATGCCGGGCACGCCAAGATTGTTGACGGGGTCGGTAAACTTGGTGAAAAGTGGCGCGGCGGCTGTGCTGCCCGCGCGCAAGGCCCGGTTGGTAGTGACAGGCACGGTGATGGGGTTGCCGCCCCCCGTGAAGCCCGCCAGGCTCAGGTAGCCCGAGCCGTTGGCTTGCGCGTCGGTGAAGAGCGGCTGCGCGAAATCGCCGCCGCCCACGGCCTTAAGCTGGCCGGCCAGGATGTTGGGGTAGGAATTCAACTGGCCTTCCAGGTACAGGCCGTTATCGCCAAAGCCCGCCGTGAGCGAGTTGCCCACGGCAACGTAGCGCGAAAAATCGGCCTGCCCGGCGCTCGATTTGGGGCTGTTCTCCAGGTCGGGCTTGCAGCTGCCCAGGCTCAGGCCCAGCAGGGCGAGGGCGGGCGCGGTGTGCTTAAAAAATGATTTCATGTCGGCGAAAAGCTAAAGTCAGGTGGGAGTGAGGCGCTTAGAAGTTGTAGTGCACGCCCACGCCGGGCACGTGAATGAAGGAGTTGTAGGTGCCGGCCACGCGGTCGGTGGTGCCGTTGTCGAGCAGCTGCTGCTGCGTCTGGGTGCGCTTCAGAATCTGAATGAACTGATACGAGGCATCGATGCCGAATTTCTCGGTCACGTCGTAGCTCAGGCCGGTGGTCAGGGCCACGCGGTCGTTGTCGGGGGTTTCGGGCGTCACGTAGCCGTCGCGCACGGGGCTCTGGTCGTACACCGCGCCGCCGCGCACGGTCAGCTTGTCGGTCACTTTATACTGCGCGCCCAGGCGGAACGCCAGCACGTCCTGGTAGCTGCGCTTCGAGATGGAGACGTTATTGCCGCCCACCAGGCCGGGGGTGCCGGTGTTGGCCGGGAAGTAGCCGGGCTGGCCTTGCGTACCTACCTGGGCGTAGTCGCCGTTGCCGTTGTTGCCGCTGAAGTCAAAGCGCAGCTCGCGGTAGGCGCTCCACTGCGTCCACACCACGTCGAGGCCGATGGTGAGCTTGTCGGTCGGCATCAGGCCTACGCCGATGGCTGCGTGGGCCGGAATGGGCAGGGTAGCCGCGAAGTTGCTGGCCGTGAAGCCAGGGTTGATGCGGCGCGAAGCGGAATAGCTGTTGCTGCCGGGCGTGGCGTTGGGCAGGCCCTTCACGGTCACGGTGCCCTCTTCCACGGTCGCGTTCACCTTCGAGCGGTAGCTGATGCCCACGCTCAGCTTCTCGCTGGGCTTGAACAGAATGCCGGCGTTGAAGCCGAACTGAGTCTTGGTTTTGCCATCCAGCTCAATCGTGGCTCCGGGGTAAGGCAGGGCCGAGATGTCGCGCTGCAGGTTCACCGAGCCCAGGGCCAGAATGGTGAGGCCCGCGCCCACGCTCAGCTGCGGCGTAATGGCATAGCTGAGCGTGGGCTGCACGAATACCGACTTGAGGTCGATTTGGGTGAGGGCCGCGCGGCCTTCCCAGCCCTCGGCGTACACCAGCTTCGAGCCGGCGGGCGTGTACACGGCCAGGCCTGCCTTAAACTTGCCGTCTTTCGGCCCAAAGGAGGCGTAGAAGTTGAAAGGAGTGGTCACGGTGGACTGCAGGTCGCGTTGCGGCCCGCCGTTTTCGGAGCGGAAGGCAACCCGCGCAAACGTGGCGTTGGCCCCGAGCACTACCCCGTTGGCCCGCACCATGGCCAGGGCCCCGGGGTTGAGAAACATGGCCGACTGGTCGAGCGACAAGCCCACCCCGACGCCGCCCATACCGTTGCTTTTGTGGCCTGGCAAATACACCTGGAAGCCGCTGGCAGAAGCAGCCGGCGCACTGGCTAGCAGCGCGCCGCCCGCGAGGAGTAGTCGTTTTACTGTCATAAAAAATAAGTTTGTGGGAGGTGGGTTAGGTTGTGGGGGTTAAAAGTAGCAGAAAAATTTAAGCGAAGTGTTAGGCAAGCCGAATAATATTGGCAAACCAGTCGTTGGTTTCCGCGCTCCGCTCCGTTGCGGCGCGCCCGTACCTTTGCCCGCATGATTCTTCGCGCCGACCACCTTGTCAAAAAATACAAAGCCCGCACCGTCGTCAACGACATGAGCGTGACCGTGGAGCAGGGCGAAATCGTGGGGCTGCTCGGGCCCAACGGCGCGGGCAAAACCACCTGTTTCTACATGATGGTGGGCATGGTGAAGCCCAATGGCGGCCGCATCTTCCTCGACAACACCGAGATAACCACCATGCCCATCTACCAGCGGGCGCGGCTGGGCGTGGGCTACCTGGCCCAGGAAGCCAGCGTGTTCCGCGACCTGAGCGTAGAAGAAAATATTATGGCTGTGCTCGAGATGACGAGCATGAAAAAAGCCGCCCGCCACGAGAAGGTGGAGGAAATGCTCGAAGAGTTCAGCCTCACCCACGTGCGCAAGAACCTGGGCAAGGTGCTGAGCGGCGGCGAGCGCCGCCGCACCGAAATAGCCCGTGCCCTGGCCGTTGACCCCAAATTTGTGCTGCTCGACGAGCCCTTTGCCGGTGTCGACCCCATTGCGACCGAAGAAATTCAGGGCATCGTATCCAAGCTCAAGCACCGTAACATCGGCGTGCTCATCACCGACCACGACGTGAACTCCACCCTCAGCATCGTGGACCGGGCCTACCTGCTTTTTGAAGGCAAGCTCCTGAAAGCCGGCACCGCCGAAGAGTTGGCCAGCGACGAAACTGTGCGCCGCGTGTACCTGGGCAAAAATTTCGAGTTAAAGCGCAACGTGTAAGGCAATTAAAAATTGAGAATTAAGAATTAAAAATGAGCACGTCGTGACAGCATTGGGCCTTCGTTTAAAGTGACCAACGCGAGCAATTTTTAATTTTTCACTTTTAATTTTTAATTCAAAATATATGCTCGACCAGCTACTCGCCCGCGCCGTTCAACTCAGCAGCCTGTCCCGGCTGGCGCGCCTCCGGCAGCAGCCGCACGAGGTGCAGGCGCGGCTGCTGCGCGGGCTGCTGCACCGGGCCCGGAGCACCGAGTGGGGCCGGCGCTACGGGTTTGGCGACAAGCCCACGGCCGCCGACTTTGCCCGGCGCGTGCCCGTGAGCACCTACGAGCAGCTGTACCCGGAGCTGGAAAAGGTGCTGCGCGGCCAGCCCGATGTGCTGTGGCCCGGCCGGCCGCAGTGGTTTGCCAAGAGCAGCGGCACCACCAACGCCCGCAGCAAATTTATCCCCATCACGGCCGAGGCGCTGCGCGACTGCCACTACCGCGCCGGGCGCGACATGCTGGCCCTGAGCACCTGCCTCTACCCCCAGGAGCGGCTGCTGGCCGGCAAAACGCTGTCGTTGGGTGGCGCGCATTCGCCCAATCCGTTCCGGCCCCAGGAGTCCGTTTCGCGGGTGGGCGATGTATCGGCCGTTATCATGGCGCAGCTGCCGGGCTGGGCCGAGCAGCTGCGCACCCCGCCGCTGCACCTGGCGCTGCTGGACGAGTGGGAGGAGAAGATTGAGCGCATCGCGGCCCACGTGCTGCGCCAGGATGTGCGCACCCTGGCCGGCGTGCCTACCTGGATGGTGGTGCTGCTGCGCCGCGTGGTGGCCCTGGCCGGGGCCGACAACATTACCCAAGTGTGGCCACACCTGCGGCTGTTTCTGCACGGCGCGGTGGCATTTGGGCCCTATCGCGAGCTGTTTCGCCAGTTAATTCCGGATGCGCGGATGCGCTACCTCGAAATCTACAATGCGTCGGAAGGCTACTTTGCCCTGCAGGACCAGCCCGGGAGCGAAGACCTGCTGCTGCTGCTCGACCACGGCATTTACTACGAATTCCTGCCCGCCGACCAGTGGAATGCCCCCGACCCGCGCCCCGTGCCCCTGGCCGAAGTAGAGTTGAACCGGCCTTACGCCTTGGTTATCAGTACTAACGCCGGGCTGTGGCGCTACCTGGTGGGCGACACCGTACGGTTTACCTCGCTGGCTCCGTATCGGGTGCGCATCACCGGCCGTACCAAGCACTTCCTCAATGCCTTCGGCGAGGAAGTGGTGATTGAGAATGCCGAGGCCGCCGTGGCCGCGGCCTGCCAGGCTACCGGCGCGGCCGTGCGCGACTTCACGGCCGGCCCCGTGTGGTTCACGGCCGATAGCGCGGCTTCGCGTGGGGGGCACGAGTGGGTAGTGGAATTTGCCGACTCCGCGGCCTGCCCCGACCTGGCCCGGTTCGGCACTATTCTCGATACGACGCTGTGCGCCCTCAATTCCGACTACGCGGCCAAGCGCCACCGGAGCCTGGCCCTGGCTCCGCCCAAGCTGCGGGCCGTACCCACGGGCACGTTCGAGGCTTGGCTGGCCAGCCAGGGCAAGCTGGGCGGCCAGCACAAAGTGCCACGCTTGCTCAACACGCGGGAGGTGCTGGAGGCCGTGCTGGCTACTGCCGCCGCACGCAGCTAACTGTTTTTGAGTGAGGACCCAACGAGCCTTTAGCCGGTTCAAAGCGCTCATATGCCGACTATGTTCGGCTGTTGACCTAATAGAAGCTATGCTATTGGCAGATATTGCGTAACATTACCGTAATATTCGCCCTTATGTCCAAAACGACTACGTCTTCTGTGCCCCACCGTACAGCTTATCAACGTCCTTACAAAACGCGCCAGCAACGGCGAGAAGCTGACCGTCGGAAAACTGACGAATCCCACGACCACAAATTTCTGCTACGGGCGGGCGTGGGCATCGCTATTGTGCTGGCAGTGGTGCTGGGCTTTATGCTGAAAGGCCTGATGGACCGCGATAAAGTCCCAGCCGCCACAGTGGAGATGCCACGGTAAATAAGCTGTCGGCAGGATAGCAGCACACCTCGGATGAACTTATTCGCCCAGGATATTGCCCAGTATGCCGCCGCTTTCCTTTTGCGCGTTGCCGCCGCCCGAGGCCAGTGCCCGAATGAGCTTCTTGACGGGCATCGACTGCAGCCACACGCGGCCCGTGCCGCGCAAGGTGGCCAGCAGCAGCCCTTCGCCCCCGAATATCATTGATTTGAGCCCGCCGGCGCGGGCCACACTAAAGTCAATGCTGGGCTCGAACGCTACCACGCAGCCGGTATCAACGCGTAGAATCTCGTTGTTCAGGCGCTTCTCAATGATGGTGCCTCCGGCGTGCACGAAGGCTTTGCCGTCACCGGTCAGTTTCTGCAGGATGAAGCCCTCGCCGCCAAACAGGCCGGCCCCCAATTTCTGGTTGAAGTGCAGACTGATTTTGGTGCCCCGCGCGGCGGCCAGAAAGCCGTCTTTCTGCACAATGAGGCCCGCGGGCATCTCACCTAGATTAACCGGGATGATGGTGCCGGGATAAGGCGCGGAGAATGCCACCCTGCTTTTGCCATAGCCGCCCCGGTGCGTGAAGTGCGTTAGAAACAGCGACTCGCCGGTAATTAAGCGGGTGCCGGCCGAGAACAGCTTGCCCATCAGGCCCTGGTCGGGCTCGGAGCCGTCGCCCATCTTGGTTTCGAAGGCAATGCCTTCCTCCATGTACACCATGGCCCCGGCCTCGGCAATCACGGTTTCGTTGGGGTCGAGCTCCACTTCCAGAACCTGGATATCGGAGCCAAGAATGCGGTAGTCAACGTCGTGCGAATTCATGCGGTTGGAGTGGGGTGATTGGTGCGGTTAAAGATAGCGACCGGCGAATATGCGGTGCTGCCAGCGGGGACAATACACAATATTTTTGAGCAGCTGCGTTAGCGCAGAAGTTTTCAAGTTGCTTTATAGCAAGGCTTAAGGCATTCTGCCCATGCACCTTTCCAAATTAGTTGCCACCCTTGGCGGCACGTTGTTGCTTAGCGCCTGCGCAGGCTCGCAGGCTACCACCCGGCACCAGCCGCGCGGCTTTTGGCAGCCCAACCGCTTCGACCGCCAAGGCCGGGAGCAAGGGCGCTGGCGCACCTACTACGACTCGGCCGATGCTCAGCCTTTCACGGCGGGGCGCTACCGGCACGGCCGGCCGGTGCGCACCTTCCGTTACTACGCGCCCACGGGCCAGCTCGACCACTCGGAGCGTTACCGCCGCGAGGGCTTTTGCGAAGTCACGTACTGGCACCCGGGCGGGAAGGTGGCGCAACGAGGCCCCGCCCAGTGGGTGACGAGCGGCGATAAACCGGCCCGTTTTTTCTGGTACGGGGAGTGGAAAACCTGCGACCCCGACGGCCAGACTACCGGCGTTCATACCTACACCGATGGTACCCTGACCCGCGCCGAAACCTACGAGCAAGGCCAGCTGATTCAAGTAGAAACCTATCGGGGCAATAACGTAACCCGCACCGAAACCTATTCGGCGGGCAAGCTCATCAAGGTCGAAACCTTTGAGAAGGGCCTGCGCACCAGCACCACGAAATCGTTGTAAAGCTGGCAGCTACTCTTCCAGTGGTAGTTCGCCGCGGGTTTCGGCGGCCTCCTTTTCGGAGTCGCCCACCGACTTTTTGCGCTTGGCCTCGCGGCTGCTGCGCTTGATGAAATCCTCTTCCGACTCTTCGGGCTCGATTTCGTGGTGGCCGTCCTCGATGGGAAAAGCATCCTCTTCGCTCTCGCCGGGCGCGGGCTTTTCGCCAAACTGCCCGGCGCGGTCCACCAGCTTTTTGTCGCGCACGTGGCGGCCCAGAAACTGATTGATTTGCTCGATGGAGTAGTTGGAAGTGATTTCGCCCAGCGGGTTCACGCCAATCTCAAACCCCTCCAGCTCCTTGTGGACACGGGCTTTTTTGCTGGGGTCAGGTGCGGTTTTTTTTGGTTTTACGGGTTTCTTGGCCATGACGGGGAGGGGAAGCAGGAGAAAACTGCAATGCTTTACGCGAAACGGCTGCTTCAGGTGGTGAGCCGATGACACAAAAGGGCGGCGGGCTAGTGGTCAGTTACTTGCGATGATAACAGCGGCCGCCATTGCGCGCGCACACATGGGTGTGCAGCTCAGCACGGATGCCAAGCTCGTCTGCAACAAGGGCCAAGCGGATTTCCATTGCGCAGCAAGTCCGATTTATTTCAACGGGGCAACCATCGCCTGTTGCCGAGAGACCCTGCTCGCGGGGTCAGGCCGCCGGACTGTTGGTGCGGCCAAAAACTTTCCAGGCCGACGGTAGCGGCACTACTACGCACACCCGGAAGCCCCCGGGGGCACCGCCGCTGGTGGCCGCCCCGCCCAGAGCTTGGGCGCGGGTCTGAATGTTGCGCAAGCCGTGGCCCGAGCGCCGTGCGTGGCCATCGGGGGCGGTGGCGGCCCCGGTGCCATCGTCCATAATTTCCAGCACTAGTTGGGCGGGACTGCCCGTTTCCAGCCGCACGCGCACCACCACCGTTGTCGCTCCGGTGGCGTGCTCGAGAATATTATGCAGGCTCTCTTTGTAAATCAGGTAGATGTTGCGGCGCAGCAGTACGGGCAGCCACTGGGTGGAAGACTCTTCCGGAAATTCAAAATCTACGGCCAAGCCCGCAGTGCCCAGCACATCGTGGGCGTAGGTGTGCATGCGGTCGAGCAGGGCGGGCAGGTGGTCGTTGTGGGCGTCGAGGCTCCACACCACGTCGTTGAGCTGGCGCACGGCCGAGTGGCTGGCATCAGAAATCTGGCCCAATTGCTGGCGGTGGCCCACGCTATCGGCCAAGCCCTCTTGCAGCAGCCCGCTCTGCAGCGAAATCCGACTGAGCAGCGTGCCCACGTCATCGCGCAGGTCGGTCGCCAGGCGGTTTCGCAAAGCTGTTTCGTGGTGCCGCTGCCGCTGGCGATACCGCCACAGCAGGGCCGCTCCGCCCAGCCCCACCAGTAGAACAAGGGCCAGCATACCAGCCGTTTGGCGCTGCTGCCGAAGTCGGCCCAGCTCCTGCTCCTGGCCCAGCAGCAGGAGCTGGGCGCGGTGCTGGTTCACTTCGTGGTTGAAGCGCAGGGCGGCTGTGCGCCGGCTGACGTTGGTACCGGTCAGGCTGTCGTCGTAGGTACTGAAACGAAGCTGGGCTTGGTAAGCGGCCGCCCAGTTTTTGCGCTGGGCGTGGGCTCGCGCCAGCACATCGTAGGCCGCGCGCAGGCCCTCCAGGGAATGGGCTTGCTGGCCGAGTAACAGGCCCCGGTTGGCATAGTGCAGGGCACTATCGGGCTGGTTCAGGTGCAGCCAGGTGCGACCCAGCAGTACCAGTGCCCGCGGCACCAGCGGCACATCATGAGCGGTAGCGGCTTCGCGCAGCGCGGCCTGGGCCAGGGGCAGGGCCTGCGTGTAGTTGCCTAGCCGCTCAGTTACATCGGCCAGGTTGAAGCGCATGGTGCGCACGGTGGCTTGGTCGGTGATGACGATGCGCCGACTCACGGCAATGCTCAGGCCGTAGTAGCGACGGGCTTCGGCCCACTGCCCCTGGCTTCGGTTGAGGTCACCGAGCTCACCCATTATCAGGTTGATGCGGTCGGGGTATCCGTGGTAGCGTGCCACGGCCAGGGCTTCCTGCAGGTAGGTGCGGGCCTGCTCGTACTCCCCCAGCCGGGTGTAGATGCTGGCCGCGTGGATTTTCAAACTGGTATGAAAGCGGCGCTGGTCGCCCGTCGAGCCTATGGCCATGGCCCGGAGGCAGTAGGACAGCGCTTCGGCCAACTGGCCCCGCTGGTCGGCTATGCGGGAGCGGCGGCCCAGGCAGCGCATCTGGCCGCCCAGGTCGTGCAGCCGGGTGAATTCGGCCTGCGACTCACGCAACAGCGGCAGGGCCGGGCCATACTCCGCCAGGGCAATGTGGTAGTCGGCCATGTTCAGCAGCGCCTCGGCCAGAAAGTCGCGGTAGCCCAGCCGGCGGGCCAGCTGACATGCGGCTCGGCGCGTGGGGCCGGCGGCGCGCACATCAACCACCGTTATTTCATCGGCCAAGACATTGAGCAGCAGTGCCTGCGTGGTATCGGGGGTGGGGTGGGCCCGAAGTAGCGCCCGCACGCTGTCGATGCGGTGCTGCGGAGTAGCCCCCGACGAACGCACCTGCGGTGGAGGACTGGGAGTATGGGTAGTGGCTGGCCCTTGAGCAGCGACCGGGACGCCGCATACTATTCCCATGGCCAGTAGTGCCCACCGAAAAATCAGCAAATACGACAGCTTAAATGGGGGCACTTACAAGCACTATGGCAAAAGAAAAAGTCCTCGCCAAATTAGTCGCAGGAACTTGGTATGCACTGCCAGGTGACCAGTTATTGCGCTAGTCCACGTTGCAGGGTACTGGCAAATATAATAATTAATAGGCGAACAGTTACATAAATTGATGTGCCTGAACATCAGTTTTTGCGGCCCCATTTTGATGAAGGTACCAGCGGTTGAGCCAGCAAAAGCTTTTGGGCGTCGATGCGCTGTTATGATGCCACAAGCAACGAGCCTGACCGGTAGAACCGCCCACTCGCCTGATAAGGCCGTGAATCGATTTTACTGGTCAGGCTCGTGGCCGTTTGGGCGGTGTGAAACTAGGCGGCTACGGGGATGCGCTCCACAGCGGCGCGTAGTCGGGTACTTACCTCGTCGGTCCCCAGAATTACCAAGGTCTCAAACAAGTCCGGGCCGGCGGCGGCACCGGTCACGGCCACGCGCAGTGCTTGCAGCACCTGGCCGGGCTTGAGGCCCTGGGCCGCCATGGTGTCGTTGAATAAGGTCTTCAGCTCTTCGGCCGATGCCTGGGCGGCTCCGGGCAGGGCGTTGGCGTAGGCGGTGAGGGCACCGGCCACGGGCGCGTTCCACTTCTTGCTCACCACGGCTTCGTCGTACTCCGTCGGGGCTTGGAAGAAGTATTTGGCTTCCTGCCAGAAGTCGTTGGGGAAGCTCACCCGCTCTTTCATCACGCCCACAATCTGCTCGGCTTTCTCCTGCGAGCACACGATGGCGTGCTCGTGCAGGGCCGTGAGTAGGTAGGGCGCCAGCTCGGCGTTGGTTTTGGCGCGCAGGTAGTGCTCGTTGAACCACTTCACCTTGTTCTGGTCGAACTTGGCTGGCGACTTGCTGACCCGCTCAATCGAGAAGGCCTGAATCAGCTCGTCCATCGAGAAAATTTCCTGCTGCGTGCCCGGGTTCCAGCCCAGGAAGGCCAGGAAGTTCACCAGGGCTTCGGGCAAGTAGCCGCTTTCGCGGTAGCCGGCGCTCACGGTGGGCTCGCCGGTTTCGCCGTCCGTACCATGCCATTCCAGCGGGAACACGGGGAAGCCGAGCCGGTCGCCGTCGCGCTTGCTCAGCTTGCCGGTGCCGTCGGGCTTGAGCAACAGCGGCAGGTGGGCAAACTGCGGCATGGTGCTCTCCCAGCCCAGGTAGCGGTACAGCAGCACGTGCAGCGGCGCCGATGGCAGCCATTCCTCGCCCCGGATTACGTGCGAGATTTCCATCAGATGGTCGTCCACGATATTGGCCAAATGGTAGGTCGGCATGCCGTCCGACTTCATCAGCACCTTGTCGTCGATGGCGCTCGAATGCACCACCACCCAGCCGCGAATCATGTCCTGGAAGCGCACTTCCTCCTTGCGGGGCACTTTCAGGCGGATTACGTACTGCGCGCCGCCATCGAGCAGGGCCTTCACCTCGTCCTCGGGCAGGGTGAGGGAGTTGCGCATTTGGGCGCGGGTGATGGAGTTGTACTGCGGGTTGGGCACCTTGGCGGCTTGCAGGCGGGCGCGCATCACGTCCAGCTCCTCGGGGGTGTCGAAGGCGTAGTAGGCGTGCCCACTGGCAATGAGCTGGTCGGCGTACTGCCGGTACATGGGCTTGCGCTCGCTCTGCTTGTAGGGGCCGTGGGGGCCGCCCACGCCCTGGCCTTCGTCAATCACGATGCCACACCAGGCCAGCGCCTCCAGAATGTACTGCTCGGCCCCGGGCACGAAGCGGTTCTGGTCGGTGTCCTCGATGCGTAGAAGCATCTTGCCACCCAGCTTGCGGGCCAATAAGTAGTTATACAGCGCAGTGCGTACGCCGCCAATGTGCAGCGGGCCGGTGGGCGACGGGGCGAAACGCACCCGAACTTCTCTCTCAGTCATAACAAATGAAAAGCGCGCCCCGGAGTTCGGAACGCGCCTCAAAGGTCGGGGTCATTTATCATTTAACAATTATCATTTACCATTTAACAGCCGTTCAACGGAGCAATCTGCGCAGTTTGAACGGCCGTTAAATGGTAAATGATAATTGTTAAATGAATATCAGTCCCGGTTCTTGAAGCTCAGCCAGAGGCCCAGCCCCAGCAGCGTAATTCCACCGCGGATACCCCAGGTCACGGCCGGCCCCCACTGGTCAATCCAGGTCAGAAAGGTGTAGTGGATGTTGGGGTTGATAAACGGCAGCGCCAGTGAGATGAGCCCAATGATGAGCAGGCCGAGTCCAAGTTCTTTCATGCGAGGGAGTTGCTGATGGTGGAAATGAGCTTCCTGGCAACGCCTCCGCTATCAGAATATTATGCGCCTACGGCGATGCAGGAAATCTCTACTTCCACGTCGCGCGGCAGCCGGCTCACTTCCACGGTTTCCCGGGCGGGGGCCACGGCTTCGTCGAAATACGACCCGTACACTTGGTTGACGGTGGCAAAGTTGCTGAGGTCTTTTACGAAGATGCTGCACTTCACCACATCGGTGAGAGCCAGGCCGGCGGCGGCCAGCACGGCCGTTAGGTTCTTCAGTACCTGGTGGGTTTGGGCGGCCACGTCGCCCGCTACCAGCTGCCCGGCGGCATCCAGCGGTATCTGGCCCGAAACGTATACGGTGTTGCCCGCCTTCACGGCTTGCGAGTAGGGGCCGATGGGGGCCGGAGCTTGGTCGGTGAGGATAATCTGGTGGGCCATCTGAACAGAAACAGTTAGGGTATCTTTGGCCCCAAAGTAACTACCGAAACCATGCACATTCTGGTCATTGACGGCAGCCATGTAGAAGCAGAGTTCCGCGCGAAGTTCGGACCGGCGCACCAGTACCGCTTTTTAAATCCCAACCCCGTGCTCGAAGAAAGTGGGAAGGAGGTTGACCAGCAGATTCAAAGCGCGGCCTCAACTGCCGACGTTGCATTCTGCTTCCATCCGCTCACTAGCCAAGTTGCCAGTTTCTTTGAGAATGATAAGCTTCCGATTTTTGAAGAAATCATCCATTTGTCTTTAACGGAGATGCTGTCTTACGAGGCTGGTCTACCTGCCGGACTACGTTTCGGCTTCTGCGGCCTGCCCACGCTCTTCAACCGTTTCCTTCTCGAAGTCAGTCTCTACCACGAAGCCGACCGCGAGAAGCTGGCCGAAACCTGCGCCGCCCTCGGTACCGACTACCGCGTGGTGGCCGACCGCGTGGGCCTGGTCACGCCCCGCGTCATCTGCCAGATTATCAACGAAGCCTGCTTCACCGTGCAGGAGGGCACCGCCACCATGCAGGACGTGGACCTCGGCATGAAGCTCGGCACCAATTACCCGCACGGCCCCTTCGCCTGGGCCAATGCCATCGGCGTAACGCGCGTGTATGCCGTGCTGAAAGCTATGTGGGATGACACGCACGACGAGCGCTATAAAGTGTGCCCGCTGCTCAAGCGGCAGGCGCTGCGCGGCGAGCCGTTTGCGGTGTGATTACGCGCCGTCTGTAATTGCGAGCGCCGCGCGGTAATCTATCCGCTCTCAGCGACTAACTTCTTTTTGTAACAAAGCATAATAAAAAAGCCCCGGCTCTATCGCAGAACCGAGGCTTTTCAAATCTCGAAGGGTTGTAGCACTGATGAAAGTGAATTGCCACGCTCCACTGCGTTTCGCTCGCAATGACGTGCTCTACTCCACCGTCACCGACTTGGCGAGGTTGCGGGGCTGATCCACGTTGCAGCCGCGCAGTACGGCAATGTGGTAGCTCAGCAGCTGTAGTGGCACCACCGATACCAGCGGCATCAAAATTTCGCTGGTGTGGGGCACTTCGATTACGAACTCAGCCATGGGCGGAATCACGGTATCGCCTTCGCTCACGATAGCAATGATGCGGCCTTTGCGGGCCTTCACCTCCTGGATATTGCTCACCACTTTTTCGTAGGAGCTATCGCGGGTGGCAATCACCACAATCGGCATGTTCTCGTCAATCAGGGCGATGGGACCGTGCTTCATCTCGGCCGCCGGGTAGCCCTCGGCGTGGATGTAGCTGATTTCCTTAAGCTTTAGCGCGCCTTCCAAGGCCACGGGGAAGTTGTAGCCCCGACCCAGGTACAGGAAGTTGGTGGCATCCTTAAACTCAACGGCAATCTCGCGAATTTGCGCGTCAAGCAGCAAGGCTTTTTCTACTTTGGTCGGAATCGTGTCCAGCTCCACCATCAACTCGCGCAGTTTGGTGTCGGTGATGGTGCCGCGCTTCTGGCCCATAATCATGGCCAGCAGCGTTAGTACCGTCACCTGGGCCGTGAAGGCTTTGGTTGAAGCCACGCCGATTTCGGGTCCGGCGTGGGTGTAGGCTCCGGCGTCGGTGGCGCGGGCAATGCTGCTGCCCACCACGTTACACACGCCGAAAATAGTGGCACCCTTGCTCTTGGCCAGTTCAATGGCGGCCAGCGTATCGGCCGTTTCGCCGCTCTGCGAAATGGCAATCACGATGTCGCGCTCCGTGATAATCGGGTTGCGATAGCGGAATTCCGAAGCGTATTCTACCTCTACCGGAATACGGGCCAGGTCCTCAATCAGGTACTCGGCCACCAAGCCGGCGTGCCAGGAAGTGCCGCAAGCCACGATGATGATGCGCTGGGCATTCACGAATTTCTGCTCGTAAGCCCGGATGCCGCCCATGTTCAGGTGGCCGGCTTCCAACTCCAAGCGGCCGCGCATGGAATCCATGATGGAGCGGGGCTGCTCAAAAATCTCCTTCAGCATAAAGTGCTCGTAGCCACCTTTTTCGATGCTGTCGAGCTCCATTTCCAGCTTCTGGATGTAGGGCGTCTGGTTCACGTCCTCACGGCTGCGAATGTTCAGCTGACCGTCGCGAATAACCACGATTTCGTAGTCGTTCACATACACCACCTCGTTGGTGTACTCGATGATGGGCGTGGCGTCGGAAGCGATAAAGAACTCGCCTTCGCCAATGCCAATCACCATTGGCGAGCCTTTACGCGCAGCGATGAGTTGGTTGGGCGCATCCTGGCTGAGCACCACAATGGCGTAGGCCCCCACTACTTCGTGCAGGGCCAGGCGCACGGCCTCTTCCAGCGAGCAGTCGTTTTGCTTTTTTATTTCTTCAATCAGGTTCACGAATACTTCCGTGTCCGTATCGGAATGAAAAACGTGGCCCTGCTGCTGCAAGTGCGTTTTCAGCGCCGCGTAGTTTTCAATAATGCCGTTGTGAATGATGGCAATCCGCTCCGAGGTAGAGAAGTGGGGGTGCGCATTCTCATCGTTCGGCTCGCCGTGGGTAGCCCACCGGGTGTGGCCCATGCCGATATTGGCTTTGGTGTCTTTGGCAGCAATAAAGCCTTCCAGCTCGCTAACCTTGCCTTTCTTTTTGTAAACCGTTAGCTCATCGGTGAGCAATGCTACGCCGGCCGAATCATAGCCGCGGTATTCGAGGCGATGCAAACCTTTGATAATAATGGGGCAGGCCTCACGATGGCCGATATAAGCAACTATGCCGCACATGGCAGGAAAGATTAAGTAGGTAAATTGAAATTGTTGGCCAATGAGGATTTGACCGGATTGTAGTCAGCTACGGGTTGCTACTTCTTAGAGTAGTACACGCGCAGGGTGATGTTGTTGGCATCAAGCACGGCCCGGTTCAGCGACAATGTGCTGGAGGCCTGGATGCTTGGCGTCAGAACCAGCGAAATGGGGTTGCCCTCAAGTTTGTTTTTCAAAAAAGCATCGAGGTAATTAGTAATGGGCAGGCTGTAGTAGGCTTGGGTACTGGTGGCATTGTTGAGCGTGCCTGTGGCTGGCAAGCCGCCACTTGTTTGAACGGCTCCATCGGTCTGCACCACGCGGTCAGTGGGGATAAAATTTACCGTGCGCTGCAACGCCACGTTGTTGGCGTCGACTTCTACTGCATATAGCTGGGTAGGGTTGCCAAAGAGTGCGTTGGTAAATGGTTTCACCGGCACCCGAATTTCGGCTCGGTTCACGGTTAGGTTCGCCGTTGCCTTCAGTGCTTCTAACCCCTGAAACGTGACGCGAGTGGCCAGGCCAGTGCCTTCCTGGACGTAGCTGGTGCCGCTGAGGACGCTGGCTGGTACCGCTCCGGCACGGCTGGCCAAGACAGCCAGGTTTGGCGGCAAGGTATTGCTAATGCGGGTGTAGTAGCGTGGGTCGCGCACGGGATTTGCCCCCACACCGCTGAATGCCGGCCCGAATAATATCGAATACGACCGGTTCGGAGCACCCGTGGCACGGAAATACAGGATGATGCGCGCGTCGAGGACGCGGCTGAAGCTCACAATGCTCGTGGTGTGCCCGGCGCTGGGCACGATGGCGAGGCCTTTGAGGATACTGTTGAGCTGCGTTTGACCGAAGTTGGCACTGGTGGAGGCCAACCTGGCAAACAGGCTATCGGTAAACGGCGACTGCACGGCCGCAACAGCCGGCTTGGTAGGCGTAGCCGGCACCGCCCGGCGCTGTAGTATCAGGCGAACCGTTGGGTCAGGTATGGTGGTAGTTATGGCCGGGATAGCCCCCGTGGTTGGGCTGGCTGGTACGGCCGCTACCAGCACCTGCTGACGGGTGCGGTCGAGCCGGCTGGTCAGGTTGCGGGCTATCGGGGCTCCGGTAGTGGTTGGCGTTTGCGAGTTGTACACCTGGCGCTCGTCGAGCGAAGCGGACAGCCGCAACACGTCGAACCGCGCCGGCGTGGTGGTGCTGCCGTACACTTTATCAAAACCCATGACCAGCACCGCCGAGTCGAGCACGGGTTGGGTTAGTTTAGAGGGCAAAGAATCGACAATACCGGTGGTCACCACGTTGAAATACGCACGCGCCTCGGTGGTGCCGGCCACGTTATCGGCCAGGCTGCCCACCAGGTAATGGTCGGTTTTTAGGGTTTGTACTGGCACAAAGCGCACCGTAGCTACCGTCAGCGGGAAATCCTGAAATTCAGTGCTGATGGCCGTGGTATCGGGCAGGTCCACGTTAAGGTCGGTGCCTTTATCGCAGCTGGCCAGGGCCAGGGCGGATAGGGCTACCAGGGGAGCACAGCGGCTAGTTAGCCAATTCATTGTAGAGCGCTAGGTAGGATGAGTGCAGGTTTTCGTCGGTAGCTACCTGGCTGAGCTTTTTATGCAGGGCATATTCCTGGAACATGCCGTTCATGTTGTCGCTGAAATCTTCGTCGGAGCGAACCACGGTGTCGGCATATTCCATACCCATTTTGATGAAGCCGCTGAAGTCAGCCGTCTTGAGCGAGGCCATCATCTCGTCGTCAATGTCGAGCATTTTGGCTTTCTCCAGGATATTGCCTTCGAACTTGTCTGCGAACTCGTTGCTGTAAATCGAGAACACCGATTTGGCATCCTTGAACACCGGGTCTTTCTTGTAAGTGGTTTTCAGGTACAGCGGAATCAGACCGGTCATCCAGTCGGAGCAATGCACAATGTTGGGCGACCAGCCCAGTTTCTTCACGGTTTCGAGTACACCTTTGCAGAAGAAAATGGCGCGCTCGTCATTGTCGGCGTAAAACTTGTCGTTTTTGTCGACCAGGGCCGACTTCCGATGGAAATAATCTTCGTTATCGATAAAGTAAACCTGGAGCTTGGCGGTCGGAATAGATGCTACCTTGATAACCAAGGGCTTCTCGTCATCGCCCACGGCGATGTTGATGCCCGAGAGGCGCACTACTTCGTGCAACCGGTTCTTGCGCTCGTTGATAATGCCAAAACGCGGTACGAAAATGCGAATTTCGCAGCCCATTTCCTGCATGCTGGCGGGGAGCCGACGCAGCATTTCAGCCACCTTGGTGGTCTGCAGAAACGGGTCAATTTCGGTGGCCGCGTAGAGGATTCTTAGCTTCGACATAAAGGGATTATTGAAGAGAATGGAACAAGGCCATACTATGGGTGCACAAAATTAAACAATTTTGAGCGGAAATTCAACAAAAGCTACTTTGGGGGCTGTTCCAATTGCCTTCCTCTCCTATGCAGATACTTACTACCGCCGCCGGGTTGCACGCTTACACGGAGCAAGCGCGCCAAGCGGGCCACCGTGTGGGCCTGGTGCCCACCATGGGGGCGCTGCACGCCGGCCACCTGCAACTGGTGCAAGCCGCCCGCGCCGAATGCAACGAAGTCATTGCCAGTATTTTTGTTAATCCTACGCAGTTCAACAACGCGGAGGACTTTCGGCTTTACCCACGGGTGCCCGAGGCCGACGCGGCCCTGCTGGCCCCGGCCGGCTGCACGGCTTTATTCGTGCCTTCGGTGGCTGAAATGTACTCGCAGACCACCGTGCTGCGCTTCGATTTTGGGGCTCTGGAGCGGGTGATGGAAGGCGCGCACCGGCCGGGGCACTTTAGCGGCGTGGCCACGGTGGTGAGCAAGCTTTTTCACCTAGCCTGCCCGCACCGGGCGTATTTCGGGCAAAAAGACTGGCAGCAGGTGGCCATTGTGAAGCAACTGGTGGCCGATTTGTCGTTTGACCTGGAAATAGTGGCCTGCCCCACCATCCGGGAGGCCGACGGGCTGGCCATGTCGTCGCGCAACCGCCGGCTCGACGCCCCGGCCCGCGCCGCCGCGCCACTGCTCTACCAGGTATTGCAGACCGCCGCCGCTCAGGTGCGGCGCGGCGTGCCGCCCGCCCAGGTGCAAGCCATTGCCGAAGCTTCCATCGCCCAAGAGCCCCTGTTCACGGTGGAGTACATGGCCGTGGCCGATGCTCAGACTTTGCAGCCGTTGACGGATTATGGTGCCGGCCGGGCCGTGGTGCTGTGCCTGGCTGCTCACCTGGGCGGCGTGCGGCTGATTGATAACGTGGTGGTAGAAGCCTGAAAAACGAGTTAAGATGGATGTCCTTTCGGTGACCGAATTGAAATTTTGGGGTCTGCGGCGGGTCAAGCCTTTATCTTTGCCGGCCTAACCAACCCCTTATTTCGAGCGATGCATATTGAGGTGATGAAATCCAAAATTCACCGCGTGACGGTCACGCAGGCGGAACTGCACTACGTAGGCAGCGTAACAATTGATGAGGATTTGCTGGACGCGGCCAACTTCGTGGAGAACGAAAAAGTGACGGTGGTGAACGTCAACAACGGCGAGCGGTTCGAAACCTACACCATCCGGGGCGAGCGCGGCACGGGCATTATTTGCCTGAATGGCCCGGCGGCCCGGAAAGTGTGCGTGGGCGATGTGGTCATCATCTTCTCCTACGCGCTGATTGATTTCGCCGAAGCCCGGCAGCACAAGCCAACCGTTATTTTCCCCAACGAGCAGAACCGCCTCGCCTAAGCGACCGGCAATGGGCTAATGGGTAAACAGCATTTCTGTTGAATCATTAGCCAATCCGGTAGCTCAGCCAACTTACTCCAACTCGCTCCCACTCATTGAAATCTTTCCTTACTGTTCTTAAATACGCGCTGCTGCTAGCCCTTTCGGGCGCGTTGATGGTGTATGCAGTGCGCGGGCAGGACCTGTCGCGTATCGGCCACTACATTGCCACGGCTAACTACTGGTGGCTGAGTTTTACCCTGACGCTATCGGCACTGGGCTACTTCAGCCGGGCCTACCGCTGGCAGATGCAGCTCACGGCCTCCAAGTATTCGGTGCCCTACTGGCCGGTGTACCACGCCATGATGGTGGGCTACCTGGCCAATATCGTGCTGCCGCGCATGGGGGAAGTCATCCGGTGCTCGGTGCTGCGGCGCACGAGCGGCGTGCCGGTGCAGGTGGCCCTGGGTACGGTCGTGACCGAGCGGGTGATTGACGTGCTGGTGCTGCTGGGGTTGCTGGGGGCGGTGCTGCTCGTCGATTTTAACACGTTCTGGAGCTTTGTGAACGTGCAGGTGCTGGGCGGGCGCTACGAAGCCCTGGCCCGCAACCGCACGCCGCTGCTTATCGCTGCGGTCATCGGCGGGATGTTGCTGCTCACGGTGGCTTACGCGCTGTTTCGTAACCTGGAACGGCTGCGGCAAAACGCATTTTTCAACAAGGCCATCCTGTTTGTGAAAGGGCTGCTGGCCGGGGTGTTCAGCGTACTGAAGCTGGAGAAAAAGGGCGTGTTTCTGCTGCACACGCTGTTTACCTGGACGGTCTATTACCTGATGGATTACCTGGCATTTTTCTGCTTTCCCGAAACGTATAACCTCGACATGCGTGCGGGCCTGGCAGTGCTCACGTTTGGAGCATTTGGCATGGCTGCGCCGGTGGCGGGCGGTATCGGGCCGTTCCACGTGATGGTGCAGGGCATTCTGTTGGTGTACGGAGTGAGCAAGGAGGCTGGTATTGCCTACGCGCTGGTGGTGCACGGGGCCCAAACCCTGCTGGTGGTGGTGATGGGCGGCATCAGCTTCATCGCCGTGGCTGCCGCCGATAAGGGCAGCGTATTCACTGAGGCCGAAGCCTTGGCTGTAGAGCCGCTCACCACTGAGTGACTGAATGACGGAGCAACCGAGTGACTACTCAATACCGTTGGTTGCTTACCGATTCGTCAATTGCATCAGTCCCTCAATCACTCCGTCACTCTTCCCATGTGGACCAAGGATAAAATAATGACGCGCGAACAGCTGTCGGCTGCGGTAGCCGGCTGGCGGGCGCAGGGCCGTAAAGTGGTGTTCACCAACGGCTGCTTCGACTTGCTGCACCTCGGCCATGTCGACTACCTGGAGCAGGCCCGGCACTTGGGCGATGCCTTGGTGGTGGGTCTGAACACCGATGCCTCGGTGGGTAGCATCAAACCCGGCCGGCCTATTCAGGACGAGACGGCCCGGGCGCGCATTCTGGCCTCGCTGTCTTTTGTGGATGCCGTGGTGCTTTTTGGTGAGCCCACGCCGCTGGCGCTTATCGGGCTGGTGCAGCCCGACGTGTTGGTGAAGGGCGATGATTACGCGATAAGCGGAATTGTGGGCCACGAATTGGTGTTGAATCGGGGTGGGCAGGTGCTCACGGTGCCGTTGGTGCCGGGCTACAGCACCTCGCGCATCGTGGAGCGAATTCTGCACACGTCGTAACCATTCTTACTTATTCTTATCAAGCCATGTACCTCATTCTTATTGCCCTGATGCTGGTTAGCTGGGGCATTCAGTGGCGGCTCCGCAGCAAGTTCAAGCAGTACGCCCAGGTCGGCCTGAAAGCCAACCTGACCGGTGCGCAGATTGCCGAACACATGCTGGCCGACCACGGCATCACCGACGTGCGCATTATCAGCACCGACGGCCAGCTCACCGACCATTACAACCCCACCGACAAAACCGTGAACCTGAGCGAAGGCGTGTACGCCGAGCGTAGCGCCGCCGCCGCCGCTATCGCGGCCCACGAGTGCGGCCACGCCGTGCAGCACGCCACGGCCTATTCCATGCTGCAGTTTCGCTCAGCCATGGTACCAGGTCTGAGCGCCGTTTCAAAATGGATGCCGTGGGTGCTGCTGGCCGGGGTTTTCATGATTAGCCGTAGCCTGATTCCCTTGGGCGTGGGCATTGCCTTGTTCTCGCTCACCACGCTTTTCTCATTCATTACGCTGCCCGTCGAGTTTGATGCCTCACGCCGGGCGCTGGCCTGGATGGATAAGCGCGGTGTGGTAACCGTAGAAGAGCACGCCATGGCCAAAGATGCTCTCTGGTGGGCGGCCATGACCTACGTGGTGGCGGCCATCAGCTCGTTGGCCACGCTGCTTTATTACGTGAGCATTTTTATGAGTGGCAACCGCCGCAATTAAGCGCGCACTACTCAGGTATTACAAAAAAAGGTCGCCCCGTGATGGGCGACCTTTTTTTGTGCTCGCTAGCAGACTACAGCAGTGATTATCCTAGCTTCTTGTACCGCACGCGCTTCGGCTCCACGTCGCCCAGGCGCTTGCGCTTGGCTTCTTCGTAATCCGAGAAGTTGCCCTCGAACCATACCACTTCCGAGTCGCCCTCGAAGGCTAGGATGTGCGTGGCCAGCCGGTCCAGGAACCACCGGTCGTGGCTGATGATGACGGCGCAGCCGGCAAAGTTTTCCAGCGCGTCCTCCAGCGCCCGAATGGCGTTTACGTCGAGGTCGTTGGTGGGCTCGTCGAGGAGGAGCAGGTTGGCGCCTTGCTTGAGCGTCATGGCCAGGTGCACGCGGTTTTTCTCGCCGCCGCTCAGGGTGCCCACCTTCTTCTCCTGGTCGCCGCCGCCGAAGTTGAACTTGCTCACGTAGGCGCGGGAGTTCACCGGCCGGCCGGCCAGCAGCATGGTTTCGGTACCGCCCGTGATGGTGTCGAATACTGATTTGCTGCCGTCCAGTGTATCGTGCTGCTGGTCGATGTAAGCCGTAACTACCGTCGGGCCGACCTCAAAAGTGCCGGCATCGGGCTGCAGCTGGTCGGTGATGAGGCGAAAAAGGGTGGTCTTACCCGCACCGTTGGGCCCGATGATGCCCACAATGCCGCCCTGCGGCAGCGAAAAGCTCAGGTTCTCAAACAGCAGCTTGTCGCCAAATGCTTTGGTGATGCTCTCGGCCTCAATCACCTGTGAGCCCAGGCGCGGGCCGTCGGGGATGAACAGCTCCAGCTTCTGCTCCTTGTCTTTGGCTTCCTCGCCGGCCAGCTTGTCGTAGTTGGCCAGGCGGGCCTTGCCCTTGCTCTGGCGGGCTTTGGGCGACATCCGGACCCATTCCAGCTCGCGCTGCAGGGTTTTCATGCGCTTGCTCTCGGTGTTTTCCTCCTTGGCCATGCGGTCGGTTTTCTGCTCCAGCCAGCTGCTGTAGTTGCCCTTCCACGGAATGCCCGAGCCCCGGTCGAGCTCCAGAATCCAGCCGGCCACGTTATCGAGGAAGTACCGGTCGTGGGTCACGGCTATCACCGTGCCTTTGTACTGCTGCAAGTGCTGCTCCAGCCAGAGCACGCTTTCGGCGTCGAGGTGGTTGGTGGGTTCGTCCAGCAGCAGCACGTCGGGCTCCTGCAGCAGCAGGCGGCACAGCGCCACGCGGCGCTTCTCGCCGCCCGAAAGGTTGCCGATAATGGCCTCTTGCGCGGGGGTGCGCAGGGCATCCATGGCGCGCTCCAGCTTGGTGTCCAGGTTCCAGGCGTCGAGTTGGTCGAGGCGTTCCTGCACCTTGCCCTGGCGGTCGAGCAGTTTGTCGAAATCGGCGTCTTCGGCCCCAAAAGCCTCGTTTATCTCGTCAAATTCCTTCAGCAGGGCCACCGTTTCGGCCACGCCTTCTTCCACCACCTCGCGCACGGTCTTGGTGGGGTCGAGCTGGGGCTCCTGCTCCAGGTAGCCCACCGAATAGCCGGGCGAAAACACGACTTCGCCCTGAAACTGCTTATCAACGCCGGCAATGATTTTCAGCAGGCTCGACTTGCCCGAGCCGTTGAGGCCGAGCACGCCGATTTTGGCGCCGTAGAAAAACGAGAGGTAAATATTTTTGAGAACTTGCTTTTGGGGTGGGTAAATCTTACTCACGCCGGCCATGCTGAAAATGATGGTCTGGTCGCTCATGGATGAAGGGGCTGGGATAAAAAATGAGTGGGCCATGGCCCGCGCGGCCGAGCCGTCGCGGGTAGCAAGCCGTAAAGAACGGCAAACCCGCTGGCACAACCCAGCGCCGCCGGCACAACCCCCTAATTCAAGGATTTGCTTATCTGCACCAAAGCCTGGCCCTTCATCGTCTTTTTACCGTAAACTTGTAGTCCCTTCCTTTTCCACAGTTCAGCCACAGTCCGTTCTTCCCCTCTCGCCCCTACACCCTCCTACCCACGAGCTTATTATCTGTATGGAATCAACTGACCACTTGCTGGCCGAAGCCCAGCGCTTTGGCTATGTGGAAGCCGGTGGCGTGTGGCTGCGCCCCGTGTTTGCCCAGCCGGCCCGCCAGATTGGCCTGGTCAAAGAGTCAGACGAAGCCTCGCTGTGCTATTTCGCGCAACGCTTCGCCCTGCTTCACACCAAGGTCGACACCTTGCTGGCCAAAATGGCTGCCAGCGAAAACAAAGGGTCTTTTCTCATGAAAGCGTTGCACCTGCGCGAGCAGCTGCTGAGTTACGACGGCTTGGGCGACTTTGTGGAGCTGCACCGCCGGCTCACCGAGGTCGATGAAACCATTGCCGTGACGGTGGCTCACAACCGCGAAAAGAATCTGGCCACCAAGCTCGGCTTTATCAAGGAAGCCGAAACGCTGAGCGAGAGCGTGGAGTGGATATCGGCCGGTGAAAAAGTGAAGGACTTGCGCCAGGGCTGGCTCAAAACCGGGCCCGTCGACAAGGCCCAGGCCGATGAACTGGAAGCGCGTTTTCAGAACGCGATTCAGGTGTTTTTTGACCGGCGCAAAGCGTTTCAGTCCGACAAAAAAGCCATGTCGTCGCGGGTGCAAACCCGCTACCGCGACCTGATTCTGCAAGCCGAAAACCTGAAAAACTCCGACCAGTTCGAAACCACTTCGCGCCAGCTCAAGCTTTTGCAGCAGGCTTGGCGCGAAGTAAACGGCACCTTGCCCAAAAAACTGGCTTCGGAGTTGTGGACGCGCTTTCGGGCGGCCAACAACCATTTCTTCGAGCGGCTGAAGGTGCACATTGCCACCCAGCAGGTTGTTGGGAGCCCCGGTGCGCCGGCCTCGGCCGAAGAACTGCTGGCCCGCAAGCGGGCCCTGGCCGAGCGCGCCGAAGCCCTCATGAACGTGCCGCCACAGGAGGCTATTCACCAAGCCAAGGCCTTGCAGGCCGAATGGAAACAGGTGGGCACCGTGCGCGGCGACGAATCGGACCGCATTTGGCAGCGCTTCATGGTGGCGTGTGACAAGATTTTTGAGCTCAGCGCCTTGGAGTACCACCTGCGCAAGCGTGCGGGCGGCGAACCGCCTGCTTCCGCGCCCAGCGAGCGGGCCCGCTTCCGGGCTACCACACTGCGCGAGCTGCTGAAAGACGACCACCAAGAGCTCGAAACTCTGCGCGATAACCTCGATAAACTCAGTCCCAGCGCCGCCAACGACGCTTTTCGCGAAATGCTGCAAACCAAAATCCGGTCTTTCGAGCGTAAGATTCGCACAAAAAATGACCTGATTGCCTTATTCAGCCAGCAGGCCCAGGCTGCCGGCTAACCTTGGCCAGCCTTTTGCGTTGTCGTTTCCAATGCAATTTCTAACTTGTTTCTTGATAAGAAACTGTTACCTTCGCCAACCTTTTTTTTATCCGCCTTACTATGTATTGGACACTCGAACTGGCTTCCTACCTGGAAGATGCTCCCTGGCCCGCCACCAAAGACGAACTGATTGACTTTTCTATCCGCTCGGGTGCGCCCATGGAAGTGGTTGAGAACTTGCAGGCATTGGAAGACGACGGCCAACCCTACGAAAACATCGAAGAAGTGTGGCCCGACTACCCGACCAAAGAGGACTTTATGTTCAATGAGGACGAGTACTAAGTTCTAATTATGGGTGTTGAATTATGAGTTGTGAGTTGAACCAGGAATTATCCTCTGAACTCGTAACTCATAATTTGACACCCATAACTCCTGCCGCTCTTAGCGTGGAGAATCTGGTTGCGGGCTACCCCGGTAGGGTGTTGGTCCGCAACCTTTTTTTGTGCGTCCCCGCGCCGGCCTTTGTGGCCGTGGTGAGCCACAACGGCAGCGGCAAAACCACGCTGTTTCTGGTGCTCACCGGCCAGCTGCCCTACCAGGGCCGCGTACGGTTGCACGGGCAGCAGGTGCACGACCTCCTCCGTGCTGCCAGCGCCGGCCTGCTGGGCTACCTGCCCCAGCGCGGCAGCATCGACTTCGCCATTGCCGTGCGCGAGCTGGTGGTGATGGGCCGCTCCGCCACCACGGCCTGCTGAGTGCCTACGCGCCCGCCGACTATGCCCTGGCCGATGCCGCGCTGGTGCGGGTGGGCATGGCGCACCTGGCCGCCCGCGGCTTTACGCAACTATCTGGTGGTGAGCAGCAGCTGGTGTGGCTGGCGCAGCTCAGCCTGCAGGATGCCCAGGTGTACCTGCTCGACGAGCCCACCCAGCAGCTTGATGTGTACTATCGCCGCCAGGTGTTCACACTGGTGCACAGCTGGGTTACCCAGCACGGCAAAACCGTGCTCTGCAGCACTCACGACCTGGATAATTTGCCGGAATTATCCGGCTACCTGCTCAACCTATCGGAGCCCAAGCCCGAGTTGCGGGCTATTTCGCCGGCTTCAGTGCGCGAGGCGCGGGCCTGGCTGGAACAGGCTCCGGTTTCAATTAAAAATGGGCAATTCAACTTGTTTGTAAGCAGCATTTTCAATTTTTAATTGATTTTCCGGCGGCCAGGCTTACCGCGCAGGACTTGGCCGATAGAGCGCATGAATGGCCCTGGTGTCACCGAATTCATCACGCGCAGGTTGTCGGCCCAGGAAGTTTGCTCATCGAGGAAGCGGAAGATGCGCTCCAGAGGATTACGCTCGAACAGCTCCCGGAAAACATCCCGGGTGGTCTCGCCGCGCCGCTGCATGATGTCGAGCAGCAAGGTATCGAATAGGTGGAACTGCCATTTATCGCCGGTCGCATCGGCGGGCGGGTGGCCAGTGGTGGCCAGGGCCGCCACCAGCCGCGCCGAGTGCTGCTGAATGCGCTTGAAGGCATAGCCCGTGCTGGGCTTGGCCCGACCGCCAAGGGTGCCCAGGTTAAAAATGTGCGCCCCGTGGCGGGTGGGCAGCGGGTGGTCCGTCATCGGGATGGCCCCTACTTCTTCGGCCACTACGCGGTAGGTGCTCAGGCCCAGCGTATCGCGCAGGTATTCCCGGATGGCCGCCTCGTATTCGGCTTTCGGCAAGGGGGTTCCCGAAAATAACGTGTACTCTACCAGCGCTTTGCGGGTAGTAGTTGGCAGCACGTAGATGAACCGCGCCTCGTGTTGCTGCTCGCCGCGAAAGTCCATGAACTCAACCGTCGTCGGGTCGAATACATCGGTTTCGGTTTCAATTTCCCAGCCCACAAAGTGCTGAAGGAGGTAGCGGTGCTTCTGCGGCTGCTTGAGTTGCGCCAAGTTGGGGGGGCGGCTGTCAAAGCCGTAGCGGGCCGTGAAAGTGCCAGCCGCTGTGGTAGCGCGCACGCCAGTTGGGGTATTATCGAGTTGTTCGACGGTTCCGCGCAGGACGGAGAAGTTCGGTTTATCGGCCAGCGCCTGCTGCACGAAACGGTAATAGTCCAGCCCGTTGATGGTTTTGTAGCGGTAGCGACCCAGGTCGAAAACCCGCTCGAAGCCAGGACTGCGGAAGGCAATTTTGCGCCATTCGTGCGCCACAATACCGTCGAAAATGCCGGGCTCGTCGGTCCAGAATGACCAGGTGCGGTCATTCTGGGCTTTGGCTTCGGGCTCGATGAGCAACACGTTCTTGTCCGCCAGCCGTGGCTCCTGCGCAATGTGGTACGCCAGGCTCAGCCCTGCCGCGCCGCCGCCCACAATGAGGTAATCAAACTCTAGTACGGAATCAGCAGTGGGCATGGTAGCAGGATATCAACCGCAAAAATGGGGAATTGGCAAACAAAAAAGCCGAACCTGACGGCTCGGCTTTTTCAATGTCTTAACAACGGTCCCAAGCTTTAGAAGTTTGGCGACAGCAGGTACTTGTGGTAGAAGTCGTCGATGATTTTCACGGCTTCGCTGGCGTCGTCCACAATTTGCACCAGGTTCAGGTCCTCGGCCGAGATGTTGTGTTCCTGGGTCAGCATCACGTCCTTAATCCACTCAAACAGGCCGTTCCAATACGCCGAGCCCACCAGCACGATGGGGAAGCGGCTGATTTTCTTGGTCTGAATCAGCGTCATGGCCTCAAACAACTCGTCGAGCGTGCCGAAACCGCCGGGCATGCCCACGAAAGCCTGGGCGTACTTCACAAACATCACTTTCCGCACGAAGAAGTAATCGAAGTCAATGCACTTATCCTGGTCGATGTAGATGTTGTGGGTTTGTTCGAAGGGCAGCTCAATGTTGAGGCCCACCGACTTGCCGCCCTCGGAACGAGCACCCTTGTTGCCGGCTTCCATGATGCCGGGGCCGCCGCCCGTGATAACACCATAGCCGTGGCGCACCAGCTTGGCCGCGATTTCTTCGGCCAACTGGTAATAGGGGTTGTCGGGCTTGGTGCGGGCCGAGCCGAAGATGCTAACGCAAGGTCCGATTTTGGACATCTTCTCGAAGCCCTCCACGAACTCGGCCATCACCTTGAAAATCTGCCAGCTATCGGCGATTTTGATTTCGTTCCAGTCCTTGTCGACAAAGGCTTTGCGCAGGCGCTGCTCGTCTTCAATGGCCAGGGCCGTCTGGCCGTTGGTCTGCTGGCGCATCTCCGTAATGGTCGTGAGCTTATCGTCGTTCACGTTCGGCTGCTTGATGGTTTTGCCGCTGCCAGCATTCAGCAAGTCATCAGAGAGTTTGGTTTTGCTGGTCTTCGCTTTCTTAAGAGTCGACATATGTTTCGGTGGGAATTCTTCTAAAAACAAAATCGCCCCGGATGTGGGGCGACCAAAAGTAGGGCGTCAAAGTTATCGAATTGTTATCGAATAAAAATGCTGCGGGTTGGAAGTGATTTACAGAGCGGTCAGAACGTCGTGCCGAATTTGCCAAAGCACGACGTTCTGTTAACTAGCACGTTGTCTACACCAACTGTCGTAGCGCCATCTCGAAGGAGCGTTGTGCGATGCCCGTGGGCTGGGCATTCTCCGCATGAGTACGTTCCAAAGCGGCCCCGATAATGCGGGAAGTATCGGCGAAAATAGCTTGGTCGGTAATTTCCGCGCCGGTTTCCATGAGGTAGGCAAACACGCGCGCCATGCCGCAGTTGGCAATGAAATCGGGCACGACGGCCGTGTGCTGGTCGGCAAACTCACCGGTGGGGCCGAAGAAAATTTCCGGATCGGCGAAGGGCACGTTGGCGCCGCAGCTTATCACTTTTAAGCCGCCGGCCAGCAGCTGTTCTACTTGCCCACGCGCCACCAGGCGCGAGGAAGCGGCCGGCACGAAAATATCGGCCCCCACGGACCAGATTTTCTCATTGATTTCTTCAAACGGCAGCAGGTTGTCGGCTGTCAAGGCATTGCCCTGGCGCGCCAGCAGCAGGCCACGAATTTCTTCCAACCCAAAGCCTTCGCTGCTAAGCAGCCCGCCGGCCCGGTCGATGATGCCCACAATGCGCACACCCTGGCCCGCCAAATAGTAAGCCGCCGCCGCGCCCACGTTGCCCCAGCCCTGGATGATGGCGCGTTGCCCCCGTACATCGGTGCCGGGCCACAGCCGGTAGTAATGGCGCACGGCCTCGGCCACGCCGTAGCCCGTAATCAGGTCCGCTACAGTATACTTACGGGCGAGATTAGGAGAAAAAGTAGCGTCTTCTATCACCTTCACTACTCCTTGACGGAGTTGTCCCAGTTTCTGGATTTTTTCGGGTTCAGTGGCCCGGTAGTGTCCGTTTACTATTCCCTCCTGCGGGTGCCAAAGGCCATATTCTTCAGTAATAGGTATAACCTCATGTATCTCATCTACGTTAAGGTCTCCACCGGTGCCGTAGTAGTTTTTCAATAACGGAAACACTGCTCGGTACCACCGCTCCAGTACGCCGCGCTTGCGTGGGTCCTGCGGGTCGAAGTTGATGCCTGACTTGGCCCCGCCGATAGCAGGGCCCGAAACCGTGAACTTAACCTCCATGGTTTTGGCTAGGCTCTCTACTTCACGCTTGTCCAGGCCCTTGCGCATGCGCGTGCCACCACCCGCAGCACCGCCGCGTAACGAGTTGATTACCACCCAGCCCTCTGCTTCGGTTTCGGAATCCTTCCATTCGAAGACGATTTCAGGACGTTTGTTTTCAAATTTAGTGAGCAGGTCAAGCATCAAACACTTGTGAAAAGAATGGCTGCCAATACAAGCAGTTTCGTAAAGGTAAGAGGACGGATTGACGCGGCCGAAATGTCTAATTGTACTTATTTCATAAACAAAATAAACGAGTATTCATTTATTTTTTCAATAGCATACCTAATTTGAAAAATAAACGAAATATTTGCCCCTATTTTGCATCCTGCTTAGGAACTACCACAGCAACACTGATGTATTGCACTTATTCTACTTTTCCTAATTACTTTTTATTTAATTCATGAAACCATTGCATTCGCGTGTAGAAGCGCACCAGTTGGACCGCGCTGCGGCCATGCTGAAGGTTCTTTCCCATCCTAAGCGGCTGGCCATTGTTGATTTGCTGGGCAAAACCAAGGGCAAGGACAGCCAAATGTCGGTAACCGATATTTACCAAGCCCTCGATTTGCCGCAGGCGATTGCCTCGCAGCACCTCATTACCCTCAAAGACCGGGGCGTGCTGAAATCGAGCAAGATTGGCACAAAAATCTACTATTCGCTGGCAGTGCCCCAGTTGCTGAAAGTAATTGACACGCTGGAAGACTACTCGTCCCGGCTATAGGTTTACTCCCGTCGCTCCAATCGAAGAGGCTGTTTCGTGAGAAGCGGCCTTTTTTATGTCCTTTGCGGTGCGCTAAATGCCGCGTGCAAAGCCAGGACCTGGGGCAGCAGCGGCTGCACGTCATCGTTGATGAGGACGTGGTCGGCCCGCTGCATTTTCTCTTCTTCGCTGAGCTGCTTGTCCATAATGGCCAGAATATCAGCTGGCGAGCGGTGTGGGTCGCGCTTCAGCACGCGGGCCTGCCGCACGGCTAGCGGCGCAAAAACCGTGATGATACGGTCGAGCTGTTTATGGGAATTAGCCTCGAATAAGAGCGCTGCTTCCTTCAGCACGTAGGCGTGGCCGGCGTGCTGCTGCGTGCTGGCCCACTGCTCAAAGTCGGAGCCTACATGCGGGTGTACCAAGGCATTGAGGCGGGCCAGCAAGGCCGGGTCGCGGAATACGGTGCCTGCCAGCACGGGTCGGTTCAGCCGGCCGGCGACATCATACGTGTCGGGCCCAAAGACGGCGGTGAGTTGCTGGCGCAGTTCGGCATCATTTTCCATGAGCCACCGGGCTCGGGAGTCGGCGTCATAAATCGGCACGCCCAGCGCGTGAAACAGCCGGCTGGCAATGCTCTTGCCCGACCCAATGCCGCCTGTGATACCGATACGCAACATGCAAAGCGAAAAAAGAAGGGATGACTAGCGAGTACGACTGCGGCGCTTGATGACCTTGATACGCTCAATGGCGGTGAATGTGAGCCGCACGGTAGCAACAGAAGGCCGTACCCGCGCTGGGGCCTTCACGGCTACTTCGACTTCTTCGGAACTGCCGCGGGCCGGAGTCGGGGGTAGCGCAATGGGGTAGGGGCTGGGCAGCGCATTTATCATGCTGGCCGGGCCCCGGAATGAAATAATGGCTGGTTCGAAAGACGCTTTGTAAAGGCGCACCGAATCGGCCGGTAGTCCCAACTCAATGCGGCGGCTGGCGTAGCGGTCAAAGGTCAGGCGCAGGGTGTCGCCGGCCCATTCGTTTACCTGCACGCCTTCCAGCGCGTTTTGCAAGCCGCGCCGCCACGCACCGGCGGGCAGGTAGCGGGTGCCCGGCAGCGGCACGGGCCGCAAATCGGCGGGGTGAGTACCCCAACCCAGATTGGCCCGCAGTAAGCGCCAGCCCTGCCCCGTGACCGAGACGGGCAGCCTGGCCGGTAGCGTGCGCAGGGGCACGTAATGCACCGAGTCGTAGTGCCACGCCAGCGGATAGTTGAGCCGGGTGGTGTAGGTTTTGTTCAGGGCATTCATTTGCCAGAACAGGCTGGCCGCGAGCAGACACGCCGTAATAGCTCGATAAAAGCTGGGTTCCTGGCCCGCGAAGGGGCGCACAAACCAGCGCACAAGCCCGCCCGCCCGGGTCAACGGCCCGTCCATGACTTAGGCGCCCGCAGCGGCTTCGATGGCCGTGCTCGAGGCCTTGCTGCCCACTTCGCGGGCAATGGCCGAGCGGTCGAAGCGCAGCTTGGTGCCGCGGTCTACTTCCACCACCACAGTGTCGTCGGTGAGGTCGACCACAAGGCCGTGCAGGCCGCCGATGGTGACAATGCGCGAGCCCTTGGCCAGCGACTGACGGAAGGATTTGGCATCAGCAGAGCGTTTTTGCTGAGGGCGAATCATGAAGAAATACACCACCAGGCCAATGGCCGCCGGGAATATCAGCTGCATGAAATCCATGCCGCCGGAAGCCTGCAATAGTAAGGTCAGAAACATGGCGTTGGCTTAAAGGAAGTTAAAGAGGATTGGTGGTTTTGGTAGCAGCGTCGAGCACGTTGCCTTTGATGAGGATGGTGGTGATGCCGGGCTGGGTATTGGCCCGCACCGCCACCTGCTTGCTGATGATGCCCTGCTTGCCGCGGCTATCGAACTGTACTTCCATCTTGCCGGAAGCCCCGGGAGCCACCGGCTCCTTGGTCCAGCTGGGGGTGGTGCAACCACAGGAAGCGGTGGCATCCTCAATCAGCAGCGGCGATTTGCCCGTATTCACGAATGTGAACGTGTGGCGCACCTTGGAATCGGGCTTGATGTCGCCGAAGTCGAATTCTGCCTCGGCGAATTTCATCACCGGGGCATTGGGGTTGGGCAATTCGTTTTCACTCACCACGTTGGGGTTGTCCACCACGGGGTTGGCGGCATCGGAAACGACGGTAGCGGCGGCATTCAGGCCTTCAGCACCGGCTTCGGGTGCTTTGTCGCGGTTGCAGGCCGTGAGCAACAGCGCCGCGACTAGGAGAATCTGGTATTTCATGAAAATTATGGAAACGCACCTTGGCACGTTCTGTCATTGAGCAAAATAAGAAAGCAACTAGCTCCACAAACAGCCGCCGCCCGCACAACGTGCCCGGCCACCGCCGATGTTGTGTCCGGCGCGACTACGCAAGAAGAAGCGTGGTCATCCCGGATGTCCTAAGGCGTTTTCCTACAGCTTGTTGATGATGTTCTGGGCGAACTGGCTGGTGCTGGCTTTGCCGCCGAGGTCGCCGGTGCACTCCTCCTGGTTGAGGAGGGTGCCTTCGAGGGCCTTTTCAATCTGGTCGGCCTTGGCGTGCTCGCCGAGGTAATGCAGCATCATCAGGGCCGAGCGGAGCAGGGCGGTGGGGTTGGCTTTGCCCTGGCCGGCGATGTCGGGGGCCGAGCCGTGTACGGCCTCAAACACGGCCATATCGTCGCCAATATTGGCACCGGCCACTACGCCCAGGCCGCCCACGAGGCCGGCGCAGAGGTCGGACAGGATGTCGCCAAACAGGTTGGTCGTCACCACCACGTCGAACTGCTCGGGTTTGTTCACGAGCTGCATGCACATGTTATCGATGATTTTATCCTCGAATACAATCTGCGGAAACTCGTTGCTGGCTTCCTTGCAGGCGTTGAGCATCAGCGTGCCCGCCATTTTCAGGATGTTGGCTTTGTGGGCCAGGGTCACCTTTTTGCGGCCGTGCTTGGCGGCGTAGGCGAAGGCGGCGCGGCAGATTTTGCGCGAGCCCTCCACCGTGATGCGGTTGAAGGAGTCGGCGATGCCGAGGCGCTCGTCATATACTTCCAGGCCCGAGTACAGACCCTCGGTATTTTCGCGGAACAGCACCAGGTCGATGCCTTCGTAGCGGGTGACGATGCCCGACGTGGTTTTGCTGGGGCGCACGTTTTGGTAGAGGTCGTACTTCTGGCGCAGCGTCACGTTGATGCTGCGGAAGCCTTTGCCTACCGGCGTGGTAATCGGACCTTTGAGGGCCACCTTATTCTTTTCCAGCGACTTGAGCAGCGCGGTCGGAATCAGCTCACCCGACTGGTCGAACGTAGTCTGGCCGGCGTTCTGCTCTTCCCACTGCACGGGTACTTGGGCGGCAGTGAAAATATCGGTTACTGCTTTGGTGATTTCGGGGCCAATGCCGTCGCCGGGAATAAGGGTTACTAAGTGCATCTAGTTTGATGTGCTAATGTGGAAAATGTGAAAATGTGGAGATGCGGATTAGAAAAGATGCTGGACTGACCTCGGTGTATGATAAAACACATTCAGAATCTATTCAGAAGCACCTTTTCACATCTTCACATTCTCACATCATTAATGGCCCTTGCGGGAATTGATTTGATTAATGAGCTGGTCGACATCGCCCAGCAGCTGCTCGGCTTTGGATTTGGCGTCGGAAATCACGCGTTGGCCTTCGCTTTTGGCGAAGGAAGGGTTGGCCGCGGCCTCACGGCTGGTCACCAGGCTGTCGGTGAGGTCGGCCAGCACAGAGCGGTATTTCTCGAGCTGGTAGCTGAGCCAGGAGCGGGTTTCGGTGCCGGGTTCGGGGGCATAGAGCAAGCCAAGGGCTGCGCCGGTGAGGGCGCCGCCCGCGAAGCACAGAATGCCGGTGGTGGTTTTGCTGGCCATGGTCGTCGGGATGAGGAGGGAAGAAAGTTGAGAACAAGTACTGCCGGGAATACGCAGAAACCGGCCAGTGGGTACAAAGGTGGGCAAGCCGGCCCAATGTACCCGCATCGGTCGGCGGCTACTGGTTGTCGAGCAGGCCGCGCCCCGATTTGCGAATGTCGCCGCTGGCCGCCAAATCCGTCGCCAGCTTATCCAGAATACCGTTTACAAACTGCTTGCTCTTGGGAGTACTGTAGACTTTGCTGATTTCAATGTATTCGTTGATAGTCACTTTCACCGGAATACCGCGGAAAAGCTGCATCTCGGTGAGGGCCATTTTCAAAATGATTTTGTCGAGCAGGGCCACGCGGTCCACGTCCCAGTTCTGCACCGAGCCGGCGATGAGCTTCTCCATCTTGTCGTCCTCGATGAGCGTCTGCTTGTAGAGCGTTTCGGCAAATTCGCGGTCGTCGGCCCAGTTGGCCGAGAGGTTCATCAGCTCCTGCGTTTCGGTGGCGGCGATGGGCAGCATTTTCAGCGTCTTCAGCACCAGGTTGCGCACGATGGGCCGGTTCTCCTCCCAGTTCAAGTCATCAGACTCCAGCTGGCGCGGGAGGGCTTCGCCTTTGAAAACGAAGTCTTTGTAGATATGACGCAGGATTTCCATGTCCGTGTCGTAGTCCATTTCGGCTTCATCGGTCGGCTTGCCGGTCAGGTAGGCCCGCAGCGTTTCGTCGGCCTTCATTTCCTCCCAGGCGGCGCGCAGGGCCTCCAGCTCCTCGGTGCCTTCCCAGGCCAGCTTGCGCCGGATGGTTGAGCTTTGGAGCTGCTCGTTGGCCATGAGCTTAACGATAGCCACGTTCTTGTGCAGGCGGATGGCATCCACGGCATCCTCGCGGGGGCCCAGGCGGCGGCGCTCCTCGCGGCTCTGCTCTTCCTCAATCACGCCCAGGAGGGCAGCGGGCAGGTTGAGCAGGTGCAGGTATTGGTCGTGAATGCTTTCGGCCCCCACCAGCAGCTGCCCGCCGTAGAATTTGCCGTCCTTTTTCACCTGGTTCTGGAAGGAGTCGATGGCATCGGCCACGGCATTGTCCACGGCTTTGTCGTCCGTCTTTTCGGGCTGCACGCCGGTTTTGTACCACTCGCGGAGCTGGGCTTCGCCCATCTTGCGCTGGCCTTCCAGCTGGCGGCGGTCGGGGGCCTCCTTGGCCGTCAGGTCGGGCTCGAAAGCAGCCGCGATGCGGTCCTGCGCCAGCAGCAAATCAGCTCCCACCGCCTGGTGGTAGGAGTAGAGCGACTGCATGACTTTGATACGGAGGAGGCGGCGATTGAGCATATTGGTCTGGTAATCAGTATTAGGTATTCAGTAGTCAGAAAAGAACGTCATGCTGAGCGTAGCCGAAGCATCTCGCTCGCTTTGTTGAACGATTGAGTCACTACCACACGCGAGATGCCTCGGCTGCGCTCGGCATGACGTTCTTTTTCGCTTAGTAAGTCGACTTCACCTTGCCCACGCTGGCGATGCGCTCCTTAGCCTGCCTGATAGCGGCGGCCTGGGGGTGCGTGCCTTCTTCTTCGGCTTTCGCCAAAACCTGGAGGGTGAAATCGTAGATTTTTTCGGTTTGGGTGAGCGCACCCTGGCGGCTGCCGCCCGTTACTTCGGAATACACATTGATGAGGCCGCCGGCGTTGATAAGGAAGTCGGGGGCGTACACGATGCCACGGCGCACCAGCTCGGGGCCGTGCTGGTTTTCTACCTTCAGTTGGTTGTTGGCGCAGCCGGCCACTACGCGGGCTCTCAGGCGCGGAATGGTGTCGTCATTCAGCGTGGCACCCAGCGCGCAAGGCGAGTAGATGTCCATGTCTTGGTCGTAAATCTCATCCAGACCCACGGCCGTGGCCCCGAAACGAGCCGCAGCCTCCAAGGCACGGTCCTCGTAATAATCAGTCACGATGAGCTTGGCCCCCTCTTTCTGGAGGTGCTCCAGCAGGTAGGTGCCCACGTGGCCCACGCCCTGCACGCCAATGCGCTTGCCGGCCAGGCTCTCGGAGCCGTAGGCTTTTTTGGCGGCGGCTTTCATGCCCATGTAGGTGCCGTAGGCCGTGACGGGGGAGGGGTCGCCGGAGCCGCCCATGCTCTCGGGCAGGCCCGCGACGTGGGTGGTTTCCATGCGGATGTACTCCATGTCCTTGGTGGTCATGTTTACGTCCTCGGCCGTGATGTACTTGCCGTTCAGGTTCTTCACGAAGCGCCCGAACTTGCGCAACAGGGCTTCGGTCTTCAGCGTCTTAAAATCGCCGATGATGACGGCCTTGCCACCACCCAGGTTCAGGCCCGAGATGGCGGCCTTGTAGGTCATGCCGCGCGAAAGGCGCAGCACGTCATTCAGGGCTTCCATGTCGGAGGCGTAGTGCCACATGCGGGTGCCGCCCAGCGCGGGCCCGAGCACGGTGTTATGGATACCGATAATGGCCTTGAGGCCCGTCTCGTGGTCGTGGCAAAACACGACTTGCTCGTGCTGGTGCTCGGCAATCTGGCCGAAAATGGCTTCGGGAGCCATGATTTGGGTTTCAATCATTGGGAATGGATTGAGCTTGGTGGGAATTTGGGAATGGTTGGGAAGAGTGCGGCGTAACTTTGTTGGGTCTTCAAATTAGCCCGTCATCCTGAGCGTCGCGAGGGACCTTGCCACGTTGGTGCTGTTTACATTACTGCAAGCAGTTCAGCAGCGGCAAGGTCCTTCGCGCCACCCAGGATGGCAGGCTAATCGGCCGCAAAAGTACCGCTATTTTCCCAAACCGGCCTTTTTTTACCTTGCCTGTGCGCGCTCTCAACGCCGTTAACCCATTCATTTTCCGCTATAAATGGCATTTCCTCGCCGGGGTGCTGTTTGTGGCGCTGAGTACTTTGCTGGCCATTTTTCCGGCCCAGCTGGTGCGCTACGCCTTCGATTTGGTGAACGAGGGCATCGACCTCTACCACCTCTACGCGGGCACGCAGGCGCAGAGCGGCGTGTACCAATTGTTCGGGCGCAACGTGCTGTTCTATGGCATGCTCATCATTGTGCTGGCCTTGCTGCGGGGCATTTTCCTGTTCTTCATGCGCCAGACGCTCATCGTGATGTCGCGCCACATCGAAAACGACCAGAAGAACCAGATTTACCAGCACTACCAGTCACTACCGCTCAGCTTCTACCGCCGCCACAGCACCGGCGATTTGATGTCGCGCATCTCCGAAGACGTGAGCCGCGTGCGGATGTACCTCGGCCCGGCCATCATGTATTTCCTGCAGCTGGTGCTGCTCTTTCTGCTCATTGTGCCGCTCATGCTCATGGTGAACGTGAAGCTGACGCTCTACACGCTGCTGCCGCTGCCGGTGCTGTCGGTCAGCATCTTTTACGTCAATAACTTGATTGAGCGCAAGTCCGACGAAATCCAGCGGGCGCTGTCGGGCATGACGACCTTTGTGCAGGAGGCCTTTTCCGGAATTCGGGTGCTGAAATCTTTCGTGCGTGAGCATGATTCGCACGCCCAGTTCGCGGCGGCCAGCAACGAGTACAAGGAGAAGTCGCTGAGTTTGAACTTTGTCAACTCGCTGTTCTTTCCGCTCATCCTGTTTCTCGTGGGCCTGAGCACGCTCATCACCGTGTGGGTGGGGGGCCAGGAAGTTATTCGCGGCACCATCACCACGGGCACCATTGCCGAGTTTCTAATCTATGTGAACCTGCTCACCTGGCCGGTCACGGCCCTGGGCTGGACCTCCTCACTGGTGCAGCGGGCCGAGGCTTCGCAGGTTCGCATCAACGAATTTCTAGACCAGAAAACCGACATCGTTTCGCGCCAGAACGTACAGCGTGAGCTGGTGGGCGACATCGTGTTCGATAACGTGTCCTTCACCTACCCCGATACCGGTATTCAGGCCCTGAAAAACGTGAGCTTCCGCGTGCGCCACGGCCAGACGCTGGCCGTCATCGGCAATACCGGCTCGGGCAAAAGCACCGTGGCGGCCCTGCTCTGCCGCTTGTACGACGTAACGGCCGGCGATATTAAGGTGGATGGCACCGACGTGCGTGATTATTCTTTGCGGGCCCTGCGCGGCCAAATCGGCTACGTGCCGCAGGACGTATTCCTGTTCTCCGACAGCATTCGCAACAACATCAACTTCGGCCTCGACCAGCCCGACGAGGCCCGGATGCTGCAAGCCGCCAAAGATGCCGACGTGTACGAGAACATCCTCGCCTTCCCCGAAGGCTTCGACACCAAAGTGGGCGAGCGCGGCATCACGCTCTCGGGCGGCCAGAAGCAGCGCGTGAGTATGGCCCGCGCCTTGGTGAAAGAGCCCAAAATCCTGATTTTGGACGACTCCCTTTCGGCCGTGGACACCAAGACGGAGAACGCCATCCTTGGCAGCTTGCAGCGCATCATGGCCCAGCGCACCAGCCTCATTATCTCGCATCGCGTGAGCTCGGTAAAGCTGGCCGATGAAATCCTGGTGCTCGACGACGGCGTGATTGTGCAGCACGGCACCCACGAGGCCCTGATGGCCGAAACCGCCGGCCTGTACCGTGCCCTCTACGACCGGCAGCTGCAAACCGAAGAAGCGTAGGCAGTAGCGCGGACGTACCCGGAGAAACTTTCAGGCCGCGAATCCAAGCATCTCCCCCGCGGCCTAAAAGTCTGCGTCACTTGTTTATGAACCAACGCCTGGCGCACGTCACCCTGCTCGTTCGTGATTACGACGAAGCCATTGCATTTTACACTAATGTCCTGGGCTTTTCCCTCACGTCCGACCTGGATTTGGGCGAGGGCAAGCGCTGGGTAGTGGTAGCGCCGCCCGGCCCTGCGGGTTGCGGCCTGCTGCTGGCCGAAGCCACAACCGAGGAGGAAATACGCAGCGTGGGCCGGCAGGGGGCCGGCCGCGTCTGGCTGTTCCTCCACACCGACGACTTCTGGCGCGACTACCCCGTGCTACAGGCGCGCGGCCTGCGCTTTCTGGAAACACCCCGCCGCGAAGCGTATGGCCACGTGGCGGTATTTGAGGACCTGTACGGCAACAAGTGGGACCTGCTGGAGCCGCTGGGGTAGTTACAAATCAAAGCCAACTGGTTGAATAAGAGCATAAAAAAGGCCCGGCAATCATTGCCGGGCCTTTTTTGCAAAGCTGCTCCGAGGAGGTGCTTTACTTAGTTGAAGAGGTAGCGCACGCCCACCTGCGCCCGCCAGCGGCTGTTCAGGCTGGTGTCGGTGAAGAAGGTCTGGTTGCCACCACGGAACGTGTAAGCGGGGGCGTTCGACGTGGCACTGGAGTAGCCCGCCTCAATGAGGCGGTTGTTGCCCACCAGCTGGCGGTTGCCCCAGCTGGCGCTCAGCAGGTTGCCCAGGTTGAGGATGTCGAGGCTCAGCTGCAGGGTGTTTTTCTTGCCGCTGCTGGTCGTGAGCGTGAAGTCCTGCAGGATTTTGGCATCGAGCTGGGTGTACCAGGGGCTGAGCGAGCCATTGCGCTCGGCGTAGTCGCCGCGGCGGGTGCTCAGGTACTTGTCTTGGCTGATGTAGGAATCGAGCTGACGGTACTGCTCATCAGCCGACACCACCTGGCCGGCCGCGTTGGTGTAGGGTACCAGGTTGATTTGGCTGCGGTTGGCGGGCACGAAAATCAGGTCGTTGCCGCCAATGTTGTCGCGGTTCAGGTCGCCGGCGTAGGTGTAGCTGAAACGGTTGCCTTGAGCGGCTTCAAAGAAGAAACTCACCGTGGTGGCCCATTTTTCGCCATAATCAAAGCGGCGGCCGGCGGCGGCAATGAAGCGGTGCTGCAAGCCAAAGTCGCTGTAGGCCAGCCGGGGCTGGTTGGTGTTGCCGTTCACCGGCAAGCGCTGGAAGGCATCGCCGGCAATCTCACCGGGGTTCGAGGTAATATCCTTGGCCTGGGCGTAGGTGTAAGCGCCGGTGGCGTAGAAGCCGCTGGCGAAGTCCTTCTTCAACTGGCCCGTAATCGAGTATTGGTAGCCTTGGTTAGTGTTTTCCAGGGCAATGACGCCCGCGTCGAGGAAAGTGGGCTGGCCGTTGGGGCCGGTGAATGAATTGAGGCGGGGTCCCGAGGCCGGGTAGATGAGCCGCGTGTCGCCGCCATTCAGGCCGGTCAGTCTCTGAGTGGGCGTTACGAGGTTGTAGTTGCGGTGCACCACTGCGTTTCGGTCCTTCGAGAATATGCCTTCCAGCGTACCCACAACGCCGCCGGGCAGCTCGTGGTCGATGGCCAGGTTGGTGCGCCACACCTGCGGAAACCTGAAGTCGCGGCCGGTCGAGTTGATTTGAAAGGTGTAAAAATCGCCAAACTGGGCGTTTGAAGCCTGATTTGAAATCCACACAAATGGGATGCGGCCGGTGAAAATGCCCGTGCCGCCGCGCACCTGCGTCTTGGCTCCGTCACCCTGCGAGCTATAGTTGAAGCCCAGGCGGGGCGAGAACAGCGGCGATGATTTCGGAAATTCCGACACGTCTACCTTAACCGGGCTGCCATTGGAATCATTGAAGGTGGCGGCCGAAATCTGCGGATTGGCGGCCACGCTCGTGCTGTAAATCGGAATATCGGCGCGCACACCCAACGTTAGTTTCAGGGCCGGGTTCACTTGATATTCGTCCTGAACATAAAGGCCGAGCTGCGATACCACCACGTCAACCTGTTTGATAGGGGCAAAACCGCCGGCCGTCGCCCGCGCATTCAGGTCCAGAAAATTGGGGTTGGGGTTGGCGGCGGTGCCAGGACGGGTGTTGGCGAAAAAGTCGTTCAGCTCCAAACGGTTGTAGCCGTAGCGCTGCAGGTTGAAACCGTTCACGAAGTTGAATCGCTCGTAGTTGACGCCACCCGTGATGATGTGCGCCCCTGCGAAGTAGCTCAGGTTATCCGTGAACTGAAAAATGTTCTGGTTCAGGATGTTATTAGCCGAAAACTGCTCCGTGCCCACAGTGGTGTAAGTCGTGCCGCCCTGCGTAATGTCAATTTGCGGGAAGAACTTGCCTGACGGCAGCTCGCGGAAGTCGCGGAAGGCCGAAAAGCTACCCTGCGCCTTGTTGCTAAACTTGCCATTGCCGAAGGTGCTGTTCAGCTCGGCCACCACCGAGTTCAGGTTGTTGTTGATGGTGTAGCCTGAGTTGGCAAACTGTAGCGTATTCACGCCAGGTATCCGCGACGAGGGCGCGATGGCAATCGGGTGCGGCCCCTGCTCGCGGTAGCTCTTCAGGTAGTTGTAGCGAATGGAGAAGGTATTTTGCGGGTTGATGTTCCAGTCGAATTTCACCAGAAACTTGTCCGAGTACGTGCGGTAGTTGAAGCCCTGGTAAGCACCGGGGTCGTAGCCGTACACCGACGTCAGACGGTCGCGGATGGCTTGCAGGTCAGCCTGCTGCACCCGGCTCACGCCGTTGAGCTGGCCGCCCTGGGCGGCCAGCGCCTCGCTGGGGCTGGTAGCACCCCGGAACGTCTGGCCGGGGTCGGTCTGCCGGGTCAGCTCGGCATTGGTGAAGAAGAACAGCTTGTTTTTCACCAGCGGCCCGCCCAGGGCAAAGCCCGTCTGGTTGAACTGTAGGCTGGGGTTGGTGATGGTTGCGCCCTCCACCTTCTTGCCAATCAGGTTCTCGTTGCGGAAGTAGGTGTAGACCGTGCCCTTGATTTCGTTGGTGCCGCTCTTAGTCACGGCGTTGATGCCGGCACCCGTAAAGCCACCCTGGCGCACATCATAAGGAGCCAGGCTCACCTGAATCTGCTCGATGGCGTCAATCGAAACCGGCTGCGAGTTCGTCTGGCCGCCGGGTGTGGGCGAATCCAGGCCAAACGAGTTGTTGAAGATGGAGCCGTCGAGCGAGAAGTTGTTGTACAGCGTGTTGCGGCCGCCGAAGCTCAGCCCGCTGCTCTGGGGCGTGAGGCGCGTGAAGTCCTCCTGCGAGCGGCTCACCGTAGGCAGCGTCCGGATGGCCGTCGAGCTGATGTTGGTGGCGGCGCCCGTGCGGTCCTTGTTAATCTGGCTGTCGCGGTTGCCCCGCACTACCACTTCGTCCAGCGCCTGCGCGTTGTCGGTGAGCGTGACGCGACTTTCGTAGGTTTTGCCCAGCACCAGCTGAATGCCCGTGGCCGTGTAAGTCTGTGCGCCCACAAACGAAACCTTGATTTCGTAAGGTCCTCCGATGCGCATGTTCAGCAGGTCGTACTGCCCGTTTTCGCGGGTTGCCGCGCCGTATTGGGTGCCCGAAGGCAAGTGAGTGGCCAGTACCGTGGCCCCCGGCAGGGGCTCGCCTTTGGCGTCCAGCACCAGGCCTTTCATGGCGGAGGTGGTTACGCCTTGAGCCCGCAAACTGTGACTACTCGTGAAAAGCACAAAGCCGAGCAGTATCAACAGTAAAATCCTGTTTTTCATAAAATAGCTTTTTGTTTATCCGAAGCATTTCCTCGGAATTTCACTGCAAAGCTAGGTTACCAAATTATTATGCGCGGCTTGCATAATAATTTGGTAATGTTACGAAAACATGCAAAATGGCACTTATTGGGTGCCATGTGTGCGCAAATCTATGACTTTGATTATAGAATATAATAAATCAAATAATTATATATTTTCACTCACAATCTGTTGCTGGCTATGCGTTTGTATTGCGCCGCCAGCAACAGATTGCCCCCGTAAGTAGCAGTCGAAACTTATTGTCCTATCATCACCCGGCGCATGCCGGTTTTTTCGTAGGCGGTGCAGCGCACGATGTACGCCCCGGCCGGCAGCCGGCTCACATTGAGCACGGCGGGCGTCTGGCCGTTCATCATGGTGTAGGTGAGCACGGGGCGGCCACCCACGTCGGTGAGTTCCACGCGGGTGGGGCCGGGGTTGTCGGTTTTCACGGTGAGGCGGCCGGTGGCGTTGTTCGACTCGGCCCGCACTTTGATGGCGTTGGGGTTGGCCGCGGGCGTTTCGGGGGCCGAGGCAATGAGAGTAGTAGCTGCCGTTGCGGGAGCAGTGGCAGCCACCGGCGCGGGCGCGGCCACCACACCACTGGGCAAAATGGCTTCTTCTTTGACCGGGGCCGCCACGGCCGCAGCAGGTGTAGCAGCGGCAGGCGTCTGGGCGTGAGCAGCTGCCGATAATAAGCCGCTGGCAACGGCAAGTAATAGTAGCTTTTTCATAACGGTAATACGAATGGGACGGAAGTAAAATTGCTACCGTAAAGCTAAGCAAATCTGGTGCCGGTTGTAACGGCAGTCAGCGGCAGTGGCTGCTCCCAACGCACCAGAAAAGCCATTGCGAAAAACTTTATTTGCCTCTGGCTTGCACCAAATCCGGAAATTGGCTTACCTTTGTCGCTCCAATACCAACGGGGTGTAGCGTAGCCTGGTATCGCGCCAGCATGGGGTGCTGGAGGTCGTAGGTTCGAATCCTGCCACTCCGACTGAAGAGCAGTTGCTCTCTTAAAGCCTTCGAACTTTCGGGTTCGGAGGCTTTTTTCGGCCGTGACTATTGGAAATTGAAAACAGGCCGCCCCATCGGCCTGCTTTCGGGGTGTAGCGCAGCCCGGTAGCGCGCGTCGTTCGGGACGACGAGGCCGTAGGTTCGAATCCTGCCACCCCGACTCCAAAGCAGAAAAGGCCTTCCTCATGTATTGGGAAGGCTTTTTTTGTTTTAGCGGCTCTATACTGCCGGGGTTCGCCCGGCGTTAGGGGGCCGTTGTTGGCACCTTTGCCATTTTCCACCTATCCATTTTTACCTTTTTCCGAATGAAGCAATTTTTCCTCTTGGCTGTGCTGGCCTTTGGCGCTGCCGAAGCGCGGGCCCAAAGTATTGCCGCTGGCACCATTTCGTTGGGCGGCGGCATCGGCTACAGCAGCTACACCAACAAAAGCAGTTCCCAGGGTTTCAACGGCACGCCTTTCTCGGCCGAAACGAAAGGCAGCCAGTTCAGCTTTTCGCCTTCGGTGGGCTATTTCGTGGCCGATAACCTAGCCATTGGGCTGAGCCTGGGCTACAGCTCCAGCCGGAACGGCTACACTACCTACACGCCATCGTCCAACTTCGTGCCGAAGGAACTGGACCCGCGCACCCGGCTGCAAGTGGGGCCCTACGTGCAGTACTATAAAATGCTGACCGAGCAGTTCGGTGTTTTGGGTACGCTGGGGGCCGGCTACCAAAACCTGCGGTATCAGACCTACAGTGGGAACAACAACCCAGTCATCGTCGATTATAAAGCATCGGGCTATTACGCCAGCCTCACGCCGGGCATCGTATTCTTCCCCATTCCCAAGCTGGGCCTTACGGCCTCAATCGGGTCGTTGGGCTACAGCCGCTTCAACAACGAGTATCCGGAACGCACGGGTACCACGGCTCCCCAAAATTACGAGAGCACCTCCAGTGACTTCGGGGCCAGCTTCGGGCTCACCCAGCTGCAGTTTGGCGGCACCTATTATTTCGGCCGCTAAGCAGCGCTGAGCGTGTCATAAAAAGAGCCCCCGGCCAACTGGTCGGGGGCTCTTTTTATATCGGCCCAGTTCGCTGAGCAAGCCGCTCATTTTGGAAATAGCTATTTCACCCCAACCAGTACCTCCGACGCTTCATCGCTGCCGAAGCGTTCTAGGTAGAAGTCGCCGCTCTGGGTGAGCTTGCGGGCTTTTACGGCTTCCAGGGCGGCGGGGTAGAGCTTGTTGGGGGATAGCAGGTAGCTCACGCCGGTGAGGCGGGCGGCGATGACGCGCTGTCCGGCCGGCACCAGGCGGTAGCGGAAACCCACGGGCAGGGCCTGGGTGGTATCGGTCACGGCCAGGCCGATGAAGGCGTTGATGGTATCGTGGGCCGTTTCGGGGTCGTTGAGGTAGAGGTTGGCGAGGTCACCGCGCAGGCGGGCCTGGGCGTCCTTGGCCTGCCGGAAGAGGTTGCCGAATCCTTCGCCCCGCACGGAGCCATGAAAGGCTTGCCCGGCCAGGTACAGCGGGGCCGTTGTGGTTTCCAGGGTGACTTTGGGCTCCCGGTTGCCGCCCAGGTAGACGTAGAAGCCAGCCGCGGCCACTGTTAGCAAAATGATGGCAAGAAAGAGGTAACGGGTCATTTTGGGATTTTGTATTGACAGTAGCTCAGCATGACGTTCGGTTTTTTACCGTGCCGTCTACGTACTGGCCACCACGTACTGCATGCGGTAGAGCTGGGCGTAGTAGCCGCCCTCGATGCGCAGGAGCTCGTCGTGGGTGCCGGTTTCTTTGATTTCGCCTTTGTCGAGGACGATGATTTTGTCGGCCTTCTGGATAGTGCTCAGGCGGTGGGCGATGACGAGCGAGGTGCGGCCCTGCATCAGCTTTTCGATAGCTTCCTGGATGAGCTCCTCGGTTTCGGAGTCGACCGATGAGGTAGCTTCGTCGAGGATGATGATGTGGGGCTGGTACACCATGGCCCGCACGAAGCTGATGAGCTGGCGCTGGCCCACCGAGAGCGTGGCCCCGCGCTCCATCACGGGGTAGGCGAGGGCCCCGGGCAGGCGCTCGATGAAGCGGCGCGCCCCCACCAAGTCGGCCGCTTCCCAGATTTGGGTGTCGGTGATGGTTTTGTTGCCCAGCGTGATGTTGTCGCGGATGCTGCCGGCGAACAGGAACACATCCTGCAGCACCACCCCGATTTGGCGGCGCAGCAGGCTCAGGTCGTACTCGCGCAGGTCGCGGCCGTCGATGCAGATGCTGCCCTCCTGAATGTCGTAGAAGCGGCTCAGCAAGTTGATGATGCTGGTTTTGCCCGCGCCGGTGGCGCCCACAAAGGCGATGGTCTGGCCGGGCTTCACGTGGAAGCTGATGTCCTTGAGCACCCAGTCGGGCTCGTTGTAGGCGAACTTGACGTGCTTGAACTCCACGTCGCCCCGGAGTTCGGTTGGGGCGAAGGTGCCGGTAGTGGCCACCAAATCCTGGTTGTCGAGCAGCTTTAGTAGGCGCTCGGTGCTCACCAGTCCCAGCTGCAGGGTGTTGAACCGGTCGGCAATCTGGCGGATGGGGCGGAAGAACAGCGCGTTGTACATGATAAAGGCGATGAGCGCGCCCTTCGAAATCGAGCCCTCAATCTGGCCCTGAGCCGCGTACCACACCAGCAGACCCACCCCGACGGCCCCCAGCACCTCAGCCACCGGAAAGTAGATGCTGTAGTAGAGCACCGAGCGAATATTGGCCTCGGTGTGCTCCTTGTTGATGGCCGCGAACTTGCGGTACTCCCGCTCCTCGTTGTTGAAAATCTGGACCACGTTCATGCCCGTGAGGTGCTCCTGCACGAAGGAGTTGAGCCGGGCCACGGCGTTGCGCACATCCTGAAACGAGCTCTTGATTTTCTCCTTGAACACGTAGGTGGAAAACAGCAGCGGCGGAATCACCGACAGGCTGATGAGCGTGAGCCGCCAGTCGATGTAGAACATGAAGGCCATGATGAAGAGCAGCTGCAGGATGTCGCCCACCATGGCGGCCAGGCCCTCGCTAAACACGTCCGAGAGCGTTTCCACGTCCGAGATGTTGCGCGTGACGAGCACGCCGATGGGGGTGCGGTCGAAGAAGCTGAGCTTAAGCTTGAGCAGGTGCTGGTAAAGGTCGGTGCGGATATCGCGCACGATGTACTGGCCCAGCCAGCCGCCGTAGTACGTTTGCAAATAGCTCACGCCGGCGTGGCCCACCAGCAGCACCAGCAGCAGCAAAAACATGGTGTTGAGACTCTTCATGTCGCCCTGCTCGATGCTGACATCGACCATGCGCTGAATGAGAAAGGGCCGCAGCGTACCCAGGATGGCCGTGGCCACGGTGAGCACAATCAGGCCGATGAACACGCGCCGGTAAGGGCGCACGTAGCTGAGCAGGCGGCGTAGCACAGCCCAATCGAACACTTGGCCGGTTTTAGTAGCGGAAGTAGTGGGGTCCATAAGTCAGGCAAAGGTCGGAAGTAAACCACGGCGGGACGAAAAAGTATGGGCGGTGGCGAGGGCTTATCTACCGAACGTCATGCCGGGCGCAGTCGAGGCATCTCGCTCGCTTCGTTGCAACAGCATTGATTACTGCTGCACGCGAGATGCCTCGGCTGCGCTCGGCATGACGTTCCGCTGGTTAACCGCCTCAGTCCACCTCTTCCTCCGGCACCACGCCGTCCTCGTATTCTACCCGGCTCAGAAACAGGCCTTGCGCCGGGGCCGCGCCGCCGGCATCCACCCGCCGCTGGGCCCACAGCAGCTCCTGAAACTGGCGCGGCGTCATCTTGCCCCGGCCCACGTCGAGCAGAGTGCCCACCACCAGCCGCACCATGCCGCGCACGAAGCGGTTGGCCCGGATGCGGAACACCCAGCCGCCCGGCGCGGGGTGCCAGCCGGCGGCCGTGCAGTAGCACACGTAGTGGTTTTCATTGCCCTTCATTTTTGAGAAAGAGGTGAAATCGAACTGGCCCACCAGGTAGCCGGCCGCCTCATTCATGGCCGCCAGGTCGAGCGGGCGGTCGATGTACAGGGCGTGGTCGCGCCGGAAGGGGTTGGGCTGGGTCACCACGAAGTACTCGTAGTTGCGCTCCTCGGCTGAAAACCGGGCGTGGGCATTGGCGGCCACGGGGTGCAGGCGCAGGGCCGCGACGTCGGGCGGCAGGGCGCGGCGCAGGCGGTAGAGCAACACGTCCAAGGGGAGGCCGTCGGGCAGCTCGGCCTCGAAATGCGCTACCTGGTGGCTGGCGTGCACGCCGGTATCGGTGCGGCCGCTACCCAAGCAGTGGACGGGCTGGCGCAGCACCTGGCTCAGGCAGCGGTCTACCTCGGCCTGCACGGTAACGGTGTTGGGTTGCACCTGCCAGCCGTGGAAACGGGTGCCGTCGTAGGCGAGATGAAGAAAATAACGCATGGAAAAGGTGAAAGAGGAAAGCGACGGACGCGATAAGCCCCCGCTACTAAGCGGCAGCGGGGGCAAAAGTAACGGAGTCGCGCAGGTGGGGCCGGCCCTGCTTCACCGCCACGGGCCGGGCCGGTACCGCGCCGCCCGTTTGCCGGCGCAGGGTATAGCGGCCCAAGCGCTAAAAAGCCCCAGCAACCGGACGGTTGCTGGGGCTTCCTGCGGGCCGGCGAAGGGCCGGGTCAGCTAGCGCTGACGGCGCTGGCGCAGCTTGCGCACGGCGTAGCCGATGCCGCCGGCCAGCAGCAGCGAGGCGCCGCCGTCGAGGGGCACGGCCGTGGCGGCGGGCGTTGGCGTGGGGCCGCCCGTGCTGGGGGCCTGGGCCAGCGCCGCGGCGCTGCTCAGGGCCCACACGGCCAGCACCAGGGCGGCCGAATAAAGGAAGTGTTTCATTGGATGGCGTACGGTTGAAATGAACGGGAATGAATTATCGGGGCCGGCGCAGCGCCGGCCCCGAACAATAATTACTGAATGACGACGCGCTTGGCCAGCGCGGCGGTGCCCACCTGCAGGCGCAAGGTGTACACGCCGGCGGCCAGGCCGGCCGTTTCCACCGTGAGGAGAGCGCCGGCCGGGGAGAGCGCGGCCGACTGGTGGCGCACCGCCTGGCCCAGGGCGTTGAGCAGCGTGGCCTGCACCGCTGTGGCACCGGCCACGGCCGGCACCTGCACCGCGAAGGTGCCGTGGGCCGGGTTGGGGTAGAGCGACACTTCGGCGGCGGTCAGGGCCGCGGCGGCCGCCAAGGCCGTGCGTGCCCCGAAGGCGAGCGTGAAGCGGCCCGTGAGCAGCGTGGCCGCCTGGGCAGCCGTCACGGCAAAGGCGTAGCTGGGCTGCGTGCGCAGGTTCACCGTGCGGCCGGTGGCCGCGTCGGTGAGGAAGGCGTCAAGGCCGGCGGGCAGGTTGGTCAGGTCGGCGGCCACCAGCGTGTAGGTGCCGGCGGCGGGCACGCCCACCGTCAGGGCGAGCGCAGTGGCGGGTGCAAAAGCCGGGCGGCCGTCAATCGACAGGGCCTCGCCGGTGCTGGCCACGCTGGCCAGGTTCAGGCCCGTGGTGTTGGGCAGCTTGCGGGCGTCGAAGGCCGCGTCGAAGGCCGCCGTAGCGCCGGGCTGGGCGTAGGCGTAGAAGGCGTCGGCCGCGCCGGTGGCGCCGCGCAGGTCGAGCTGCACCAGGGGGCGCAGGTCGGGCGCGTCGCGGCGGAAGCGCACCTGCACGGTGGGGTCGGTCACGCGCTGGCTGTTCTGGAAGTTGAGCGTGCCGCTGGTCTGGCCCGCCGCCACCCGCACGAAGAAGCCCTGGGCCATGCCGATGAAGCGGTTGGCGGCGGGGACGCCGTTGACGTAGTTGCGGTAGCTGCCGGTGTACTGGGTAGCGCTTTCGAACACGTACATGGCGTCTTCCAGGTTGGTGCGGTCGGCCGGGGCCACTAGGGCGTAGTCGATGGGGGCGGGGTAGGGGTTGCCCACCAGGTGCCAGCCGGACTCAAATTCGTTGGCGCTGCCGGCCCCGTTGCGGGCCAGCGTGAGCGAGCGGGTGCCGGTGTTGAGCGTGCCCACGAAGTCGACCAGCTGGTTGCCGGCGATGTTGACGGCGTAGCCGCGGCCCACGGTCAGGTTCAGGTCAATCTGGGGGGTGGCGGCGCTGGGCACCACGAAGCCGCGGTCAAAGGGGGCGAACGAGTTGGTGAGGGCCACGCGGCTCTGGTCATAGGCAAACACGGTGGGGAAGGGCGTGGTGGTGCCCGGCGTGGCCGAAGCGTTATACGTGGCGGCCTGGCTGATTTGGGGCGTGAAGCCGGCCGTGGCCAGGTCGCTCACGGTCGAGCCGCTCACCGGGGCGCTGTAGTGGCGGTAGCCCAGGCCCGGGTTGACCGGGGCGATGAAGCGCTGCACGGTGGCCGTGCCCACCACGATGCCGGTGCTGCTGTTGCGGGCCAGGGCCGTGCCGGTGGCCGAGGAGAGCAGCGTCAGGTTGTTGCCGTTGAGCAGCAGGTTGCCGGCCCCGCCCACGCCCACGGCGGCCGACACGGCCACCGGGTTGGAGAGCGTCACGTTGCCGGCCGTGTTGATGGCCAGGCTGGCCACGGTGGCGGGCAGGCCGTTGCCAGTCACCGCGGCGTTGGTGTTGTAGCCGTAGTTGGCGGCGGTGGAGAACGAGCGGGTGCCCGTGACCTGCACCGAGCCCGTGGCCCCGCTGAAGGTGATGCCCGCCGGGCTGCAGATGCCCAGGATGCTGCCGGCGCCGAGCGTGAAGGTGCCCGCGCCGCTGATGATGCTGCAGCCGTCGCTCAGCCCGCCGCCGGGCTGCACGGTGAGGAACGTGGCCACGCTCACGTTGCCGGCCAGCACGCCGTTGCCGACGTCGGTGATGGTGATGCTGTTGTAGTTGCCAGCCGGAATGGTCGTCGGAGCGAGCTGCGTGCCGGTGCTCACCACCAGGTCGGTGACGACGGTGAAGGCGGGGCCGGTGAAGGTTGTGAGGGTGGCCGAAGCCGTGCTCACCCGGCCGGTGGTGGCGGTGGCGGGCACGGTCACCGTGGCCGAGAAGTCGTTGGTGGGCGTGGTGAAGGGCGCTACGGCCGTGCCGTTGAAGGCAAAGCTGGTGGCATCGAGCAGATTGGTGCCGGCGATGAGCACGCTGCTGCCGCGCGGGCCGCTGGTGGGCGCAATCTGGGTGATGGTGGGGAAGCTGCGCACGAAGTTGGAAGTAGTACCGGTGAGGGCAAAGTTCATGAGCGTGCCCGTGCGGCCGTTGCCGCTCTGGTCGGTCAGGCTCGTGATGCCCGCGTTGTTGCCGCCGGCGATGCCCTGGTCGAAGTTGTAATATGCTATCTGACTGCCCGGCAGGGCCGAGGTCGTGCTGAACATGTCGGCCTGCACCTGCGCCGCCGTCAGGCCCACGTTGTAAAGGCGCACCTCGTCGAGGCGACCGTTGAGGTACTCGGAGACCCCGTTGCCAGTGTTTCCCAGCAGGAAGCCGGTGCCAGTCGTGTTAAAGGCCGTCATATTTTGCGTCGCATCGAGTACCCCGTCCACGTACAATTTCAGGGTGGTGCCGTCATAGGAGGCGGCAACGTGGTGCCAAGTATTGAGGGCTATTGCCGTGCTGCCGATGAGGTCATTGCTGCTGCCCGCGTAGTACAGCCGGTTGCCCAGCAAGCTAATGCCCGCACGCTGGTTGAGGGCATTCGTGCCGTAGGTAATGAGCCCGACGTTGGTGTTGGACGGATTCACCCACGCCTCCAGGGTACGGGCCGTGTTGCCTTGGGGCAGTTGCGCATTGGTGCCGGTCACCTGGTCGTTCACCCCGTCAAAGGCCAGCGCGTTGTTGGGCGAGCCCACCACGAAGGCGTTGGAGGTGAAGGAGGTGAAGGTGGTGGAGGACGGGGGCTGCACCACGCCCACCGAAACCCCGTTTACCAGCACGCTCAGGCGCTGGTCGTAGGTGCCGCCGCAGCAATTGGTGCGCTGCGCCGCCAGGAACCGCACCCGGTACACGCCATCGGCTAGAGCCAGGGTCTGGTCGGCCAGGCCATTGTTGCCCCCGAAGCTTTGCAGAAAGGCCACGGCATTGCCCTGGGGCGGGGTGGGGCCAAAGCCGCCACCCGCCTGGGAAATGCCTGACCGGCCCGTGAACGTCCACGATGCCCCAGTGGGGTTGTAGCCGAAAGTGCCGCTGGCCAGCGGGTCAAAGGTTTCGAAGCCGGGGTTGGCCACGGCGCCGGTCATCACCATGCCGTCGGACACGCGCACGATTTCGACCTGGTCGACGAAGGCCGTCACGTCGGGGTTGCCGCTGGGGCTACCCAGGGCCTCGATGCGCAGCAGCGGGTTGGCGGCTTCAGCGGCCGTGGCCGACACGGCCAGCAGGGCCAGCCCGGCCAGGGCTTGCACAAGCAGCCGCCGGAAGGGCCGGCGCAACCCAGTTGAGGAGAGGTTTAACATACTTGGTTGTAAGAAATAAAAATGAGCTGCCATGCACCCGCACGGCTCTACAAATAACATCTATAAAACTATACTGTGCTATAGCGTAAAAATTTTATTTTCAGGCCGTTCGGGTTTGGTTAAGGTTGACTTTCCTGCCGGGATGCCGGCAGCCTTTCGCCTCCGGCTACCCGGTGCCGGAGGCTTTCCGGGGCTTGGTTGCCAACGGCTAAAGGCCTGCGGAAACCGCCCGGCAGTAGTTTGCCTCCGGCGAAAGATTGCTGGAAGTCTTTCGGGAGCCATTCGGCATCGGCTACTCGCTGCCGGACGGTTTTTGGCGGGGCGCAGGCCTGGGTTCAGGCCCGCCGGAGCCGGTGGGCCGGGCCGAAAGTTCGCAGCCGTCTTTTACCCTTTTCATTCTCACCCCCTTTCCGGCCCGCAAATTTCCGCTTATGGTGAACCCTACCCCGTTCTTCGCCCCCGACTATTTTGCCACCCAGGACGTGACGCTGCCGCGTCTGCAAAAATTCTCGCTCGACGTGGCCCAGCGCCTCGCTCTCGACAACCCCGGCGGGGCCTTCAAGGCCCTTCTCGCCGGCCTCACTACCTTTCACACAGCCTTGTTTGGCTCCATGGCCGCCACCGATGCCGGCATCAGCCAGCGCCGCACCGGGGCCCAGCTCCTGTGGGGCGACCTGGCCGACTTGCAGCACCAGCTCGAAGAAGACGAGGCCCTCATCGACTACAAAAGCAAGAAGGACCCGGCCATCCGCCTAGCTTTCTTCCCCAACGGCCGCACCGAGTATAGCAAGGCCAGCCTGCTCACCGCCGACTTGCTTTTTGCCCGCGCCGAAAAGGCCGCCCTCGCCCACGTCAAAATGCGGGGCCCCGAGTTCGACCCGGCCCTGTACACCCGCTTGTACACCGCTTTCAAAGTCGGCCGCGACGATACCAGTGCCGGCGACGAGCAATCGACCAAGGCCCGCGCCGAAGCCCAGGCCCACCGCTCCGACCTCACCGGCCGCCTCAGCGACGCCGTGAAGCTGGTGGCGGCCCAGTTTCTGCGCGACGATGCCCGCTGCGCCGCCTACTTCCGGGCGGGCCTGCTGCAAGCGCCGGCCGCGGCAGCGGCCAGGGTAGCCGTCGTGGCGTAGCAACGCCCGCGAATCAGAGCAGCCCCAGTAAAAAGAACGTCATGCCTCGGCTCCGCTCGGCATGACGTTCTTTTTGTTTATCTCCTACAGCTTCTCGTAAATCACGGCCGCGCCCTGGCCCACGCCCACGCACATCGCTACCAGGCCGTAGCGCATGCCCTCGCCGCGGCGGTGCATCTCGTGCAGCAGCGTGGCCGTGATGCGCGCGCCCGAGCTGCCCAGCGGGTGGCCCATAGCAATGGCGCCGCCGTTCACGTTCACTTTGGCGGGGTCCAGGTCCAGCTCGCGGATGCAGGCGATGCTCTGGGCCGCGAAGGCTTCGTTCAGCTCAATCAGGTCGATGTCGGCCAGGGTGAGGCCGGCGCGCTCCAGCACCTTGCGGATAGCCGGAATCGGGCCCAGGCCCATCACCGATGGGTCGACGCCCGCCACGGCGGAGGCCACCACCCGGCCCAGGGGCTTGAGGTTGTAGCGGACCAGGGCGTCTTCGTTCACCAGCAGCGCGGCCGAGGCTCCGTCGTTGATGCCCGCCGAGTTGCCGGCCGTCACGGTGCCGCCTTCGGGCTGGAAGGCGGGCTTGAGCGTTGCCAGCTTTTCGAGCGACGAGAAGCGCGGCTGCTCATCGGTGTCGAACAAGGCCGTGTCGCCCTTGGGGCTGGGAATAAACACGGGCACGATTTCCTTGCGAAAACGGCCTTTCTCGAACGCCCGGGCGTATTTGCGCTGGCTTTCAAAGGCGAAGAAGTCCTGCTCCTCGCGGGTGATGCCGTACTGCTTGGCCACGTTCTCGGCCGTCTGGCCCATCGAGAAGGGGTGGTGCAGCTTGCTCAGGCGGGGGTTCACGAAGCGCCAGCCCAGCGTGGTGTCGTGGGCCGTAAGCTCGCGGCCGAAGGCCGACTCCGACTTAGCCATCACGAAGGGGGCGCGGGTCATGCTCTCGGCCCCGCCGGCCAGGTACACGTCGCCCTCGCCGGCCTTGATGGCGCGGGCCGCGTCCATGATGCTTTGCAGGCCCGAAGCGCAGAGGCGGTTCACGGTGTTGCCGGGCACGGTGGTGGGCAGGCCGGCCAGCAGAGCGGCCATGCGGGCCACGTTGCGGTTGTCTTCGCCGGCCTGGTTGGCGGCCCCGATGATGACGTCCTCAATGGCGCTTTTATCAACGGAAGGATTGCGGCGCATGAGCTCACGAAGGACGTGGGCGGCCAAATCATCGGGGCGGACGCTGCTGAGCGCGCCGCCAAATTTTCCAATCGGGGTACGCACCGCGTCCACGATATAAGCAGTTGGCATTCGGAGTAACAATAGCGGCGCAAGCGCCGGATGGGACTAAATTTGTGGCCCCGGCACAAGCCCGGGCCCCTTTCTAACAATACAGCAAAGATGATACAAAGAATCCAAAGCGTGTTTTTACTGTTGCTGGCCCTGGCCATGCTCAGCCTGTTGGCGTTGCCGCTGTGGCACAAAATCGACGGTCTTACCAACCAGGAACTGACTCTCACCGCTTTCGGCTTCGATGCCAAGGGCCTGGCGGTGCCCGCCCCGGGGACGGTCTGGATTATCGGTTTGCTGGCCGCCGCCTCGGCCGCCGTGGCGGTGTTTGAGATTTTCCAGTTCCGCAACCGCACCAAGCAGCTCCTGCTGGGGTCTGTCAACCTGCTGCTCATCACGGCCACGCTCGGGGCCGCGTTCTACTTCTCGAATAAGGGCGAGCAGCTGCTGAACCTCAAGCTGGAAGGCCAGTTCCTCACGGCTTTCTACCTGCCCACGCTGGCCTTGCTGCTCAACCTGCTGGCCAATCGCTTCATCCGCCGCGACGAGCAGCTGGTGCGCAGCGCCGACCGCCTGCGCTAAGCATCAAGCTCGCGCTAAAGCCAAAAGGCCGCTATCATCACGATAGCGGCCTTTTGGCATTTTTTAGTCCGGTGGCCAGATTAGCGTTGCTCCTGCTCCAGGGCGCTCACGGCCTGCTCAACATCGCGCTTGCTGGATTCAAAGTTGAGGGTCTGGTACACGCGGGTAAAGTTCTGTGGGTCGGTCACGTGCGGGTAGGCAAACTTGGCCAGCTCCACCCGCGAAGCCTCAAAATCGAGGGCCAGCAGCAGGCGTTTCAGGTCGTCGGTTGGCAGGGCGCTCTGGTCCAGGGCCGCTTTGGCCGTGCTCAGCTTGCCGGCTTCGAAGCGCTGCTGCCGCACGGCTTGTACTAGGCCCTCCACTTCCTGCGGGGGAATGCTACGGTAGCTGCTCGTCGCGGAACCAGGGTAGTAGCCCGCGCCGCCGGGAGCGTTGCCGTGGCCCGTGCCGTCGTTGTTGCCATAGTCGTCGTCACCGTCGTCATCATCATCATCGTAGCTGCCGTTACCGCCGTTATTGCTGCTGCCGTTGTTATAATAGCCGCCACCGTTTTGCGGATAAGTTGGGGCCGGGCCGTTGGGAGAGTAGTTTCCCTGGCCGTAGGGAGCCGGGCTGTTGTAGCGGGGGCCGCTGGAGCTGCGGCCGTAGCCATTGCCACGGTTCGGGCCGTAGAGAGCCACGGCGTTCACCTGGCGCAGGCCGAGGGGCCGGCCGGGACGGGCGATGAGCACGAAGGTGGTTTCCAGGCCGGGCTCCAGCCACACGCGGCTGCGGAAACGCACCACCCCGCCGTAGGCCGTGGGCACGCTGAAATCGGCCCAGTGCACGCCCGGCACCAGCTGGTCGACGTGCACCTGCCGGGCCACGCCCCGGGTAAGCGGGCGGCCATCGAGCACGAGACCAAACGGCACGCCGCGCTCAGATGCGAAGTTGACATTAGCCGGTGCGGGCCCGTGAGCCAGTGCCGGAGCCACCGCCGAGAACAAACCGGCCAAGGCGAGGAGTAAAGCCTTTTTCATAACGAAAAGGAAGTAGTAGCCAACCCGTGAATTGAGCCGGTGGTACGGCATTTTCAAAAGGTATGCCACGTTCGGAACCTCGGTGCCAATGCGCCTGTTCGCGCCTGGTTTACAGATAGAGCACGCACGAAAAAGCCCCCGCAACCGAAGTTTTGGGGGCTTTTTCATAAAACAATGCAGTCCGTTTACTTGGCCACTCGCGTCACCCGGAATTCGGTGCGGCGGTTCTGCTGGTATTCCTCTTCCGTGGTGGGCTTCAGCACGATGGGACGGGTTTCGCCGTAGCCCTTGGCCGTGATGCGGGCCTTGTCCACGCCCTTGCTCACGATGTAGTCGACGGCGGCCTGGGCGCGCTGCTGCGAAAGCTTGAGGTTATAGGCGTCTTTGCCGCGCTGGTCGGTGTGCGAGCTCAGCTCGATGGAGATTTTGGGGTTGTCCACCAGCGTTTGCACCAGCGTATCGAGGTGTGTAGCGGCATCCGGGCGGATGTCGTACTTATTGTAGTCGTAGAGAATGTCCTTGACTTCGATGGCCTTGGCGAGGATGATTTTATTCAGCGTCAGGGTCACCGGCACCCGAATGTCGTTGGTCAGGTTGGGCAGCTGGTCCTGGCTGGGCTTGCGGCCCACGGTGCTCACGTTGCCACGGGCAGCGAAGTCGCCGGCGCGGTCAGCCACCAGCGTGTAGTTCGTCACCGAGTCCAGCTTCAGGCTGAACTTGCCGTCCGGGCCGCTGATAGCGGTCTGGCGCTGGCCATTGGCACTGGTGAGGCTGACCTGAGCACCGGCCACGGGTAGGGTGGTTTTGGCTTTGTCGTCGCGCTCCAGCACCGTACCGTCGGCGTAGAAGGTGACCAGCTTGAGGGCCTTCTTCTTGAACATGTACTCATCGTCGGAGCCTTTGCCGCCGGCCCGGTTCGAGCTGAACAGGCCCATGTCGTTGGCCATTGGCACCGGAGCAAAGTCGTCGGCCGCGCTGTTCACGTCGGCCCCCAGGTTCATCGGCTTGCCGCTTTTCACCATGAAGATGTCGAGCTTACCCACGCCGGGCCGTCCGTCCGAAGCAAAGTACAGCGTGCCATCGGGGGCCACGCCGGGGAAGTTGTCGTTGCCGGCCGAGTTGATGCTTTCGCCCAGGTTTTCGGCCGGCGAGAAGCGGCCGTTCGGCCCCAGGGTTGCCTTGTACAGGTCGTTGCCGCCCTGGCCGCCCTTGCGGCTCGACGCGAAGTACAGCGTGGTGCCATCGGGCCCAAAAGCCGGCGAGAAGTCGTCGGCGGAGCGGTCGTTGATGTTGGCCAGCACGGGCTCGCTCCAGGCCCCGGCTTTGTTGTAGGAAATCCAAAGGTCCACGCTCAGGTAGCCTTTCTTGCTGCCGTCGTTCGAGCGGGCAAACACCACCGTCCTGCCGTCGGGCGTGTAGGTCGCGCTGGCTTCGTGCTTGGTTTCGGAGTTGAACGGGCCTTCCAGCTTGTGGGCCGTGCCGCCGGTCATGGTCGCCGCGTTGTCAAACTTAATGGCGTAGAGGTCGTTGAAATTCTCGCCGTTGCCGAGGAATTTCTTGCCGTCGCGGCCCGAGGCAAACACCAGTTCGCCGGTGCTGGCCATCATCGTGCCGCCAAAATCCGAGGCCGCCGAGTTGAGGGCGTCCACCGGCATCACCTCGTACTTATTCTTGGTAGCCGCCACTTCCTTGCTGGCGGTGGCGTTCTTGCTTTCCCCGTCGGCGCGGACCGCCAGAGTGCGGTTACCGCCGCTGCTGGCATAGGTGGCAAACTGAGCCGCCGCTTCGTCGTATTTGCCGTTGGCCTTCAGGGCTTCCGCATAGCGGAAGCCGGCATCGGCATTCTTTACGCCACCATCCAAAGCGGCTTTGTAGAAAGGCTCGGCCATTTCCACCCGGTTTGAGAGGCGGTAAGCTTCGCCAAGCCGGAAATTGGAGATGGCAGCGTTCTTACCCTTGGCAATGTCGGCCTGGTACAAGGGAATCGCCAATTCATACTGGCCGCGGGCGAACTGTTTGTCACCTTTGCTCAGGCTGCTCGTGGTAGCACAGCCGTTCAGCAGCGCGGCGGAGCCGGCCGCGGCGCAGATGAATAATAGTTTCCTCATGGATGGAATAGTGGTGGGGGTGGGGAGGGAAGGGAAGCGGGGCACCGGGAAGCATTCTCCATTCGGCATTTTTGGGTTAGCAATAATACTACGTTTGAGTAGCATTCATGCAAGCTGCGGGTTTTTTTCTTCCTGCCCGAAGTAGCGGGCTAGCCAGGTTTGCCCGGCGGGCCGGGGCCACTCTGTATCCAACTCACCCTTGGTTGCTATCGTATTATCGAAATATGGCGTATTCGCCGTGAGCGCGCCGGCGGCTATTGCCGCCTTCAATTCTGTTCGCGTCATAACCTGAACCGTACCGGCCGGCAAAAATGCCAGGCGTGATTTCTCCAGCAGCTCCACGCCCAGCTGCTGCTCCAGCTGCGCCACAAAGCGTACCGACGCATCGATGGAACAGCCGCTCGCGCCGGCCACGCCTTCGTTCAGCCCCACTACTAAGAACTGTTGATGCCGGAACCCGGCCGAGGCCAGCAGGCTGCGGCCGTGGCTGGTCCATTCCTCGGCAAACCGGGCCAGGGCGGGCAGGGTTGCCGTCATTTCTGCGTCCGTAAGGGAGCGGTTGGCTTGGTAAATCCAGACCCGGGCGTCGGGCGGGAGTTGGTGGAAGGCAATATGCATGAGGCGCAGAATTATTGGTTGGTAGCGTAGCCGTAGCGTTTTAGTAAAAACGCAGCTCCGGAGGACTTATTGCAACAATAAAGAACGTCATGCTGGGCTTGTCGAAGCATCTCTGCCGCTGTACCAACCAAAATTAGTTGCGCGGTAGAGGTGCTTCGACAAGCTCAGCATGACGTTTCGATTTCTTCAAAAAGAAGCCCGTTAGGCGTTGATGCCCTCGGCGGAGGCTATCAGCTCGGCCAGGTCAAACACCTGCACGCGGCCTTCTTGTTCCTTGTTTTTCACGCCGTCGCTCATCATGGTCATGCAGAAGGGGCACGATACGGCGATGATGCTGCCCTGCAAATCGTGCGGGCCGGGGGCGCTGGTTTCGGTTTCTACGCCGCCTAGGTTGGCTAGGGCTTCGGCCTGCCCGCTGAGGGTGGCCAGGGCTTCCTCGGTACGCTCGATGTTGATTTCCTTCTTGCCGGGCTCGGCGTCTTTCCACATCTGGGCCCCGCCCGCGCCGCAGCACAGGCCGTTGGCGCGGCTGCGCTTCATCTCCACTAGGTCGGCGTCGAGGGCGGCCAGTACGTCGCGCGGGGCTTCGTAAATATTGTTGGCCCGGCCCAGGTAGCAGGAGTCGTGGAAGGTGATGCGGCGGCCCTTGAAGCTTTCGCCGCCGCTCACGCCTACTTTGCCCTCGTTGATGAGTTGCTGCAGGTAGGTGCTGTGGTGAATTACCTCATAATCACCACCCAGGGCGGGGTATTCGTTCTTGATGGTGTTGAAGCAGTGCGGGCAGGCCGTCACGATTTTCTTGATGCCGTAGCCGTTCAGCGTCGTGATGTTCGTCATGGCCTGCATCTGAAACAGAAATTCGTTGCCGGCGCGCTTGGCCGGGTCGCCGGTGCAGCTTTCTTCCAGGCCCAGCACCGCGTAGTTGGTGCCCACATGCTCCAAAATGCGCACGAAGGCGCGGGTCACGCGCTTGTACCGGTCATCGAAAGCGCCGGCGCAGCCCACCCAGAACAGGATTTCGGGCGACTCGTTGCGGGCCGCCAGGTCGGCCATGACGGGAACGTTGATTTGGCGCTTTTCGCCAGCAGCGGGAGTGGTTGGGGACATGATGGGTATAATTTAAAACGTCATGCTGAGCGCAGCCGAAGCATCTCGCGTGCAGCAGTAGCCATTGACGGCCCAACGGTTGAGTTAGTGCCACACGCGAGATGCCTCGGCTGCGCTCGGCATGACGTTCAATTGGTGTTGTTAATTACGCGACCACCGCTGCGGGCTGCTTCTCCGTAGCAAACAGCTCATCGGCCCAGTTGAACCGGTCCGATGGCGAGAAGGCCCACGGCGCGCCGTTGTTCTCAATGTTGGAAAACATCACGTTCAGCGAGTTGGGTGCGGCCGATTCTTCCAGCACCAGGAAGCGGCGCATCTCGATGATGCTCTCGAGCGGGTTGATATTCACCGGGCAGCTTTCCACGCAGGCGTTGCAGGTGGTGCAGGCCCAGAGTTCCTCGGGTGTCACCTTGCCGCGTAGCAGCGTGGCGTTGGCTAAGTCCGTAATGGGCTCGTGCTTGGCTTCGGCCCCGTACACGTTGGGCTGAAAAATCAGCGGCGAGTTGTACTTCTCCTCCACCCGGTCGCGGGTGTCCATGATGATTTTGCGGGGCGAGAGCAGCTTGCCCGTGAGGTTGGCGGGGCACACCGAGGTGCAGCGGCCGCACTCAGTGCAGGAGTAGGCGGCCAGCAGGTTGGTCCAGGGCAGGTCCTCCACGTCCTTGGCCCCAAAAGGTGCGGGGGCCAGCGCCGAGCCATCGGCCGCGGTGGGCGCGGGCGGCACCACGAAGCTGGGGTCCATCATGGCCTTCACCTCGTTGGTGATGCTTTCCACGTTGGAAAACTGCCCCTGCGGCACTAGGCGCGAGTACCACACCCCCGGAAACGCCATGATGATGTGGAAGTGCTTCGAGCTGGGCAGGTAGTTGAGAAACAAGAAGATGCCGATGATGTGTGCCCACCAGCCGGTGCGTTCCAGCACCTCCAGGGTGGCCACGTTGGTGGGTAGCAGACCCACTAGCAGGTTGCTGACGGGGAAGGTGCCCGGCAGGTCCTGGCCTTCCATCTGGTGCAGCTTGAGGTCGGCGGTGTTCATGAAGAACAGGGCCATCATGAGCACTACTTCGACGTAGAGAATGATGTTGGCGTCGAGCTTGGGCCACAGGCGCAGCTCGGGGCCGCTAAAGCGCTTGAGGGGTGGGTTGCTGTTGCGGCGCCACCAGAATGCGGCCACGGCCACCAGCACCAGGGCCGCCAGGATTTCGTTGGTCGCCATCAGCCCGTCGTACACCGGTCCCAGAAACTTGAGGAAGCGGTGGGTGCCGAACAGGCCATCGACCACAATTTCCAGCACCTCCACGTTAATCACCAGAAAGCCCACGTACACAATGAGGTGGAGCAGGGCGGGGGTGAGGCGCTTGAACATCTTCTGCTGGCCAAACGCGACCAGCAGGGTTTTTTGGAACCGTTCGGCGACGTTGCCGCTCATGTCCCGGTCGCGCCCAACGAGGATATTGGCCCGTATTTTTCGGACCTGCCACGCAAACAGGCCGAACGCCGCCACGAGCAGCAGTAGAAAGAGGATGGATTGCAACATGTCAGTAAAGGTAACAAGACAGAAGGCTTTGTGATTACGAATATACTCGGCATGCCGAATACTTTGCGGGAAAATATTCGCCCATCGGTACTTTTTTTGCGTGGTTTCTTGCGTCGTTGCTTTGCTATCGTACCTTTGCGGTCCCCTAAGCGCCCTCAAGCATGGCGGGGAAGCGGCAACATAGCTCAGTTGGTAGAGCACAGCACTGAAAATGCTGGTGTCGTTGGTTCGATTCCAACTGTTGCCACGAAAAAAGCCTCTAGCATTGCGCTAGAGGCTTTTTTGTTTTTTAAGGCAACACCTAAGCGTAGGGGGCGTGGCCACGTTGGCGCTGGTCCTGGGGCTTGTGTGGCTTGCTTATTTCTGCGGTCATGACCGCAGAAACGCCGGTTCTACGGCTGTTTGGTTTGAATGGGAGCCTTGTCTTCAGTGTTTTGGGTAATTGATGTAGAAAGCCAGAACCGGAATACTCGGCAGCTTGAGAAATAGTAGTCACCAAAAAAGCCATCGATAGAAACCGATGGCTTTTTTGCAGTTCTTCAGTGTGCGGTCGCCGGGTGAGGTAACCTATTGCATCGCCGTTACCGGGTCACGGATAAGCGTTGGGTGATACTCTTACCCAGGCTTTCGTACCGGCAGAGGTAGATGCCGGTGGCTAGCGGGGTAGCATCCAACACGAGCGAATATTCCCGGTCGGCTTCAGCTACTCCGTTGAAAAGCACCGCTACTACGCGCCCCTGACCATCGTAGACGCGCACCTGCACGGCAGCTGTTTCGACTTGCCGGAAACGTACCGTTGTGCTGTTGGCAAACGGGTTGGGGAAGGCCTCCAGCAGCGCAGTTTCCTTCAGTGTAGCGGGGGCGGCCGGGGTACTGGATGCGCCCTGGGCGCCAAGCACCAGCGGGGCGATGCAGCTACCCAGCCGGTCGCCGGGGTGGCCGTTGAGATGGGCGGGCACGGCGTTCGCGCTGATGCAGATTTCGTGGCCGTTGTGGCATACCAGCACCTTATCGTTTTTATTGCCGCAACGCACATCCAGCACGACTACCGTGACCTGGCTGATGGCCGCCGTGCAGTCATTGGCGTCGACAACCGTAAGGGTATAGGTAGTCGTGACGGTAGGGCTGGCCGTGACAGTATTGCCAGTGGTACGGCTCAGGCCAGTGGCCGGGGCCCAGGTGTAGGTGTAGCCGCCCATGCCGCCAGTAGCTACGCCGCGAAGCTCCAGGGACTGGGCACCGTAGCCACGGTAGAGGGTGCGCGGTTGCGCGCCATTAAAACTTGTGAGCAGGGTGGCGCTGGTCGTAACGGTTATGGCCGGGGCCTGCGTGAGCGTAATGGTACGAACGATACGCATGCCATTGGCGTCGGTGACGGTGACCGTGTGCGTACCGGCCGGCAGCCCCGTGGCGGTGGCTCCAGTCTGGCCGGTGCTCCACAGGTAGCTATACGGCTGGTCGCCGCCGGTCACGCTCACGGTTGCGGTGCCGGTACGGGCGCCGTAGCAGCTTACATTGTATCCGACGGAAGCGCTGCCGCTGTTGATTGGGCTGAAAGTGGGGCTGCTCAAGCTGGCAGACATGGCCCAGCCGAGGACCGTTACCTGGAATGAGCGGCTGGTGCGGTTGCCAGCGGGGTCGGTGGCCGTTAGGGTAACCGTGGTAACGCCCACTGGAAAGACCGCGCCGCTCTGGTGCGAGGAGGTAAGGGTCGCGCTGCAGTTATCGGCCACCAATGGAGCCGTCCAGCGCACGATGGCTGTGTGATTATCAATCGGGGTCGTGGTGCTGATGTTGGCCGGCACCCCGCTCATGGTGGGGGCAAGGCTGTCGGCCACGGTGACCACTACCGCGCCAACGGCCGTATTGCCGTGCACATCAGTCACCGTCAGGCTCACGTTGTTAGCGCCCAGGTTGGCACAGCCAAAGGAAGTCGTGCTCACCAAGGTTGATGCCACGCCGCAGGCATCCAGGGAGCCGTCGTTCACCTGCCCCGCGGTCAGACTGGCCTGGCCGGCCGCATTGAGGTATACCGTAGCCGGGCGGGTGCGCACGGTGGGTGCGATGACATCCACGACGGTAACGGTGGCAGTGGCGGTACCCACGTTGCCATTCCCATCGGTCACGGTTAGGGTCACGGTGTTCGGGCCCAGGTTCGAGCAGTCGAAGGCCGTGCGATTGAGGGCCAGGGTAAAGATGCAGTTGTCGGTGCTGCCATTATCCACGTTGGCCGGCGTGAGGGTGGCGGCACCGGCGGTATTCAGGGGCAGGGTGATGTTGCGGGTCCGGGCCGTGGGGTTCACGGTGTCCTGCTGCCCGAGGCTGTAGGAAGCGGTAGCTGTGCAGCCGTTGGCCTCGGTTACGGTTACGGTGTATGTGCCCGGGGGCACGCCCGTCAGGTCTTGGGTGGTGGCACCGTTGCTCCAGCGGTAGGTCAGCGGGGCGGTAGCATTGCTCACCGTCAGGTCGAGGGCACCGTCGGTGCCCCCGGGGCAGGCCACGGGAGTAGGGGTGGCGGCGAGCTGCAGGTTGCAGCAGGCTACCACTACCACGTTCAGCGTGACGGTGGTAATGCCCGTGGGGCTGCCGTTGTCGGTAGCGGTCAGGATAATGGGGTGCGTACCCACGTTGCATGGGGTGCCCGTGATGACGATGTGCGCGTTGGCGATGGTGCCATTGGTGGTCGTCACACTGGTGTTGCACAGCCCGTTCGTGTTCACGCCCACGGTCACGGTCTGGTTCACTTCCGGTCCCAGAAACCGTGGGTCGAGCGTTACGGTCTGGCCACAGGCTACGGTCACCGTGTTGTTGAGGGGCATATTATTGGCCGAGGGCGGCGCGTTGCCCGCATTGCCCACATTAAAGCCGAAGCATTGTCCATCGAGGTAATTCACGCCGTCATGGGCTCCGCCGGGGCCGTCGTAGTCCGAGTTGTTGAGGTTGAAACGGCCCACCTGCACGTAATCAAGGTTATTGCCGTTGTTGACACCCACCGTGGCCGGGATACCCATGAACCCACCGACCCCGCCCGAGGCCAAGCCCGTGGTCCATTGCATGTCGCCGTAGCGCAGGCTCACGTTCTGGCCGGGGCCTAGCAAGGCATCGGTTTCGGAGCCAATAATGGCCTGGAAAGTACTCAGCTTATCCGCCATGGTGCCGTAATAGCCCACGTTGTCCCACGTCACAATCAGGTTGGTGGGGCTCAGCTTGTAGTGAATCAGGCCGCTGGCGGGGTTGCGCGTGTCCACATCGGACCAGAAGGGCGCCACCATGGGCACACCCGACGGAAAGCCCGACGATGAAAAGCTGCTGAAAGGTCCCTGAAACGTCAGGTTGCCGTTGGTGTTTATCCACACCTGCGTGTAGGAGCTGCCGTACAGGCGAAACGTGAAGGGCAACGCAATAGGCCCAAAGGAGCCGTCATCGTTGCGGCCCAGGGTGGTGTAGGAGGCATCGGCTGGAATAAAGCAGCCATTCCCGGTGTACTGCGGCCCGGAGGCAATGCCGCTGCTGCCGCTATTAACGGCGGGCGTGGGGGCCGGGCGGTTCCCGAAAACCAGCCCGCTTTTCGCCATATCATAGCCGCTGGTCAGCGAAGGGTTCGTAACGGTTTGCCCCACGCCGGTCAGCGCAGTGAGCAGTAGCGGCGCCAGCAGCGCCGCCAGGTATAGTACGTGTTTTCTCATGACATGGAATTGTAAAAGGATGCCGTATAGCAGGGTGTAAGACCCCAACGGGTGGCAAAGCCGCGCTTTGCCACCCGTTGGGGGAGACAGATTAAGCAACTGGTCATCTGGTTGCTGCCGTCGTTTTTTATAGGAAAAACTACTCTTGCACAAACCGGAGCGTTTGGCGCCGGGCACCCTGCTGCAGGTGTACCAGGTACAGGCCCGGGGCGAGGCGCGGGCCCTCGTTCAAGGGCACCGAATTGCTGCCCGTATTCAAGGGGAGCTGGCGCGCAGCCACCAGGTGGCCAAGGGCATCCGTCAGGCGCAGGGTGGCGGGGCCGGCTTGCCCGGCCTGGATGAGCAGGTTGGCGGGCAACTGGGAAGGCGAGGGAAACGCCTGCATCTGAAGGCCCGCCAGAGGCGCAAGCGCGACCATCCGCAACGGGGAATAGTGCGTTGAGCTATCCGTATCGACCTGCCTGAGCCGGTAGTAAACCTGGCCTGCCGAGTACTCGGCCAAGCGGGTATCCGTCCACTGGTAAGTGCGCGCTTGCGTAGAATTGCTGGTGCCACTCACGCGGCCTATCGTGCCGAAGTGTTGGCCATCGGCGCTGCTTTCCAAGGCGAAGTAGGCGTTGTTCTGCTCCGTTGCGGTGGTCCAGCGCAGCAGGGCCGTTTCGCCCTGGCGCTCAGCCGTGAAGCTGATGAGTTTCACCGGCAATGGAACATCGGCCGCTGCGGTGCTAATGTTGTTGGTATTGAGCGTGATGATGCCCCCCCGGGTGAGGGCCCGGCCCTGAAGCGTCGCATTAAGCATCATGTTGATGTCGGCATTGACCAGCAGGGTTCCTTTGAAAGCGGAATTTTCGCCGATGTCGACGCGGCCGTTTATCTGCCAGTACACCTTGCTCCATGAAGCGGAGTTGAGCAGCCGTACGTGGGTTGCGGCCGCAGCCGACAAGGCCCCATTAATCCGGATGATAAACCCGGCGTTGGCATCGCCGAGACCATCAAGATTCAAGTCGCCGGATAGCGTAGCGGCGGTGCTTAGCAAGTAAACACCCGGCGTGAGGGTTTGGCCACCGCCCAAAGCCGCGCCGAGGGTAGTGCCGGTGGTATTGAGGCTCATGGCGGAATAAGCCGCGTTCACATCCTTAGCCGCTTGGCTAGAGGCACTGTCCTGCACGGAAGGTATCCCCGTATGCGTTCCGGGGGGAAAACCGGTTACGGCCCCCAAATTGGTTCCGATGTTTCCGGTAATAGCGGTTGCTCCAGTATTATTAAATGCGCCACTGGCCGTGAATGCCCCGTAGGTCGAAGCTGTTCCCAAGGCGGGCGCCTGCCCAAAGCTGAGTCCCGAAACAGCCAGTAGCAGGGTGAGTAGTAAGGTTGCTCTCATAGCGTTAGTTAGATACTGATACTGAAATGTTTTTGGCAATTGCTTTCCTGCGCACTTCTTCAGCACGTCGGAAAGCAATTCCCTCCTCAAAAGCGTATTAGGTTAGGGCTGTGGTACCGTGGCCCGCCCAACGCAGACTTGCGCCGCCGGCGTGCCCGATTGCAGCTGGGTAGCGCCAAACGTAGCGGCCGAGCTAAAATCACCGCCCACGAATACTTCGCCGCCCGGCGCGAGGGCCATGGCCTGGGTGCCATCGGGTTCGGCGCCACCGCCAGCGGTGAGGCCCAGCCAAGCACCCTGTTGGTTCAGGTACCCAATAAAAACATCTTGATAACCGCGGCTGGTGACGTGGAAAGTGCCGGCGTAAATGGTCTGGCTAAAGGTGCCGGCCACGTAGAGCTTGCCCATTTTATCTAGGGCAATGCCGACAATGCTTTCGAGGTAGTTGCTGGACAGCACGGTAGTCCACTGCCACTGCCCCGCATCGGTGATGCGGGACACGAAACCATCGTCGCTGGAATTGCTGCTCAGGCGCGTGCTTCCAAATTGGCCGCTGCCCCAGAAGGAGCCCGTAACAAACACGCCGCCCGTGGGGTCAACCGCCAGGCCTTTGCCATAGGCGGTGTTGGTGCTGGTGGCCGCGGTGGCCCATCGCCACTGCCCGGCACCACTGATTTTGCCCACAAAGGCATCGTCCATGCCCTGCCCGGTGAGGATGGAGCTGCCAAATGCCGCGGTGTTGCTGAAGTAGCCCGTGACGTAGACATCGCCGGCTGCATTGGTGGCCACGGCGGTGGCCTCATCGTTGCCGGCCGCGCCCGCCCCAATGGCCCACTGCCAGCCCCCATCGTGGCCCATCCGGGCCACAAAGGCATCTGTGCTGCCGTTGCTAACCAAGGCGGTAGGCCCAAAATTGGCCGTTTCAGTGAACTGGCCGCCTACCACCAGGGCCCCGGTGTTCGAAACGGCGAGGGAGCACACCCGGTCCTGGCCCGGGCCGCCCGCCGAGTTGGCCCACTGCCACTGGCCGTAGGGGCTGATTTGAGCCACGAACACGTCCATGTCTCCTTGGCTCGTGAGGGCAGCAGGGCCAAATTGAACCTGGTTGTTGAAACTGCCGCTGATGAAGATGCGCCCCGCGGCATCTATGGCCACTCCGGTGGCGTGGTCACTGCCCGCGGCGCCCACCGAAACGGCCCATTCCCAGTTGCCCGCCTGGGTAAGCTTGGCCACGAAAACATCGCTGCGCCCCCGGCTAACCAGTGTGGTAGCGCCGAAGTTGATGCTTTCCGTAAAAAATCCTACTTGGTAAGAATTGCCGGCGGCGTCCACGGCCAAGCCTTTCAATTGCCCAATGCCGGTTCCGGTTGATTGGACGGCCCATTGCCAGCTGGGGTTTTGGCAATGCCCTTTCTGACTCAGGAGTAAAAAGGCAAGCAGCAATCCGCAGATTACCGTTGATTTAGCGAGCACAGCGACTCGCTGACCCAACAAAACCCGGTTAAAAATCAAAAGGCGAAAGCCAAGTAAAGCAATCGGATGAGTATAAGCTTGGGTCATAACTAAGTAGAATAAGAGGTATTGCAAAGATATTTTGCACGCTCATCGCTACCTGTAAAAAGTCCTACCTAAAATGCGGTAGGACTTCTACCCCAAACGCTTACTCTACCTTGGCTCAACGCCCTTCTTACTTGTTCATTCCGCCACTCTTTCAAGTGCTTGTTCTAAATTAATTGTACAATCAGAACGTCATGCTGAGCTTGTCGAAGCATCTCTACTGCTTCGTCAGGGTCGTTCAACGAAGCGGTAAAGATGCTTCGACAAGCTCAGCATGACCCCCCTAATACCTCATTTAATTTTGTGCAAGCACTTAGCTTCTGATTTAAGCAGCTAGCGCCTGCGGTTTCAACCTGCCTGGTGAAGTAAACCGATAACGTACCGACGTGCTGGCGCGCGTCGCAGACGCCCGCCAGCACGTCGGTACGTAGCGTTAAAGCGGTTCCGGGGTTAGTGTACGTGTAGCGTGGACTCTGCGAGTCCGCGTGTCGGCCGGGCCGGGCGCGGACTCGCAGAGTCCACGCTACATCGCCCACGTACACAAACTTCGAAACTGCTCTAGTAAACCGCAGGCACGTTTAGACTCGTGCCCATTTCCTGGGCCAGCTTCTTTGGGGTTATCCCGGGTTTCATTCAGGACCTGCCAGGGCAACCCGGTGGCACAGCCCGCCACAGCCAACTTGGTGACCATCTTCCCACCGGTCGCCTTGGCCAACTGACCGGCAGAAGAGCCCGCCGAACCGGCCCGGCCAGAACCGGTACCGGGCTATTCTGAAACCCGTAACTGCAGGTCGGAGATTGTGACGCTGGCGGTGCTGGCGGTGTTCCGGATGCCAAGCTCCAGAAAATCTCCGGTTGCCAAGTCCACGTCGGTTTCCAGTACTATCTGAAAGCCCTGGTTATTGAGCATGGAACCGATGGAAGCGGCGGGCAATGGAATGGTCACCCCGTTTTTGATAATAGCAATGGAGTAATCAGCGCCGGCAAAGGGCGCTTTGCCGCCAATTATGGCAGTTACCCGCACCGAAGTGGACGATTTGCCAGCATAGGTGAGCCTGTTGGTGGTGATGGACGTGAATTTCTGCTGCCGCACTATCGTCGTGTTGCCCGCCACCTTCACGTAGGATGTCTGGTCGACAAAGTTGGTGGCCGTGGTGTTACCGTTCATATATAGGAAGCCCTGCGCACGGGTATTCGGAACCCCCGTGTTGTTTTGCATTTGCCAGCCGGGCGTGTCGCCACTAAACCCGGTAATGGGCGTGGCCACGTTGCGAAACATGTTGGTGCTCATCCGGCCCCGGTCCACGGTTGCGCCCGAAATCTTGATGCCAGTGGCGGCGACGTTGGGGGTAAAAATGAAGTGGTTGTTGGACAGGTCCACGTCGTTTACGGTCAGGCCCGAAAGCATCTCCACGGCACTGTTGCCGGCCGTGATGCTGCCAAACAGGTTGAAGCCCAGAATCAGCCGGCCCATGGTGCCGGTTACTTTCAGGCCGTCGCTCACGTCGAAGTAGTTCTGCAGGATAATCACGGCCCGGAACCCTGATACCGTGCCCACGCCCGGGCCCGCGGGCTGGGCCGGGGAAGCGGGCTTCACATTGTTGCCGGTGATGATGTTGCAGGATTTGTCGCCCACGTTGTCCGCGAAGTCATAAGCCTTGGTGGTAGAGCTGGCCAGAATGACGAGCAGCTTTTCCAGATACACGTGCTTGCCGGTGCTGCGCAGCACCGCCCCGCTCACGTTCGAGGCCACGCCGTCGCCGACTGGGTTGTTGCCGCGCGCCGCGGCCCCGTTGAGGTCGATGTAGTTGGGGCTGATGTTGACGATGCCCGAGAAGGAATACATTTTGCCCTCCACCAGCGTAATGACCCCGTTAGAGGGTGCCGGCAGGTCGGCCAGCGAGTTCACGTTCACCACCGAGCTGGTCGGACTCATGAAGCCCGTGGCTTCCCAGTTTACCCCGCGAAAGACATCCACCGTGTTGGTGGTCAGGTTGTACACCTGGAGGCCCACCGTGGGACCCGCGATGGCATCGCGCTGCACCGTGGTCATGCGCGGAATCAGCAGGCCGCTGGAGGTTGACGAAATATCGAGCATCGCCTTGGTGTCGGGCAATGCGCCCGTCGCATTAATGCCAACGTTTTGGGCCATCAGGTAGCCCGCGCCGGTTTGCATTATCAGCAAGCACAGCAGGTAAATCTTTTTCATGTTATGGTAAGAAAACAGACAAGCGGCCACGTTTTGGGGGCCAGAAAACGATAGGAAAAAGCGTAGTAAACCCCGCACCGGTGGGCCGGGGCACTGGCGGCTATTGGCGCGTGAGGGTGAGGTGGCGCTGCTGCGCGGCCTGTGTGACGGTGAGCAGGTATACGCCCGGGGGCAGCGAAGCCGGGGGCACCAGCCGGTGCTCGCTGACGCCACGGACCAGCACCATCGTCTGCTGCCAGACCGCCCGGCCCAGCCCATCGCGCAGCACTACGCTGGCGGGGCCGGCACCCAAGGCCTCCACGGCCACCGTCACGGCTTCGCCAAAGGGATTGGGGTAGGCCTGCAGCTGCAGGGCAGTGGCCATGGCAGCGGCTACGGACCGCACCGGGGAGAAGGTTTCGGTGCTATCCCGGTCTACCTGGCGCAGCCGGTAGTACACGGTGGCTACCCTGTAGCGGGCAATGTTGGGGTCTTTGGTGTCATACACCGCGCCCTGGCCGTTGGTGCTGCGGCTGGCCACCGTTGCGATTCGCCGGAACAGCTGTCCGTCGGTACTGCTTTCCACGTCGAACTTGGCGTTGTTGCGCTCGCTCGCGGTGGTCCAGCGCAGCCACGCGGCATCGCCCTGCCGCGCGGCGGAGAAAAGGCTGAGCTCGACGGGCAGCGGATTGGCGCGGTTGCTCACGGTGTAGCGCGAGAGCGTGGTGGTGGTGGCCGTAATGGTCCGCGTAACTGCCGAAGTAGGCTGCATGGTGGTAAACCACGACCCGCCCGCCGGCCGCTGCTGCCACACCTGCGCCGCCGTGAAATCCGTCAGTCCATTGTCGTCGTCGGCTAGCCAAGAAAACGTGAGGGGGATGGCTTGTATGGGGGACAAGGTGGACGTGAGGGCCCAGATGCGGTCAATGCCTTTCGAGAGCCCTCCGTTCGAGTTGGTGGCATAGCTTACGTTCGCCGTGGTTAGCCCGGCGGTGCGGGTGGCGGTTACTGTGCCCAAGGGAGAGCCGGTCGCGTCGAGCGCCAATCCGTTGCCAAAGTCCAGTACCCCGGCTACCAGGTCGCGTATCACGCGCAGGTTGCCCTGCACGTAGCGGCCCGGGGCTTCACCCGCCACGGTGGCACCCGGGAGCAGCGTCAGAAACGCGGTGGGCTCGGTGCGCACTCCCCCTTGGGTAAGCAGCAGCTGGCCCGTGAGCGTAACATCGTTGGGCACCAGCACGCGATTGGTGCCGGCACTGCCCGTGTTGCGCACTTCTACCTGCGCCAAGTTGCTCCCGCCCGAGGTCAGGGTTTGGTTGACTGCCCCAGCAAACACCACCCACCCGGAGGAGTTGAGGGCCCCAGCATTGGCAAAGTCCCCGGTCAGGAGCAGGGTGCCGGCATTGGTCAGGGTGCTGCCCGCCGTGTTGGCCATCGACCCCCGCACGACCACGAAGGCTCCCGGCTGCACAAGTACGTGCGCGCCACGGTTGGCCAGGGTTTGGGCCGCCAAGGACCCGCTGGCCCCAAGGCTGGCCAGCCCCATCAGGCAAGCGGCTACGCGAAGGTGGCGGCCAGCCGGTGTACGGCGCGGCGGCCGGCCGGGAAGGCTAACCAGCGCGGGTAATCTGGTAAAGAGTAATATCATTCGTAAACAGCTCAAGGGAAGCCACAAAGCTATGGCGGCCCCTGCCTGTACCTTGCCCAAAATCACTACCCTAATTGAGGGATAAACGCTCAATATTATTTGGTTGCGGCTTGACATATCCCCTTCGAAACGGCCCCGTGCGTAGCGGATACCTCCTGGTTTTGCTGTTGCCGCAATGCCCGGGCTGATTGCGCAATGCAAGGGCTGGCCACACGCTATTTGGTCAAGGGCTGGCTGACGAAACAAAAGCTGCCAGCAGCGCTAGGCCTCGCCCCGGCTACTGCGCGCGCCAACGGCAGGCGCGGCTGCCAGCTGTGTTCTGGTTTTTTTCAGTACTACTGCCCGTATGGTCTCTTCGTCGAGCGGCTTATGAATGATGCCATGCACCAGTGCGTGGTCCCGGGCCTTTTCCGTATCAACCAGGGCCAGCGAAGAGGTGAGTAGGTAAATCCGGCACCCGTCCTGCAGAGCGGAGGCATGGGGAGCCAATGCGTCCAGAAATCCCCAGCCGTCCATCACCGGCATGTTCAAGTCGAGGAAGATAAGCCCGGGCGGGTTGGTAGCCAGCCGGGGCAGCAAGTGCGCCAAGGCTTCTTCGGCACCAGCAAAAGCCAAAATCGGGGCCATGAAGCCTTCCAGACGCAGCATATGCTCGGTAAGGAACAGGCTGACGGGGTCGTCGTCGATGAGGTAGGTGAGCATACCGCCGGAATTAACGCTTGTCTAAGTGGATGGTGAAGCGGGTGCCAAAATTCACCTCACTGGTGACTTCAATCTTGCCGCCCATGGCCTCCACGTGGGTCTTGACCAGGAACAGGCCAATGCCCCGGCCGCGCTGGTTGGTGTGGAAGCGCTTGTAGAGCTGAAAGACGTCGGAACCGGCCTTGAACATGTCGAAGCCCGAGCCGTTGTCGGTGAACGTGATGGTGGGGCCACCGTGCGCCCCGGTGCAGCACACGATGTCGACCTGTAAGGTGCGCTCCTCGGAGCGGTACTTGATGGAATTGGACAGCAGGTTGTAGAAAATACTGTAGAGGTAGGCCCGGTTGCCCCGGGTCATCAGCTGGTCTTCTACGTTGAGCACCACTTTGCCGTCGCACTCGTGCAAGGCCTCCTCCAGGTTATTAATGGCTTGCTGGCAGACATCTTTCAGGGCCAGGGGCTCCATCGCCTGCATGTCCTTCTTGTCCCGGATGGAAAGCACCAAGTTCAAATCCTTGAGCACATCGTCGGCCTGCACCATGCTCTGGCGCAGGTGGGTCAGAGCCGTCGCAAACACTTCGCCATTTTTATCCATTTTCGTGAGCACCGTGGCCAGCCCCAGGGCGTTGGCCAGGGGAGCCCGCAGGTTGTGCGAAATCACGTAAGTGAACTGCTGCAAGTCGCGGTTTTGGCGGTACAAATCCTGGGTCATGGCGGCCTGGCTGGCCTCCACCTCCTTGCGGAAGGTGATGTCTTGCTGAATGGTCACAAACTGGGTTAGCTGGCCGGCATCGTTGTGAATGGGGGTGATATCCATGGCAAACCACAGCTTCTTGCCCGATTTTTTGTAGTTGAGGATGGTGGCCGAGAACGGCCTGTGCTGCTGCATGCGCTCCTGAATATAGCTTAGCGTTACGGGGTCGGTTTCGGGGCCTTGCAGCACCGAGCCCGGTACGCGGCCCCGCACCTCGTCCAGGCCATAGCCCGTTTGCTTGGTAAAGGCATCGTTGACCCATTCTGTGCGCCCCTGGGCATCGGTGATGACCACGCCGTTGTCGGTGCCGCGGGCCACCAGAGCCATGAGCTTGAGCTGTTTATCGGCCTTCACCCGTTTGGTAATGTCCGCGAAAAACACCGACAGGCCCTCGGCGAAGGGATAGGCTTTCACTTCCAGCCACAACTTTTCGCGCTCAAAATAGACCTCAAACTGCACTGTCTCCCCCGTGGCAATAGCCTTCTGGTAGTGCTGGTGACAGATGCCGTCGACCTCTTCGGAGAACAGGCTCCAGAAACTGATGCCGAGGGCGCCTTCACGGCTTATGCCCAGCAGCCGCTCGGCTTCGGTGTTAAGGTACGTCAGCTTCCACTCGTGGTCGATTGAGAAAAAGGCGTCGTTGATGCTCTCCATAACCATGGTGAGCTGCGCCGCTTGTTGCTTGATAAGGCGTTGCGCAGTAGTTATTTCCGTAACGTCCTGCATCGTACAATACACGCCAATAAGTTCGCCGTCGACCATCAGCGGCGTCTTGGTCGCTTTCATGATTTTTTCTTTCTCGCCCTCAAACTGCACTTTGGTTTCGAACTGCACCTTGGCCCCGTGGGCCATTTCGAGGTGCATCTGGGAAATTAGGGGGCGTATCTCCGCGGGCAGGAAGTCGACCAGCGGGCGGTTGAGGATTTCCTGTTTTTCTTTTTTTAGGAAGGCCAGCAGAGCCGGATTGGCGTCGAGTACCAGGCCATCGGCAGTTTGAAAAGCGGCCAGCGCGGAGTCGCTATCAAAGAGGACCTGCAAGCGCTGCTCCCTCTCGGTGTGCACCAGGCAGCTGAGCCTCCGTTCCGTGATATCGCGCGAATTCACCACGAAGATTTTGGTGGCATCCTGCAAGTAGGCATTCAAGGTAGTTTCCAGCCACCGCCACTCGCCACTGGCCGTGCGGAAGCGAAAGTCCGGGATTGAAATAACGGCCTGCGTGGCCAACAGGGCAAAGTAGGATTCTACCATCGCCAGGTCGTCGGGATGAACAAAGTCGAAAGCGGAATGGCCCACCATTTCTTCGGGCCGGTAGCCGATGGTGTGCTGCGTAGCACCGCCCGCGTACGTGAAAACCCCCTGCTCGTTCACCAGGCCCACCATGTCGAAACCGTGCTCGATGATAGTCCGGTGCTGTATTTCCTGCTCACGGGCTTGCTGGGTGGCGTGCCGCTGCTGGGTCACGTCGCGCCCCACGCAAATCAGCAGCTCATCGGCGGCGGCCCGTAGCGCCGACCAGGCAATGTGGACCTCTTGGCCGTCTTTGCACAGGCAGCGGCTTTCAAACCCCACGGGCTCGGCCCGGCCACAAGCGTCCAGGAATTTTTCCAGGGCGGTGGTGCTGTCGTCGGGATGGATAATATCAGAGAAGTGTTTACCTATCATTTCGGTTGTATTATACCCCAATGCCCTTTGGCAGGCGTCGCTCACGTGCCGAAACCGGCCTTCGGGGCTTAGCGCACAAATGAGGTCCGGGGAAAAGCTCACCATGGTTTTCAATATTCTGAGTTCTTCTGAGGTGCTCATTGGAGTTCGCTGAGGAGTTCTTCGGGCTGGGGCCAATAGGAAGTACTGGAAAATGGTCCGTTTTGGCAAGGTTACGGCGCTGGTGCCGGTTCCTTGAAATACGCACCACAAATGAAAGCTTAGTCAACCCGAAGGCGTTCAACTATTCAGCGGTTAATCAATAAATTTCCGGTAGCGTTGGTGAAAGAATCGCCGTTGGCCTTTCGGAAATGGCGTCAATATGCGGTTCTTTGTTGGTGCACGCCGAAGAGCGGATGCCCCAGGCGGCGGCGCGGGTTGCCCAAAAAGGGTGTAGGTAGATGATGGAAGCGCACCGAGGGTGCTTATAATTAATGACAAAGACGAACAGGCTGCTGCCGGACAAGCCACTAGTGGCCCGTGGCAGCGGTGCTGGTGGCCACCTGGCAGGGCTGCCGCTGGCCGGTGCTAGGCCATTACAAAATTCCCTTTTTTCACTTCCGCTTTTCCGCAAAAAACCTACCCTAGATGCGGGTCTTGGCTCATCATTCATTTCGACGCCCCCTCCGCTCTTGCGCTCACTATTCAAATACACAAGTAAACTATTTTAATTCGGCCTCCGTTGGGCACGTGCTCAGCTGTTTGTAAGTCAGCGTGCTAGGGGTCATCCGTCCAACACCCAGTAGTTGTTGGGAGGCCATTGGTCAACTTTTGGTCTGCACACCCGCAAATAGGGTAGGTCTGAAGGAGGGCTTTTTTTGAGACAGCTCCCAAATTCGTATTTACATTCAAACTTCTTCCCGGTTTCCAGTCCGCACCACCGATGGTGGGCAGAGGAGCGGACAAGTACCTAAAATGAGTTGGTCCCCAGGTTTTTCTTTTTTAGAGCGAATGCAGTCCTTATCCCTGGCTATTGTGGAGGACGACGCGGTCATGGCCAAAGTTCTGCGGACCTACTTCACGCAGCAGCCCGAAATCAGCGTGGTGGTGGTGGCCGACTGTGTGGAAGACCTGCTCACGGAGCTCGATGACGCGCTGGTGCCCCAGGTCTTGTTGCTCGATGTCGGGTTGCCGGGCATCAGCGGCACCGAAGCCCTGCCGTTGCTCAAGCAGAAATACCCGACCATGGAGGTCATCATGTTCACGGCCTACGAGGACGTGGAGCATATTTACCAGGCCTTGTGCTGCGGAGCCACCGGCTACATGACCAAAGGAACCACCCTGGACCAGCTCAAAGCCGGCGTGCTGGAAGTGGCCCGCGGCGGTGCGCCCATGAGCCGCGACGTCAGCCGCAAGGTGCTCTCGCACTTCCGCCCCACGCCCACCACGCACTCCGATTTGCTCACCCCACGCGAACGGCAGGTATTGCAAGGCATTGTGGACGGGCTGAGTGATAAGGAAATTTCCACGCGCCTCGATTTGTCGACCCTCACCATTCGCACGCACGTGAAGCACGTTTACCGCAAAATGCAGGTCAATAGCCGCACGCAGCTGCTCAGCCAGCACATGCGCGGGCTGGTTTAGCCTCGGCAAGGCCACTTGCTGGGCCTATGGAGTTGCGGGTGTGCGAGCAGGTGGCCGTGGCCATTTTCCGGGGGCCGCACTACGTGATTGAGCTGGCCAACCCGGCCGTGTGCGCCATTTGGGGCCGCACCGTCGACCAAGTGCTCGGCAAGCCGCTGTTTGAGGCCCTGCTCGAGGCCGCTGGTCAGGGTTTTGAGGAACTGTTCGATGGCGTGCTGGCTACTGGCGTGCCCTACGTGGCCACCGAATTGCCTTCCACCCTCGACAGGGCCGGCCACCGCGACACCGTGTACTGGAATTTCGTGTACCAGCCGTTGGTGGATGATGCGGGCCAGCGAACCGGCGTTTCGGTGGTGGCCACCGACGTGAGCGAGCAGGTACGGGCCCGGCGGAAACTCGAGCAGTTCGGTCAGGAACTGGCCATCGCCTACGCCGGCCTGCAGGTGGCCCACATCGACACGGAGCTGGTCAACGCCGCCCTGAGCAGCCACAACCACCTTCTCACCCGCACCAACGCCGACCTCGACAGCTTTGTGTACGCGGCCAGCCACGACCTGAAGCTGCCCGTGCTCAACCTGGCCGGGCTCTTCGAAGAGTTGCGCCGCAGCGTCACCTTTACCGACCCCACCGAAGAACGCATCCTGGTGCCCTTGTTTCAGGACAGCCTGCGTCAGCTCACCACCACGCTCGACGACTTAGCCGCTCTGGGACAGCTGCAACAGGCCGCCCTGGCCCAGGCCGAACCCTTGGCGCTGGATGAAATGGTGGAAGGCGTACTACAGGCACTCGAACCCTAGGTGCGAGCCGCCCGCGCCCACGTCACCGTCGATTTTGCGGCCCGGCCCGTGCTTTCCTACCCGCGCGCCACCCTGCGCACCATCGTGCTCAACCTGCTCAGCAACGCCCTCAAGTACGCCGACCCCGCCCGCCCGGCCCGGGTGCACGTGTCGTTCTGGCTGGCCGATGGCGAGCCGGTGCTCTGGGTACAGGACAACGGCCTGGGCTTCGACGCCGCCGCCCACGGCCCCGAACCGTTCCAGCTGTTTCGCCGCTTCCACAGCCACACCGAAGGCACGGGCGTGGGCCTCTACCTCGTCAACCGGCTCGTGCAGGCCAACGGCGGCCACATCGAAGTGGATAGCAGCGTGGGCGTGGGCGCCACCTTCCGGGTGTACCTGGGCCCCCTGCCCCAGCCCTAGCTCCTCCGCTTTATTGTTGGCAGCCAAGTACCAATTAGTCGGTCTGGCTCTAATCCGGGCCAGCGGATTGGAAAGAGGTGGGCCGTGGATTCTGCTTTAAACGGCGGTGAAAAGGCTAACAATTATCGAAATGTCGAAGGTTTGGGGGACTTGGTCGAATTTTGGCAGAGAAGTGCAACTTAATAACTTGTTTTACTAAACATCAATCATTTCACCCAGTAACCATTTCCATTTTCACAATGAAAAAGAACGCTACCTCCGCTTCCAAATTGGGTCTTCAGAAAGAAGTTATTGCTTATCTGATGGGCGGTGCCGCAACAAGTCCGGCGTTTGGCAACCTTGTTACCACCACTTCCTCAACGCCAATCTGTATGCTGTATACTGACCAATTGTAAGCTCGAGCCAAGAACAGGCGGCAGTATGGTAGGACAAATAATTCGGGATACTTGAACGTGCACACTTGTGGAATAATCGAAGACGAAGATTTGGCGCAGCAGCTGTTGATAAAATACATCAATCGGTATGCGGGGCTGGAAATTGCGTGGTCTTCGGAAACAGTCGTCAACCCCAAGTCGGTGGCCCAGGTCGATATCGTCTTTCTGGATTTGCTGGATAATTCGTCCAATGCGTTGGGGCTGATGAGTGGGGGCGTAAAAGAGTTTGCACTGCATTTTCCCAACATCATCATCACGACGGCTTACCCGGTAGAATATGTGAAAAGCGTTGGCATTCGCCACACCCAGGTGCTCATCAAGCCCTACACTTACCTGGCCTTTGAGCGGGCGGTAACCGCTACTTTGAGTAGGTGTAAAATAGCGTAAGCGCTACACATGCTGCTCATATTAAAATCTGATGTTACGCACGGAGTTGACCGAGTTGGTGGTACATGGCTTTCAGGCCGACGGTATAGGGCTGGGCTTTGAGACGAAAATGTCCGATGCCGCACTTGAGCTTAAGCACCTCCAGTTTGGTGTAGGCCAGCACGGCGGCAAAGAAATGGGTGGCCTGCGTGGCCAGGGTTTTGGTGGGCGCCTTGCCCATGGAGGCGTTCTGTTTGAGCGACTTGTGGTATTCTTCCACACAAAAAGCTTGATGCGCTTTTCCACCGTCTCTGGTAAATCGTGGTCAGTTGGGCTTGGTCCAGGTCGGTGTCGCTGCTGACCAGATACAACATGCCCTGGCTACCGTCCTGGTTTGTAAAGACTTGCCTGGTTACGAGCACCGCCTGCTGGACGGCCCGCAAATAGACGCGCAAGGATTGCGTATCGGGAAACACCAGCGACTGCACGGCCTGGAACCGGCCCTGCGCGCGGTCGGCGTCGCTCAGGGCCACGGTGCGGCTGCTTTCGAGGGCAAAAAGAAAGTGGTGGCCCAGGGCCCGCACCAGGGTCATGTTCTCGGCCGAGGCATACCAGCTGTCGGCCAGCAAGTAGCGGTAGGCCACCTGTTGTTGGGGCCACCCCGGTAAGGGCTACGCGGAGCATCTGCTGCAAATACTCATTCTTGGTGAACGGGCTCTGATAACTCGTTTTCTGCGTCTTGGGCTGGTAGACGGGCACGGTTTTGCGCACCAGCTCGACGGCGATGGGAAGGGCCAAGTCGGCGGCCTAGTAGAGCAGGCTGACGAAGTTCAGGCCCTTGACGTAGCGCTGCTGACTGTGGTCCCAATGGGTGCAAATCAGCTCGTTGGCGTCAGTGTGCGCCTTTTCCAGCACCGAATCGTCGACGATGAGCACGGCAAACTTGCCGGCCGGCCGCCGGGCTTCGGCCTGGCGAATCAGGGGCTTGGCCTGCCGCCAGACCTCGGCCGGGCCGTAGGTGCCTTGACTCAGCCAGCGCGTGATGTGGTCGTGGCTCAACGCCCCGTCCAGCAGCCGCGATAAGCCCGTGGCCGTCGTCGGACCCGTCGAACTCAGCAAATAATCCGTGTACAGGTCCAGCGTGCAAGTCATCATAAGCTACTAAACGGGCTAAGATGCCCAACGACTGCGTAACATCAGATTGTAGTAGTCAAAATAGTCGGCGATGCTGGCTTGCGCGTCAGCTAAATCGGCAAAAACGGGTCACTCGCGCAGTTCGAGCACCTCCATTTTAAGGCGGGAACAGAGACTTTCAGCTTGGGCATTGTCATAGCATTCGCCGCGGCGGCACTGCGAACGCACGGCCCCGTGCTGGTGCAAGAGCGCGCGGTGGGCGTTGCCGCAATACTGCCCGCCCCGGTCGGAGTGGACGATGAGGCTTGGGGTAGGCGGTTGGGCAAAAGAGGCTCGCTGCAAGGCCGTGGTGACCAATTCTTCCGGCATGGCGGCCCCCGCGTGCCAGCCCACGACGTGCTTGGTGCATCTATCCTGGAAGGCGCACAGATATGCCCACTCTCCGTTGGCCAGCGGCAGGTACGTGATGTCGCTGACCCAGACCTGGTTGGCCTGGGTCGGCTTGGGCTGGTCAAGTAGCCGGTTGGGGGCGCAGCGCAGCCCGTGGGTGGAGTCGGTCGTGCGCGGGGTGTAGGTCTTAGGTTGCAGCGCGCGCAGGCCCCGGCGGCGCATGGCCGTGCGCAGGCGTTGGCGGCCCACCCGGTGCCCTTTTTCACGCAGGGCGACTTGCAACCGGCGGGTGCCGTAGCGGCGCTGGTGGATGCCAAAGGCTTTGACCAGCGCCGTTTCCCAGGCCGGAGTTTGCGCCGCCACCGCCCGCTGCTGCCCCGTTTGCCACGCATAATACCCACTGGCCGGCACCCCGAGTACCTAGCAGAGCCGCCGCACTGGGAAGTACCCGCACTCGGCGGCGATGAAGCAGTAGCGGCTCATTGGTCCGGCGTCTGTGAGAAGATGCCGATGGCTTTTTTTAAAATCTCCAACTCCAACTCCTGCGCCTGCCGCCGGTTGGCGGCCCGCAGCTGGCGCAGTTCGGCGGCTGTAGCCGGGTCTAGCGCCGCCCCCAATGCGGCCGCCATCGGCGTTTGAGCAGCTTTTTGCCATTGGTAGAAACGTTTCGGGTCGATGTTGAGCGCCCGGGCGGCGGCTTGGGTCGAGCGGCTTTGCTCGGCCAGGCGCAAGGCTTCGGCACGGAAGGCCGCGTCGTACTTGCGGCGGTTATCAGGTTTTGCAGCAGACTAAACACATTTAGCAATTCGGGCGAGCAGGTCCTCCAGGTAGTGGTCGTTCCAGCCTAAGC
>NZ_BMGY01000019.1 GCF_014640435.1 Hymenobacter frigidus | reverse complement strand
GTAAAAAAACTTGCTCACTTCCTTGCTTTTTAACACAGTATCTCCTGTATTACCCGACCACCTCAGGCCTATCCAATTCACCATAGCGAGAAGCCTTCTCATGCACCGCGCCCCTTATTAAAGCCTCTTCGGGATAACCCCAACTACTTTTTGCTGGATAGCTGGCAATGGTTGACATTGATTCATTTTTGATTTGCTTTAACGATTTTGGAAAAAGTCTTACGACCAGCTTGATATCATCCCTGTCAATTGTGAGTGGAGCAATATAGCCCCAATCTGTTCGCTCAATATTTGCTGCAGCATTTCTAGAAATGTACTCAGGTAATTCTCTTTCCAAATGCTTAATTATTTTTTTGCCACTTGGCTGCTGAATACTCTTGACCTTTAATTTTTCTATAATCAGCCAATAACCAGGAATAATTAGTTTTGATAAAGCATCATAAATGGTATTAATCCTCTTATAGAATGCTGCTTCAGCCTCAGATGCATCTGCTACTTCTTTCGCTTCGATGTAAAAGCTCAGTTCTCCTTTCTCTGCGAGGAAATCCGGAGCTTTTAAAGTGCTTTGTATTTGAGGATGAGGCGTGAGTGTGAATCCTTGCTTTGTGAATAATTGATAAATGAATAATTCGAAGAAGGCAGGCGAAAAGGCCTTTCTAAACCTGGATTTGAGTTCACTCTTTTCACTGTCAGGATAATTAGTAAACCACTCATTGATAGTCATTCTGACTTTAGCAAACTCGGGTTTTGCATTTCTGTCGTAGAAATCGAACAGGTCATCAAGATGACTTGCGAAATTCAAGTCTGTGCGCTCTTTGTCTTCAAAAATCTTGTCAGTTTCCATAGACTGAATCCCTGTAATTTCTAGTTGGTTGAAGCAAATGTCTGGAGAAATAGATATTGGGCCTAACTCCCCCGAATTTCATTCTTGATGTGCTCCACGAACTGGGCGAATTCGGGTTCGGCTTCCACGTTTTCGTGCCAGGCGAGGCCCATTTCGGCCAGGTTGTATTGGTGCTGGGGGCTGATAGTGGCGCCCGGCACGAGGGCCCCGGCCGCGTCGTGCTCGTAGCCGAGGAGCCAGAGGCGGTCGGCCAGGGCGGTGGTGGTCACGATATCGTGCGAGATGATGATGACGGTGTTTAGCTCGTCCATGGTCGTCACTTCGACGATTATTTGTTTCAGCTCGTCAATCATCGCCACGTCGAGGCCGGAGAAGGGCTCATCGAGCAGGATGAGGTGGTCGGAGCAGAGCAGCTGCTGGGCGATGGCCGCCCGCTGGCGCTGCCCGCCCGAGAGGTGGGCCGGATACTTTTTGCGGTGCGGCGCGAGGCAGAACCGCTCCAGGTAGGCGTCGACGTGCTGGCGTGCCTCGGCCGGGGCGTATTTGCGCTCGGCAGCCACCAGCAGGTTATCGAGTAGCGTGCGGTGGTCGAACAGCGGGTAGCGCTGCTGCACGAAGCCCACCATGCCGGGCGCCACGGCCTGCTGGGCCAGACCCACTTCCACGGTGCCGGCCGTGGGGGCGATGAGGCCCGCCATGATGCGGCACAGCACCGACTTGCCGATGCCCGAGCGGCCGTAGAAGCCCACGACCTGGCCCTGGTTCATGCCGGGGCGCGTCACGTCTAGGACCTGGGCGTTGATGTCGCGCAGGACGGGCTCGTTGTGGAAGGACATCGACACGTTTTGCAGGGTGAGGATGGGGGATTCGTAAGCGTAAGTGTGGGCAGTCATGGCGGATGAGTAGCGCGGACTCTGCGAGTCCGCGCGTGAAAGGGGGAAAAGGCTTGATGGTTTATTCGCGGACTCACAGAGTCCACGGTGCATTCAGGCGGTCCCCAGGCTTGAATAAGGGAAAAACACGCGCCGCAGCAGCACAAACACGTAGTCCTGCGCTGCGCCCGTCGCCAGAATCACCAGCTGAATGGCCAATACGCCATCCAGGTGCAGATACCGGTTTTGCTTATACAGCAGCAGGCCGATGCCGCCCTCGGACTGATACAGCGTTTCGACCAGCGTAATCATGGTCCAGATGATGGCGAAGTTCTGACGCACCACTTCGAGCATTTCATCCAATTTGCCCAGCACCACTACCTCGTAGAAGCTGCGCCACTCGCCCATGCCCAAAGTGCGGGCGTGGTCCATTTCCTCCTGCGTGGTGGTCAGAATCACGCTCGTCATGCCCGTAACCAGGTACACCGTGGCCCCGAAAATCAGCACCGAGAGCTTCACCTGGTGGCCTGAGCTGACCATCAAAGCCATGAAAAAGGTGAGGCCGGTGAGGGTGAGGTAGCGCATCTTGGAGGCCGCGTAGGCAATGGGCCGGAAGAACGGCAGCGCCGTGAGGTACGAGATGCCCAGCGCCAGCACCGTGGCCACGGCCAGGGCTTGCAGCGCCGTGGTCATACTGGCCCACAGCTCCTGGATGAGGCCCTGCGTGGTGATAAGGTCACCGAGCGAACGAACGACTTCGCCCAGGCTCGGGAACAGCTGCATGGGGTAAAACAGCCACAGCAGCAGTAACAGAGCCACTTGCGCCACTACCATGGTGGTGAACACGAGGCGGCGCGGCTGGGCGTTGGGGGAGAATAGAGTTTTCATTTTGAGAGAGACAAAAAAAGGCCGTCATGCTGAGCGGAGTCGAAGCATCTCTACCGCCTCGTTGTGCCAGTATTGATTACTACTGAGGTAGAGATGCTTCGACTCCGCTCAGCATGACGGCCTTTTAGTTCAGCAGTCAGAAGGCATTAATTGCCCAGTATCACCTCCACGCGGCGGTTTTTGGCTTTGCCGACTGGGGTGGTGTTGCTGGCCACGGGCTCGCTGGCGCCGTGGGCGTACACCTGCACGCGGCCGTCGGGGAAGGCGCTGCGGCTTTTGGTTTCGAGCCAGCGCTGCACGGCCATGGCGCGGTCTTCACTCAGCTGCTGGTTGGCTTGCGGGTCGCCGGCGTTGTCGGTGTGGCCGTGCACGGCTACTTTGAGGCGGCCGGCCACCACTAGGTCATCGAACAGCTGCTTCAGCTCCTTTTCCGCCAAGGGTGTGAAGCTGCTCCGGCCGCTGTTGAACTCGATGTTCCAGGCCCGCTTGCTCACGCTTTGGCGGATTTCATCGCCGGCGGCAAACTGCTGGGTTTCGGCCGGGGCCACGGCTTTGCCTTTGTACTGCTGCTGAAGCTGCTTCAGGGGCGCGAGGTCCAGCATTTCGGTGAGGGGCACGTAGCTGGGCAGCTCTTTGGGGTAGAGCTTGCTTTGCACGTCGCCGAAGGTTTTGTACACGGCGGCGTAGATGTTGGTGCCGCCTTCGTCGAGGCCGAACAGGCTCAGGTTGTCGCTGAAGTTGAAGGCTTTGCTGCCGCCCAGCTCCACCACGTCGCCGTTGCGGTCGGCCTCGCTCACGCCCTTGTAGTACTTCAGCCAGTACGCGCCGGGTTTGTCCTGGTCGCCGTACACGGCCGCCGAGATATCGGCGGCGCGGGCCAGGGCTGCAGGGTGCGATTTCACCTGGTCGCCGGCTACGGCCAGGGCCGTCATCAGGCCCAGCACCTCCTTGGGGTGGGCATCATACCAGCGCTTGGTAGTCACCATAATGTTGGGCATCTGGTTCGAGTAGTCCTTGGTGCTCACGATGTTGACGAGGCCGCCGCGCTGCTTGGCGATATTCACGTCGCCGGGGGTCCAGGTGGCCACGGCATCGGCCACCACGTCTACTTTCACGCCGGTGTTCTTGCCGGCTACCACTTTGGTGCGGGCTTCGGGCTTGCCGAGGATGTACTTTTCGGCAGCCACCAGGAAGTCGCTGGCGGCCATGAAGTTCACGGCTTCGGGGTCGTAGGTGGTTTCGTCGGGGTTGACTTTCAGGCCGTTGTCGGCGCACCATTTCAGGGCGATGTTCTGGTCGCCGTCGCGCAGGTAGCAGGCCACCGTTTTACCCAGGGCCAGCTTGGGGTTATCGAGCCACTCTTTCGGGCCCATCAGCTTGTCTTCGCCGAAGCTCTTGCCCATGCTGTAGGGGATGATTTGCAACTGCGTGCCGGCCTTTTTGAGCTGCGTCTGCACCGCCGAGAAGCCGGGCAGGCCGTCGCCCATAATGCTCACAATCAAGCCTGGCGTTTCGGGGTTGGCGGCCAGGTCGACGGCGTTTTTCACCAAATCGGCCTGCATCTTGCTTACATCGTCCTGCCGCACTATCTGCAGGTCGAGGCCGTTGGCGGCCATGCTGGAGCCCATGGTGCTGCGGGGGCCGCCGTTGGCCAGCATACCGGCCATCTGGCTGTTCCAGGCCATTACTTCCCACACCACGGGCGTACCCTTGTCGGCTGGGGCGGTGCCGGGCATGGGGGCCAGCGGTACCACGATGTTGGCCCGGTTGCCGCCGGTGGTGGCGGGCAGCTCAATCGAGTTGAGCAGCACCGACTGCGTGTCGGCTTTTTTAAATACGGCCCCGCTGGAAACCAGCTTGTTGATGCCGAAGTACAGGACGGCCACCAGAATGAGGCCAATGAGAATTTTACCGCGAGTTGTCATGGGAGTAGTACCGCGGACTCTGTGAGTCCGCGAGGGGGTTAAAATGTTGGTTAAAAAGAAGTTGGGCAGTGGCCTTTCGCGGGCTCCTGAGCGGCGCGGTGCCAGTCGGCCGCGGCATTCGCGGACTCGCAGAGTCCACGGTACTGACCACGGCCCAGGCCAGCAAAAAGCTAATCAAGCAGGCTAGAATAGGCATCGTCGGAGGCTTTTTTGGTGGCGAGAATACTTTGCTGGGCTTGCGGCTTTTCGTTGAGTACGGCGTTGAAATCGCCCTTCTGGTACTTCTCCAGCAGGCGCTGGCCCTTCTCGCTCATCACGCCGTTCTGAATGTCCATTTCCTTCACGAACTCTTGCGAGTAGCGCATGGCCTGCTTGATTTGGCCGAGCTGCTGGGCCATGTCCTGGGCCACGCGGTCGGTGGCCAGGTCGAAGAAGTACTTCTTGTCGGGGTCGCCGCGCAGGATGTTCATGGCGGCGCGCATGCCCGAGCTGGTGCGCTTCACCAGCTGGTACTCGTCCTTGAGCAGGCCCACTTTGAACTTGCTGCCGTCAATCTGGCGCAGGGCGGCTTTCAGAATCTGGCGCATCACTACCGTCACGTTGGCCGTGGTGGTGGCCATGGGCTGCAGGCGGCGGTTGTAGTCTTCGAGCTGGGCCGCGCGCGAGGCGTAGGCTTCGGCGGCATCTTTCTCACCCTGGCGGGTGGCCGAATCGGCCAGGGCCAGGTACTCCTTCATCTGGGCGGTGTTGTCAGTCAGCTTGCGTTTCACCAGCTCGTGCGCGCCTTCGATGTGGCCGACTTCGGCGTCCATCTTGCGGGCTTCCTTCTCGGTGTTCAAGATGTAGTCCTCCATGATGCCGATGGGGTCGGTGTTGACGAACAGGCCCGCCATGGTGCGCAAAATGCGCTGCCCGGCGTACCACAGCCCGGCGTGAATGCGCTTGTTCGTGACCAGTAAAAACAGCATGAACAGCCCGCCCAGGCCAATGCCCAGCTTCACGGTGTCGAACACCATGTCGACGAGAAAGGGCAGGATGCGGCCCCAGAAATAGACCGCCGTGCCGGCCAAGCCAGCCAGTACGAGCCAGCCGGCCACTTTTTCGGGCTGCTGCCACTTGGGCAGCTCCGTGTCGGAATTAAGAGACATCAAGGTTTTCATGGGCGTAGGGTTTTGGAAATAGTTAGCGGGTAGGAGTGGGGGCCAGGAATGATTGGGCTGCCTGGCGGTGCGCCTGCAGCTCGGCGGCCGCAGCGGCGTTGGCCAGCTCGTAGGATGCCAGTGCGCCCTGCGTTTTCTGGCGCTCGGCCTGGGCTTGCTGCTGGATGTCGCGCAACTGCTGGCTCTTCGTTGTCAACTGCCCGGTGAGGGCGGCCACGTCGGCCTGCAGCTGGCTTTCCTGCTTTTGCAGCTGCACCAGCGGGCTAGTTGGGCCTTGCGGGTTGGCGCTTTCGCCCAGCTTCTCGCGGTGGCGCTGCAGCACCTGGGCGCGGTCGTCGGTCAGCTTCTGGGCCAGGGCATCGGCCGAGGCCAGCAGGGCGGGCTGGTCCACGCCGGTGAGGGCCGCGAAGGCATTGAAGGCCGTTTGGTAGAGCAGCGGACCGGTGAGGCCGCTGCCGGCCATGCTGGCCACCATTTTGGTGTATGCCCCGAAATCTTTGCCGTCGCCGGCTAGCAGCTTGGCAATGTGTTCGAGGTGGCGCGGCTCGGTCTGGGTGATGTGCGGGGCCGCAGGGGCGGTGGGCGTCAGGCCCGGCGCGGGGGCGGCGTCGGGAGCGGCAGCCGCCTCGTCTTCTTCAATGAAGAAGCCTTTGGCGGCTTTGGTAAGGTTATCGAGAATGGCCATGGCAGCGGGTGTTTGGTGACGGATACCCAATGCCAATACCAGTGCCGATTCGGCAGTTATTAATGCTTAATGCATATAGTTATTTGATTGATAGCACATTAATAAAAAATCCCCGCCTGGCACAAGGCCGGGCGAGGATGGGTTTTTTTCAGAATGGAAAGGGTGATTTCCCAAATTAGTAAGGGAAAAGCGTTGGCCGTCAACCTGACCCCCTGACCCCCTCTCCCGTGGAGAGGGGACACCGGCTCTGTTCATGCTGTGAAATCGTCCGGCTCCCCCTCTCCACGGGAGAGGGGGCCGGGGGGTGAGGTGACCGTCAGGGGGTGAGGTTATTCCGTCGCCACCTCCCGTGGCATCGTCCGTAATAGCCACTGAAACAGCCGTTCGGCATCGGCTTTATGAAATAGCTCGGTGCCAAAATTCATGGTGGCGGCCGTGCCGCAGGCCACGCCCATGCGCACGGCCTCGCGCACGGGCCAGCCCTGGCAGAGCGCGAACACCATACCGGCCACCATGCTGTCGCCGGCTCCCACGGTGCTGTGTTTTTTCACGGCGGGGGCCGATATGTGTTCCACCACATCGCGGGTGACGAGGCAGGCTCCGGCCGCGCCCAGCGACACCACCACGATTTCGCACTTGCCCCGCGCGATGATGGCCTGCGCGGCGGCGGTGGCGGATTCACTGTCCAGTGCCTCTACGCCGGCCAGCTTGCTCAGCTCGCCCAGGTTTGGTTTGATGAGGTAGGCGCCTTCTTCCACGGCGCAGCGCAGGGCTTCGTCGGAGGTGTCAATTACCAGTTTGGCCCCGGCCTGGCGGGCCCAGCGGGCGATTTCACCCATGAATTCGGGCGGTACACCTTGCGGCAGACTGCCGCTGGCCACCAGCACATCGGGCACGGGACTGAGGGCGGCCAGGGTGGCGAGCACCTGCGCCTGCTCGGTGGCGGTGAGGGTGGTGCCGGGCATGCCGAAGCGGTATTGCTGGTTGCTGGCGGCCTCTACCACGGTGAAGTTTTCACGGGTCCAGTCGGCCGTGGGCACGGGGCAGCAGGCGATGCCCTCGCGGGCCACCAACTGTTGCAGCGCTTCGCCGGGCGGGCCGCCGGCCGTGAACACGGCTTGCGCATCGAGGCCCAGCCGCTGCAGGCCCCGCGCTACGTTGATGCCGCCGCCGCCGGGCTCCACCTTGGGCGGGTCGCACTTTAGTTTTTGCTCGGGTACTAGTTTGGGCACGGACGTACTTTTGTCGATGGCCGGGTTCAGGGTGAGGGTAACGACGGTTTTCATGGATGGTATCAGGGAAGGGAGCGAATGTAGAGACGCACTATTTTGCGGTTCGTCGTTGAACGTTCGGAGCCGCACCGCCAGATGTACTCGTTCAACGACGAGATGCAAAATAGTGCGTCTCTACTCCGATAGTTGCACCAAAATCATTGCCGAATTGCCGGACAGCTGCACGCCACTGGTTACTTCCAGCACGTCGAGGCCGTCTTCGTTGAGCTGGTCGCCGCGCAACACTACTTTATACGTTCCACGAGGCAAGGAAACCCCAGTAGCCGAGCGGCTCCCATTGAAGAGGACGATGATGTTGCCCCAGGCATCGCCGCCAGCGTTGTTTTTCAATTGATAGGCAATAGCGCCCGGCCGTGTGGGCAGGAACTCAAGATGCTGCCGAATGAGCTCGGCCGACGGCAAGCGGAAGGCGGGATGGGTGCGGCGCAGGGCGATGAGCCGCCGGTAAAAATCATAGACCGACGCGTACTTTGCCTTGCGGCTCCAGTCAATCTGGTTCACGCTGTCGGGCAGGTTGTAGGAGTTGTGCGCGCCGCCCTTGGTGCGCAGAAACTCATCGCCGACCGGCAAAAACGGAATGCCCTGCGAGGTAAATACAATGGTGTTGCTGAGCAAATCCATCTTGATGCGTTCGGCCTCGGTGGTGCCGGGACTGGCCACGGCCAGCTTGTCCCAGAGCACCATATCGTCGTGGCAGGCCACGTAGTTGATGGCCTGGGCCGGTGAGTTGGCCCAGGGCGCTTTCGAGTAATTCACCCTGGTGTAATCAATCTGCGGGTGCTGGGTGGCGGCCACGATGCCAAACTTTACGCTCTCTTCCAGGCCGGGCTGGCCGCTGGCGAAGCCGGGCTCGGTTTGGTGGGCGTAGTGGCCCTTCACGCCGTCGCGCAGCTCGTCGCCGAAAGCTGCGATGCGGTCCAATCGGCCCATATTGGCCTTGAGGGCGCGGCGGGCTTCGGGCAGGGGCGAAGGGCCGGCGGTCCAGCCTTCGCCATACACGAAAATGCTGTGGTCCTGCTGGTCGAGGGCGACGCGTACGGCACGCATGGTTTCGATATCGAGCACGCCCATCAGGTCGAAGCGGAAGCCGTCGGCGTGGTATTCACGGGCCCAGTACGCTACTGATTCCACGATGAGCTTGCGCACCATGGGCCGCTCCGAGGCGATTTCGTTGCCGCAGGCGGTGGCGTTGCTTAGGGTGCCGTCGGGGTTGTGGCGGTAGTAATAACCGGGCACCAGCTGCTCGAAATTGCTGCGGGCGGCATCGGCGGTGTGGTTATACACCACGTCGAGCACCACGCGCAGGCCCGCGCCGTGCAGGTTTTCCACCATCTGCTTGAACTCGCGGATGCGGGCGGCCGGGTCGGCGGCGTTGGTGGCGTAGCTGCCCTCGGGCACCGAGTAGTGGAGCGGGTCGTAGCCCCAGTTGTAGCGGTTGGCGCGGGCGGGCGCGGCTTCGTCGATGGAGGCAAAGTCGTTGGTGGGCAGCAGGTGTACGTGGGTCAGGCCCAGCTCCACCAAGTGGTCGAGGCCGGTGCTTCGCACGCCGCCGGGGCCGCGGGTGCTGGTTTGGGCCAGGCCCAGGTACTTGCCTTTCTCCCGAATGCCCGACTGCGGGTGCATGCTGAGGTCGCGCAGGTGCACTTCGCCAATCACAATGTCGGTGGCTTGCTTTAGGGCCGGGCGCAGGTCCTCGGGCCAGCCGGGGGGCTGCACCAGGGCGGGGTTGAGTACGGCCCCGCGCACCCCGTTGAGGCCCACGGCGTGGGCGTAGGGGTCGGCCACTTCGGCCAGGGCTTTGCCGCCGATGGTGGCCTGCACGGTGTAGAAGCCGGTGGTGCCCGCGGGCAGGGCGTAGGTCCAGGTGCCGCCTTCGGCCTTGGTCATGGCATGGCTGGCAATGGGCGCGCCGCCGGTGCCCACCCCATAAAGGCGTAAGCGCAGGGCCTCGGCGGTGGGGGCCCACACGCGCAGGGTGGCCTGGGGGCCGCGCCAGGTCAGCCCCAAATCCGGCCCGAGGTAGGTGGGATAAGTGGAAAAATCGGGCAGGGGCGGGGCCGCCGGGGTGGGCAGGGGAGCAAGCAGCACAAGCAGCAGCAGAAGCGGGCGAATCATGAGCGCAAAGGTCGGGCGCAATACCGTCATTGCCAGCGGAGCTTAATGTAACGCTGCGCTTTCCTGGCAATGAAGCAGCCGTTCCAACCGATAAAACCCCGCTCGCTGTCGATACAATTCCCCAGACGGTCGGTTTGGAAGCGGGCGGGCTGGCAGGCGGGGTTAAGTTTGTTTAAAACCGTTTCTTGCCCATGACTTTGACCACGCCCCGTCGCTACCTCACGCTGCTGATTCATGTGCTGGTGTGGGGACTATTCGGGCTTACGTTCTTGCTGTTTCAGCCGCTTACGGGGCGGCTCACCATGCCGCCGCAGTTCTGGCTGAAGCAAGGGCTGATGTTTATGGCCTGGATTTCGGTGTTTTACCTCACGGCGCGGGTGAGCGTGCCGCGGCTGCTGTTTCAGGGCCGCAACGCGCAGTTTGTGCTGATGCTGGTCGGGACCACCGTGGCCGTGCTGCTGTTCAGCAAGTTTCTGGATGCGACGCTGAACCTGCCCGCGCTGATTGACAAGGCCTTTATGGCCGCGGCCGGGCGGCCCCGGCTGCCCCGCACCGGCTTCCGCATCGATACCATGGGCCTGCTCACCACCATGTTTGTGCTGGGCATCAGCACCAGCATCACGGTGGTGCAAAAGTGGCAAAAGGACGCGCAGCTCCGCCAGACCCTGGAGCAGCAGCGCGTCTCGTCCGAGCTATCGGTGCTCAAGGCCCAAATCAACCCGCATTTCTTCTTCAATACCCTCAACAATATTTACGCCCTCACGCTGCTCGACGGCGAGCAGGCCCGCGAGGCCATCCACCGGCTGTCGCGCATGATGCGCTACGTGCTGTATGACACGGCCAGCGGCCCCACGCTGCTCAGCCAGGAAATCGCCTTCGTGCAGGACTACATTAACCTGGTGCAGCTGCGGCTCGACGACCGGGTGACTGTCACCTTCGAGCGGCCCGCGCCTGGCCACGACGTACCCGTGGCGCCCATGCTGCTGCTGCCCTTCCTCGAAAATGCGTTTAAGCACGGCGTGGCGGCCACCGAGGCCAGCCGCATTTTCGTGGCCATCAGCCAGCCCACGCCCGATGTGGTGGAGCTGGAAGTGCGCAATTCGTTGCTCCCGCAGCCCGGTACCGACCTGGCCGGCAGCAACGGCATTGGCTTGGCCAACACCCGCCGCCGCCTCGATTTGCTCTACCCCGGCCAGTTCACGCTGCTGGTCGATGACCACACGCCCGCCAACGAATTCCGGGTTCACCTCACCTTGCACGTCGCATGAGCACCGCCAGTTCCGCCTCGCCGCCCCTCAAAACCATTGCCGTTGATGACGAGCCGCTGGCCCTGGGTTTGGTGGCGTCCTTCGTGCAGAAAACACCGTTTCTGGAGCTGGTGGGCAAGTTCGGGAGTGCCGTGGAGGCGCTGAAATACCTGCACGCCTACCCCGGCACCGTCGATTTGGCCTTTCTCGATATCCAGATGCAGGAGCTCAACGGCCTGGAGCTGGCCCGGGTGCTGGGTCCGGCCGGGCCGCGCATCGTTTTCACCACCGCCTTCAGTCAGTACGCCCTCGAGGGCTACCGCGTCGATGCCCTCGATTACCTCGTCAAGCCCTTCAACTACGAGGAGTTTCTGCGCGCCGCCGGCAAAGCCCGCGCCTACGCCGAGCTCACCAACCAGCACGCCAGTGCCTCCGTTGCCACCGGCCCCGAGGAAGAAGAATTCCTTTTCCTGAAAGCCGAATACCAGCTCGTGCGCGTGGCCCTCAGCGACGTCCTCTACGTAGAGGGCCTCAAGGACTACGTTAAAGTTCACCTCAAAAGCTCGCCCCGCGCCCTGCTTTCGCTCATGAGCCTCAAGACGATGGAGGAAAAACTGCCCGCTCGGCGCTTCATGCGCATCCACCGTTCGTTCATCGTGGCGCTCGATAAGATTGAGGCTGTGCGCCGCCTCACCGTCCAGATTGGGGCCGTCACAATCCCCGTGGGCGACCAGTACAAAGACTCGTTTCTGCAGTTCCTCAGCCGCTGGAGCTGAGGGCTTGATGCGCCAGCGCTCAGCGGCCGCCGAACAAAGAAGAACGCCGTGCTGAGCACCGTTGTGGCAGCGATGCCAATGCCACGGTCCTGCGGGCTGCCAAGGCTCCTGCGCAGCCACCCAGACTGGCACCCAGACTGGCTGGCACTACCCGAAGAGCTCCTACGGCAGTTGGGGCTTTTTTTGCTGATTGAGGTTTCGCGTTGGGAATTCCGGAATGCAAACCGGTGCACCCCACGCCGACACGGGTAGGGTGAGGTGGTTGGTGGTGTAGAGTGGGCAAAGTACCGCTTTACCCCAACCCGGCGCACAGTCGCATCAGCTTCCTGGCCGATGCGTCCACACCCTACCGCGTGCTCAACCAGCTGGGCCAGCTCCTGCTGAGTGGCACCACCGAAGCCGGTAATCCCAGCATCGTCATCGAAACGCTGGCCGTTGGTTTCTACTTCCTGGAACTGCAAACCGCTACCGGCCGCGTAGTGCAGAAGTTCGAAAAGGAATAGAAGCCCTCTTAAATGGTAACGCACAAAAAAGGCTGCCCAATCGGGCAGCCTTTTTTGTGCGTTACCATTTAAGGTCAGATTACAGAATTCATATAATCCGGATATGTCTGCTATTTAGACCGAGAAGCTTTCGCCGCAGCCGCACTCGCGCGAAGCGTTGGGGTTGTTGAACTGGAAGCCCTTACCGTTGAGGCCGTCGGAGAAGTCCAGTTCGGTGCCGGCCAGGTAAAGGAAACTCTTCATGTCGACCACCACGCGCACGCCCTTGTCCTCAAATTCCTGGTCCATGGGCCGCACTTCGTTGTCAAAGTCCAGCTTGTAGCTTAGGCCCGAGCAGCCGCCGCCAGCCACCGAGGCACGCAGGCGGAAGGTGTCGTCGAGGTTGGCGTCCTGAATCAGACGCGATACTTTTTCTTTGGCTTTATCCGAAACGGTAATCATGGCGGTAGGAGTGGTGCTGGCTTACCCGGCAAATGGGTCAATGAGTCCGCAATTTAGACACATTATAAACAAGCGCGTGTTCGGCAAGGTTCACGCGCCGGATTGATGCCGCTACGAGCTTGGGTTTAAGACCACGCTGAACACGGTAATCGTATTCAAGTCGCGGCCGAAGTACAGCTTGTCCAGCGCCTCATACACATTGTGAGCCCGGAAGTAGGAAGTGTGTAACTCCTTGTCGCCGTGAGCGTGCCATTGCACGGTGTAAGGGCTTTCGTTGTCGCGGTAGCCACGCACGTAGGTCAACATCTTCTCCAGGCATTCTGTCTCGTCGCGGCCGGTTTCGTAGTGAAACAAAAAGCTCTGTTGGTGCCGCGGATTCACTGTGATGAGGTCCAGTCTGGTTAGCCCGTCCAGTTGCCGAAACTCAAAGCGCAGCTGCTCAAATTCCAGGCCCAGATACTGTTGAATCTCGCGTTCCAGGCGCGCGCTTTCAAATTCGTCCACTTGTGAGAGCAGGTTAGGTTTGGGTAAAAAAAGGTCATCCTGAGCAAAGCGAAAGACCCTACCACGACTGAACGATTACCGTTGCAACGTGATAAGGTCCTTCGCTTCGCTCAGGATGACCGCTGTCAAGCGACTAGTGGTGCGCCAATTCCAGCGCGGGCAGGCCGTTTTTCACGCGGTAGTCCGAAATGGCCGACTTGATGGCATCCTCAGCCAATACCGAGCAGTGGATTTTCACGGGCGGCAGGGCCAGCTCTTCCACAATCTCCATGTTGTCGATGGCCAGGGCCTCGTCGATGGATTTGCCCTTCAGCCACTCCGTCGCCAGCGAGGACGACGCAATAGCCGAGCCGCAGCCGAAGGTCTTAAACTTGGCGTCGATGATGGTATTGGTGGCTTCATCCACCTCGATTTGCAGGCGCATTACGTCGCCGCACTCAGGCGCTCCCACCAAGCCGGTGCCTACGTTCTTCTTGCTTTTGTCCAGCGTGCCCACGTTGCGGGGGTTGCTGTAGTGGTCAATTACTTTATCGGAATAAGCCATTTTGCTTCGCTTGAATTATGAATTAAAAATTATGAATTAAAAATTGAGCTTGAAATTAAGCGACGGCTCAGGCACGTCCTTTTTAATTCTCAATTTTTAATTAATTCCTAGTGCTCGGCCCACTCGATTTTGCTCAAGTCGATGCCTTCCTGGAACATCTCCCACAGGGGCGACATTTCGCGGAGTTTAGTTACGGCCTCTTTTACGTGGCCGATGGCATAATCGATTTGCTCGTCGGTAGTGAATCGGCTCAGGCCGAAGCGTAGGCTACTGTGGGCCAGGTCATCGCTCAGGCCCAAGGCCTTGAGCACGTAGCTGGGCTCCAACGAAGCCGAGGTACAGGCCGAACCCGACGAAACCGCCAGGTCTTTTACGCCCATCATCAGGCCTTCACCTTCCACGTACTTGAAGCTGATGTTGGTGACGTGGGGCAAACGGTGCTCAATGGAGCCATTCACGTACGTCTCCTCCATCGTCATCAACTCCTTTTCGAGGCGGTCACGCATCACGCTCAGGCGGGCGGTGTCGGCAGCCATTTCGAGGCGGGCCAGCTCGCAAGCCTTACCCAGGCCTACTATGCCGGGCACGTTGAGGGTGCCCGAGCGCATGCCGCGCTCATGGCCGCCCCCGTCCATCTGGGAGGTTACCTTCACCCGGGGGTTCTTGCGGCGCACATACAGCGCACCCACGCCCTTGGGGCCATACATTTTGTGGGCCGTGAAGGCCATGATATCAATGCCATCGGCAATGACGTCGACCGGGATTTTACCTACGGCCTGCGTGCCGTCAGTCATGAACAGTGCGCCGTGGCTGTGGGCAATTCGGGCAATTTCACGGATGTTGTTAATCGTACCCGTTTCGTTGTTGCCGTACATGATGCTAACCAGAATGGTTTCCGGCGTCATGGCGGCTTCGAGCTCTTCGAGGCTGATGAGGCCCTTTTCATCTACCGGCAGGTAGGTGACGCGGCCGCCCTGCTTTTCGAGGTGCTTGCAGGTGTCGAGAATGGCCTTGTGCTCGGTGGTGGCGGTGATGACGTGGTTGCCTTTCTGGCTATACATCTCAAACACGCCCTTGATGCCGAGGTTGTCCGATTCGGTAGCGCCCGACGTGAAGATGATTTCCTTGGCGTCGCAGTTGATGAGCTTGCCGATTTGCTCGCGGGCATAGTCGACACCTTCTTCGGCGGCCCAGCCGAACGGGTGGTTGCGCGATGCCGCGTTGCCGAATACGTCGGTCAGGTAAGGCATCATGGCCTCTAACACGCGCGGGTCGAGGGGCGTGGTGGAGTTGTTGTCGAGGTAAATAGGGAGCTTCAGCATTGCGCGCAGCGGGATAGCAAATAGATGAACCAATGAAAGACTAATTGGCCCATAGAACACGGTTCGGGGGCAATCAGTTTTCTTTGACCTTACAAAAGTAGACACAATCTAAATAAGGATATGTCCCGTCCGTCAGCAACGGCCCAAAATACCCGCTAAATCCGGTTTTTTGCCCGTTCAGTAGCATTTTCGCCTGCCCATTCCACCCAATGCTCATCAACATCGAACACCTCGGCCTGGCCGTGCACGACCTCGAAGCCGCCACGGCGCTTTACACCACGCTGCTCGGCGCGGCTCCTTACAAGAAAGAACACGTGGCCAGCGAAGCCGTGGACACAGTTTTCTTTCAGGTCGGCGGCTCCAAGATTGAGCTGCTGGCCGGTACTTCGCCGGATAGTGCCATCACGAAGTTCCTGGCCAAGAAACCCGAGGGTATTCATCACGTTGCATTTGAGGTGGATGACATCCGGGCCGAGATGGCGCGACTAAGAGGCGAGGGCTTTGTACTATTAAATGAAGAGCCCAAGCGCGGGGCCGACAATAAGCTTGTTTGCTTTGTGCACCCCAAAAGCGCCGCCGGTGTATTGGTGGAGCTCTGCCAATCGCTGATTGACGCTGATTAACCGTGATTTCGCTGATTTTTCATTAACCCCAGTATCGTCTGTACTGGTGGAAGATTGGCAGTCCCGCTAAACGAAGCGTTACCCAGCACCTCTCAACTCAATAATTCATAAACCGTGTCGCCCAGCAAAAAAATCGGCGAAATCACGGTTAATCAGTGTTAATCAGCGATATGAAATTCCTCCGCCAAGAAGTAGATGCCGCCGTGGATGCCCTGCTGCTTCAGCAAGTCATTCTTTACCCCACCGATACCGTGTGGGGCCTGGGCTGCGACGCCGAAGCGCTGCCCGCCGTGAAGGAGCTTTATAAGCTAAAGGGACGGCCTGAAGGCCAGCCCAGCATTGTGCTGGTGGCCGATTTGGCCATGCTGAAGCGCTACGCCGCCCAGGTGCCCGAGGAGCTAGAAGCACTGCTGGCCGCTGATACGCGACCCACCACCTACATTTTGCCGGCCAGCCGCGCCGTAGCCCCCGACTTGGTAGCGCCCGATGGCACGGTGGGCCTGCGCGTGGTGAAGGACGAGTTCTGCTTTAAGGTAGTGCGCCGGCTGGGGCACGGGCTGGTGTCCACCTCGGCCAACAAGACGGGTGAGCCGACCCCGGCGGTATACTCGGAAATCGACCCCGCCATTCTGCGCGGGGCCGACCACGTGGCGAACTGGCGGCAGGACGATGCCGCGCGGGCGGCCCCCTCGCGGGTAGTGCGGCTGGGAGCCGATGGCCAGCTCGAAGTGGTGCGTGAGTAAAACTAAAAGCCGGAGTTACGACCTTTGCGGGCATGAACACGCCTCAACTGCCCGAATTGCCCATTTTTCGTACTATCGCCGAAGCGGCGGCCGAGCTGAAGCAGCCTGCCTATGTGATTGGCGGCTACGTGCGTGATTTGGCGCTGGGTCGCGAGAGCAAGGACATCGACGTGGTGACCGTGGGCGACGGCATTACCCTGGCGCAGGCCGTGGGCACGAAGCTGCCGGGCCGCGGCCGGGTGCAGGTGTTCAAAAACTTCGGCACGGCCATGCTGCCAACTAAGGAAGCCGGCGACATTGAGTTTGTGGGGGCCCGCAAGGAAAGCTACCGCGCCGACAGCCGCAAGCCGGAGGTGCAGGCCGGCACGCTGGAGGAGGATTTGGCCCGCCGCGACTTCACTATCAATGCCCTCGGACTGAGCCTAAATCCCGAAGACTTTGGGGCGCTCGTGGACCGGTACGAGGGTATGAAGGACCTGGCGAGCAAAACCATCCGCACGCCGCTGGGGCCGGATGTGACGTTTTCGGACGACCCGTTGCGCATGATGCGCGCCGTGCGCTTCGCCGCGCAGCTGGGCTTTGACATTGAGCCGGATACGTTCGATGCCATTATCCGGAATAAGGACCGGATAAAAATCGTGTCGCAGGAGCGGATTACCGTCGAGCTGAACAAGATTATCGAATCGCCCACGCCGAGCTACGGGTTCAAGCTGCTGTTCCAAACCGGGCTGCTGCACCTCATCTTCCCAAAGATGGCGCTGCTGCACGGCGTAGAAAAAGTGGGTGCGCACGCCCACAAGGACAATTTTTACCACACCCTGCAAGTGCTGGACAATGTGGCGGCGGCCGGCGGCGACCTGTGGCTGCGCTGGGCCGCCGTGCTGCACGATATTGCCAAGCCCGCCACCAAGCGCTACTTCCCCAAAGTGGGCTGGACGTTTCACGGCCACGAGGATAAAGGCGCGCGCTGGGTGCCGGGCATCTTCACCGAACTGAAACTGCCGCTGGGCGAGGAGATGCGCATGGTGCAGAAGCTGGTGAAGCTGCACTTGCGCCCCATTGCGCTGGTTAAGGAAACCGTGACCGACTCGGCCGTGCGCCGCCTGCTCTTTGAGGCCGGTGAGGACATTGACCGGCTCATGCTGCTCTGCCGGGCCGACATCACCAGCAAGGACCACGAGCGTAAGGCCCGCTACCTGCGCAACTTTGGCGAGGTGGAAGAAAAGCTGAAGGAGGTGGAGGAAAAGGACCACCTGCGCAGCTTCCGTCCCGTTATTACTGGCGAAATCATTATGGAAACCTTTGGGCTGAAACCCTCGCGCCAAGTGGGCGAGTTGAAGGAAGCCCTGATGGAGGCCATTCTGGACGGCACCATTAAAAACGAAATGGAGCCAGCCTTGGCCTTCCTGTTGCAGCAGGGGGGGACCATGGGACTGGCTCCGGAAGGAGGCTTCGTTCACTCACCAAACTAAGCCTGTCTTCTTTTTATTTTCGGGCTGATAGATGAAGGTATACGAAGAAAGCTGCCCGCCGATTAATAATCTGATAAATAAGAAGGCGGAAATGAGGCACAAGTAGCAGGGCTATCTGTCAGGCACTTATCGGCCGCTTTTACGCATCGTTTTTTAGAGCCGCTTGATGCTCGAAGGGCCGGTAGCGTCTAGCTTCACGCGGCTGGGCTGGCCGCTATATGCTACTTCGCTGGCCCCCACGGCATCGCCTTCCAGGCTCTCGGTCACGTTGAGGCGGGCCTTGCACACGCCGGCAATAGACACCTTGCTGTTGCGGGTTTTGAGGTTGGCTCCGGCCAGCTCGCAGGCCCCGGCGGCGTCCAGGTCGAGGTTGTCGGCGTTGCCGGTGGCGGTGGTGCGGCAGGCACCGGCTTGCTCCAGCTTCAGGGTGCCGTAGTTGCCGTTGAGGCGCAGGTGGCTGGCTCCGGCTTGCTCCACGTTCAGATTGTCTTGGCGTTCGAAGCCGCCGAGGTCGGCGTGCACGGCCCCGGCCAGCTCCAGGTGACTCACGCTGGGCATCTCGATGCGGATGAGCACCCGGCTCTGCTTGCGGTTCCAGTCGCCACCAAAGAAACTGGTGCTGGTGCGGGGGCGAATCTGCAGTTCGTCGCCATTGCGCTCCACACGCATGTCTTTCAGGGCTTTGTCGTCGCCGCCGGCTTCTACTTTAAAGGTGTCGCCGCGGCGTACCACCACCCGGTAGCCGCCGACCACGCTGACCCGTGAGAATCCGGTTTCCTCAAATGTGCGCCGGGCGCTGCCGTAGCTGCCCAGGTCGGTATCGAAGGACGGGGCCCCGCCGTAGTTGAGCGAGAGGCCGCTACTGGCGTTGTCATTGCCATCGCCACCCTCATCGCTGTTATCGATGTCGGCATTGTCGTCGTCCTCGTCAGTATCAATATTGATGTTCACATCGCCATCGTTTTCGTTGTCGCGACCCAGCTGTTCGGCGGTGCAGCCGATGCACTCCAGCTTGTTGCCACGCAGGCGGTAGCGGTGCTGCTCGGGGTCGGTGGGGCGGCGGTTGCCCACAAAGTCGTCGTCATCCAGCAAGCTATAGGCGAAGCCCTGGCTCAGGCGGAAGGTGCGGTCGCGGGGCAGGCGCAGGGTGAGGGCCAGCTCCTGCTTGCGGAACGAAGCGCCCGGCAGGAAGGAGAAATGGTCGTCGAACACCAGTGAAGAGTCGCCGCTGGGGCGCACCGTATAGTCGATGGTGGTGAGGGCCGTGCGGCGGGCCTCGACTTCGTTGGGGCCTTTAGCGCCCAGCGTGCGCAGTACCTCCACGGTTTTGCCGCTGTCGGCGGCGGCCAGGCGCACATCCACGTGCTGGGCCGACTCGCGGTCTACGTGGCGGGAGTCCAGCATCAGCACGGGCGTGATGAGGGCAGGGTAGCGTTCCAGCTGTTCTACTTCGGCGTTGTATTGGTACTGGCGGCTCTGGCGGGCAATGGTCATGGTCAGGCCAACGACGCTCAGCAGCCACAGGCCCAGCAGCGATAAGCTCACGGTGCGGGGCAGCAAGGTGCGCTTGAAGAGCAGGTTGAGCCCGCCCAGCAGCATCCACAGGGCCGGAATGCCCGCGGCCAGGAAACCGGCCAGCAGCCCCCAGGCCGGAATGCCGTTGAGGAGCACGTGGGCGGGCACGTCGCCGGCCACAATATTCTCCGAGTTCGGAATCAGGCCAATGCCCGCGCCCAGCAGAATGGCCAGCCCCAGCAGCAGCGAGAAGCCACCAATGGTGAGCAGTGCGCCAGCCGCTATCCGGATGGCCGAGCCCACGAAGTTCACCAGCGGCTGCAGGCCCCGGGCGGCATCCTCCACAAAGGCACCCACGGGGCGGTTAGTCGTAGCCGGGCCGTCGGCTAAAGCGTTGTTTCGTACGCTGCTATCAAAGCTTTCCAGGGTCATGGCGTCGCCGCGCATTCGCAGCTTGTCCGAGACCGTTTTGGCCTCGGGCAAGACTATCCAGAGAATGATGTAGAGCAGGAAGGTGAAGCCACCCGCGAAGAGGCCGGCCAGCAATAGCACCCGCACCAGGGTCACATCGATGTTGAAGTAGGCTGCTAGGCCAGCGGCCACACCCGCTACCTTGCCCATGCCGGTGTCGCGAAACAGGCGACGGCCAGCCAGCGGGCCCGAGTTCAGCAGGGCTTCCGGGTGAGCGGGGGCATCGTAGCGCTTGGGAAGTACAATCCAGAGCACGATGTAGCCTAGTACAGCCCAACTGCCCAACTGCAGGTTGAAGCGAGTGTCTCCGAACCCGTCGAACACGCGCCATACGGCGGGCGAAAGTAGGGCTAGCACCACAAAGGCCAAGCGAATCCAGAGCGGGTTCACGGCGAAGTATTGGGCAATGCCGGCGGCTACGCCCGCAATCTTGCGGTTGGCCATGTCGCGGTACAGCCGCTTGGGTTCAGTAGCAGCGGCTGCCATTGCGGCTGCGGGAGCCGCGGTGGCGCTGCCGAAGCTGCCGGCCGGGCTACCGAAACCTGCCGAGGCGTTGGTAGCCTCCGTGGTGGCCTCGTCGTCCTCGTCGGCATCGGGAGCGAAGTCGCTCACCCGGCCCATTTTAGCCGTCATGGCGTTCACATCTTCCAGCGTGATGACTTGCTGCACGGGGGATATGCGGGCCGAAAACAGCTCGGCGATGCGGCCCTCAATGTCGGCTACGATGTCTTCGTGGCCGCGATAGTTGGCAAAGTGGGCTTTCACCTCGGCCAAGTAGCGGCTGAGGACGTCGAAGCCATCTTCCTCGATGTGGAAGATGATACCCTGCAAATTGATGCTGATGTTCTTTTTCATGTGAAAGAAGGCCGAACGGGCCGATTGAATGCTGGTGAGTGAAGCAGAAAAGAAGGAATGGTGCTAGCGGCTGTCGCCCGGCGGCCGGCTGTGGCGGATGATGCCCACCGAAGCGGCCATTTCCTCCCAGGTATCGCGCAGCTCGCCGAGGAACTGGCGGCCGGCCTCGGTCAGGGTGTAGTATTTGCGGGGCGGGCCGCTGGTGCTTTCCTTCCAGACATAGTCCAGCAAGGCGGCGTTTTTGAGGCGGGTTAGCAGCGGGTAGAGCGTGCCCTCCACCACTATCATGCGGGCCGAAGTCAGTTCCTCCAGCATATCGGAGGCGTAGGCTTCGCCGCGGGCGATGATTTCCAGGATGCAGAATTCAAGGATTCCCTTGCGCATCTGAACCTGGGTGTTCTCGAGTTTCATGGGCGAGTTGGATGACTAGTGGGTGAGAAACAGTACAAATGTATGGTAGGTACTTTGTAACGCAAGGTACTGGATGAATAATTCATGGGTTACTGACAAAATATTTCATTTGTTACTGATAATCAGCGAGAAAATTTTTTATCGAAAATGCATAATTTGCCATATTCGTCTGGTGTCCGTGCCGCCAAAGCATCTCAGCTGCGGGAATGCTTATTCATTCGTAGGGCAGAGGTGCTTTAGCGACGTTCAGCCTGCGAAGGTGCTGGCCCGGCGCGAGCTACTGGCTGGCGCTGCCAATCGAATCCACTTGCCAGCCGTGCTGAATTGATTAAAAGCATTTTTCCCTGCCTGAAAAGGATGATTGGCCCGAAATTGGCTGGACCCAGCGCACTATAATGAAGTAACTTGCGTTCCGTCCGCGCAAAACACATCTACTTTCTTTTCCTTCTATGCCTCAGTTTTCCTCTGCCGCCCGTGGGCTGCTTCTTTTGGGTGTTTCTGTTGCGTTGGCGCTGCCCGCCGCGGCACAGTCGACCAAGACTCCCAAATACAGCAACGAATTCTTGAACCTGGGCGTGGGGGCCCGGGCCCTGGGCATGGGTAAAGTACAGGTGAGCTTGGCCGATGATGCCACCGCCGGCTACTGGAACCCGGCCGGCCTGGCCAACCAAACCCATAAGTACGACGGCGTGCTGATGCACTCCGAGCTGTTTTCGGGCGTGGTGAAAAACGACTATGCGGCTTTTTCGATGCCGCTCGACGACAAAAGTGCCATCGGGGTGAGCGTGCTCCGGCTAGGCGTGGATAACATTGCCGATACCCGCAACCTCATCAACGAGTACGGCTACATCGATTACAGCAAGATTGAGTATTTCTCGGTGGCCGATTATGCGCTGCTGCTGTCCTACGCCCGCAAAGTGAGCAGCGTAGAGGGTCTGAGCGTGGGGGCCAACGGTAAAATCATCTACCGCAACATTGGCAAGTTTGCCACCGGCTACGGCTTTGGCATCGATGCCGGCGTGCAGTACAACCACAAGGGCTGGAACCTGGGCCTGATGGCCCGCGACATCACCACCACCTTTAATGCCTGGAACATCAATTCGACCGAATACCTGAAAGGCATCAACAGCCGGATAGCCATCGGCAAGGACTCCATCCCGAAAAACAGCACCGAAATCACGCTGCCGCGCTTCGTGCTAGGCGCGGGCCGTCGCTTCAACTTGCCCAAGCAGTTCTCCGCCTTGCTGGCCGTGGACCTGGAAGCCACCACCGATGGGCGGCGCAACACGCCCATCTCCACCAAAGGCGTGAGCGTGGACCCGCGCGTGGGCCTGGAACTGGGCTATAAAAACCTGGTGTTTCTGCGCGGCGGCGCTGGCAACTACCAGAAAATTCAGGACTTCGCAGTCAATAGCAACGGCACGTACAACAGCAGCTGGAAAGGCCAGTACACCCTTGGGGCCGGCGTGGCTGTCAGCGGCCTGCGCGTCGATTTGGCACTCTCGCGGCTAGCCGTTGAGAAGCTGGGTAGTGCCTCGCAGACCAATTCGCTGATAGTATCGCTGGGCTACGGCTTCAAATAGAAGACTGAATCAAAGAATAAGAAGCCTTCAGCCTCAGGCTGGGACTAATCAGAAACAGTTGAAAACGAATGTTATGGATAAAAAATACAAGCAATCGGCTAGCAGCTGGGCTTTTGTAGCAGTGCTCTTGGGGCTGTTGCTGAGTGGCTCGGCTGTGCGGGCGCAGTCCGGCCCGGTGGGTAACGAATGGATTGTGCCGGGGCAGCAGTACTACAAAGTGAAGATAGTCCACGATGGGCTGTATAAAATTGACTATCAGTATATAACACAAGCAGGTATCGCCGGTGTAGCGCCCAGCCAGTTGCAAATCTGGCGGCGCGGCCGTGAGCTGGCCCGCTACGTGGGTGGGAATGCCGCTGTGCTCGACCCGACTACGTTCCTGGAGTTTTATGCCTTACGCAACGATGGCCGGCTAGATGCCGAGCTGTACAAGGACCCGTCTGCGCAGCCGCACCAGTTTTATAGTTTTTACACTGATACAGCCAGCTACTTTATCACGTGGTCAGTGGGCAGTACTTCCCGGCCTGGTCGGCCGATGGTACAGCCCACGGCGGCAGGCGGCACCATTCACCCGCATCGGCTGACCAGCCAAGTCAATCCCAAGGTTAATCTCTTTCTTGATAACCCGCTAGTTCAATTCACTTTTCTGCCGTGGATAGAACCCGGCGAAGGCTTTTTTGGACGCGGAACGGCCACTGTTGACTGCGACTCCATCATCCGAAACGTGGCACCAACCGGTCCGGCTCCCTTGCTGGAAGTGGCCATGTTTGGGGCCAATACGCTGGCCCATGCCACCGAAGTACTAGTGGTAACGCCAGCCGGTGTGCAAAGGAGTCTGGGGGTGATTCGGTGGACTGGCCGCACCCGGGGCATCCGCCGGTTTCAGCTGCTGCGCTCCGATGTGAGCCCCGCCGGCCGGGTTAGGGTGATGTACCGGTTGGATGCCTCCGCGCTGCCGGGTGATAACTACTACGCCGCGTACCTGCGCGTGGTGGCCCCACAGCTCAGCCGCTGGTTTCCGAACCGGCGCAGTGTCAGCTTTCAAAACGACTCGCTGCTAGCGGGCCCTGCCACCTACGAGTTTGAGGCCGATTCTATTCCCGCTACCGTGGTTGGCTTTGATGTTCAGGATTTCACCAACGTGCAGCGGATAGTAAGCACACCAGGTAGCACCGTTACCCGGCGTCGCTTCGTATTTCCGGGAGCCAATGCGTCTGCTACGCACCGCCTATTGTTGGCTGATGAAGCATTTCCGGCGGTGCCACTGCTGCCAGCTCGGCGGGTGCGCTTCCGCATCATCAACCCGGCCGTGCCCACATTCACCATCATCACCCACCCGCAAGTGATGGGCCCCGCTGCGGGCGCCCCCAACGCTGCCCGGGCCTATGCCAACTACCGCGCCTCAACGGCCGGCGGGAGCTACGACACGCTGATGGTGACCGCGCAGCAGCTCTATGACCAGTTCAACTACGGCGAAAAATCGTGGTTGGCCCTGCGCCATTTTTCCCGATGGCTGGCGGCAGCCAGCCCAGCCGGCAGCAACCGCTATTTGCTGCTGTTGGGCAAGGGCATTGTACCCAGTGAGCCCGTGAATGGCTCCCACTTCGCGCGCGGAGGAGAAGGTGGACTCGATTTGGTGCCCACCAGTTCCCGTGCGGTATCGGATAATTTGCTGACGGCCGATTACTTAAACGACGATTACGTGGCCAAGCTGCACACGGGTCGCCTCACCGTGACCACGCCGCTGCAGATAATGAACTACCTCAATAAGCTGAAGGCGCATGAGCTGCTGGGTTCGGAGCCCTGGCGTAAGAACGTCCTGCACCTGGTTGGGGGATATGATGCGCGAGAAACGGCCGAATTTAAAAGCTACCTGGACGCCGGCAAAGTCCGCGTGGAACGGCCATTTTTAGGCGGGCGCGTCACTACCGAGTTTCGCGTTACGCCTAACCAATTTCCCGTCAGCATCGACATCTCTGCACAACTTAATGCCGGTCTTTCGCTGATTACTTATTTCGGCCATGCTGCACCCACCATATTTGCGCTCAATTTTGGTTCTCCTTCGACTGCCCCAAACTACACCAATGCGGGAAAGTATCCGTTCCTTTATCTGAATGGCTGCGCTGCTAACGCAACATTTACCCGGACACCTACGGTAGTGGAGGACTGGCTATTTGCTGACCAGCGCGGGGCTTTGGGTTCATTATCTGAATTTGGCTTTAGCTTCCCAGCCCAGCTGGGTATTGCCCAGGACTCGCTTTATAAACTGCTCTTCAACAACCCCCAGTGGTACGGCAAGCCGATTACGGCGGTACACGACGAGTCAGTGCGGCGGTTGCAGGGGAGTACTTCTTTCAACAACGCGGCGGGGATTGAGATACTGTTATGCACGGGCTGGCAGGGCGACCCCACGCTGGCCCTGTTTGCGCCACCCCGCCCAGATTTTATCGCCAGTTCCGCTACGCTTTCGGTTACGCCATCGGCGGGGCAGGGGCCCGTGCGGGCCGCTTCGGCAGATTTCGTGCTGAACGTGGGGGTAGCCAACCCCGAGAAAATCACCTATGAACCAGTTCAGATTCGGGTAACCCGGATTTTCCCGGCGGGCTCGGGTCGTCCCAACCAGGTGTATCCAATCTTCACCAAGCGGCAGGCTTGGGGAGCTGACACCACCTATGCCCTGACCCTGCCCAACGCCGTGGGTGTGGGCGGCACCAGCACGTTTCAGGTAGTGCTGGACCCGAACAACCAAGTGCTGGAAAAAAGCGAAACCAACAACTCGGCTCAAATTGACTTCTCCTTTCTGCAAGGCGGCCTGACGATAATTAACCCCACCGAATTCGCGATTGCCACCACCAACCAGCCGCGGCTGGTGGTGCAGTCCAACGACCCGCAGGGTGCCCAACGCGTCTATGAATTTGAAATCGATACCGTTGCGACGTTCGACCGGGCGGTGCAGCGCACCACGGTGACAGCGGGTGTGGTGGCCGAGTGGCGGCCCACGCTGCCGGCCACTCTGGGCCAACGCGACAGCCTGGTTTGGTACTGGCGCGCCCGATTTCAAACTACTGGCCCGCAGGAAGATGGCAGCTGGGCCACGTCGTCGTTACGGGTGATTCCGAACAGCCCAGGTGGCTGGTCGCAGAGCCACTACACGCAATTCAAGCGGGATGCGCGCACGGGCGTGGAGGTGAATGCCCCAACGGGCCGTTGGGCGTTTGCCAACACCCGGGTGCCGCTGGTGCTGCGCACCCGTGGGGGCGGTGCACCACGCAGCGCGCCTACGTTTAGTACCATCGTGGGGCCGGGAATTACCCTTCAGACCGTTGCTAATCAAGCCTCGGTAGTTGGTTGTGGCGTGCGTTCGCCCAACCTGCTGATTGCTGTTTACAACCCTGCTTCGTTGAACCCGGTAGCCATGCCGGCCACCTTTCAGCGTTGCCGGCTGGCTCCGGACTATTTCTATTACTTCTCGGCTGCCGACACTTCCAACCCGCTGGATACCCTCGATAACCTGAACTACAGCGCCGTACGCCAGCAGCAATTGGATGCCTTTCTGACGGCGGTGCCTGCTGGCTCTTATGTGGCGGCCGTGTCGACTAACCGCCTACGCTACAGCTTGCTGCCCGCAGCCCTGAAGGCCCGGCTGCAAAGCCTGTTGGGCTCGCAGCTTATCACCCAGCTGAATGATGGGGAGCCGCTGGCGCTGGTAGGGCAGAAGCTGAGTGCCAGCACCGGCCGTTTGTTGCATGAGCGCGGCCCGGACCGCAGCAACCTGGCCATCCTGCCTTATAACCAGACCATTGAGCTGCGCGATACTTTGCAGCGGCCTAGTAGTTCGGGTCGGGTTGTTTCGACGCGCATTGGCCCCGCCAAAGAATGGCTGAATCTGTACAGCACCATTAAGAACATTACGCCCGCTGGTAAGCACAAACTAAGTGTGGTGGCCATTGATACGCTGGGGCGCGAAACCGTGATACTGCCCCGTGTTACGCTGGCGGCGCAGCCGCTGGGGGCGTTGGTCTCGGCCACGCGCTACCCGTATCTGCGCCTGGAGCTGGCCCTGGAAGACACCGTGACCCGCGTGCCTCCGCAGCTGGTCCAGTGGCTGGTAACCTCGCGCGGCCTGCCCGAAGGCGTGGTGCGCCGCGACCTGGTGGCCGCCGCCGACTATGACCCCGCCAAGCTGGCCCAGGTGGCGGTAGCTACCGGCTTCCTCGATTTCCCGGTGAAGTTCCAAAACGTGTCGGATGAAGCTTTCCTGCCTCCCTTGCGCACCCGCATTAATGTGCGTGACGTGAGCCAGCCCAGCCGGCCGGTAGTGGCCACGGACCTGTTATCCTCGCCGGCCCTGCTGCCCGGAATTACGCTCACATTGCCCGTGCACTTAGACATCAGGGGTAAATTCGGCACCTTCGTGACCGAAGTAGTGGTGAACCCGCGCTTGCAGCCCGAGCAGATTTATTCGAATAACGAACTGACCCTGGCTCCCTTCTCGGTGAACGACACGAACGTGCCGCCTACGCTGGATGTCGCGTTTGATGGCCGCCATATTCTTAACGGGGAATTGGTGTCGCCCATGCCCATCATCAATATTCAGCTCAGCGATGAGGACCGGCTCCGCCCCATCACCGACCGGTCGGTGTTCACCGTGACCTTGACCCGCCCCGGCGGCACGCCCACGCTGGTAGACCTGACCAACAGTAGCGAGGTACAGTTCAGCGTGGCGACTACGCAGGGCAGCGTGGCCACGTTGAAATACGAGCCGGGCAAAAACGCGCCGCTGCCCGATGGCATATACACGCTGCGGGTGCAGGGCCGCGACCTTGGCAACGCCAGCGCCGGTTCGCAGGAGTTACAGGTGAAGTTTGAGGTGGTGAATGCCTCCAAAATCACCAACGTCTACCCGTACCCGAACCCGGTGGTGGACAAGGCCCGCTTCGTGTTCACGGTGACTGGCCAGACGCTGCCTACCAACATGAAAATTCAGATTATGACCCTTACGGGCCGGGTGGTGCGCGAAATTTTCATGAGCGAGCTCGGGCCGCTGCACATCGGCAACAACATCACCGATTTTGCCTGGAATGGCACCGACAGCTACGGCGACCGCCTGGCCAACGGTACCTATCTCTACCGCGTATCGCTCGACGACCCCAACGGGCAGTTTGGCCGCCGCGAAACAGCCGGTGACCAAGCCTTCAAAAATGACTGGGGCAAAGTGGTGCTGATGCGTTAGCAAGGGCATTATCTTTAAACAGAAGAGGCCGCCCATTTGGGCGGCCTCTTCTGTTTAGGAGCCACACGAACTCTGCCGGGCTAGCGCCGGCGTAGCGTTACGAAGCTGAAGGCGTACGCGTGCCGGTCGTCGGCCTCGTGGCGTTCGCGGTTTTCTTCGCGCCAGTCGCTGGGGCTGAGGTCTGGGAAATAAGCGTCGCCTTCGAAGGCGTGATGTACCTCGGTGAGGTAAATGACGTCGGCGGCGGGCAGCGCTTCGCGGTAGATTTCGCCACCCCCAATCACGCATACGTCCTCGTCCAGCTCGTGGGCGCGGGCCAGGGCATTGAGCACGGAGGCGGCCGTTTCACAGCCGGGCGCGGCCCAGTCGGCCTGGCGCGTCACCACGATATTGGGGCGCTTGGGTAGGGCGCGACCCAGGCTGTCGTAGGTGCGGCGACCCATCACCACGGGGTGCCCCAGGGTGAGGCGTTTGAAGTGTTGCAGGTCGTCGGGCAGGTGGCCCCAGGGCAACTCTCCTTTCAGACCAATAACCCCGTTTTCAGCAACTGCGACGACGAAAGAAACCATGTTTATTAAGTTAAGAATGGTAGGAAATAGGGTGTTGTGCGAGAAATACGGTTATGCTGAGCATAGTCAAACGTCATGTCGAGCATTCTGCCGGAAAACCATCATTGTGCCGGCAGCTTGAAGCCACGCAGCAGTTCGACTACAGGCATTCGTTTCTTGCCTTCCAGCTGCACATCGAGCAGGTCGAGCCAGGCGTCGGCGGCGGCTACGCGCAGGTAGTGGCGGCCATCGGAAGCCCAGGTGCCGGGAGCGGCCAGGGGCTCGGTGGCCGCGTCGGGCGCGACGGCCTGGGCCCGGAATATTTTCAGGATGCGGCCATCCGTGAGCGGGGCGAAGGCCGTGGGAATGGGGGAGAGGCCCCGCACCCAGTGCACGAGGTCGGCGGCGGGGCGGGCGAAATCGAGCCGGCCGGTTTCCTTCTGAATTTTGGGGGCCGGGCGCAAATCATCGTGCTGAACCTGCGGAATGCTGGGCGCGGTGCCGGCCGCGATGGCCTCCACCGAGCGGCGCGCCAGGGCGGCCCCAGTCGTTTTTAGCTTGTCGTAGAGGCTGCCGAAATCATCTTCGGGCGCAATGGCTACCCGGTCCTGAAAAATCAGGTCGCCGGTGTCAATCTCGTGCCGCAGGAAGAAAGAGGTAACCCCGGTTTCGGCATCGCCGTGCATCAGGGCCCAGTTGATAGGGGCCGCGCCCCGGTACTGCGGCAGCAGCGAAGCATGAATGTTTATCGAGCCCAGACGTGGCATGTTCCATACGGCCTCGGGCAGCATGCGGAAGGCTACTACCACCTGCAAATCAGCGGCGTAGCTTTTCAGCTCGGCCTGAAACTCGGGCGACTTCAGATTGGTGGGTTGCAGCACGGGTAGGCCATGCGCTTCCGCGGCCACCTTCACCGCCGAGGCCTGCAGCTGACGGCCGCGCCCCGCAGGCCGGTCGGGGGCCGTGACCACGGCCACCACCTGCCCACCCGGCCAGGCCAGCAGGCTTTCGAGGGTGGAGACAGCGAAATCAGGGGTGCCCATGAAAACCAGGCGCAGGGGAGCATTCATAGGACAAAGAAAACGCCGAACCCGCTAACCCCGCATCAGCACGTGGAAAAACTCCTCCAGCCTTAATTTTTGAAAATCAGGCTTTCCCTCGACCTGCAAACTGCTCTTGAGAGTTTTTTACCGCTCCGGGTAGAGCAGGTATTTCTTACGCAGGGCTCTGAACTTGCCCAGGCCCGGTTCCCAGGAGGCGCGGATTTCGGCTTCGGTTTTACCAGCGATAATCTGCTGGCGCAAGGCATTAGTGCCCGATAATTCTTCGAAGTATTTACCGAAGAAATGCGCTTTGTCAGTGCTTTGCTGGTAGAAATCGAGCAGGTGTTTCAGCACCAGCCTTCCCGAGTCGCGGGTGGCGGCGTTGGACAGGTTCAGGCCGTAGCACGGCTGGCCCTTCAGGGGCGGGCTGGGCGAGCCCGCGTTGGGCTGGGGCGTGAACAAGTAGGGCCGCGTGGCCGGCTGGGTGGGTCCGCCAATCACCTCAAACGGCGTGGCCGTGCCGCGGCCTACGCTGATGTTGGTGCCCTCAAACAGGCAAATGCTGGGGTAGAGCGCCACGGCGTGGTCGGTGGGTAGGTTGGGAGAGGGGCGCACGGGCAGGTGGTAGGCCGTGGCGTGGGTGTAGCCCTTGGCCAGCGGCACCACCGTGAGGCGGCATTTTCGGCCGCCCGCCAGCCACTTTTCGCCGTTCAGCATGGTGGCCAGCTCGCCCACCGTAAGGCCGTGGGCAATGGGCAGCGGGTCCATGCCCACGAAGGATTTGTGGGCCGGCTCCAGGATGGGGCCGTCCACAAGGTCGCCGTTGGGATTGGGGCGGTCAAGGACCAGCACGGTCTTGTTCTGCTCGGCGGCGGCTTCCATCACGTAGTGCAGCGTGCTGATGAAGGTGTAGAACCGTGCCCCCACGTCCTGAATGTCGAATACCAGCACATCCACGTCGGTCAGCATTTCGGGGGTAGGCTTCTTCGTTTTGCCGTACACCGAGCGCACGGCCACGCCGCTGCGGGCATCGCGCCCGTCCTTAATAGTGGCTCCATCAGCTTCTTCGCCCCGAAAGCCGTGCTCGGGCGCGAAGATGGCCGTCACGTTCACACCCCGCGCCCGCAGGGTATCCACCAGGAAAGTTGCGCCCACGCGCGAGGTTTGGTTGATGACCAGGCCCACGCGCTTGCCTTTCAGTTGGGGCAGGTAGCTGGCCATTTGCTCGGCTCCGACGACCACCCGCGCAACGGCTGGTGGGGTGTTCAACGTATGGGCTGCGGCTGGCGCCGGGCGGGCTGTGCCGCAAGCCGGCAAGGCCAACAGCAGCGATAAGGTGAATTTTGCGGAAATGCCAATCATAAATGGGAAGGAAAGCAGCTGAGACAAAGCGTGTTTGGAGCCCGAACCCAGGCGGTAGCCGCAGGAGTGCGGCCGGTACCGCTGCAAAACGTAGCTTTACGGTTGAATAATGAATGTCGCCCGCTACATCTCGCAGAAGATTGACGGGGGAGCCGACTCCGGCTCCTTCACCTCTTCGGTTACAAAAATAGCCATCATCAGCATTGCCATGGGCTTGGCGGTGATGGTGGTGTCGTTTGCCATCCTGCAAGGGTTTCGCAACGAGATTCAGAACAAGATTTTCTCGTTTGGGGCCCACCTGCAAATCTCGCGCTACGATACCAATAACTCGCTGGAAGTTGCGCCCATCAACGGGCCGCGCCTGGTGCAGCAGCTGCACCAGTTTCCGGAAGTGAAATCGACGCAGCCCTTTGCCGTGAAAACGGCCATCATCAAAACCAAGGATGAGGTGCTGGGCGTGGTGCTGAAGGGGATTTCGGAGGGCGACGGCGTTTCGCCCATGCGCGAGAACCTGGTGGCGGGCAAGTTTCTGAGCTATCCCGACTCGGCAGCGAGCGACGACGTGCTGGTTTCGCGCAAGGTGGCCGACAAGCTGCGGCTCTCCGTAGGCGACCAGGCGCTGTTCTACTTTATTCAGAACCCGCCGCGCATCCGGCAGTTTCGGGTCAGCGGCATCTATTCTACCGGCCTCGATGAGTTTGATGAGGTGTACGTCATCGGCGATATCCGGCAGATTCGGGAGCTGAATTCGCCGGCCTGGGCCGACTCGCTGGTGGGCGGCATGGAAGTGGTGCTAAACAATTTCAACACCCTTGATAAAACCGCCGACAACTTCTACGAGCAGCTGCCCTACGACCTCAAGATTGACAAAATCACGGACCAGTACGCTCAGCTTTTCGACTGGCTGCAGCTGCTGAACCGCAACGTGATTATTTTCCTGATTCTGATAATTTTCGTGGCCACGTTCAACATGGTGGCTACCATCTTCATCATGATTCTGGAGCGCACCAACATGATTGGGATTCTGAAGGCGCTGGGCGCGACGGACAATCAGATTCGACGGATGTTCTTTTTCCGTGGTTTGTCGCTCACGGTGCGGGGCATGCTCATCGGCAATGCCATTGCGGTGGGCTTTTGTGCCATACAGTACTACTTCCACGTCATTCCCCTCGACCCCGAGAACTACTACATGGACCGCGTGCCGATTTCCTGGGACCCGCGCATGCTCATCCTGCTGAACGTGGCCACGTTCGGGGCCTCGCTGCTGGCTGTGCTGGTGCCCACGTACCTGATTTCGCGGATTAAGCCCGTGGTGGCCATTAAGTTCGACTAAGGGCGGGGTAGCCGGAATCAAATAATAAAAGAGAACGTCATGCTGAGCGCAGCCGAAGCATCTTGCTCGCATCGTTGCAGTGCGTTGATTACTGCTGCGGTAAAGATGCTTCGGCTGCGCGGACGCCAGATGAGCATGACGTACTCCTTTTCCTTTGTATTGAGCGCTAGCCAATAGCTCCGCACTGCAACACTAGGTTCGGGTCGGGGCACAGGGCTGCCCACTTTTCCCGCTCGCTGGGCGGGGCCACGCCGGGGAAGTCGCCCACCAGGCCTAGCATGTCGGCCATTAGCTGAAAGTGCAGGTGCGCCGGCCAGTCGCCGTTTTCGGGAAAAGGACCCACGGTAGCAAACGCTTCGCCTTTTTCAAGACGCTGACCCACGCGCAGTTCCCGCCACTCCTGGCGGCTGAGGTGGCCGTAGAGACTGTAGAAAACCGTGCCTTCCAGCTCGTGCTGGAGGATGACGGTGGGGCCGTAATCGCCGAAATTGTCGTTGTCGGCCAAGCTGTGGATGGTGGCCGGCAGCGGGGCCAGCACCGGCGTGCCGGCGGGTAGCCACACGTCCACGCCCAGGTGCAGGGAGCGGGCTTCGGGCACTGTCCCCGGCCCGAAATGCTGACTGCGGCGGTAAATCACGCGGTTTTCGAGGTAGCCGCCCACGCCAATGGTGGCGTGTTGGGCAGCCAGTAATTCATCCACCAGCACGGCGAAATCGGTCGTGTTGCGCAGGTCGGCGGTGGCTACGCGCGGGTTGTTGGCCGTGAAATCGAGGCGGGTGACGGCGGGGCTGTTGAGGTCGACGGGCAGCACGGGACCGAAGTTGACCTTGTGGCGTTGGAGTAGGGCAGTGAGCAAGACGAGTAGGCAGGGAATAATGAGTGAACGAAACCGCTGGCGGCAGTAGGCCCGCAGCATGACCGGCAAGTTACCTTTGCAACGCAAATCGGCCAGTTGGTTTTCACTTTTGGCGGCTTTTTTTGTTAACGATTTGCTGGAAAAGCGACGAACATTCCCCGTCTCTCGTTTTCCGTCATTCACTCCTTCGCTTATTCCCCCGATGTATCAAACCCTGACCGTTGTTGAGTTGACCCAGGAAACTGCTGATTCTGTTACCATTCACCTTGAGCGACCCGACCGCGCCACTATTGCCAGCCGGCCGGGCCAGTTTCTGACCCTGATTGTGCCCTGCGGCCCCGATGGCAAAAAGGAGCGCCGCGCCTATTCGCTGAGCAGCACCCCGCACGAAGCACCACGCTTGTCCGTGACGGTGAAGCGCGTAACCGGCGGTTTGGTAAGCAATTATTTGCTTGATACGGTGCAAGTGGGCCAGCAAATCGAGGTAATGGAGCCGCTCGGCAACTTCACGCTCAGCCCCAGCCCCAAGGCGGCTCGTTCGCTGGTACTCATCGGGGCCGGGTCGGGCATTACGCCGCTCATGTCCATCCTCAAGGCGGTGGTCAATACCGAGCCCAACAGCCACGTATTGCTGATTTACGGCAACCGCAACGAAGAATCGGTGATTTTTCAGCAGCAGCTCGCGGCCCTCGAAACCAGCACCAATGGCCGCGTACAGGTCGAGCACGTGTATAGCCAGCCGCTGAAGCCCAGCGGTGCCCACCAGCACACGGGCCGTCTGAACCGTACCATGATGCTGCGCATTTTGGAGCAGCGCCACCAGTTTCCGGCCGAACAGGCCGAGTACTTCATGTGCGGTCCCGAGGGCCTGATGGCCGAAGCCCGCGCCGCCCTCGACCTGCTGAACGTGCCCGAGGCCCGCATCCGTCGCGAGAGTTTCGTGGCCAGCGCCGATGTGGTCGAAGCCGCCGCCGCCCAGGCCACCGGCCACGGCGATGTATCGACCAGCACTTCCGACGACACCAAGAGTACCCGCTCGGTGACCATCCAGTACGAAGGCAGCGAGTACATCATCGAAGTGCCCGCTGGCAAAACCATCCTCGAAACTGCGCTCGAACAGGACATTGACCTGCCGTATTCCTGTCAGGCGGGCCTGTGCACGGCCTGTCGCGGCAAGTGCCTCACCGGTAAAGTTCACCTCGATGAGCGCGAAGGCCTGTCCGATTCGGAGCTGAAGCAGGGCTACGTACTCACCTGCGTGGGCCACCCCATGACGGACGACGTGGTGATTGAGATTGGGTAGGTATGGGGCTGGAGGAGAACGTCATGCTCACCTGGGCGGCGTCTTTTCAGACCAGCCGTGTGTTCGTTCCCGTAAAGGCAAGTAACAGGGCTGCTGCCGCAGCCGCTTCCCATTCCCGTCGACTATTATTGCAATATGATGCCTCTCGCTGAACCTACCGCCGAATCGGCTACCGACACCAGCCGGCCGCCACGCCACTACTTGCCCGAAGATTTCTTGGGAAAAGATTGGTCCGACATTGAGCCTTTTTTCCAAGAGCTACAAAATCGCGAACTGACTTCGGCTGACGAGTTGGAGCGCTGGCTGCTCGACCGGTCCGAGCTGGAATCGGTGCTCAGCGAGGACCTGGCCTGGCGTTACATCCGCATGACCTGCGACACCCAGGATGCCACCCGCGCCGAAGCTTTCCAATACTTTGTGAACGAAGTGGAGCCCCAGGTAGCGCCCCACGACCACGCCCTGAATGAGAAAATGCTGGCTTCGCCACATTTGGCCGGTCTTGATGAGCACCGCTATGGCGTGTTTCTGCGCTCCGTGCGCCGGGCTTCGGAAATTTATCGGGTCGAGAACATTCCGCTCAAAACCGAAATCAGCACCAAGCAGCAGCAGTATGCGGCCACCGTGGGCGCGATGAACGTGACTCTCGATGGCCAGGAACTGACCCTGCCGCAGGCCGCCGACCGCCTCAAGAATCCTGACCGCGCCGTGCGCGAAGCCGCGTACCGGGCCATTCAGGCGCGCCGCCTGCAGGATTCCCAGCCGCTCGACCACTTGTTTACGGAGCTGGTGGGCCTGCGCCACCAGGTAGCTCTGAACGCGGATTTTACTAATTTCCGCGACTATATGTTTGCCGCCCTGGGCCGGTTCGACTACACCCCGCAGGACTGCTTCGATTTTCACCGCGCCATCCGCGAAACGGTGGTGCCGCTGATTGACGACTTCGACCTAGAGCGCCGCCAGGACCTGAACCAGCCCGCCCTGCGCCCCTGGGACCTCGACGTAGACCCCAGCGGCCAGCCGCCGCTGCGCCCCTTCGCCACCGGTGAAGAGCTGCTGGAAAAGACCATTACCGTCTTCCAGAACCTCGATTCCTACCTCGGCGATTGCCTGCGCACCATGCGCCACATGGGCCACCTCGACCTGGAAAGCCGCAAGGGCAAAGCCCCGGGCGGCTACAACTACCCGCTCGACGAAACCGGCGTGCCGTTCATCTTCATGAATGCCACCAGCTCCTTGCGCGACGTGGTGACCATGCTGCACGAAGGGGGCCACGCGGTCCATTCCTTCCTCACCCGTGCCCTGCCGCTGGGGGCCGACAAGCACCCGCCGTCCGAAGTAGCCGAGCTGGCCTCGATGAGCATGGAGCTCATGAGCATGGACCAGTGGCACGTATTCTTTCCCAACCCCCAGGACCTGCGCCGGGCCAAGAAAACCCACCTCGAAAGCGTGCTCGAAACTTTTCCGTGGGTGGCCACCGTCGACAAGTTTCAGCATTGGATTTACGAAAATCCCGCCCACACCGAAACCGAGCGTCACCAGCGCTGGGTGGAGATTTTCGACGAGTTCAACCAGCGCACCGTGGACTGGCGCGGCCTGGATGCCTTCAAACCCTACCTTTGGCAGAAGCAGCTGCACCTCTACGAAGTGCCGTTTTACTACATCGAGTACGCCATGGCGCAGCTCGGGGCCATTGCCGTGTGGCGCAACTACCGCCTTAATCCTGCCGAGGGCCTGGCTGCCTACAAGCGGGCGCTGGCGCTGGGCTACACCGCGCCCATTGGTCAGATTTACGCGGCGGCCGGCATCCGTTTCGATTTCAGCACCGAATACTTGCGCACCTTAACTGACTTTGTGCGGGAGGAAATGGCCGCGCTGTAATAGCAGGGTGAAGTCCAAAGCATTATTTTCCGCAAAAAAGCCCCCCAAACCACTAGTTTGGGGGGCTTTTTTGCGGAAAATAATGCTTTATCAAGCCGGATAATTTCGGTTCAAAAAAACGAAAAAGGAAAATTATTTAAGTCTGGTGTCAGAATTGGGCTTGTATTCTTCGTTGCCGGCCCGGCTGAATTCTCGGATGGTTAGAAAGCCAAAAAAGATGAATGCGGGAACTACCAGCAGTGTGAACAGGAAAATATCAGCGTTATCCATGTTATTGTTGCTTTTTCAGGTTTATATAAACCAGCAACACCAGCATCGTTGGGGGCCACAGGCCAATGAAGATTGCCCGGTCATGGTCTTTCAGAAATATATAGTAATACTCTGATACGAATATAAGTGCGATGGCTAGGAACAGAATGACGAGTTCTGACGCCTGAAATTTTCTAAGCATGATTTTTTTTGCTGATGATATCACGCTAGGTGCCGCGCGAAAGATTATGTACCCTTTTAAAGCCCAAGGCCAAACGAATTGTTTCTCAAGGCGAAACTGATTGGGGAATCATCACGGGCAGGCTAGTACATTGGGGCCGCCCATCGGTCCGATTCTGGCGGTAGTTGGTACCCGTTCTCCTGTCAGCACGAAGCTGCCCGTGCGTGTTGGCCGGTTTTGTGCGGAAGGCAACAGCTGCGGCGTTGGCTTACCTGCTGCCTGATACCAAAAAGATGGCCGGCAAATTCGCTGCCCACCTTTTTAGTCCGATAGTTTTATTGGTTAGGAGTTACCGCCGGGCGCTGTCGGTGCCGCGCCGCACTTGCCCTTGGGGCGCGGGTCCTGGGCTTTGCGGTGTTCGCACGAGCTGAAAGTCAAGTCCACTAACAGAAAAAAAGGCAAAAGCCGCCGAAATAGAGTAGCCGATGGGTGCATGAGAACGGGGTAAAAGCGTGAGTGTGAGTTGCAGTACCTGAATATAAGTACTATTCAAACAAAATCAACTTGCTGGAACCGCATTCTTTTCGTTGGGGGCGCGTTGGCCACTCAAAACACCGGCAGTGGCTTTACCTTGGCATACTTCCCACCCAGCGACTTCAACTCGGTTTGGTGCAGCATGAGGTAGTCGTTGTACTGCTTGGCGGCTTGGTTGTACTGCACCCGGAAAGTCACGACCCCCGCATCGAGCTGCTGAATACCTTCGACGAAATTGCGGGCGTTTTCAGTGGGGGCGTTGCCATTGGGCGCGGCTACCGGGTAAACGGCCTTCAGCAGCGAGTCCTGGGCAGTGTCGTACTGGTCAATCAGGGCCGATGTGGCCATGGTTTGCTGGTCGTAGCGGCGGGTTTTGAGGCGGTTGTTGGCACGCTCAAGGTCCTGCAGCTGGGCGGCGTTGATGCCGGGCTGGCCCTTCAGCTCGCGCAGCAGCAGGCGCGTGATGCTGATTTTCTGGTCGTCGCTCTCGGTCATGTTGCGCCACTTCACGTCCACCGAATCGCGCAGCACGTCGAACTGTACTTTGGCGGCGGCGGCAGAGGCGGGGTTAAGAACGGCGGCTTTGCTGCCATCACGCTTGCAGGAGGCCGCGCAGCCGGTCAGAATCAGTAACGCAACAACTGCTGACTTGGCAGAAAGAAGAATGGAATGACGCATGGAGAAAAACCCAGGGAGAAGGTGGCCGCCGGCCCGCCAAAGTTACACCGGCTTGAATTGCTCGAACAGCTGGCGGCAGTCGTGGCAATAATGCACGGCGCGGCACAACGTAGCGCCAAACGGCGTGCGCAGCTCCGTATTGTTGCCGAGACAATTTGGGCATTCCGCGTACTCCAGAAAATCGAGGTCCAGCACCTGATTGCCCAGCACCGGCGGCGGCGACAGCTTGTGCCGCCGCAGCGCCTCCCGCCCCGCATCCGAAATCATGTCCGACGTCCAGGCTTCGCGCAGGCTGATGTCGACGTGCACGGCCGGCACGCCGTGGGCTAGCAGCGTGCGCTCCACGTCGCGCTTCATATAATCCATGGCTGGGCAGCCGGCAAACGTGGGCGTAAGGTGCACCGAAACCGTGCCCGTAACTTCGTCAATCTCCACGCCGCGCACCACGCCCAGGTCGATGAGCGAAATCGTGGGGATTTCGGGGTCTTTCACGGCCTGGAGCCAGTCGAGAATTTGGGCCTTGTACATGGGTGTGGCGGTTACCAATCGGCGGTAGGGTCGAGGCGGAATACCTCGGCCATCTCATCCAGCAGCGGCTGCAGGTGCTCGGTGTGCTGGCCGTAGCGGCCACCGTTCACCGGCGTCAGCAGGTTGAGGTCGGGCATGTCCAGCGCGGTTTGGGCCAGTATTTTCGTGATGCTTTCCAACCAGCGGCTTTTCAGCTCGGCTTCGCCAATAAACAGGCCCGAGCTGATGATTTCCGGTTCGGCCTCCGTTGTTTCAAAAATGCCCAGCGCATACGGCAGCGTGAAATTCAACGCGCCCTGCATCCGCTCAATGGCTTCTTCAGTGGCGGTGCCGAGGCGCTTCATCCAGGTGTTGGCGTGCAGCGCGTGGTACTTGAGCTCGCCGCGCAGCTTGCGGGCCACCTGGGCCAGCGGCTCGTAGCTGCTGGTAGCCAACGCCTCAAAGCGGAGTAGTTCGGCGTGGTCGAACAGGAAATGGCGGGTCAGGCTGAAATCGTACTCGCCGATGGGTAGCTCCACCAGCTGGCAGCAGTGAAATTGCGGCGCGTTGCGGGTGAACGCCACGGTATCGGGTTCGGCTTCGCCCAAGTTGTGCAGCAGGTTGTAGAGCTGCAGGCTGTGGCCCAGCTTGTCCTGCGCCATGCTCGAGAAAGCAATGTCTTCTTCCAGAATGGGTCCTAAGCCGTTCCATTCCGAGTTGCGGTGGCCGAGAATCAGCTGGTCGTCGGCGAGGCGATACAGCAGGTCGAGTTTGGGGTCCATGGGGCTACTTATTTTCGGCCTTAAATTTTTCGATGCGGTCCTGCACTTTGTAGGAGATGGCATCGCGGTACTTTTTTTCCGGCGTGGTGCTCCAGATATCCCGGTCCTCCTCGTCGGAGCGCAGCACATCGGCCGAACGCGTAGTCCACACGTTCACCACCGGGCGTTGCTCACCAAACACGGCCTTGGCTACCTGCAGGGCAGCGGCCGGAGAGCTGGCGCGCACCTTGCCCACGTGCTGGTGCGCCTTACCGCGCTTCTTGAGATGGAAAATGTCGTAGTCTTCTTCGCCGGCCGCGTACGCTGCTGCTTCGCCGGCCGTGTCATCGGCGTTGCCGGGAGCCGGGGCCACGCTTTTCGGCAGCAGGGGCAGGAAGTCGTAGGCTGATTCCTGGTCGCCAACATAGTCCGTCACCGTAATGGCGGCCGTGGGCACCACCCACATGCCGGTGCAGGCAAAGCGGCGGCTAAACTGCTCCTTGGCAAACAGAAATGCGACATCGGCCTCCGGCGCGTGCACCGGGCCCACATACACGTAGGGGGCGCCATCCTTCTTTTGATGAAAGACTTCGTAGGTGCCAAACTGGTCGAGGGCCGTCTTGGTGGCGGCAGTCACGGGCGCATCGGGCAGCCCCAGCCGGTTCATGCGCGGGTCGAATGACTGTATCATTTGAATTAAAAATGGTGAATTAAAAATTAAAAATCAGGCAAAATGCGTAGGTGCGTGGTGACGGACACGCGCATTTTTAATTCTTCATTTTTAATTTTTAATTGAGTTTACGCCAACGGCCGCACGTACTGCGTCTTGGGCGTGAGCAATGCCCGGCGAACCCAAGCCCCATTTTCCTCTGCGGCCCGGCGCACGGCAATGCGCTCGGCGTTGCAGGGCCCGTCGCCGTTGATGACGCGCTTAAAATCCTCCCAGTCGGGCTCGGTGAATTCCCACCGGCCGGTTTCCTCGTTTTTGGCGAGTTTCTCATCGGGCAGGGTCAGGCCGATTTCCCAGATTTTGGGCACGTACATGTCCAGAAACTGGTTGCGGCACTCGTCGTTGCTGGCCATCTTCACCTTCCAGCGCATCAAAATTTCGGTGTGCACCGACATCTTATCCGAAGGCCCGAAAAAGGTCATAATCGCCGGCCACCAGCGGTTCAGGGCCGCCTGCATCATAGCGCGCTGGATAGGCGTGCCGGTAGCCATGTGCACCACAGCATCGTGTCCGTACTTCAGGTGGAAGGCTTCCTCGGCACAAATCCGGTCGAGGGCGCGGCAGTAAGGGCCGTAGCTGCCCTTGGCATTGGCGAGCTGGTTCACAATCGCGCCGGCGTCAATCAGCCAGGATATCACGTTCGAGTCGGCCCAGGTAGGTGTGGGGTAATTGAATACGTTGGAGTACTTGCTCTTGCCGTTGATAAGGTCGATGAGCATCTGCTCGCGGGTCTTGCCCAGCGTTTCGGCGGCCGAATACAGCAGCTGCGCGTGGCCCACCTCGTCCTGCACCTTGGCCATTTGGGCCATTTTGCGGCGGAAGCCGGGTGCGCGGGTAATCCAGGTGCCTTCGGGCAGCGAGCCGATGATTTCGGAGTGCGCGTGCTGCTCAATCATGCGGGTGAGCTGCTTGCGGTAGAGCGCCGGCATCCAGTCGCCGGGCTCAATTTTCTCGCCCCGCGCAATGCGGGCCTCAAACTCGGCCAGCAGGATGGGGTCTTCGTTTTCCAGGCCGGTGGTGGCGGTGGTCGGCAGGTCGTGGGTGCTGGCGGAACCGTACATAAGAGTGGGAATTTGAGGTTGAAACGAGAGAATAAGCGGTACTGCGTGTCGTATTATTTGTTGGTCAAGAGCCCGCCCAGCAACTGCTCGGCTAGGCGGTGGGCTATTTCATCAGGAGTCAACTTACCGTCGGGTCGGTACCAGCTGGGCAGCCAGTTGAGGCTGGCCAACAGGGTGAGCGTAGCAAACGCAGTATCCGGAGCATGCAGTTCGCCCACCGCAATGCCGCGCGCAATCAGCGCTCGAAAACTGCCCTCGTACCGGTCGCGCAGGGACAGAAACTCGGTGCGGGCCGGCTCGCTCAAGTGCCGCCACTCGTGCAAAAACACCGCTGAGGCAGCACTGTCGCGGGTCAGAACCCGGACATGGCCCTCAATAGCCTGCCGTAGCTTTTCCGCGACGGGAGTTGAGGCATCAGCCGTGGCCACCGCGAAATCAGTAAAAAAATCCTCAGCCAAGCCAAAGCACACCCGGTGCAATATTTCTTCCTTCGATTTGATGTGCGAATACAGGCTGCCCGCTTCCAAGCCGAGCTCCGTGGCCAGCTCGCGCATGCTGGTTGCTGCAAAGCCCCTTGCCCGAAACAAGGCCGTGGCCGTGCGGTCAATCTGGGCTTTGCGCGAGCGGAGGGGAACAGTGGGAGTCATGGTAGGCAACAAAGGTATACTTGCTAACGCTCGTTAGCAAACAAAGGTTTGTGATATTGAGCTGTTTTTTTTACGCTGTGAGTAGTTGAACATCAAGTTGTTGATAAGCAAAGTCTGTTTGCGAAGTCATAATTTGGTAGCAAGCTAAACAGCCTTTAACGTTTGTCTTTGCGGGTGCATAGATGTTCTCATTCCCAATTTTTTATGAAAAAACATTGCTATTTGCTCTCAGCCGCCTTGTTGCTAACCGGAGCTGCTCATGCCCAGGGCACCGAATTGTTTTTTTCGGAATACGACGAAGGAGCGCACCAGATGGGCGTGAGCTATAATGGCGGCGTATCGAATTTGACCGGCAGCGAGCGTGCCATCGAAATCTTCAACCCAACGCTGAACCCGGTAAATCTCAACCCGTACTCGGTGCGTCGTTACTCCAACGGCAGCGTCACCCCTACCGAGGAGGAGCGGTTGCTCCGCAGCAACGCCACCCAGCAAGCTGTTGGGGTGAACGTGCTGAACTCGCGCACCACATTCGTGCTGGCCAGCGGCGAAGCTACCTTACCGGTTATCCGCCACGCGCCCGTTTCCGGCCCGACTGTTCTGGTCGGCGGGGGCACGGTTTATTTTAACGGCGACGACGCTGTGGCGTTGGTGCGCTACCCCGGCGGCACGGCCGGCACTGGTACAGGCGTTGTTGTTGGACCTTGTTGGCGTGCTTGGTGAGCAGCCTCGGCCGTAAAACTGCAGCCCACCAGCACTGGCAACTGGAGCGGCATCAACGCCGCTGATGGCACCGGTGCCAACGCGGTGTCCGTTGCCTCGGCCAATCAGTCGCTCGTGCGTCGGGATGCTGTTTCGTGGGGTGTTGTGGTCAACCCCACGGCTCAAAACGTGCCGGTGGTGTGCCCGCCCGTGCTCCAAGCCGGTGGCTACAACATTTCCGATGAGTGGATGATGTATTCCACCGCCTTTAACGGCGCAGGCGGCACCTCCAACCCCGGTGGCCAGTTGTATGACCGTCTCGGCGACCACAACGATTACACGGGTGTTTAGGGAGCCTACCAGTCGGTTATCAGCGGCACACTCGTCAAGTTCGATGCCAACATCAGCGTGTACCCTAACCCCGCCCACGGCACTGCCACGGTCGAAATCAAGGATGCCAAGGTTGGCAGCGTGGTTGTAATCAACAACCTCGGCCAGCGCATCAGCGCCGAAGCCAAAGGCCAGGGCCAGGAAAAACTCATCCTCAACATCCCGGCCCTGAAGCTCGGCTTATACTTCGTGCAGATTCTGAGCGCCGACGGCCAGACCAAAATCTACAAAGAGCTAGTGGTGCAATAAGCGGCCACTTGATTTGACAGGAAAGGAGGGAAGCAATTTCCTCCTTTTTTTATGGGCGTACTTTTGACTTTTGTTGTCGGTTCATAGTTATCAGCCATCCTGTCCTTGGGCTTGGAGAACGACAACTAAGAACCGACACCGCGCAACTGATAATTAAAAAATACATGGCCGACCTGACGCCCCTTACCGCCATTGGCGAATTTGCCCTTATCAATCGCCTGCAAGCCGGCATCACGAACCGCCAGCCCGGCACCGTGCTGGGTATTGGCGACGATGCCGCTATTATCGCGCCCACGCCCGGCACCGAGCTTGTCATGACCACCGATTTATTGGTCGAAGGCATTCATTTTGACCTGGCTTTCTGCCCGTTGCGGCACCTGGGCTATAAAGCCGTGGCCGTGAATGTGTCGGACATAGCGGCTATGAATGCACTGCCCACGCAGCTGGTGGTAGCGCTTTCGGCCGGTCCGCGCTTCACGGTGGAGGCTATTGAGGAGCTGTATGCCGGCATGCGCTTGGCTTGCGAGGCCTACAACGTGGACCTGGTGGGCGGCGACACCACTGCCAGCGGCGGCGGCCTCACCCTAGCCGTGACGGTGCTGGGCGAAGTGCCCGCCGGGCAGGCCGTGCGCCGCAGCGGTGGCAAGCCCACCGACCTGCTCTGCGTGAGTGGCGACTTGGGCGCGGCATTTCTGGGTTTGCAGGTGCTGGAGCGCGAAAAGCAGGCTTTCCTGGCCGACCCGGACACCCAGCCCGAGCTGGAAAACTACGAGTATGTAGTGCAGCGCCAACTGCGCGCCGAAGCCCGGCTCGACATTGTGCACGAGCTGCGGGAGCTGGGCGTGCGGCCCACCAGCATGATTGATATTTCCGACGGCCTGGCCTCCGAAGTGCTGCACCTGTGCGCGGCCAGTGGTACGGGAGCCCGGGTATTCACCGAGTTTTTGCCCATGGCCAACCCTACGCTGGAAGTAGCGGCCGAATTCAACCTCGACCCCATCACCTGCGCCCTCAACGGCGGCGAGGACTACGAACTACTGTTTACCGTGCCCGTAACGGACCACGAAAAGCTCAAAAATCACCCGGATATAACTATAATCGGCCATTTGACTACTGCTGATGATGGCGCTAACCTGGTGACCAAGAGTGGCCAGGCCGTGCCGCTGCAGGCTCAGGGCTGGACTAGCTTTTAGCTTTGCCCTGGGGACCGGGTCAACCTTTGTCTAAGCTCCACCGTTAGGGAAAAGCAAGGAGAAAAGCCGCTATGGCACGCTAATTGTCAACATCATTCTCAAGTACGTGATTTTTCCTGTCAACTTTACTTCGCTAGTCATGAATAAGCTCCCCTATATCCTCAGCTTTCTGGTGCTCCTTAGCACTGTATTTGGCACCGCTACTCCTGCCCGGGCTCAATGGAGCCCCCAGGCCAAAGGTGCCGTAATTGGTGGTTTGGGCGGTGCTGCTGCCGGTGCCATCATCAATAAGCGCAACCGGGCCGTGGGTGGCGTAGTGGGTGGCGTGGCCGGTGGGGCCATCGGCTATGGCGTGGGCAAGCACGTTGATAACAAGCGTAAGGAGCGGGCGCGCATTGCCGCCGCCAACCGGGCCACTGCCGCCCGCGAAGCCGAGTACCGCCGGGCCATTGCCCGCAACAACCGCCGCGAAACGGTGGTAACCACCCGCACGCAAACCGCCGCAGTACCCGCCAACAGCCTCACGGCTTCGGACGCTATGGTTAGTGGCCAGGTGAACGCCATGCCCGCCACGACGAACGCCGCTTACTTGCCCAATGCCCACTACGGTGACCCGTCGAAACCTTATTCGACCGAGGAAGTTCGTCGCAAGAGCTGGTAATCCCGAAATAGATGCTTAATTCAAACCCCGGGCGCTTGCGCTCGGGGTTTGTTTATTACAGCTAATTGTAACGGCGGATGATGCGGTCCGCTACCTTCCCTTCACCAACCTTTTGGACTTATGAAATCTCTCCTTTGCAGTTTGTTCGTGGCCGTGGCGCTCACTTCTTGTTCGAAAGCCGGTGATGCCGTGAACGTGCAAACCCTGGACCAGGAATTTGTCGGCGCCTGGAATAGCCGCGACTCCGGCAAGATTACCGGCATGCTGGCCGATGATGTGAGCTTTGTGCAAGGCACGGCCCATTGGAAAGGCAAAGACGAAGTATCGCAGAAGTGGGTGCGCGAAACGCTGCCTACCATCAGCAGCCTCAAAACGAGTGTAATCAGCAGCAACGTGGACACGAATAGCGCCTATGAAGCGGGCACTTTCTCGGTGGATGTGCTGCCGGCCGGCCCCGGCCAGCCCGCCGGCTTTGGCGAAGGCAACTACATTTTCCTCTGGAAAAAAGCCGCCGATAATACCTGGAAGCTGAGCTACGCGCAGCTGGAGGATTTGCCGGTGCAGCGCCGGAATTAGAAAAGCAGAACGTTACAAATTTAAGAACGTCATGCCGAGCGCAGCCGAGGCATCTCGCGTGGGGTAGTAATTATAATCGTTGAACGATTGGGTTACTACTCCGGGCGAGATGCCTCGGCTGCGCTCGGCATGACGTTCTTTTTATTCGCCGCCTGACCTCAATCTTCCGGGTACGGGATAAACACGAATTTGGTGAATTCCTTATCGAGCACGAAGAGGCAGCAGAATTCGTCGGGGTCTTTGTAGTTCGCCTGGAAATAAGCCACGCCATCGGGCTCTACGATGCCTTGCTGCACGAACAGCTCCAGGTAGCTGGCGAAGACGTGCCAGTCCAGGTTCAGGTCATCGGCATTCACGAGTAGGCCGCCGAGCGGCACTTCCTGCTTGGCAAACACGAAAATGGGGTATTGGCTGAAGTCGCCCTTGCGGATTTGGGAAGAGGCTTCGAGCAGGGTATCGCAAACGACGACAAAATCTTTGGTGATGGTGCCGAGGTATTTGCCGTTGAGTTCGGGGTCGTTGAAGTAGTCCATTATCAAAACTTCTTATTAAAGATTATACGCCATATAGCGCGCATTTTTGAGAGCAGTGAATCCGCAGAATTTGATGGTATTTCTGGCTTCAATTGTGAGGATTCAGTAACAAGGTTATAGCGAGTAAATAACATATTATCAGATAAACTGATAACAGAAACTCGGATAGGTTTTTCGCCATTTTCGCTGACTAAAAAGGCTATAATTCCTTTACTCAAATCGTTGAAAACTGCTGTAGTATTGAGGCTTTTGGCCATAGATTCAAAATCATTAGCCGCTTTAGAATTATTGCTTATCCAAGGTCCTTCTAAATACCACATGTCGGGGTGGGGATTATTAAATATGCCAACAGGCATTCCTTGCCATATAATTTGCGGTTTATAACTATTTTCTTCAGCCATAATTTCAGAAGCTACTTCAACTCCAGCAGCACCACATTTTCCACATGGTGGGTATGCGGGAACATATCCACGGGCTGCACGCGCGTCACCCGATACGCGGGGTCGAGCAGTTCTAGGTCGCGGGCCTGGGTGCCGGGGTTGCAGCTGATGTAGACGATGCGGGGGGCGCGCAGCTCCAGGAGGCGGGCCACTACGTCGGGGTGCATGCCGGCGCGGGGCGGGTCGGTGATGAGGACGTCGGGGCGGCCGTGGTGGGCGGTGAATTCGGCAGTGAGCACGTCCTTCATGTCGCCGGCGTAGAACTCGGTGTTGGTGATATTGTTGATTTCGGCGTTGACGTGGGCGTCGGCCACGGCCTGGTCCACGTATTCGACGCCGATGACTTTGCGCGCCTGGGCCGCCACGAAGCTGGCGATGGTGCCGGCCCCGGTGTAGAGGTCGTATACTAGCTCGTTGCCGGTGAGTCCGGCGAAGTCGCGGGCGACTTTGTAGAGCTGGTGGGCCCCTTCGGAGTTGGTTTGGTAGAAGGACTTGGGGCCGATGCGGAAGCGCAGGCCTTCCATATCTTCCTCGATGTAGGGCTTGCCGTGGTAAGTGACCACGTCGAGGTCGTTGAAAGTTTCGTTGCCCTTGTTGTTGAGGACGTAGTTGAGGGAGGTGATGCCGGGGAACTTGGCCAGCAGGGCGTCGAGCAGGGGCGCGATGGCGTCGTCGGCGTGGTAGCACTGCAGAATCACCATGATTTCGCCGGTGCTTTGAGCGGTGCGGATGATGAGGTTGCGGAGCAGGCCGGTTTGGCGCACGAGGTTGTTGAAAGCCAGCTTGTGCTCGTGGGCGTAGGCGCGGATGAAGAGGCGGATTTCGTTGCTCGGCTCGGCCTGGAGCCAGCAGTGCTCCACGTCGATAATCTTGTCGAAGCGGGCGGGGGTGTGGAAGCCGACAACTTCGCGGTTGTACTGCGTGGTATCGTCGTTTATCTGCTCGGTGGTGAGCCAGCCGTTGTCACTGAACGTGTATTCGAGCTTGTTGCGGTAGTAGGTGCGCTGGGGAGAGGGCAGAATTTGGCGGATTTCGGGCAGCTCCACTTTGCCGATGCGGGTGAGCTGGTCGACTACCTGCTGCTGCTTATAGTGCAGTTGGGCGTCGTAGGTGAGGTGCTGCCACTTGCAGCCGCCGCAGGTACCAAAATGCTGGCAGAACGGTGTGGTGCGCAGTTCGGAGTACTCGTGAAACTTGATGGGCACGGCTTCGAGAAAGCTCTTCTTGGCTTTGGTGACGCGCAGGTCTACGACGTCGCCGGGGGCGACCTGGGACACGAAGATGACGAGATTTTCGACGCGAACGAGGCATTTGCCTTCGGCCACCATGTCCTGAATTTTAACGTTGCGGAGTAACTCGGCGGGGATATTTTTGGCTCGGCTCATATGTGAAGCAAAGGTAGGGCGGGGGCACCTCACCCCCTGACCCCCTCTCCAAAAAAGAGGGGGCACCGGTCTGGCGTGGATGGGGGGCGGCTGCGTGGCGGTGGGGAGGGACTTTTGAAACAAAAAAGGCCTCCCGGTACCGGGAGGCCTTTGTTTGAATGGGGAAGGCGGGCTATTTCACCACCTCGAACCAGTTTTTGATGCTGGGGCCGTTGGGCACGGTCAGCAGGTAGAAGTAGTTGCCGGGGGCAGTGTTGGCGTCGCCGCCCCAGTTGTTCTGGTAGTTGGTGGTTTTGTACACCTCGCGGCCCCAGCGGTTGAACACCGTGAAGGCATTGCCGGGGTAGAGCTGGATGTTGTCAATGACCAGTACATCGTTGCGGCCGTCGTTGTTCGGCGTGATGATGTTGTAGGTCCGGACGGCGTTGGCAAAGTTTACGCTGGCTTCGTTGGAGTTCGAGCGCAGCGGTGTGGTGCCGGTGCCCACCGCCACTACCCGGAAGTTCTGGCTGAAGCCCGCGCCGGAGACGGAGCCCGTGGCGGCATTATTCACCACGGCTTGCAGGGGGCTGCCAGCAGATACCTTGCCCACCAGCTCCGGCGTGCCGGCATCGGTACGGCGGAAGATTTGGTACTCGACTACCGGGAAGCCCACGTAGGCGTTCCAGGTGAGGGTGGTTTTGCCCTGGTCGAAGCCGCCGGTGCCGGTGGTGCCGGCGTTGGTAGCCACCAGCCGGATGGTCTGGGCAGTGCTGCTGGTCAGCAGCGTGCCGCAGCCGTTGGTGAGGTTCAGGCGGTACTCGTAGGAGTTGGCCGAGGCATCCACCGCGTTGTTATCGGTGTAGGTAGTGGCCGAAGCGGCGACCGTGCCTACTGTCACAAAGCTGCCAGTGGCCGCCACGCGCCGCTGAATCTGCACGGGGTTGGGGGTGCTGCTGCTGTTGGGAGCGGTCAGGGTGAGGACAACGCGGTTGTTGCTGGTGGCATCCACCGAAGCATTAGTCAGGGCGATGGTGGGGTTATCCAACACGATGGTGCGGGTAGCGGCCGGGCCCGTGCACGAAGCCGGCGGGGCACTGATTTCGGCGGCGCTCACCGAGTAGGGGCCGGTGGCGTTGAATAGTACCGTGACCTGGCTGCTGGTGCCGCCGGCCGTAACGGTGCCGCCCATCACCGTCCAGAGGTAGCTGGCACCCAGCGCGGGGTTGGCAATGGCGTACTGCTGCGGCGTGGCGGTGTTGCACACAAAGCCCGAGCCTGTGATGGTAGGGGCCGTGGGCAGCGGGTTCACGGTGAAGGGCACGGTATACACCGGGCCCACGCAGCTGGCGGGGCCGGCCGTGGTTTCCTGCGCCGTAAGGGTGTAGGTGCCGGGGGCGGGCAGCGTGGCAATGGTGCGGCTGTTGCCGGTACCGGCCAGCGGGGTGCCGTTCAGCTGAAACACGTAAGTGGAGCCGGCGAAGCCGCCGGGCAGGCTCACCGTGACGGGGCCGCTGCCCTGGCACACGCGCACCGGGCTGGTGATGGCGAGGGTGGTGAGCGGTGAAGGATTGACCAGTACTTGCAGCGGAGTGGAAGTGCCGCGGCAGATACCACCGGCCGGGTTGCTCGTTTCCGTCACCACAATGGTACGGGTGGTAGCGACCGTCACCGGGTCCCAGTTCACGGTCACCGTGTTCTGGAAGGAGCTCACCTGCGTGCCGCCGCTGATGACCCACGAGTAGCTGGACCCGTTGGAGAACACGCCGCTGCGGTAGATGTACGGACCATCGGCCTGACACACCGAGGTGGGCACGGGGGCCACGGCCAAGATGTCGCCGGGGCCGGTGGGGCGCACCGTTTGCAGGCGCTGGTTGATGACGATGGGCAGCGTGGTAGTATCCGAAGAACAGCCCTGAGCATTGAGGCGGAACACCTTGATGAACGCGCTGGTGGTGGCCACGCCCCAGTTCACGGTGATGGCCGGAGTGCCCTGGCCGCTGACAATGGTGCCGCCGCTAATCAGCCAGGTATAAGCTGCGGCTGCGGGCGTAGGCACCGAGTAAGCGAGGCCCGTAACGGTGGGGCACACCGACGCCGGGCCGGTGATGGCCTCCGCCGCCGGGCGCGGGTTCACGGTCACGGTCACGACATCAGTGCTCACGCAGCCGCTGGCCGTGGTGGCCGTGAGGGTGTAGATAAGGGTGAGCGGGGCGGCCGTGGCATTCACGCCGGTGAAGACCGGCTGGGCGGCGTTGGCGCTGCTCAGATTGGTGGCGGGGCTCCAGCTGTAGGTGTAGCCGGCGCGAATAGGAGCCCCCAGAGTTAGCTGCTTGCGGTCGCAAACGGCTTGGTCGGGGCCGGCTTCGGCCACGGCGGCGGGATTCACGGTCACGGTCACGGTGCCGGTGCTCACGCAGCCGTTGGCGGTAGTGGCCGTGAGGGTGTACACGATGGGGTTGGGCGTGGCGGTGGTGTTGGTGAGCGTGAAGGTGGGGTTGGCCACGGTGGCGCTGCTCAAGCCGGTGGCCGGGCTCCAGCTATAGGTGTAGCCAGTTACCGGGGCCGCGCCCAGCATCACGCTCAGGCCCGAGCACACGGCGCGGCTGGCACCCGCCACGGCCACAGCGGCCGGGTTGATGGTCACGACTACGGTATCGCGCTGGAAGCAGCCGTTGGCCGTGGTGGCCAGCAGAATGTATTGCTGCGTGACGGCGGCGCTGGTCAGGTTGGACAGCGTCACGGTTGGAGTCAGCGACGTGCTGCTGCTCAGGCCGAGGGTTGGGCTCCAGGCGTAGGTGGTGCCAGCTATCGGCGTACCCGAGCCAATGACTACGCCCACGTTCGAGCAAGTCGTTTTATCGGGACCAGCCTGGGCTACGGCCGCCGGGTTGATGGTCACCGCGACTGTGCCAGTGGCTACGCAGCCGTTGGCCGTGGTAGCCGTCAGGGTGTAGGTAACGATGATGGGCGCGCCCGTGAGGTTGGGCAGCGTCAGGGTCGGGTTCAGACCAGTGGTGCTGCTCAGGCCGAGGGCCGGGCTCCAGGCGTAGGTGGTGCCGGCTACCGGCGTGCCGCCGATAACGACGCCCACGTTCGAGCAGGTGGCGCGCGCCGCGCCGGCATCGGCTACGGCGGCCGGGTTGATGGTCACGTCCACGGTGGCGGTGACCACGCAGCCGTTGGCCGTGGTAGCCGTGAGGGTGTAGGTCACGATGATGGGCGCGCCGGTGGTGTTGGTGCCGGTCACCGTCGGGTTCAGGATGGTGGGGTTGCTCAGTCCAGTAGTCGGGCTCCAGCTATACGTGGTGCCGGGTACGGCCGTGCCGCCCAGTGGGGCCGAAACCGTGCCCGAGCAGAAGCTGATGCCGGGGCCGGGCGTGGCCACGGCGGCCGGATTCACCGTGAGAATCACCGTCGACGTGGCCGTGCAACCTTGGGGGCTGGTGGCGGTCAGGGTGTAGCTAGTGGTGATGTCCGTGCCCGTGGTGTTAGGCAGCGTGGCGGTGGGCTGGGCGGCGTTGGTGCTGCTCAAGCCGATGGCGGGGCTCCAGCTATAGGTGTAACCCGGCAGGGCGGGCGTGCCCAAGGCAACTGAAGCCACCCCCGCACAGGTTGCGCGGGCCGGGCCGGCATTGGCAATGGCCGCTGGATTCACCGTGACGAATACGGAATCAATGCTCAGGCAATTTACGCCCGAGCTGGCCGTGAGGGCGTATTTCAGCACAATGGGAGCTCCGGTGGCGTTGGGCAGGGTCACGGTGGGCTGCGCCACGGTGGTGCTGCTCAGGCCCGTGGCCGGGCTCCAGGCGTAGGTGAGGCCGGCTACCGGGGGCATGCCGAGGAGTGTGGACGTCACGCCGGGACACACGCTGCGGTCGGGGCCGGCATTGGCCACGGGCGGGGGCGTCACGGTCACGGTTACGGTGGCCGAAGTGGTGCAGGTGCCGTCGGAGCCCGTTATGGTATAGGTCGTCGTTGTCGTAGGCGATACCGTCACCGTCGTGGTGGTCGAGCTGATGCCGCCGCCAGTCCAGGCGTAGGTAAGGCCTGCCTGGCCGCCGCTCACGCTCAGCGTGGTCGACGTGCCCTGGCAAATGCTGGTGGCTGCGGGCGTGACGGTGAGCGGGGGCAGGGGGCGGATGTCAACGGTTTTCAGCACCGAGTCGGTGGGGCAGCCGCGCGACGAAATGCCTTTCAGGACCAGCGTGCCGGTGGTGTTGGCATTGCCCCAGGTTACCTGCACTGTGCTGGTGCCCTGGCCGCTGGTGATGGCGCCGCCCACTGCGCGCCAATTGTACGAGGCCGGTACCGGGCCGGCGGCCGTGTAGGTGCGCACCGTGGCCGGGTCGCACACCAGGGCCGGGCCATTGATGGCGTTGGGCCCCAAAGCCCGCCGCACGGTGATGCGGAAGATGTCGGAAACCTGCTTGCCGCCGCAGCCGTTGTCCTTCACGGTCACGCCCAGGTCGTAGGGTGCGGTGCGGGCATTGCCGCAGGCGGAGTTGAACACGAACGTGCCCGACACCGTGTTCACGCCTGAAACCGAGGCCGTACCGGTGAGGTTGCCGGGCTGCACGGTGCCGGTGCTGCCGTTGAAAGTAGTGTTGAATGGCCCGCTGCCGTCCAGCAAGGCGCTGTTCAGGGTGAGTACCAGCGGGTGGTTGCCGCTGGCCTGGGAGGCCGATAGTGCAATGCTCAGCGACTGGCCTTCTTCTATGGTGTAGTCGCGGGGCATGGTCAGGGCCGGCGGCAGCACGGGCGGCGGCGTGGGCGGGCAGGTCGTAACCAGCAGCTGCAAGTCGCGGCGGGTGGTGCCAATAAGCACCTCGTTGCCGTTGATGTTGCGGTACTCGGACACATCTACGGCCACCACGTACTGGCCGATGGACGTGGCCCCGTACTTGGCAATGCCGGTACTGGCATTGATGGTAGCGAAGTTGCCGGGCCCGGTTCCAAACGGAGCCGCCGCGCTGAAGTTCGTCGACCGGTAAGGAATGGTGTTGGGTAGGGGAGGAAAGGCGGTGAAGTTATTGGGCGAGGTGCCAAAGGGAGCCCCAAACGAGTACACCAGCCGGTCGCCGTCCGGGTCGAAGGCGTTGTTGAGGGAAATGGTGGTGTCGTTCTGGCACACGATGGCCACGGCCGTATCGGAGAATACCGGCGAGCGGTTCGGAATCAGCGGCGGGGCCATGCTCACGTACAGCGTCAGGGGTTGGCTGTCCGAATTGGCGAGGTTGGCAATGCCGGCGTTGCGTGCCGCCACCGAAAACACGGCGTAGTAGCCATCAAAAGAAACCGGCAGGTTGACCGTGCCCACGAAGCGATTGATGACGAAGGGTTGGTTGGGGGGCACAATGCTGCAGCCCGCCGGGATTTTTGGCCCGGTGATGACGGGCGAAATCGTTCCGGTCAGGTTCACGTTCGTGCGTGCTCCGGTGGTGCGGTTGAATACGAAAATGTTTTGGTTCCGCACCGGCTGGCCGGGCGTACCTGGCAGGGCGTTGATGTAAACTGTGACCGTGATTTCGTAGCGGAACGGATTGCCAACCGGGCCATTGGCATCGAGGTACCGGTAGTTCATCTCGCCACCGAGGAAGTGGGATGCCTGCGCCGGCCGTGCGCCCAGCACCAGCAGGACCAACAGCAGAAGCGACCCGTAAAAGCGTCGAAGTAAGGGTTGTGACATAAAAAAAGTAAAGGGCAGGAATTTATCAGTTGTGGAAATCAGAAGGTTTAAGTTTTAACCCAATGGCGAAGGACAATTCAATTGGTGATTAAGCAGCACCAGGCGGGTTGGCCGTTTGCTGCTTAATCACCAATCATTATCGTTGCTGCTGGAAAACACCGGGGGTTTATTCGCGCACCACGCGGCGCAGCGCCAGTTGGCCCTTGGCGTCGCGCAGGCGCAGCACGTACACGCCCGGGGCCAGGGCGCTCAGGTCCAGCTCAGCATCGGCGGCGGGGCCCAGGCGCAGGATGGTGCGTAGTACGGTGGCACCCAACACGTTTTGCACTTCGGCGCGGTAGGTGCCCGCGGCGGCCGCGTCGGGCAGGCGCAGGCGCAACCGGCCGTCCAGGGTGGGGTTGGGGAACAGGCTGAGCGCGGGCAGCGCCTGGGCCGCCAGGGTGGCCAGCGGGCGCACAATCAGCTGGTAGTCCTCTACCTCGGCATTTAGCACGTTCACGGCGCAGGGCGAGGGCGCAGCATTGGTGTTGGCCACGGCCAGGATGCGCATGCGGGTATTGAGCCCCCCCGCGCCCGCGGGAACCGTGAAGCTGGTGGCAAACGTAGCGGCGTTCGGTCCGGCATTCGTCACGCCGTTGGTCAGCAGCTCGCTGGTTTCAAACACCCCGTTTATGTTAACATCGACCCACACGGCCGTGCGGTGCACGATGTTCAGGTTCGAAACGACCGTCAGGTTTATCAGCTGGCCGCTGTTGATGGTAACGGGCAGCGTGGTGTAGTTGGCGTAGCCACCAGCCGCCACGTTGCTGAAGTTGTTGTAGGCCGGTTGGCCATTGGATACGCTCACGTTGGTGATGAAGAACGGGCTGGCCTGTTGGGTGCCGCCCGGCCCGATGCCGCCCGTGCCGTTCGAAGCGCAGTAACTAAGGCAGGGTACCGTCACGCTCACCACATTGAGCCGGGTGATGGCGGCCGAGCCATTGGCATTGCTAGCCGTGAGGGTAATGGAAAAGGTACCCGTGGCCGCGTACGTGTGCAGCGGGTTTTGCAGGGTACTGGTGGTGCCATCACCAAAGTTCCACAGCCACGATGTGGGCAGGTTCTGGCTGGTGTCGGTGAACCGAATGGGGTTCACACAGTTGCCGGGTACGTAATTGGTCGTGAAGCTGACCACGGGAGGCGTGGTGTTGGGCCGCAGCACCACCGTATAGTCTTCCACCTGGCCGCTCACGGGGCTGGTGCAGGGGCCGGGGGGGTTACCCACGGCATCGGCCACCACGCGCAGGCGTAAGGGCAGGTTCAGCACCGCACCCGCGGGCAGATTCAGGGTGGCGGTGGCTCCGGGGGAGGGGGTACCCAGGCTCTGGTATACCTGCTCAGCGGTGGTCAGGATGCCGTTATTGTCCTTATCGAGGTACACCCGAATGTCGTGCGGGTTCACGCCACCCGTGGTGATGGTCATGGTGTAGTTCACGCCTACCGTCAGGTCGGTGCGCTGCGGGCAGGTGAAATCCTGGTAGCCGGCGCTGCCATCGGCCGACGTGTTGTCGATGGTGCCTAGCCGGAAGCGCGTGATGCCGTAGTTGGCGAAGAAGTTGATGGTGGGCGGCGAGCAGCTGGCCGCTACCGGCACCGTAGTGCTATAAATAATGCTGGTGGCGGCGCTGGTGTTCACGCCGGCGGCGTTGGTGGCGCGTAGCGTCACGGCGTAGGTGCCGGCCGTGGTGTAGCAGCGGTTGGGGTTTTGCAGGGTGCTGGTGGTGCCATCGCCAAACGTCCAGAGCCAGGCCGTGGGCAGATTCTGGCTGGCATCGGTGAATTGCACGCAGCCCGAGCAGGTGGTAGTGCCGTTGGTGGTGAAGGCCGCTACCGGCGGGCTCACGTTGGCAGTAAGCGTCACGCTGTAGTCCTCATCCTGCGAGTACACGGGCGTGGAGCACGAGGTGGGCACCGTGCCCAGGCCGTAATCAGCGGCAACGCGCAGGCGCAGGCGGGTTGCCAGCACAGCCGTGGCGGGCGCCGTAATGGTACCCGTGTGCAGCGTGGCGTTGTTGGAGCTGAAGGCCAGCTCGTTGTTACCCGTAAAAGCGCCGTCGTTGTTGTAGTCAATCCAGACCCGTACGTTTTCGGGCGTACTGGCATTGGTGCGCACGCTGATGGCGTAGCTCTGGCCCACCACCAGGGCCGCGTTGGTGGTGCAGCTCAGGTCCTGGTAGCCTTCCGACTGGCCCACCGAATTCCGGTTGATGAGGTTGTTGCCCACCGTCACGTTGAGAATGCCCATGTTGAAGGCACTGGCCTGGGCGCTACTGGCCCGGCCGGGGGTGCAGGCCGCCGCCACGGGACAAGTCTGGGCCTGGGCCGACGACGCGCTCAACGCCAGCAAGGCAGCCACAAAACCCGGGGCAAGCCGGGACCAGAAACGTAGGAGTGGAAGCATAAGAAAAGAAAAGGAGAAACAATAGAATTTGGTGGTTAAATGTAAGCACAAAACCGGGACAGGACGGGTGAAATCAACGGTTGCCGGGTTTCAACCGGCCCTGCCCATCATTAGAAAGCCGGGCGTTGCGTTCAACCAGCCCGCTGATTGGCGGGCCAGGGGCGAACCCCAGGGTTTAATCGGCGGCACAAAAATCGCACCACCCAGCCGTAAGTTTGCCGGGATTATTTTCCCTTCGAATCCCATTGGTTCAATTGGGATATTCTTTATTAGTTGATAAGCCATGGCAACTTCCACCGTTCTCATCACCGGCGGCACCTCGGGTATTGGCCGGGCCTGCGCCCTGGCGTTTGGCCGGGCCGGCTACCAGGTGGCCTTCACCGGGCGCGATGAAGCCAAACTCGCCGACACGGCCGCCGCGCTCGCCGCCGCGGGGGTGGCCCACCTGCCCATCCGGGCCGATGTGGGCGACGAGGCCGCTTCTGAGCGCGCGGTGCAGGAAACCGTGGCTCGGTTCGGGGGCCTCAATGTGCTGCTCAACAACGCCGGTATTTCCATGCGCGCCCGCTTTCAGGATGCCGACCTGGAGGTCATCAAGCAGCTCATGCAAACCAATTTCTTCGGTACGGTTTTCACCACCAAGTTTGCCCTGCCGCACCTGCTCAAAAGCAAGGGCAGCATCGTGGGCGTGAGCAGCATTGCCGGCTACCGGGGCCTGCCGGGCCGCACCGGCTACTCGGCTTCTAAGTTTGCCATGAACGGCTTTCTCGAAGCCCTGCGCACGGAATTGCTCGACCAGGGCGTGCACGTGCTCACGGCCGCGCCCGGTTTCACGGCCTCCAATATCCGGCAGGTGGCGCTGGCCGCCGATGGCTCGGCCCAGGGCGAGTCGCCGCGTGATGAGGGCGCAATGATGAGTAGCGAAGCCGTGGCCGACGAAATCCTCAAAGCCGTGCGGCAGCGGCGCCGCACGCTGGTACTCACCGGCCAGGGCAAGCTCACGGTGTTGCTCAACAAGCTGTTTCCGGGGATTACGGATAAGCTGGTGCTAGGGCACTTTCGCAAAGAAGAGAAGGGCGTATTATAAAATTCGCACAGAGTTTAAAAAGGGAAAAAGGGAGTTTCACAGAGAATACCAACTCTGTGAAACTCCCTTTTTCCCTTTTTAAACTCTGTGCGAAAACTTACAAAGAAGCCTTCTGCGCCAGCTTCACGGCTTCGTACAAATCCACTACGCCGCCGGTGACTGACAGCGTGGAGAAATCGACCGTTTTTTCGCCGCCGGGCACCATTACCTTGGTGTGGTGCACCCGGGCCGACTGCATGATGATGCGCTTCAAATCGGTGGCCGTGAGCTTGGGGAAGTACGATTTGAGCACCGCCGCTACGCCGGCCGTGACGGGCGAGGCCATGCTGGTGCCGCTCTCGTTGCCGTAGATGCTGCCGGGCAGGGTGCTGAAAATGCCCACGCCGGGCGCGAACACATCAACCCCTTTTTTGCTGTAGTTTGAGAAGTTGGCCGTGAGGGCGGCGTTGTCTTTCGGGCCCGACGCGCCCACGGTGAGCAGGTTGGGCACGGTCGTGTTGTTCATATAGAACGAGGCCGGGTAGTTGTCGGCCACGTCGAGGTTGTGATTTTCGTTGCCGGCGGCGTGCACCAGCAGCACGTTTTTGGTGGCGGCGTACTTGTAGGCGGCTTCCACGGCGGCGCGCTGGGGCGAGAATTCCTTGCCGAAGCTCATGTTGATAATCTGCGCGCCGTTGTCCACGGCGTAGCGGATGGCGTTGGCAATGTCCTTGTCGCGTTCGTCGCCGTCGGGCACGGCCCGTACCACCATGATGCTTACCGGGTCGGCGGCGATGCCCTGCACGCCGATTTTGTTGTCGCGCACGGCCGCGATGATGCCGGCCACGTGGGTGCCGTGCAACGGGTCGGGGCCGTGCAGGTCGTTGTTGCCGTAGTTGCGGTCGGTCAGGTCGTTGGGGTTGTCCTTCACGATGTCGGTGCGCGGGTCGAAATTCAGGTTCAGCGAGTTATCGAGTAGGCTGCGCTCCTGCTGCAGGCCGGCGTTCAGCTCCTTGAGCAGGGCGTCAGCGTCGGCGGAGCCGGTCTGGCGCATCATTTCCAGCATGCCGGCCACGGCGCGCTTCAGGTTGGGGTCTTCGGGGCGGGCATTGCGCAGGGCGATGGTGTCGAGCTTGTCGGTGCCCAGGGCCTGCTTCATTTTGGCCACCATCTCGGTGATGGGGCCGGCCATGCTCTCGACCTGCCCGGCGCGCTCGGTTTCTTCGGCCAGGCGCGTCTTGTACACCTTCTCCGCTTTCTGATACAGCGCGAAATCAGCCTTGTCGGCCACCTTCACGGTTTTGGCCGTGGTGCCCTTGAAACGCTTGCGGCCGGCGGCCACGATGCGCGTCATTTCCAGGGTTTCGGCGTTGATGTTTCGGCCGTCTTTGCCGCCCAGAAAGTTCCAGCCGTGCACGTCGTCGATGTAGCCGTTCTTGTCGTCGTCGATGCCGTTGCGGGGAATCTCGCCCCGGTTCACCCACAGCACGGGCTTCAGGTCCACGTGCGCCGTGTCGATGCCCGAGTCAATCACGGCCACGATAACGGGCGTGGGCACCAGGTTTTTCAGCAGCTCGGCGTAAGCGCGGGTGGCCCCGATGCCCGGCACGTTGTCGAGCTGTGGGTCTTTGAGGTACCATTGGGCGGCGCTTTGGTCAGCGGCCGGAGCGGGGGCGGGCGGGGCCACCGATTGCGCCAGGCCCAGGGTTGGCAGCGTAAGCAAAGCCAGTGAAAACCACCAGCGGCGGAAAGGGGAAATCGTCATAAGCAAGAAAAGTAGCCGCTACGCTGCGACCAGTGTGCGAAGTAAACCAACATCTGGGTAAATGAATTTCACCCGGACCAAAGACGTGCGCCCCGCCCCGATGTTGCGCCCCGTGTGCTGGTCTGCCCACCCCGGGTGGTTCGCAAGCATAAGGTTGGGCCACCGGAAGAGGCGGCGTGCCCGGTACGCAGAGGGCCGCTGGGGCCTGCCTCACCGGCTGGGGTTTCGGCTGGTAACTTCGCGGCCTCAATCCCGGTTTCCCGCGCATGATTTGTTTCCTCCGCCCGCTCTTCGCGGCCCTGCTGCTGTTCATCGTTAACGGATTTCTGTTAACCGAAACAAAAGCCCAAACCCCCAAAACCTACACTTCCTCTGAAATTCTGCTGGGCCTGAAGAAGCTCAACGTGCTGGGCTCGGTGCTCTACATCGCCGCCCATCCCGACGACGAAAACACCCGCCTCATCGCCTATATGGCCAACGAGCGCCTGCTCGAAACCGGCTACCTGAGCTGCACCCGCGGCGACGGCGGCCAGAACCTCGTCGGCCCCGAGCTACGCGAGGGCCTCGGCGTGATTCGCACGCAGGAGCTGCTCGCGGCCCGGCGCACCGACGGCGGCCGGCAGTTCTTCACCCGCGCCAACGACTTCGGCTTCTCCAAAACGCCGGAGGAAACCTTCCGCATCTGGGACAAGGAGCAGGTGCTGGCCGACATGGTGTGGGTCATCCGTCAGCGCCGGCCCGATGTACTCATCACCCGCTTCCCCACCGACGGCCGCGGCGGCCACGGCCACCACACCGCCAGCGCCATCCTGGCCGCCGAAGCCTTCGACGCCGCCGGCGACCCCAAGCGCTTCCCCGAGCAGCTGCAATACGTGCAGGCCTGGCAGCCCAAGCGCCTGCTCTGGAACACCGGCAGCTTCTTCGTGAAGCCCGGCGAAAACATGGACGGCTACCTCAAGCTCGACGCCGGCGGCTACAACCCCCTGCTGGGCCAGAGCTACGGCGAAATCGCGGCCCGCAGCCGCAGCAACCACCGCAGCCAGGGTTTCGGCTCGGCCGCCCAGCGGGGCGAGGCGCTGGAGTATTTCCAGCCCGTGAAAGGCGATAAGGCCACCAAGGACCTGTTCGAAGGCGTGGACCAGACCTGGAACCGGTTACCCGGCGGCGCGGCCGTGGGCAAGCTCATCGAGGAGGTGATTCGCAAGTATGACCCGAGCAACCCGAGCGCCAGCGTGGCGGGGCTGCTGAAGGTGCGAGAACAGCTCAACAAGCTGCAACCTGCAAGGGGGAATTATTGGAAAGATGAAAAGGTAGGACAATTAGATAAACTGATTCAGAGTGCGCTTGGCTTGTATGTAGAAGCTGTTTCTAGCGAGAGTTCGGTGGCTTCTGGACAGTTGATGAACATAACCTTGGAGGCTGTTAAGCGCACTCCTATTCCTGTTCAAATAGTTAGCGTAAGCCAAATAAATGGCATAGCACGGGACTCTGTATTCAATAGTGCTTATTCACTCGATAAACCGTTTCGACTAGTTGTTCGAAATTGGAAAATGCCTGAATTTGTTATCAATACACAGCCGTATTGGTTGCGAGAAACAGGCACAACTGGCATGTATGCAATTCCGGTGTCTTTGCCAGTGGCTAGCATTCCCGCTGGTTCAGGAAGCATAGCCCTCATTCAGGCTATTGATGAATTCTCGACCGCGAAAACGGGAACCGGAATTGCTCAAAGCAGCTTAAGTGGTATTCCCGAAAATCCAGCTGTAGCAACCATCAGACTCACTTTTAAAGTTGGTGCTGACTCTTGGGCGATGGGTGTCCCCGTTCAATACAAGCACACCGACCCCGTGCTGGGCGAACTCTACCAGCCGCTGGCCGTGGTGCCGCCCGTGCTGGTGAACCTGCCGCCCGCCCGTTCCTACGTCTTCGCTGATGTCCAGCCCAAGACGGTGCCCGTCACGCTGCGGGCCGGGCGCGCCGGGGTGAGCGGCAGCCTGGCCCTAGCCCTGCCCACCGGCTGGCAGTGCGAGCCCGCCACCGTCCCTTTCGCCCTGGCCGCCAAAGACGAGGAGCTAACCGTGAACTTCCAGGTGCAGCCCAGCGCCGGGGCCGCCGCCGGCCATTCCGAGCTGCGCGCCACGGCCACCGTAGCCGGTCAGGCCTACAGCCGGGGCTTGCAGAAGATTGAGTACCCGCACATCCCCACGCAGTTCCTTTTTCCCGAGGCCGTGGCCCCGCTGGTGAAGCTGGAGTTGAAGCGGCGCGGCCAGAACGTGGCCTACCTCATGGGTGCCGGCGACGAAGTGCCCGACGCCCTGCGCCAAATCGGCTACACCGTGACGCTGGTGAAGCCTGAGGACCTCACCGCCGCCAGCCTGAAGAAATATGACGCGCTGGTGGTGGGCATCCGCGCCTACAACATCGTGGACCGCCTCAAAACCCAGCAGCCCGAAATCCTTCGCTACATCGAAGCCGGCGGCAACGTGGTGGTGCAGTACGTGGTGAACCGCGGTATGGTGCTGCCCGAAATCGGCCCGTACCCGATGAAGCTCAGCAACGACCGGGTGACCGTGGAGGACGCCCCTGTCACCCTCACCAAGCACCCGCTCCTGAACGCGCCCAACAAAATCACGGCCCAGGATTTCCAGGGTTGGGTGCAGGAGCAGGGCCTCTACTACCCCAGCTCCTGGGACCCCAAGTACCAAACCGTCATCAGCAGCAGCGACCCCGGCGAGAAGGCCAAGGAAAGCGCAATTCTAGTGGCCGACTACGGCAAGGGGCATTACATCTACACTGGCCTGTCGCTGTTTCGGGAGCTGCCCGCCGGCGTGCCCGGCGCATACCGGCTGATTACGAACATGATTTCCTACGGCAAGGAAAAAGCGCAGTAGCGTTACCTCACCCCCCAACCCCCTCTCCAAAAAAGAGGGGGAGCCACGGCAGCTTTCTTAAATTATCCACAAATCAAACTATCCCAATCCTTGTCGCCGTGGCTCCCCCTCTTTTTTGGAGAGGGGGCCGGGGGGTGAGGTTGACGGAGGGCGACCCCAAAAATACCCGTGCTCACAGTAGAAAAAATCGGCGGCACCTCGATGACCGCCTTCGCCGATGTTCTGGACAACATCATTTTCCACGGCCGCCAGGGCCGGGAACTATACAACCGCATTTTCGTGGTGTCGGCCTACGCCAACGTCACCAACTGGTTGCTCGAAAACAAGAAAACCGGCGCGCCCGGCGTCTACCACCACATCACCCAGAACCAGGAGTTTCGGCAGCCGCTGCAGGAAGTAGCCACCAAGCTCCAGGAGCTAAACCAGGACTACGCGCCCCTGGGCCTCGACCTGGCCGTGGCCGATGCCTTCATCCAGCAGCGCATCGACCAGGCCCAGACCTACCTCCAAAGTCTGACCACCGTGCTGGCCTCCGGCTACGTCAACAGCACGAATATCCTGCAGGCGGCCCGCGAAATCCTGGCTTCGATAGGGGAGGCCCACTCGGCTTTCAACTCCGTCAACATCCTCCAAAACCGGGGCTTGAATGCCACCCTCATCGACCTGAGCGGCTTCGACGACGCGCACGCGCTCACCATCGATGAGCGCATCCGGCAGGCCTTTACCGATATTGATTTTGCCAATACCATCTGCGTCGCCACCGGCTACACCAAGGGTACTGAGGGCATCATGCGCGAGTTTGACCGGGGTTACTCTGAAGTCACGTTCAGCAAAATTGCCGTGGCCGTGCGGCCCCAGGAGGCCATTATTCACAAAGAATACCACCTCTGCTCCGCCGACCCCAACCTGGTGGGCGTGGACCAGTGCCGCCCCGTGGGCTTCACCAACTACGACGTGGCTGACCAGCTGGCCGACGTGGGCATGGAGGCCATTCACCCTAAAGCCTCGAAGCCGCTGGAGATAAACGCCATCGACCTGCGCATCAAAAACACGTTTGAGCCCAAGCACCCCGGCACGCTCATTACCCGCGACTTCGTGGCGAAAACCAAGCACGTCGAAATCATCACTGGCACCGATAAGGTGGTGATAATCGACATTCACGACCCGTTGATGGTGGGCGCGGCCGGCTTCGATTTGCACCTCATGCAGGTGTTTTACGACCTTGGCGTGAGCTATATTTTCAAGGCCACCAGCGCCAATAGCATTTCGCTGGTCATCTGGGCCAAGGACCTCCGGCCCCAGCTCATGGTGGCGCTGGAGGCTAAGTATGAGAACATCACCGTGGAAGATGCCGCCCTGGTCTGCCTCATCGGCTCCAACATCGACGAGCCCGGCTTGCTGGCCCGCGCCGCCAGCGCCTTGGCCGATGCCGGGATTAATATCCGCAGCGCGGGCTTTGCGCTGCGTAAAGTAAACATTCAGTTTATCGTGGGGCGCGAGGACTACCAGGATGCCATCGTGGCGCTGAACCAGGCGCTGGGCTAGGGCCGTAGCGCGGAATGTAGCGTGGACTCTGAGAGTCCGTGCGTTGAATAGTTGATTTCACACAACCTACCCGCGGACTCTCAGAGTCCACGCTACAGCCATGACGCTCCGCCAGTTTCTCTACTTCACGGCCCTCACGCTGCCGGCCTGCGCCCTGCTTATCCTGTTTCTTGACCATCCGCTGGCCCAGTTCATCCATGGGCATTTCGGCGGGGCTGCGCCGTTTTTTGCCGCCCTTACCGCCGCCGCCGATGCCGCGCACGAGGCCCTGATGACGCACGTACTGGGCCTGCCCGTCATCTTTTTGGCCCTGGGGCTGGCCTTCGCCATCGGCCGCTACGCCCTGAAACGGCGCGGGGCCACGCTGTTTCTCATCCTGCTGCTCACCCACGAGTTCAGCATGGTGCTGGCCAATGTATTGAAGGGCAGCGTGCACCGCCTGCGGCCCGAGGTGCAGTTCGGCACCGGCTACGTGGGCACGGGGCTGTGGGCCAGTGGGCCGCACAACGACTCGTTTCCGTCGTCGCACACCGCTACCTATTTCAGCTTGTGCTGGCCGCTGGCGCTGGCGTTTCCGCGCTGGCGGGTGCCGCTGCTGGTGCTGCCGGGCCTGGTTGCGCTGGGCCGGCTGGTGCTGGGCATGCACTACCTGAGCGACGTCTGGTTCTCGCTTTGGCTGGTGGTGGCGCTCACCTTCCTGTTCAGCCAGCTTGACCGGCCTCGGCCGCTGAAAGAGGCCGAAATACTGCTGTAGAGACGTAAAATATTGCGTCTCTACAGCGGGCAGCTCAACCCCGCCCAACGTTTCCCGTTCTGCTTTTTTATGAGAAAAATCTCCTCACTATTTCGGGCCGCGTTGGCTCTGTTCGTCATTGTTCTAATCGGGGCCTGCACGGCCACCAAACCCGTAGCCAACCCCAAGCTGCTGGTGCTGGGCCACGCCGGCTCCGGGTTTTTCACGCCCATTAGCCCCTTCAATTTCCGGCCGCCGAGCAGCTGGCGCGGCATCCGGCGGGCATTATTGCGCGGGGCCGATGGCGTTGAAATCGACCTGCAGCTAGCCCGCGACAGCGTGGTGATGCTCTACCACGACCAGCAGTTGGAAAACAGCAGCACCGGCACCGGTTGCGTGAGCGAGCGCACCGCCGCCGAGCTTACTGCGCTGCGCTACCGCGGCGGCTGGCCCTACGACTGGATTCAGAAGGAGCGGCCCATCACCTTCGATACGGTGCTGGCCCGCTTCGGCCGCCTTCCCAACTTCCCCAATATTCACCTCGACTTGCACGAGGATGACCAGTGCCTGCCCGTTGGTCGCCAGCACGAGCGGGTGCCGCTGCTCATCCGCCAGATTGCCCGCAGCCTCGCCCGCTACCGCGTGCCACCCTCCAACGTACTGCTCGTGACCCAGGAGCCCAGCACCGTGCGCCTGGCCCGCGCCGCGCTGCCGGGCGTGCGCATCGGCCTCGAAATCGCCTCCGATGAATTTGCCTTCGGCCTGAAAGTGGCCAAAACCGAGCGGGTGCGCACCGTAGTGCTCGATGCCGACCGGGTGACGCCCGAGCAAACAGCCCAGGCTCACGCGGCCGGCCTCACGGTGGTGGTGTTCGGCGGCCGTTCAGCCAAGGACATCCGTCGAATACTGGCCAGCCAACCCGATGAGATTGAAGCCGATAACGTGAAGCGCCTGCTCATTATGCAGGGCCGGGGAAAGTAGAGTTGAGGGAAGTAGGGCCGTGGGAAATGAGAAAGAAACGGTCATGCCGAGCGCAGCCGAGGCATCTCGCGTGGGGTAGTGACTCAATCGTTGAACGGTAATGATTACTGCCCCGAGCGAGATGCCTCGGCTGCGCTCGGCATGACCGGCAGTTAATGATGAACTCAAATAACGCTTCGTGCCCACTGCATATCTTCGCCGGAACAACCGCCCCTTAATCAACCCCATGAAATTAACCTTACTGCTGGCGGCGCTGCTGGGTGCTGCTGCTGCGGCCAGCCCGGCCCACGCCCAAACTCCGGCATCCTACCCGCTGCCCTCCGAAGCCGACCGGGCGCAATTAGCCATCACCATGGCCGATACGCTCTACATTCAGCAACACTACAAAAAGTCGGAGTTTCAAATTGCCATGCGTGATGGGGTGAAGCTGTACACCATCATTTACGCGCCCCTTGACGCGGACAAGGTGCGCTACCCCGTGATGCTGAACCGCACGCCCTACGCCATCGGCCCGTACAAGTCGGATAAGATGAAGAAGAACCTGGGCCCGAGCAGCACCATGCTGCACGAAGGCTACATCTTCGCCTACCAGGACGTGCGCGGCCGCTACATGAGTGAAGGCCAGTTTGTGGACGTGCGCCCCGAAAAAGACACTCATACCGGTAAAACCGACATCGACGAAAGCACCGACACCTTCGACACCATCGAGTGGCTGCTCAAGAATAAGCAGGCTCCCAAGAACAATGGCCGCATCGGCCAGTGGGGTATCAGCTACCCTGGCTACTACACCGCCACCGGCCTGCTGGCCCGCCACCCGGCCCTGAAAGCGGCCTCGCCCCAGGCCCCTATTGCCGACTGGTTCTGGGACGACTTTCACCACAACGGCGCGTTTTTTCTGCCCCACGCGTTCAACTTCCTGGCCTCCTTCGGCCTGCCCCGGCCGCAGCCCACGCCCACCGGTAACCCCAGCTTCAAGCACGGCACCCCCGACGGTTACGATTTCTTTATGAAGATGGGCCCGTTGAAAAACGCTGACGCCCGCTACTACAAAGGACAGGTCACGCTCTGGAATGAGATGATGCAGCACCCCAACTACGACGACTACTGGAAGGCCCGCGACCTGCGCCCCCACCTCAAAAACCTGCAACGCGGCACCGCCGTGCTCACCGTGGGCGGTTTCAACGACGCCGAGGACCTGTTCGGGGCGCTCAACATCTATAAGAGCATCGAGAAGCAAAACCCCGGCCTGCGCAACGGCCTTGTGATGGGTCCCTGGGTGCACGGCGGCTGGGCGCGCGGCACCGGCGAGCTGGTGGGCAACGTGGCCTACGGCCCCGCGCCCTCGCTCCACTACCAGCAGGAAATCGAAGCCCCGTTCTTCAAGGCTTACCTGAAAGACAACAAGCCCGCCGCCCTGCCCGAAGCCACCGTGTTTGAAGGTGGCACCAACCAGTGGCGCACCTTCGATGCCTGGCCCCCCAAGCCGGCCCAGGACAAGGTGCTCTACTTCCAGCCCGGCGGCAAAATTTCCTTCGAGAAGCCCACCTCCGGAACCGAATTCGACCAGTTCCTGAGCGACCCGGCTCATCCCGTGCCCTTCACCGAAGCCACCGCCACGGGCATGACCCGCGAGTACATGACCGACGACCAGCGCTTCGCCAGCCGCCGCCCCGACGTGCTCACCTACCAAACCGACGCCCTCACCGCCCCGCTCACCCTGGCCGGCCCCATTGAGGCCCTGCTGCAAGTGGCTACCACCGGCTCGGATGCCGATTGGGTGGTGAAAATCATCGACGTGTACCCCGACGATGCCCCCGACAACCCGCGCCTGAACCCGGCCGTGCGCCTCGGCGGCTACCAGCAGCTGGTGCGCTCCGAGGTGATGCGCGGCCGCTTCCGCAACAGCTTCAGCAAGCCCGAGCCGTTCGTGCCCGGCCAGGTCACGCCCGTGCCCTTCACCGTGCAAGACCTCATGCACACCTTTCGGCCCGGCCACCGCCTCATGGTGCAGGTGCAAAGCACCTGGTTTCCGCTTGTCGACCGCAACCCGCAGAAGTACGTGGATAACATCTACGAAGCCAGCGAAGCGGATTTCCAAACGGCTACCCACCGGCTGTATCACTCGCCGGCGCAGGCCTCGCAGCTGGTGATGAAGGTGCTGCCTTAACGATTCGGCCACGGCGGAACCTCACCCCCGGCCCCTCTCCAAAAGAGAGGGGAGCTAAGGCGACCGGGTATTGCGATGTGCTTACTGGTGAAATAAAAAAGTCCCGGCTCAGTTTCGAGCCGGGACTTTTCGTTGGTTTCGTCAGGCTCCCCTCTCTTTTGGAGAGGGGCCGGGGGTGAGGTTCCGCCGGCCGCGCCCTACTTGCCCATCTTTTTGGCTTCCGCCATCAGCTCCTCGTTCATCTTCACGTACTCGCCATTGGGCGGCGTGGCGGCCAAGGCCGCTTTTTTCGAAGCTTCGGCGGCTTTGGTGGCGCCGGCGTAGTCCTTCATCTTGAGGCGGATTTTGGCTTCCGTGTTCAGGTTCCAGAACTTGGTAGGCTCGGCGGCGTTGGCTTTTTCCATCCAGGCCAGGGCTTGCTTCAGGTCCTTGTTGTTGTCGTAGTAGTACACGGCGGCCGAGGCGAGGTCGCCGGAAGCGGGAGTGGCGTTTTTGGTGATTTTCTCGTCAATCTGGGCCATCACCTTGCTTTCCACATCGGCGGTCACCTTGAATTTGGCACCGGTCATTTCCCACTCCATGGCCACGTTGGCGGTGGCGGGGGTGATGTCGGTGAAGCCGATGGTGAAGGTTTCCACCTTGCTGGCCACTTTGTAGGGCTTCACGCTGAAGCGGGCCACGTCCTGGTCGTCCTTGAAGCCGTCCACGTCGGCTCCCAGCTTGGTGTTTTTGTTCAGCACCACCAGCCATTCGGCCTTGTTGGGGATGGTGTAGATGCCGTACTCGCCGGCCGGCACTTTCTTGCCCTCAATCGTCACATCGTCCGAGAACTTGATGCTGGTGGTGGCGTTGGCACCCGTGCGCCAGCGCTTGCCAAACGGCACCACGGTGCCGAAAATAGCGCGCGTCTTTGCGCTGGGGCGCGAGTACACTACCGTGATGTCGGTGAGGCCCACGCGCTGCATGACCGTGCTTTTGGGGCTGGCCTGGGGCGTGGAGATTTGGGCGTGGGCGGCCGGGACGGCCAGCAGGGCAACGGCCGTAGCAACGACCGTGGAGAAACTCAGCAAATGCTTGCTCATCAGTAAGGGAAGAAGTTGGTGGTGTGATTGTGGGGCTAAAAATACGAAACCCGCGCTGGGGACGCAGATTTTGAAACCAACAGAGCGAGTAATTACGCGGTTTTGATAACGACCGGGCCGGGGGACAAAAGGCCAGTTGCTAAAAATGCATTGATTTGGCTGGATAGTTTCGTCAGTTCGGCGTAAGTGTTTATCGGAGCATTGAGTACGAGTACGGTCAGGGTGTACCGGCCAAAATTCTGCTGGTGTTGCAGGTTTTTATCAAATGTCAACAGGGCGTGGAAACCCTCAGCCAGCATCAGCTTCAGCAGTTCGCCGTTGTTAATACCGTTCCACAGCTTGTCCCGAACAGTAAAAATTTCGTGGGCCGGAAAGTCCTGTTTTAGGCGTTTCGGCAGGTTCTCGTCAAGCAGCAGCCGCACAGAGTTGGGCTGCATTGGTTGAGGTAAGCAGCTTGTTCGCGGTTTCGAGCAGCGCGACGGCCTGCGCTTTAGAGACGGTGGGGAAATCAGCCAGAAATTCATCCAATGAAACACCCGCTTCTAAGTGGTCGAACAAGGTCTCGATAGGAACCCGAGTGCCGGCAAATACGGGCTGACCGCCCAAAATGTCGGGGTCGGTAGTGATAAGGGTGCGCAGGTCCATTGCTTGAGACTTTTTGGTATATGTGGGTACGGGAACTGATGGGGTAGGGCTAAAAATACGAAACCCGCACTGGAAGCGCGGGTTTCGTGTCAGTCAGCCAGTCAGTCAGCCAGCCAGCAGGTCCGAATAAGCGTCCGGCTTGCTCAATAAGGTCTAATTAGCGCCGGGAAATGCATTGGTCAGGTCGGGAAACGCATTAGTCAGGCCGGGGATTGCTGCGAGGGGGGCGGGAAACGATTTGCTTGCTCCCTAGCTCAACTCAAACTGCAGCTTGAGCAGGTTCGCGTACAGGCCGTTCTCGTTGTCGGCCAGTTGCTCGTGCGAGCCTTGCTCCACGATGCGGCCGCCGTCAATGACCAGGATTTTATCGACTTTGCGAATCGTGCTCAGGCGGTGGGCGATGATGATGGACGTGCGGTTTTTCATCAACTCATCCATAGCGCCCTGCACCAGCTTTTCGCTCTCGCTGTCGAGGGCCGAAGTGGCTTCGTCGAGCAGCAGGATGGCCGGGTTTTTCAGGATGGCGCGGGCAATGGCCACACGCTGGCGCTGCCCACCCGAGAGCTTGATGCCGCGCTCGCCCACCACCGTGTCGAGGCCTTCGGGGAAGGAGGCGATGAACTGCCAGGCGTTGGCCTTGCGGGCGGCGGCGATGATTTCCTCGTCGGTGGCCGTGATTTTGCCATAGGCGATGTTCTCGCGGATGCTGCCGCCGAAGAGCAGCGTTTCCTGCGGCACAATGCCCACGTGGCGGCGCAATTCGGTGAGGTCGTAGCTGGTGATGGGGCGGCCGTCGATGAGGATTTCGCCGCCGCTCAGCTCATAAAACTGCATCAGCAACGATACAATAGTGCTTTTGCCCGCGCCGCTGGGGCCCACCAGCGCAATTTTCTCGCCGGCCGCGATGTCGAAAGAAATGTCCTGCAGCACCGGTAAATCGGGCCGGGTGGGGTAGCGGAAGACCACGTTGCGGTACTCAATATTACCCTGAATGGCCAGCGGCACCTGTCCGGCCGGGAGGGCCAGGTGCGTGGGCTCGGTGTGCTCGTCCAGGATTTCGAGGATGCGCTCGGAGGCGCCCAGCGTGCTTTGCACTTTGCCGTACATCTCGCCCAGGCCGCCCACCGACGCGCCCACGAAGGCCGTGTAGATGATGAACGAAACCAGCTGCCCGATTTCGAGGTGGTCGGGGTCGGTGATGGGCGTGTGGACCAGCGTGGCCCCGCGCCACAGCACCAGAATGATGCCGCCAAACAAGCCGATAATCACGAACGACACGAACGAGCCGCGGTATAAATTACTCTTGAGAGCAGCGCTCACGGCCTTATTCAGGGAGAAATTGTAGCGCCCGATTTCAAACAGCTCGTTGGTAAACGCCTTCACCGTGTTGATGGCCTGCAGGGTTTCCTCCACAATGACGTTGGTTTTGGCCAGCTCCTCCTGCGTTATTTTCGACTGCTTGCGAATCTTCTTGCCGAATACAAATGCGGCCAGCACCAGCACCGGAAACGTGGCCAGCATGAACAGCGAGAGCTTCACCGACGTCACCATGATGAGCACCGTGCTCACAATCAGGGTAAAAACCTGCCGGAATAGCTCCGCTAGCGTGAGCGAAAACGTGTCCTGAATCATGCCCACGTCGGAGGTGATGCGTGAGGTGATGGCTCCAACCCGGTTTTTCTCGAAAAACGGAATCGGCAGGCTCACGAACTTGGCGTAGAGCGCCTGGCGAATGTCGCGCACCGTGAACTCGCTCACCTGCGTGAAAAACCAGATGCGGCCGAACGAAAAGAACCCCTGGAACACGATAACGGCAAAGAGCAGCAGCGCAATCCGGTTGATGTTGAGCCCCACCCCGCCGGGCAGCTGCACGTCCTTGCCATTGGCTGCGTCCACGAGCTTGCCGGCCACCCACGGAAAGGCCATGAAGGTGGCGCTGCTCAGGGCCAGCAGCGCCATGCCGACGATGAACTTGCTGCGGTACGGCAGCACGTAGCGGAAAATCCGCAGTCCGCGCTGAAAGGCTTCTTTGGTAAGCTTAGGTTTCGGGGCGTCCGGCGCAAGGTCGGAGCCGCTGGTATTCATTCCACTACGGGCCATCGGGGGTAGGCTAATCTGCTAATTGTGACGCGGCAAGAACACCTGCCGGCATGAGGGCCGCATGAAGCGGGGTAACAAGGGGAGCTTTGCTTAATAAGCACCGAAACGGGCTGTCGGTTTGGCTACTTTGGCTGCGCCAGAAAAATTTACCGGCGCTTGGGCTGTCGGCGCACCTGCTCCACTTTAATTTCACCAGCCCCACCGAAAGGCACGGGCAGCTGGATGAGCATGGCGATGGGCCGGCCCCGGCGCATGGCTGGCTGCCAGCCCGTGAGCAGCGGCACCACGCGCAGGGCCTCGGCATCGCACTCGGGCGAGAGCGACCGGGCCACTTTGGGGTCGGTCACGCTGCCGTCGGCGTTCAGGGTAGCCGTAACGAGGACGCTGCCGCTCAGCTGTTTGGCCTGGGCGGCAGCCGGGTACTTAATGTGTTCGAGAAAAAACAAGCCCAGCCCTTCGGCCCCGCCCGGGTACACGGGGGCGCGGTCGGGGCGGTTGGCATCGGGGTGGGCCTGCACCTGCATGTGGCCCGGCCGCAGCACGATGGGTTGCTGGCCGGTGCCTGGAGCGGGCGTGGGTTGCTGCGCAAAGCCGGCCGCCGGGCCCAGCAGGGCCAGGGTAAGGAATAAGATTTTCATAGAATAAACGGATAAGACCCGGACAGCCGCCCGGACAAGTAGAATGCCGATAAACCCGCAGACGTTCCCGCGGGGTACTTGCCTCAAACGCGTGCTACAGCGCCAAGGCAGCGTTGGCGGGGGCCGCATCGGCGGGGCGCGAAATGGCGAGCAGGCCCAGGTACACCAGCGTGCCGTTGAGCAGCAGGATTTCGAAGCCGAACTTGTAGCCGTTCAGCCACTCCACCGAATTGGATACGATGAGCAGCGTGAGCAGCACCGCCGCCACGCAGGTGGGCAGCACCAGCCGGTCGCGCAGCTGCCGCCTGGTAAGAATACCGAAGGCAAACAGGCCCAGCAGCGGCCCGTAGGTGAAGCCTGCCGCCTTGTAAACGGCATCAATCAGGCTCTGCTCGTTGAGCACCCGGAAGATGAGGATGATGACGATGAGTACCACCGACCAGCCCAGGTGCGTGAGCTGCCGCAGCCGCGTCTGCCGGGCTTCGGGGTACTGCTGAATGTTCAGGAAATCGACGCAAAACGAGGTGGTCAGGGCCGTGAGGGCCGAATCGGCCGAGGCGTAGGTGACGGCAATGATGCCCAGAATGAAGATGATGCCGGCCGTGAGCGAGAACTGCGTGGTGGCCAGAAAGGGGAATACCTTGTCGGTGTCGAGGGTGCCGTTGAGCTTGAGCAGCTGCGGCAGCTCGGTCAGGGTCAGGCCCCGGGCGGTGGCGTATTGGTACATCAGCACGCCCAGGGTCAGGAACAGGATGTTGACGCTCACGATAACGGGGGTGAACCAGAACAGGTTCTTCTGGGCTTCGCCGAGGCTGCGGCAGCTCAGGTTCTTCTGCATCAGGTCCTGGTCGAGGCCCGTCATCACGATGGTGATGAACATGCCCGAGGCGAACTGCTTCCAGAAAAACTTATCATCCCGGAAATCCGAAAAATACATTTGCGACATGGGGCTGTCCTGCACCGAGCTCACCAGCTGCTTGAACGAGTAGTTCAGCGCATCGGCCATGAAGTATATGCTCAGGCCCACGCAGGTTAGCATGGCCAGCGTCTGAAACGTATCGGTCCAGAGAATAGTCTTGAGCCCACCCTTGAAGGTGTAGAGGTAGATGAAGAAAATGCTGACCATCACCGTCACGGTGAAGGGCACGCCCATCGAGTCGAACACCGCCAGCTGCAGCACGCCCGCCACCAGGTACAGCCGCAGGGCCGAGCCCAGCGACCTCGAAATCAGGAAAAACAGCGCGCCCGTTTTGTAGCTCCAATAGCCGAACCGCTGCTCGAGGTACGAATAGATGCTTACCAGCCGCAGCCGGTAATACAGCGGCAGCAGCACGGTGCCAATCACCACGTAGCCGGCCACGAAGCCCAGGGCCACGGCCAGGTAGCTCCAGCTTTTGCCGTACACGTTGCCCGGCACCGAGATAAACGTGACGCCCGAGAGCGAGGTGCCAATCATGGCAAAGGCCACCATGTACCACGGCGCGTTGCGGTTGGCCACGAAGAAGCTCTCACTCGTGGCCCCGCGCGACGTGAGGATGGCAATAACGATGAGAACAGCGAAGTAACCCGCAACGAGGCTTAATACTAAAGTTGGCGACATAGGGGGCAAAGGTAGCGCCTCCGTCACTGGTGCGCTATTCCCTTATTCCCAATCCTGCCAGCGCAGCACCTCGCCCACGGCGGGCGTGTGCAACTCGCCGCGCAGCATGCCGCCGGCCGCCACCTCCGTCAGCTGCCGTAGCGGCTCCGCCGCCGGCTCGTCGCTTAAGTCGAAAGTGCCGTAGTGCATCGGCACGATGTGGCCGGCCCGCAGCACGTTCACGGCCTTGGCGGCCTCGTGCGGGTTCACGTGGCTTTTGGCCATCATGTAGGCCGGCTTATACGCCCCGATGGGCATCAGCACGATGTCGAGCGGGCCGAAGCGTGCTTCAATGGCCTCAAAATGGTCGGCGTAGGCCGTATCACCGGCGAAGTAGATGAGCTTGCCGGCGGTGCGAATCATGAAGCTGCCCCACAGCACCTGGTTAGCATCGGTCACGCCCCGGCGGTGCCAGTGGGCGGCGGGCAGGTAGGTGATTTCCAGCGGGGAGTCCGGGCCGAGGTCGTACTGCTGCCACCAGCCGGCCTCTTGCACCGGCAAGCCGGGAGCCATGCCGCGCAGCACCGGTGCCATGCGGAGCGACGAGAGCACCCGCAGCTGCGGGTTTTGCCGGGCCAGCAGCTTTATGGATTGCTCGTCGAGATGGTCGCGGTGCCCGTGCGAGAGCAGCAGATAATCGATGCTCCGAATGGCTTCGGGCGGGCAGGGGAGGGCGTGGCGGCGGCGCAGGCCCAGCGAATTGAACAGCACGGGGTCGAAGAGCAGCGACACGCCCGCCACGCGCAGCAGAAAGCTGGAGTGGCCCAGCCAGACCAGCATGTCCTCCGTCGATGAGAAAGCGGCGCTGCCATCCACCACGTTCGGCACCCAGGTATCGCGCTTCTTCTCCTCCTTCTGCGGGTTGGCTGAGAGCTGCCACTTGAGCACCGTCGCCAGGTTGGGCGCGAACAGCTCCTCGCCGTTGGCGAATTCGTTACCGAAAAGCTTATTGCCAGGGTAGCCGGGCCGCACGGTCGGTAGGGCGTCGTTGCGAAGAAAGGAAATACGTTTGGCCATGAGCAAAAATTGGGAACCACAGAGCCCAGAGAAACGGGTGAACCCGCGAACTGTTTCGATTGATAAGGAATGCTGGACGCCGAATAATCGCAGCGCGTCATCATTCAAAACGCCCCACCGACAACCGATGGGGCATCTCCGTCTGCGAATACGGCACTATTCATTACCACTGGACGCGGTTACTGTCCTTGCCAAGCAGTAGCCTACGTCTTCCGAATCTCGTCTTTCAGGTGTTCAATCAGCTGCACAAATTCCGGTTTGGCCTGAATGCCATGCTGCCAGGCCAGGCCCATTTCGGCCAGGTTGTATTGGTGCTTTTTGCTAATGGTGGCACCGGCAAGGCATAGTCCGGCGGCATCGCGCTCGGGCCCCAGCAGCCAGAGTGTGTCCGAAAGGGCCGTGGTAGTGGCCAGGTCGTGCGACACGATGACGACGGTATTCAGCTCGTCCGAAGTTGTTACTTCGATGATGACCCTCTTCACTTCGTCAATCATCGAAACGTCGAGGCCGGAAAACGGCTCATCCAGAATAATGAGGTGTTCCGAGCACAGCAGCTGCTGGGCAATGGCCGCCCGCTGGCGCTGCCCCCCCGAAAGCTGAGCCGGGTACTTGCGGCGGTGCGGGGCCAAATCGAAGCGACTCAGCATGTCTTCGGTTCGGGCGATGGCATCGGCAAGGGCATGTTTGCGGCGCGCGGCTACCAGCAGGTTGTCAAGCAGCGTGCGGTGGTCGAACAAGGGGTAGCGCTGTTGCACGAAGCCCACGTCGCCGGGGCACACGGGCCGTTGAGGGTTGGCCACCTGCACGGTGCCGGTGCTGGGCGGCAGCAAGCCCGCAATGATGCGGCACAGCACCGACTTGCCGATGCCCGAGCGGCCATAAAACCCCACCACTTGCCCCTGTCGCACGCCGGGGCGTACTACGTTGAGCACGTCGAGGCTGATGTCGCGCAAGATGACCTCGCCCCCGAACTGCATCGAAATATCTCGCAGCGTCAGAATGGGCTCATTGTAGGAATGGTCTGGCATTATTTTGCTGCCTTCAGCGCGGAGTAAGGAAAGAATACCCGGCGCAGCAATTCAAACAAGTAGTCCTGCGCCGCGCCCGTGGTCAGAATCACCAGTTGAATAGCGACAACGCCATCCAAATGCAAATACCGGTTCTGCTTGTAGAGCAGCAGGCCAATGCCGCCCTCGGACTGATACAGCGTTTCGACCAGCGTAATCATGGTCCAGATGATGGCGAAGTTTTGGCGCACGACTTCGAGCATATCGTCCAACTTGCCCAGCACCACTACCTCGTAGAAGCTGCGCCACTCGCTCATGCCCAGGGTGCGGGCGTGGTCCATTTCTTCCTGCGAGGTGCTCAGAATCACGCTCGTCATGCCCGTGACCAGGTACACGGTGGCCCCGAAAATGAGCACCGAGAGCTTCACCTGGTGGCCGGAGCTCACCATGAGGGCCATAAAAAAGGTGAGGCCGGTGAGGGTGAGGTAGCGCATCTTGGAGGCCGCGTAGGCGATGGGCCGAAAAAAAGGCAGCGCCGTGAGGTAGGAAATCCCCAGCGCCAGCACCGTGGCAATACCCAGCGCCCCGAGTGCCGTGGTCAGGCTGGCCCACAGTTCTTGAATCAGCCCCTGCGTCGTCACCAAGTCTTTGAAAGAAGCCAGAACTTCCCCCAAAGTAGGGAACAGCTGCAAGGGATAAAACAGCCACAGCAGCAGCAGCAGTAGCACCTGGCACGCCACCATGGTCAGAAAAACCGGGGTCCGGGGCTTGGCGTTGGGAACGAATAAGTCTTTCATGGCGTGTGGCGGGGACTCTGCGAGTCCTCGCGTAACGAGCGCAGCGAGTACCGTCGGCTGCGCCTGTTTTAAAGGTAATGTTGTTCGGAAATCCAGGCGGCGACACTCGCTGCGCTCGTTTCGCGGACTCGCAGAGTCCACGCTACTGCTTAGTTGCCCAATACAATTTCTACGCGGCGGTTTTTGGCTTTGCCGACGAGTGTTCCGTTGCTGGCCACCGGTTCGGTAGGGCCATGGGCGTACACCTGAATCCGGCCGTTGGGGAAGGCACTGCTGCTTTTGCGTTCCAGCCACTGGCGCACGGCCATGGCGCGGTCTTCCGAAAGCTGCTGGTTGGCTTGCGGGTCGCCGGCGTTGTCGGTGTGGCCGTGCACCGCCACTTTCAGGTTGCCAGCCACCACCAGGTCATCAAATAGCTGGTTTAGCTCTTTTTCTGCCGAAGGCGTGAACGTGCTTTTGGCCGAATTGAACTCGATGTTCCAGGCCCGCTTGCTCACGTTGCGGCGAATTTCGTCGCCCGCCGCAAATTTTTGAGTTTCGGCCGGAGCCACCGTTTTGCCTTTGTAGCGGACCTGCAGGTTGCGCAGCAGCGTGAGGTCCAGCATGTCGTTCAGGGGCACATAGCTGGGCAGCTCCTTGGGGTAGAGCTTGCTCTGCACGTCGCCAAACGCCTTGTACACCGAAGCATAAATGTTGGTGCCGCCTTCGTTCAGACCGAACAGGCTCAAATTATCGCTGAAATTGAAGACTTTGCTGCCGCCCAGCTCCACCACGTCGCCGTTGCGGTCGGCCTCGCTCACGCCTTTGTAATACTTCAGCCAGTATGCGCCGGGCTTGTCTTTGTCGCCGTACACTTCGGCCGAGATATCGGCGGCGCGGGCCAGCGCTTCGGGGTGCGATTTCACTTGGTCGCCGGCCATGGCGTGGGCTAGCATAATGCCTTCTACTTCCTTCTGATGGGCATCGTACCAGCGCTTGGTGGTCACCATAATGTTGGGCATCTGGTTCGAGTACTCTTTGGTCGACACGATGCTCACCAAACCGCCTTTTTGCTTGGCGATGTTCACGTCGCCGGGGGTCCAGGTGGCCACGGCATCGGCCACCACGTCCACTTTCACGCCGGTGTTTTTGCCGTCCACGATTTTGTCGCGGCTTTCAGGCTTGCTCAGGATGTACTTTTCGGCGGCCACCAGGAAGTCGCTGGCGGCCATGAAGTTTACGGCCTGCGGGTCGTAAGTGGTTTCGTCGGGGTTGACTTTCAGCCCGTTGTCGGCGCACCACTTCAGGGCGATGTTCTGGTCGCCGTCGCGCAGGTAGCAGGCCACGGTTTTGCCCAGGGCCAGCTTGGGGTTATCCAGCCATTCTTTCGGGCCCATCAGCTTGTCTTCGCCGAAGGATTTGCCCATGCTGTAGGGGATGATTTGCAGCTGCGTGCCGGCCTTTTTGAGCTGCTCCTGCACCGCCGAGAAGCCGGGCAGGCCGTCGCCCATGATGCTCACAATCAGGCCCGGCGTGGCGGGGTTGGCGGCCAGGTCGACGGCGTTTTTCACCAAATCGGCCTGCATCTTGCTCACGTCGTCCTGCCGCACAATTTGCATGTCCAGGCCGTTGCTGGCCATGGCAGAGCCCGTGGTGGTGCGGGGGCCGCCGTTGGCCAGCATGCCGGCCATCTGGCTGTTCCAGGCCATCACCTCCCACACCACGGGCGTGCCCTTGTCGGCTGGGGCCGTGCCAGGTAGCGCGGCCAGCGGCACCACCGTGTTTACGCCACTGCCACCCGTGGCGGCCGGCAGCTCAATCGAGTTCAGCAGAACGGATTCCGTGGCGGCTTTTTTAAATAGCAGATTACTGGAAGTGAGTTTATTAATGCCAAAGTATAAGCCCGCCAGGACAATGATGGCAATGAGAATTTTACCGCGAGTGGTCATTTAGTAATGTGTTGATTTTGGAATGTGCTGATGTGCTTTGCTGAGTTGGCCGGCGAAGTTCTTGGGAAATAAAATTCTGATTAGTTGAGTGCCAGGGTAGCTATGCTTCATAATCAGCACACCAACTCACCCAGGAATCAGCGCTTCAATTAATCAAGTAGCTTGCCGTAGGCATCATCGGTGGCTTGCCGGGTAGCGGCCACGTTCAGGCGTACCGGCGGCTCATTGTCCATAATGGCGCTAAACTCACCCTTTTGGTACTTGTCGAGCAGGCGCTGGCCCTTCTCGCTCATCACGCCGTTCTGGATGTCCATTTCCTTCACGAACTCCTGCGAGTAGCGCATGGCCTGCTTGATTTGGCCGAGCTGCTGGGCCATATCCTGGGCCACGCGGTCGGTGGCTAGGTCGAAGAAGTACTTCTTGTCGGGGTCGCCGCGCAGGATGTTCATGGCGGCGCGCATCCCCGAGCTGGTGCGCTTCACCAGCTCGTACTCATCCTTCAACAAGCTGACTTTGAACTTGCTGTTGTCAATCTGGCGCAGGGCGGCCTTTAGAATCTGGCGCATTACCAGGCTCACGTTGGCCGTGGTGGTGGCCATGGGTTGCAGGCGGCGGTTGTAGTCTTCGAGCTGAGCGGCGCGACTGGCGTAGTTGTCGGCGCTGTCTTTCTCGCCCTGGCGCAGGGCCGAATCGGCCAGGGCCAAATACTCCTGCATCTGGGTGCGGTTGGCATCCACCTTGCGCTTCACCAGCTCGTTGGCTCCTTCGATGTGGCCCACCTCTTCCTCCATGTTGCGGGCTTCCTTTTCCGTATTCCGTATGTAATCCTCCATGATGCCGATGGGGTCGGTATTGACGAACAGGCCCGCCGCAGTCCGGAAAATGCGTTGCCCCAGGTACCACAGCCCCGCCTGAATCCGCTTGTTGGTAGCCAGCAAAAACAGCACGAACAGCACGCCCAGGCCAATGCCCAGCTTCACGGTATCAAACACAATATCAATCAGGTACGGCAGTATCTGGCCCCAGTAGTACACGCCCATGCCGGCGAGCAGTGCCACGAACGCCCAAGCGGCTGCTTTTTCGGGCTTTTGCCACGAAGGCAGGCCATCAGCGGGCGAGGGCGGTCCAAGTAATGGTGTGTTCATCAAGCAGAAAAAAAGGGTGCGTTGTTCAGGTGGTCGAATTAGCAATACCGGCGGCAAGCCAGTCTATCTGGCTGCGCCGCCAGTGCTCAGAAAAGCTTCCGCTGCCTTGTAATGCGCTTGCAGGTCGGTCAGGGCCGCCGAGTTGGCCAGCTCGTAGGAACTCAGCGCGGCCTGGGTTTTTTGGCGCTCGTCGGCCAGCTGCTGCTGGGTTTGCAGCAGCAGCTGCTGCTTGGTCTGGAGCTGGCGGGTGAGGTCGGCCAGGTCGGCGGCCAGTTTTTTCTCCTGGGCCGTGAGTTGCACCACAGCACTCGGAGTACCTCCCGGAGCGTTGGCTTCGCCCATTTTCTCGCGGTGCCGGGCCAGCACCTTGTCGCGGTCGGTGGTCAGGGCTTGCTCAAATTGCGAAGCTGAGGCCAGCAGGCCCGGCACGGTACTGCCATTCACCGCCGAAAAGGCATTAAACGCCGTTTGGTAGAGCAAGGGGCCGCTCATGCCGGCGGCGGTCATGCTCTTCACCATTTTCATGTAGGCTCCGAAATCCTTGCCGTCGCCGGCCAGCAGGCTGGCAATGTGGTCGAGGTGGCGCTGTTCGGCCTGCGTCACGGCGGGCGCGGCAAAAGGGGAGGGCACCGCGGAAACGGCACCGGGACCAGATGCCCCAAACTGGGCCGTGGATGGGTTATTGAGGGCTTTGGCCTCGTCCTCGGGCTCAATAAAAAAATCCTTGGCCGCGTTCGTGAGCTTGTCGAAAATTTCCATGGGAAAGGATAAAAAAGGCGGAAGAAGAAGCTGGTAGCAAAGTTGGCTGGGCGCTTATCGTTTATAAAACGACCCCGCAACCGTTCAAAGGTAAAGGTATTAGGGAATGTCGCGGTTATTTCAGCCGCACCAAAAAAACCCCGCTGGAACAACCAGCAGGGTTTTCACTTTTCGTGACTTAGAGTCAGGCCGTAGCCAGGCTGCCTAGTTCGAAGCCTGGCTGGCCAACCAAGCCTCGCGCAGCACCTTTTGGGCGGGAGTGTACACCATCTTCTCCACGCTTTCCATGGGCTTCACCTGCACGTTGGGGTCTTCGGCGAGGATGAGCTGGGTGGTTTTTTCTACGCCGCCCCGGGTCTTTACCTTCACAAATACCACGTCGCTGGGCGAATGCTTGCGCAACACGCCATCAAGGTCGCCGGCGCTTTTGATTTCCTTGCCATCCAGCACCACAATCTGGTCGCCCCGGTCGATGCCGGCTTTGTACAGGCCCGAGCCAATTTGGGTATTGTAGGCCACCAGGCAGCGGCCCTCCTCGTCAAACTCCACCTGGCTCGGCAGGGCCGCGCCCAATGCCCGGGTCGGAATCACGGCCAGTCCGGCCACCGTCAGGTTTTCGCTGAAGCGGGGCTGCTCGCGGCCGTACACATACTGGCGGAAGAAGCGGTTGGCAAACACGGTGTCTTTGCTCACTTCGCCCAGCACGCGCTGCAAATCGCGCACGTTGTAGGGCGCGGCGGGGGCGTAGCCGTTCTGCTTTTTACCGTACTGCTGCCACATGGCCTGCATGAGCTTATCGAGCGAGGAGCGGTGATGCTGGCGCAGCTGCAAATCGAGAACCAGAGCAATGCCGGCCCCCTGGTCGTAGTACGAAAGGTTGGTGTTTACCAGGTTCATGGGGGCAGTGGTGCCCGCATGGTCGGTGAAGGCGGCCTGGCGGCTCATGTCGATGGCCGAGGCGTAGCGGGCGCCGGGACTGTTCTGGCGCAGGTTTACCCAGCGGCTGATGTCTTCGAAAAACGCCTCGTCATCAATCAGCTTGGCTCGGCGCAGGGCCAGACGGCCATAGTACTGCGTGAAGCCTTCGGCGAACCAGAGCGCGTCGCTCATGTTCACCCGCTGAAAATCGAAGGGCTCCAGGTCGCTCGGGCGCAGTCGCTCCACGTTCCAGGCGTGAATGAACTCGTGGGCCACCGTGCCCAGGTTTTGCAGCTCGCTCTCGTCCTTCAGCGGGCGGGGGCTGGTGAGCGACGTCGAGTTGCGGTGCTCCATGCCGTCGGCCGTGGCCTGCGACAAGTAATTGGCGATGAACGTATAGCGGGCAAAGTCAAAAGTGGGCAGCTCACCGAAAATGGCTTTTTCCTCTTTCACCACTTTCTGAATTTTCTTGGCGTAGCCGTCGAGCTCGGCGGCCGGGCCCATATACAGCGTGGCCAGCTCAATGGTCTGGTCGCCCTCGGTCCAGCTCCGCACCTGCTGGGCACCCAGCGAAACCGGGCTGTCCATCATGTACTGCATGTTGGGCGCCGTGAACGTGTTTTTTTCGGCTCCCGGACGCAGCTGCGTGGCCGCTTTCCAGCTGGCCGGCAGGTCAAACTTTATCTCGGTTTGGCGGCCCTCCAGGCCGGTGGCGTAGCACAGGGCGGCGGGCAGGTTGAGGTGGGCATGCTGTTGGTCGATGCCCACGTTGGTACCATCGGTCAGGTCGCCGTAGAGCGTGTAGCTGAAAATAACCGTGCCGTCGGCGGCCGGGTTCACATCCCAGCCATAAGGGTCGGGGCGGTTGAGGGGCAGGGGATGGTTGCCGCCGTCGGTAGCCACTACGTAGTACACGTTTTTGGCAAAATCATGCAGGGCGTAGCGGCCGGGCGAGCTGCGGGCCATGCGCACGTGCAGCGGTCCGCCCGGCAGCCCCGAGAAAGTGGCCGAAACCCGCGCCTCGTGGTGCACCGCATTTGGAAACGACACGGCGTAGCGAACAGCCGGCCCCGTATCGGCTTTGGTTTGGGCTTGCGCACCGAATGAGCCCAAGGCTAGCGCGAATAAAATAGTAGCAATGTTTTTCATGGGCAGAATAATAAAGAAATTAAGGAACAGGCTGAAGCCTCCAGAGTAAACAGGAATACAAAGATGTGGGAAATTTACAACCAAACGGGGAGTTTTACCCCAATCAACGGTGTGAATAATGTTAAAATTATGTTTTGACCGCGTGAGGCCCTGTTATTAAATATCAAAGGCTTGGCTTCGTGGGATTTTCACTGAAAACCACTGCCTCAATGGCTCCGCCAAAAAAAGTGCCGTGGTCAACCGCCTGTAATCCCAGGCTCGCCAGGGCGGGGCGCAGGGCCGGTAGCTCGGTGGCCCGCAGCCCGGTGGTCAGCCGAAAAAAAGTATACATGAGCGTGAGCAGCGCCCGCCGCCAGCCCCGCCGAGCGGGCCGAAAGTCGGCTAGCAACCAGGTAGCCCCCGGCCGCTGGGCCTTCCGCAGCTGCGCTAATGCCCCGGCAAGCTCCGGCAGCGCAAGGCAATCGAGTACAAAAAAGGTGACCACCGAATCAAACTGCTCGGTGGGGGTGAGCGCGGCTTGGGTGCCGTGCCGAAACTCAACCTGGGTGGTGGCAGCGGGGCAGACCCGCGCCAGCCGTGTGCGGGCACGAGCCAGCATTTTTGGCGAAGCCTCCAGGTACAGTACCGTGGCCTGAGGCCGGCAGCGCAGCACTTCCAGCAAAACCCAGCCGGTGCCGCCGCCCAGTATGAGCACGTGCGGGGCCCCCGCCGGCAAGCCCACTAGCGCCGCCTGCTGCGCCCGCCGCTGCGCCGGCCCAAACACGAGCCCGGCCAACACATCGTAGCACCACGCCACGCGGTCGAATCCGGTGGGACGCGTGCCGGCTGCCACGGGCGAAAATGGGGCCGCTAGCGGGTTAGACATGTGAGAATGGGCGGTAAATAGAAAAAAAACATGGTGGCAAGTAACTGAAAAACAATCTTCGGAGGGTTACTGCCTGGTCCAATTGCGAAAAAAAAGGCCTTGGTATTGCGCCGCTGCAAAATGAGACTGTATCTTTGCAGGACCAAAAGGCGCGGTTCTAACGAGAAAAGCAACTTTTAACCTAGTGATGCGCTTGTGGCGAAATTGGTAGACGCGCTGTCTTCAGGCGGCAGTTCCGCAAGGTGTGGGAGTTCGAGTCTCCCCGAGCGCACGTTTTTAAAAAGCCAGCCCCACCCGGGCTGGCTTTTTTCGTTTGTAAGTATTGGGACCAGGGGTTGACTTGTTTTCGATGGTTAATCACCCTTGCCCGGACCGTGCTTTATGAATCGTTTCACCGCTCGTTTGCTGGCGTTGGCAGGGCTGCTCACCGTGGAAGTGGTGCTGGCCATGGTGTTGTTCGTGGCCGCTTTTGGCGTGTTCTTCTACTTGGCGCGGGTGGTTTTCGTGCACCACTCGCTGGCCCTCGATACCTGGGCTTCGGGTGTTGTCGACGGGTGGCGGGCGGCAGAGCCGGGCCTTACCGGGCCGGTTCGTTTCGTGACGTTCTTCGCCGCGCTCCCATTTTTGCTGCCGGCCAGCGTCGCGGGCGTGCTGCTGCTGCGCCGGGCCAGCCACCCGCGCGAAAGCTGGGAATTGCTGGTGGCCATGGGCGGTGGCATCCTCCTCAACCAGCTGCTCAAGTTTTATTTCAACCGTCCCCGGCCCAGCAACGCGCTGCTCCAAACGCTGGGACTCAGCTTTCCCAGCGGCCACGCCATGCTGGGGGTCACGTTCTATGGCTGCCTGGCGTGGCTACTGGCGCGGCACCTGGGCCACGCGCGCTGGGCCGTGCCGCTGCTGCTATGGGCGGGGCTCATCGGCATCACGCGGGTGTATCTGCATGCCCATTACGCCACCGATGTGCTCGCGGGCTTTGCCGGTGGCGCCGCGTGGCTGGTGCTGTGCCGCGCCGGCATCAAGCTTTTTTGGAAAGAAGAACGCGCCATGCTCGAATCTGCTGGCAACGAGCCTGTTTAGGGTTTTTGGCGGCGGGCAGAGTGGGCAGCAAAAAGACTCCCAAAAAAGTCGGA
>NZ_BMGY01000018.1 GCF_014640435.1 Hymenobacter frigidus | reverse complement strand
CAACGAATGGAAATCATCTACACCCCCGTCCACGGTTCGTGGCTCAACATGGCCGAAATCGAATTCACCGTCCTCGGCCGCCAAGCCCTCAACCGCGCCTTTGCCGACAAAGCCGCCGTGCAAGCGGCTGTGGCGTGTTGGAAAGACCAACAAAACGCAAAGTCCAGGCCGCGAAATTGGCAATTCAAAACCGCCGATGCCCGCATTAAACTAGCCAAACTATACCCGACTATTTAATATTTTTTAACCACTAGTGGAGCGGCACATTGGCAGTAAATAGACTTGTTCCTGAATTAGCAAACGTACCTATAGAACGTCATGCTGAGCTTGTCGAAGCATCTCTACCGCATCGTTTGGGTGTCGTTCGGTAGAGATGCTTCGACAAGCTCAGCATGACCGCTAATTTTTCTCAGTGTTTCCTATTAGGGAACAAGTCTAATATCTGATTTTCAGCCTTCGGCCAGCAGAAATCGACCACTCGGCTGTGGTCGGCGCCCACGTCCAGAATCCGGGCCTGTTTGTTCAGCGCAAACGAGCGCATGAATTCCAACGAGGTGGTGGGCACGGGCTGGGTCTAGCTGACCTCGGCGGCCTGATTGGTGGAATACTCTTCCTCCCAATGGTCTCGCGTGTTTTCGAGGTGCATGGCGGAGGGCTTAAAAAAGGGTGGCAAAAGCAAAAGGGAGCGCTGGGTCATGCCCCTGACAACACACAAAACCATCGGGAACGGGCAAAAATCCGGTACAAATTCAACCGCTCGTCTTGCCCGTGGCGGCTTTGCGATGACTGTGAATGACGAAACCCCGGTGGCGCAGGTAGTTGTAAGGCGTGACATCCGTTTTTTTGAACGGTTCGCATGCTCCTTCGGCCCCTCATGCCCCGTACTTTGGCCGCTTGGCCTACTCATTATTAGCTACATAGACCAGCCGCCGCCCAGGGCGCGGTAGAGGTCGGTGAGCAGCAGGAACTGCTCGCGGCGGGCAGCGGTCAGGCTCAGTTCCGCGTCGAGCACGCTGCGCTGGGCCGTCACTACTTCGAGGTAGTTGGCGTAGCTGGCCCGGTAGAGGGTATTAGAAACGTTGACGGCGCGGGTGAGGGCGGCCACCTCCTGCTGGCGCAGGTCGGCCACGCGCCGGTAGTTGTCGAGGCCGCGCAGGTTGGTGGTCACCTCCTCGAAGCCGGTCTGCACCGCTTTTTGGTAGCCCAGGTACGCGGCCTGCTGCTGGGCCCTGGCGCGGCCGTAGCTGGCCTTGACCAAACTGCGGTTGAGTACCGGGGCCGTCAGGCCGGCCAGCAGCCCAAGGGTCAGCGAGCTGGGGGTTGGCAGCAGCAGGGCCGGCGAGTAGGCATTCACGCCTAGGTAGGACGCTAGGGTAAGGGAGGGCAGGAACGCGGCGCGGGCGGCCGCCACGTCGGCGCGGGTGGCCACCAACTCTAGTTCGGCCTGCTGCACGTCGGGCCGGCGCAGCAGCATGGCGCTGGGCAGGCCGGCGGCCACGGCGGCGGGCACCACCTGGGCCGTCAGCGGCCGGCCACGGCGAATGGGCTGCGGGTAGCGGCCCAGCAGGCGGTTGAGGGCATTTTCGGTGGCGGCAATGCGCTGGTCGGCCTCGACTTCGAGGCTACGGGTGCGCAGCAGCTGGGCCGCAAACTGCTGCACGGCCAGCTCGGTGGCCCGGCCGCCCTTTTTTTGCAGCTTCACGATTTCAACGGCCCGTTCCTGAAGAGCCCCGTTTTTGCCCAGTACCACCAGCTGGTTGTCGTAGGTCAGCAGCTCGTAGTAGAGGCTGGCCACTTGGGCCACCAGGGCGGTTTGCACCAGTCGGCGACCCTGCTCACTGCCCAGCAGGCGGGCAAACGCGGCCTCGCGGCGGCTGCGCAGCTTGCCCCAGAGGTCGATTTCCCAGGCGCTGCTCAAACCCAGGAAAAAATTAGGCACCCCGTTGGGCAGCTCCCGGCCGTCGTTGGTGCTGGTTTGGCCGAGGGCGGCATAGTCGGCAAACCGGTCGAAGCCACCGGTTGCCACGGCGCTGACGCTGGGCAGCAGCGCCCCGCGGGCCACCAGCACCCCGGCGCGGGCCACTTCCACGCGCTGCATGGCGATGAGCAGGTCGGGATTGGCCTGCACGGCGGTGTCTATCAGGGCCACCAGGGCCGAGTCGGCGAAAAAGCGGCGCCACGACAGCTGGCCAATACCGGCCGAATCGGCCGAAGCGGTGGCGGTGGCGGTGGCGAAGGCGACGGGTACGCGGGCGGTGCGGGGCGGCGTCAGCCGGGGGGCCGCCACCTGGCAGCCACCCAGCAGGGCCAGCAGAGCCAACGTTGCCAGGCCGCGCCGGGCGGGTAATTGGAAGAACGAACGGAGATTCACAAACATAAAGGGGCTAAACAGTCGCGTGGGCCGGTTCGGCCAAGAGGGAGAGCGCCGGGGCGGGGTCGGTCAGCGGACCTTCCGCCGGGGCGGCGGGTTGCTTTTTATCCCGCGAAAACAGCACGTAGAGGCCCGGAATGAGCACCACGCCAAACAGCGTCCCGATGAGCATGCCGCCCGCCGCGGCCGTGCCGATGGAGCGGTTGCCCATGGCGCCCGCGCCCGTGGCAACGCACAGCGGAATCAGACCGGCCACAAAGGCGAACGACGTCATCAGAATGGGCCGCAGGCGGGAGCGGGCGCCCTCCACGGCGGCATCGAGCACCGAGGCGCCTTGCTGGCGGCGCAGCACGGCGAATTCGATGATGAGGATGGCGTTTTTGCCGAGCAGGCCGACGAGCATCACCAGCGAAACCTGGGCGTAGATATTATTTTCAAGCCCAAAGAGCTTGAGAGCCAGAAAGGCCCCGAAGATGCCGGTAGGCAAGCTCAGGATGACCGGCAGCGGCAGGGCGAAGCTCTCGTACTGGGCCGCCAGCAGCAAATACACGAACAGCAGCACGATACCGAACACGTAGAGGGCCTGGTTGCCGGAGATGATTTGCTCGCGCGTCATGCCGCTCCACTCGTAGCTGTAGCCGCGCGGCAGCTCCTTGGCGGCTACTTCCTGGATGGTCTTCACGGCGTCGCCCGACGAGAAGCCCGGGGCGGCATCGCCGTTGAGCGTGGCCGAGGTGTACATATTGTAGCGGGTGAGCTGCTCGGGGCCGTACACGCGCTCCAAGCGCAGGAACGTGGTAAAGGGCACCATCTCGCCGCGGTTATTCTTCACGTAAAGTTTGAGCACGTCCTCGGGCTGGGTGCGGAAGCTGGGCAGGGCCTGCACCATCACCCGGTACATCTGACCGAAGCGGATGAAGTTGGAGGCGTAGTTCGAGCCCATCAGGGTTTGCAGGGTGCTCATGGCCGTGGCCACGGTCACGCCCTTTTTGGCGGCCAGGTCGGCGTCGAGGTGGATGAGGTACTGCGGGAAGTTGGGGTTGAAGCCGGAGAACGCGCCTTCAATGGCGGGCGTCTTGTTCAGGGCCGCCACGAAGCGCTGCGTTACCCGGTAGGTGGCCTGCAAGTCGCCGCGGCCGGTACGGTCAAGCACCCGCAGGTCGAAGCCGCCGGCGTTGCCGAAGCCGGGCACGGTGGGCGGCGTGAAGAACTGAATCTGCGCGTCGGTGATGTGGCGGGTTTTGGCCCGGAGCTGGTTGATAATGTCGGTGGTCGATTCCTTGCGCTCGTCCCAGGCGGCCAGGTTTATCATGCCCATGCCGTAAGAGGCGCCGGCCACGTCGTTCATCAGGCTATAGCCGGCCAGGGTCGAAACGGACTGCACCGGCTTGAGGGTCTGGGCCACGCGCTGCACCTGGTCGAGCACGCGCTGGGTGCGCTCGACGGTGGCACCGGGCGGGGCCGACACGTTGACGTACACCATGCCCTGGTCCTCGGTGGGGATGAAGCCAGTGGGCAGAATGGTGCTGACGCCCCAGGTGGCGGCGAAGAAAAACACCAGCAGGCCCACCGTCACCAGCCGGCGCGCGGCCAGCATGCGCACCAGCCCCTGGTAGCGCCCGGCAAAGGCCTCGTAGCGGCGGTTGAAGCCGGCAAAGAACCGGCCCAGCAGCCCCGTGCGCTCGGCGTCCGGCTTCGGCTCTTTCAGCAGCAGCGCGCACAGCGCGGGCGTGAGCGTCAGCGCGTTCACCCCCGAAATGACGATGGCAATGGCCAGCGTGAGCGAGAACTGGCGGTAGAACACGCCCACCGGGCCGCTCATGAACGAAACCGGAATAAACACCGCCGACATCACCAGCGTGATGGCCACGATGGCGCCCGAGATTTCGCCCATTGCCGCCAGCGTGGCGTCCATCGCCGGCAGGTGCTCCTCGTGCATTTTGGCGTGCACGGCCTCCACCACCACGATGGCGTTGTCGACGACAATTCCGATGGCCAGCACCAGCGCGAAGAGCGTGAGCAGGTTAATGCTGAAGCCCATCACCTGCATGAAAAACAGCGTGCCCACCAGCGCCACCGGCACCGCCAACGCCGGAATGAGCGTGGAGCGCCAGTCCTGCAAAAACAGAAAAACGATGACGAATACCAGCAAAAACGCCTCCGCCAGCGTGCGCAGCACTTCGTGAATGCTGGCGTCGAGGAAGCGCGACACGTCGTAGCTCACGGTGTAGCGCATGCCGGGCGGAAAACTGGTTTTCTGCAGCTCGGCCATGCGCTCTTTCACCGCCGCAATCACATCGGAGGCATTGGAGCCGGGCAGCTGCTTGAGCATGATGGCGGCCGAAGCCTGGCCGTTGGTTTTGGACAGCATCCGGTAGGTCTGAACGCCGAATTCCACGTTGGCCACGTCCTGCAGGCGCAGCACCGAGCCGTCGGGGTTGGCGCGCACCACAATCTGCTTGTACTGCTCGGGCTCGAAAAGCTTGCCGGTGTAGCGCAGCACGTACTGCAGGGGCTGGGATTTCTGCCCGGAGCTCTCGCCGGTCCGGCCGGGGGCGGCTTCCACGTTCTGGGCCTGAATGGCGCTCACCACCTGGTCGGCGCCCACCTTGTAGGCCAGCATCCGGTCAGGCCGCAGCCACACGCGCATGGCGTACTCGCGGTTACCCATGATTTCGGCGAGGCCCACGCCCTTGATGCGCTTGAGCTCCTGCAACACGTTGATATCGGCGAAGTTGTAGATGAACTTCTCGCCCACGTTCTTGTTGTCGCTCACCACGTTGAGGTAGAGCAGCATGCTGTTCACCTCTTTCTCGGTCGAAACCCCGGCCTTGATGACTTCCTCGGGCAGCTCGTCAATCACCGTGGTCACGCGGTTCTGCACGGCCACGGCCGCCAGGTCCGGGTCGGTGCCGACTTCAAAAAACACCTCCACCAGCGTGGTGCCGTTGTTGGTGGTCACCGTGTTCATGTAGGTCATGCCCGGCACGCCGTTGATGGCGCGCTCCAGCGGCGTGGCCACGGCCTTGGCGCACACCTCGGCGTTGGCCCCGTTGTACTTGGCCCGCACCGTCACGGACGGCGGCACGATGTCGGGAAACTGCGTGACGGGCAACGTAAACAGCGCCCCCACGCCCAGCAGCGTAATAAACAGTGAGATGACGAGCGACAGCACCGGCCGCCGAATGAAAATATTGAACATAGTGTGCGGAGATTATTCGTTGGCCGCGAGGCTATTCAGCGTCACCGGGCGGGTGGTGATGCGGGTGCCGTCGCGCAAGTCCTGGATGCCCTCGACCACGATGGTTTCACCGGCTTTCAGGCCGCTTTTCACCACGTAGAATTCGGCGAGGCGGGTTTGGGGCACGAAGTTTTGCTGGTGCACCAGGCCCTGGCCGTCCACGACGTATACATAATTTTTATCCTGCTGCTCGAACACCGCTTTTTGGGGCACGAGCACGGCATCGGTCACGGTGCTGGTCAGGCGCACCTTGCCGGTGGCGCCGTGCTTGAGCAGCCGCTCGGCGTTGACGAAGCGGGCGCGGAAGGCAATGGCGCCGGTGCCGGCCTGAAACTGGCTTTCCACGGTTTCGACCTTGCCTGGCGGGGCATAGAGCGAGCCATCGGCCAGCACCAGGCGCACGGGGCTGCCGTTCTTCTCCGCTTTTCGGGTCTTCACAAATTCCAGGTACTCGGCTTCCGACACGTTGAAGTAGGCAAACACGTCGCGCGCGTCCGTCACCGTGGTGAGCAGGGTGCCGTCGTCCACCAGGCTGCCCACCTTCAGGCGCTCGCGGTTCACCACGCCGTCGAAGGGCGCCCGTACCAGGGTGTAGGTCAGCATCAGGGCCGCGTTGCGCTCGCCCGACTTGGCTTCCTGCACCCGGGCCTCGGCAGACCGCAGCTTGGCCAGCGCCACGTCCAACTCGGTTTTCGAAATGATGTCCTCGTTCGTGAGCATGCGCACGCGCTCCAGCTCCAGGGTGGCCACCCGGGCCTGGGCGGTGGCGTCGCTGCGCCCGGCGCGCAGGCGGTCGAGCTGGGTGCGGTACTCGGTGTCGGTGATGCGGAACAGGGGCTGGCCCTTCTTCACCAGCTCCCCCTCGTCCACGTATATTTTCTCCAGAAAGCCCTTCACCCGCGCCCGCAATTCCACGTTGCGCACGGCCTGAATGTCGGCCACGTACTCGCGGGTGAGCACCGTGTCGTGGGCCACGAGGCGCACCACGGGCAGGGCCAGCGGCTCCTCGGCGGCGGCCCCGTCGCCGGGCGTATCGGCCGCGCCTTGGCCGCAGCCGGTGAGCAGGGCGCTACCGGCTAGCAGCAGGGGCAGGCAGGTAGTGCGCAGGGCACGTAAAATAGGAATTGACATGGTGCGTAGCATGGGCCGTGGTTCGGAGGCCGGGCAGCCAGAAAGAAAAAAGATGAAAGGGGTAGCGCTTAGGGCAGCAGGGCCAGCAGCTCCTGGTCGATGAGGTCCGGGTTGGTGGCCAGCTCCGTTCCCGGCGTGAGCGAGAGCAGGTGGCAGCGGGCCACGCGGTCGAGCAGGGCCCGGCCGCGGCGCACCACCACCACGCGCTGGTCAATAGTCCATTCCAGCAGCGGGTTGACTTCGAGCAGGGCCATTCGCCACCAGGCCAGGGAAGCCGCGGACTGGCCCAGGCGACACACAATGTCGCGCCGCAGCTGGCGGGTGGCCAGCCACTGCGCCGGGAGGGACAAGGCCGAGAAACTGGCAGTAGTAGTCATGGGCTGAGGCGTGAAAAGTGAAATAGTAGCAGGCAATGAGGGCGCCTAGTAGGCCGTGCGGCAGGCGTCTTCGGCCTGGCGCATGGCCTCCGTGCAGCGGCGGCTGTGCGCTTCGGAGTATTGGGAGGATTCGTCGGCGCAGTCCCGGCTAAGCCGGATACCGCGTACCCGCGCCGCAACAGCTGGCCCGTTCAGACTACTCGAGAAGTATTCATTACAAGCAGTGACGCAGGCTCGCAGGGCATCGAGCAAGAGTTGTCGGCGGAGAAGCATAAACAGGAGAAGGGCGGTAAGAAATCGGAAATGATTACGCTAGGGCTGAACCAGAAGCAGGGTATCGGCCGGGGCGGGCTGGTTATCCGGCAACTTATCCGGCGACTTATCCGGCAACTGGAGCGGTACCGGCTGCTGCGGGATGATAGCCGGGTCAAGCAGCTGGGATTCCAGCGCTTGGTTTACCAGCTGGGCATCGAGCCGGGCATCGAGCCGAAGCAGGAAATAGAAATTCAGCACTGTGGAGAGCAGCAGGGCGCCCACCAGCAGGTACAGCAGCATTCGGGGGCGATTTTCTCCTTTCATAGCAGGAGCCAGACGGCAGTTAATGCCACAAAGCACTCCCCCCGACATTAACGCGGCCTGAACCCGAGATTAAAAAACATTAAAACGGGGCCGGCCGGCCAGCACGTCCTGCTGCGACCAGAAGCTGCCGCCGTCGGCAACCGGATTAACATCGGCAGCGCAACCGGCCACGTAATGGAGACGGGCTATTTCGACCTCGCACCCGGGTGGTTCGGCGGCAACTTCCCCGGTGGGCGCAGCCGCCGCTTCGTCAACTCGTGCGCGTTCAGCGACTACGGGTATAACTTCCCCGGTGGGCGCTATTTCCTTGCGTTTGGAACGAAATCAAGCTGCACCGGGCCGCTCAGACAGCCATCAAGTGCAGCGTGGCCGTAGTGCCCCGCCCAACCGCTGACTCCAGGTGCAGCTCGCCGCCGTGGCGCTGCGCAATCTTTTGCGTCACGGCCAGCCCAATGCCGTAGCCCGCCTCCTGCCGGCCGTTCCCGGCCCGGTAGAGCGGCTCCGTGACCCGTGCCAACTCGGCGGGCTCGATGCCGATGCCGGTATCGGCCACGGCCACGGCCACCGTGACCGGGTCGCGGTAGCCCAATACCACCACCACGTTAGCGCGCGAATATTTGCAGGCATTATCCAGCAGGTTGAGCAGGGCGTTGGTGAGCAGCTGCGCGTTGCCGGTCACCGCAAACGGGGTGTCGAGCCGGTCCGGCACCTCGCCGAACCGCAGCTGCAGCGTCCGGCCGGGGTAGCGGGCCTGGCATTGGGCCAAGGCTTGGGTGAGGCACTCGTCCAGGCGCACGGTTTCGCGGCGGAAGCCGGCTTCGTCGGCTTGGGCCAGGGCCAGCAGGCCGTTGGTCAGGGCCACGAGGTGGCGCAAATCTTCCACGGCGGAAGCCATGCTGTCCTTGGCCTCCGCCAAATTCTGGTCGTAGGCGTGGCCGGTTTGCAGCGTGCCCAAGGCGGCGGTCAGGGGCGTCCGTAGCTCGTGGGAAGCGTGGCCCACGAAGCTTTTTTGCGCCTCAAACGCCTGCTCCACGCCGCCCAGCATCCGGTTGAAGGTGATGGCCAGCTGCGCAATTTCGTCGGTGCCGTTGCCTTCGTCCACGCGCCGGCTCAGGTCGCGGGCCGTGATTCGCTTCACCTGCTTCACCACCCGCGCAATGGGCTTGAGCGACTCGTCGGCGAAGTACCAGCCTGCCAGAATGATGAGCACCAGCGCCCCCACGTTGCCGGCCAGCAGTATCAGGCGCAGGCTAGCCAGCTGCGCCCGGCCCAGCTCGTCGTAGCCGGCCGCAAATAGCCGGTAGGTCCGGCCAGCCGGCCCGTAAGTCAGCGCCACGGCTTCCAGCGGCCCGGACAGAAAGCGCACCGGCACCCCGCCAGCCGCCGGCCCCAGCGCGAGTTGGCGCAGGTTTTCCGTCTGCGACACGGTGTCGTCGCTCACGTAAAGCAGGCGGTTGTCGGGCGCGTAGATGCTGATTTCTTCCTGCTCGATGGTCAGCAGGTCGCGTCGTCGAAAGGCCCGTGCCGGCGCCGCGTTTGAATCGACCGGGCTGGCCGCCGCGCCCAGGTTCAGGCGGGCCGTCATAATGGCCTTGCCGGCGAGCCGGTGGCTGAAGCGCTGCTGCCGGGCCGCGGCGTGGAAGTAATACACGAAGGCCGAAAAGCTGAGCTGAATGGCCAGCACCAGCAGGGTAAAGCGCAGGATGAGTTTGTTGCGAATCAGCATCGGTTCGGCCTTATCCTTCGCGCATGACGTAGCCCATGCCCACCACGGTGTGAATCAGCTTGGTTCCAAAGCCCTTGTCCAGCTTTTTGCGCAGGTGGCTTACGTACACGTCAATGATGTTGGTGTTGGTGTCGAAGTTTAATTCCCATACTTTCTCGGCAATGTCCACCCGCGAAATTACCCGGTTGCGGTTCAGAAGCAGGTATTCCAGCAAGGTGTATTCCTTGGTCGTCAATTCGATGCGCTGGCCGGCGCGGCTCACGGTCTTGGCGTCCAGGTTCAGCTCCAGGTCGGCCAGGCGCAGCACCCGCTTCACAGCCGTGGCTTCGGAGCTGCGCCGCGTGGCTACCCGCGCCCGCAGCAGCAACTCCTTGAACTCGAAAGGCTTGACCAGGTAGTCGTCGGCCCCGGCCTCGAAGCCGGTCACTTTGTCGTCGAGGCGGTCGAGGGCCGTGAGCAGCAGCACCGGCAGCTGCGGGTAGTCGGCCCGGATGAGCCGGCACAGCTCGAAGCCGTTGAGGTGCGGCAGGTTCACGTCGAGAATAACCAGGTCGTAGCGGTGCTGCTGCACCATCGACCACCCCATGCGCCCGTCGTAGGCCACGTCCAGTTCGTAGCCCTCGTTGCGAAAGCCCTTGCTTATGAACGAGGCCAGTTTGGGTTCATCTTCGACGATAAGTAGTTTCATAAACAGTTGCTATGCCACGAGTGGGCGAGGAACCGGTGCCCGAATGCGGCGCTGTCGGCTCCGAAACCGGAACCAGCCGCCCACGGTCACCGCCACGCCTACCGGCACGAGGACCACGCCCACCCACACGTAAAGGTTCTCCCGAAAAAAGTTAATGAGCACGAAACCGGCGATAACCAGCGTGAAATTAAAGCGCAAATACGCCAGCAAGGTCCGTTCGCTGGCCAGCCGGGTGCGTTCCAGCGCCAGACGGTCGGTAAGCGGGGGGCAAGGTTAGAAGGAACGGACATCGGCAGGTTGGGATTGATTTATACTCGTCGGGAACTGGTGTGCGAAAATCAGGCGGATGTAGAAATGCAATAGTTGGCGTCTTCTCGTTGGACGAAATCGCCTAACGGTGCTAACGCAAGCCGTGCAACCGGAGGTCAGCGGAGCTAACGACGAAACGCCAACTATTGCGGCTCTACATCGTTCTCACAATCCACTTCGTGAGGAGTATGGCACGGTGCGCGGCAAGCCGTTCGTGCCGGGCCAAGCCATAACCGAAATGAGGGCCAGCCGCCGGATGAATCCGGCGACTGGCCCTCATTCTGAAACCACTCCAGGCGTTGAACTCCTGGCTTGCGCTTATTTCTTGCTGCTCGTTTTGCCGGGTTTCAGCACCACCTTGGTCCAGCCGTCATCGCGGGTATTAAAGTGCTTGTACGCATCGGGGGCCTCGTCCAGGGAAAGCTCGTGGGAAACGATAAAGGAAGGCTTGGCTTTGCCGGAAGAAATCAGCGCGCAGAGCTCCCGGTTGTACGATTTCACGTTGGCCTGGCCCGTGGCGATGCTTTGTCCCTTCATCCAGAAGGTGCCGAAGTCGAAGTCCATGTGGCCTTTTTTCTGCAGCTCTTCTTTGGATTTCGGGTCTTCATTCACGAAAACGCCCACCACGCCGATTGAGCCGGTGAATTTCACCGCCTTGACCAATTCGTTCATGGTCACGTTCGACTGCTCTTGGCCGTGCCGGTTGCAGCACTGGTAGCCCACGCATTCGCAGCCCCGGTCGGCGCCCTGGCCTTTCGTCAATTCCAGCACTTGGTCCACCGCCGAGCCTTTCGAAGTATCGATGGGGATGGCCCCCAATTCTTCCACCAGTTTCAACCGGTCGGGCTGGCTGTCCACCACCATGATTTTATCGGCCCCTTTGATGCGGGCCGACAGCGCGGCCATGAGCCCGACCGGCCCGGCGCCGTAAATAACCACCGATTCGCCCGGTTTCACCCCCGCCAGTTCCGTGGCGTGGTAGCCCGTTGGGAAGATGTCGGAAAGCATGGCGTAATCGTTTTCTTTCTCGTTGGCATCCTCCGGCAATATCTGGCAGTTAAAATCTCCGTACGGCACGCGCAGGTATTCGGCCTGCCCGCCTTCGTACGGCCCCATGCCGGCAAAGCCATAGGCCGCACCGGCAAAACCGGGGTTCAGTGTCAGACAATAAGCGGTGAGTTTGCGCTCACAATTTCTGCAGTGGCCACAGCCAATATTAAAAGGCATGCACACCATATCGCCCACTTTAACATACGTCACCGCCTTGCCGACTTCGATGACCCGGCCCATGTTCTCGTGGCCAAAAATCCGGCCGGATTCCATGTTGGTACGGCCTTCGTACATGTGCAGGTCGGAGCCGCAAATGTTGGTAGTGGTAATCTGCACCAACACGTCAGTGGATTGCTCAATTTTAGGGTCGGGCTTGTCGGATACTCGCACATCCAAGGGGCCGTAATAAACAATTGCCTTCATGATTTTGGGGTTAAAAATTTGACTCAATGACCGTGTTAACGGGTTTTTCGGACAAAGGGTTATCTCTTTGGGGCGCATAAATAACCCATCCCGTCGGCAAGGTTGAGGTTATCGATTCAGACAAAAAAGCCCGGGGTGACATCCAGGTAGTTCAGTTAAGCTGGACCGTTTGGGGCAGTGGTTTGAAGAGCTTTTTGGTGGGTGCGGCACGGAGGCTGACCGCCGATGCCAGCGGGCACGCGGTGGTGATTATGGTGGTCAAAATAGTCGGCCGCACAAGCCGGAGCACCGGCTAAACCGATGGAACCGGGTGAGCCGCAGCGTGCGAGTAGCCCGGTTTGTAAGCGCAGCCAGCCGCCTGAGCGGGAAACGGACGAAGGCGGCCGGCCCCCGCGCCGAGCGAGCCGAACCGCCGGGCCTCCCCATCAAGGAAACAAGCAAACGAGGCGACGGCGTAGGGGGCACGTTTGGGCGAACGGTGCCTCTGGCAAAAGCAGCGTTTTCTTTAGCCGACAACCCTGTCCCCCGCGGCCCGTTCTGACTCTCGTAATCGTCCACCAAAAGTTGCGCGCCGCCTCACCGCTCCTCGTTTTGGTTGCCCCACCTCGTCGCTTTTGCCAATGCTTCCGCCTGCCGCTGCCGCCCTTGCCCCCGACGCCATCCTGTTGCGTGAGCTGCTGGCAGTCTCGCTCACCGGCATCATTTTCTACTCGCCCGTCCATGCCCCCACCGGTTCGGGCGACATTATCGATTTCGCCTTCGAGTACCTTAACCCCGCGGCCCAGCGCATGATGTCCATGCCGGAGGTGCCCACGCTCACCCACAACCAGCAGTGGCCCCACAGCATCGCCCACGGCACCTTCCAGTTCCACGTCGATGCTTTCGTGACGGGCGAGCCCCGCGAGTACAACGTCAACTACCAGGCCGACGGCTACAACAACTACTACCGCCTGGCCGCCCGCCGCGCCGGCGCGGGCCTGCTGGTCAGCTTCACCAACCCAGCCGACCAGCCCCGCTCCCCCGTGGAAGTAGCCCTGCGCGAAAGCCAACCCCTCCGCCGGGAGGACGGCCAGATAACCGGCGTGACGGTGGTGGCCACCGAAGTGACCGAGCAAGTGCGGGCCCGCCAGCAGCTGGAGCAGCTCAAGCAGGAGCTCGAAGCGCGGGTGCAACAGCGCACGGAAGAGCTAAGCACCCAACAAAACCAGCTACAGCAGATTTTGGGGGAGGTACCGGCGGCCATTGCTTTGCTCACCGGGCCCGAGCACCACCACACGTTCTTCAATGCCACCTACCAGACCCTGGCCGGAGGCCGGGCCCGCCCCGGTCTGGCCGTGGCCGCAACATACCCCGAAGTGGCGGAACAAGGCTTCATCGACTTATTGAACGAAGTGTACACCACGGGGGAGGCCTTTCGGGGTACCGAATGGCCCACGCAGCTGCTCAGCTCGACCACCAGCCAGCCCGAGCTGCACTACCTCGACTTTATCTACCGGGCCCTGCCCGACGCGCAGGGCCAGTCCCAGAGCATCCTGGTTTTTGCGGTAGACGTGACCGAAAAGGTGCTGGCCCGCCAGCAAACCGAAGCGCTGCAAGCCGACTTGCTGGCCGCGGCCAGGCGCCAGGCGCAGGAGCGCGAGACCTTCCGCAATGTCTTTGAGCAAACCCCGGCCCTGATTGCCTTGCTTCGAGCGCCCGAACACCGCTTCGAGTACGTGAACCCGGCCTACCAGGCGCTGTTTCCCGGCCGCCTGCTCCTGGGCCTCGGCATGGCGGCGGCCGTGCCCGAAGCCCAGGAGCAGGGATTTGTTGCTACGCTGGACCGTGTGTACCAAACCGGCGAAACGTTCTTTGGCGAGGAACTGCCCTTCGCGCCGACACCGGTCGAGGGCCAGCCGCTTTGTACCCAATACTTCAACTTCACCTACCAGGCTTACCGCGAAGGGGGGCTGATTGCCGGCATTTCCCTGTTTGCCTTCGACGTGACCGAGCAGGTGCTGGCCCGGCAGCAGCGCGCGGCCCGAGAGCAGCAGCTGCGGGACTTGTTCGAGCAGGCCCCGGTGGCCATCGGCATCCTGCGCGGGGCCGACTACGTGGTGGAAGTGGCCAATCCGTTGGTGGCCCGGTTGTGGGGCCGGACCCCGGCTGAGTTGTTGGGCCGTCCCGTGTTCGAGGCCTTGCCGGAAGCGCGCGACCAGGGCTTCAAGGAGCTGCTCGATGAGGTGCGCCAGAGCGGCGAGGCCTTCGTGGCCGAGGGCGTCCCCGCCCAATTACTGCGCGGCGATACTACTCAAACCGTGTACCTGAACTACGTGTACCAGCCCCTGCGCGACGCCGATGGCACCGTCACCAGCGTGGCGGCGGTGGGCACCGACGTCACTGCCCAGGTCCGGGACCGCCAGCGGGTGCAGGAGCTAAACGACCAGCTGGCCGCCATCAACGGGCAGCTGGAAGCGTCCAACGCCGAGCTCGCCACCTCCAACACGCAGCTCACGCGCACGAATGTGGACCTGGACAACTTCATCTACACTGCTTCGCACGACCTCAAAGCCCCCATCTCCAACATCGAGGGCCTGCTCTACCTGCTGCAGGAAGAGCTGCCCACCGCCGTAGTGCAGGACCAAACCGTGGGCCCGACCCTGACCCGCATGCTCGATGCGGTGGAGCGCTTCAAGCGCACCATCGACCACCTTACCGAGGTGTCCAAGCTGCAAAAAGAGCACACCCCCGCCGCCGACTCGGTCAACCTGGCCGCCGTGGTCGAGGACGTGCGCCAGGACCTGCTGCCCCTGCTGCAGGAAACCGGCACCAGGCTGGTTGTCGACATTGCCGCCACGCCGCCCATCCACTTCGCCGCGAAAAACCTGCGCAGCATCGTCTACAACCTGCTCAGCAACGCCGTCAAGTACCGCTCGCCCGACCGCGCCCCTCACGTCGACGTGCGCGCCCACATCCGGGCCGGCCACACCGTGCTCGAAGTGCACGACAACGGCCTCGGCCTGGCCCCGGCCCAGCTACCCAAGCTGTTCGGCATGTTCCAGCGCTTTCACGACCACGTCGACGGCACCGGCATCGGCCTGTATATGGTCAGGCGCATGGTGGAAAATGCCGGCGGCCGCATCGACGTGCACAGCCAGCTCGGCGTCGGCACCACTTTTTTCGTGTACCTGCCCCACACGGCCAACCTCGGCGCGCAACCCTTTCTTCCTTTCCTGCCTTCCTGATATCATGGCCGCTATTTCCTGTATCCTGCTCGTCGACGACGACGACACCACCAACTTCCTCAACCAAGCCTTGCTTAAGCGCATGGCCATCACCGATACCATTCTCGTTGCCGGCAACGGCCAGGAGGCCCTTGTCCTGCTGCGCACCCACTGTGCGCCGGTCGCTTCGCCCAGCTGCCCGGCCCTGATTCTGCTCGACATGAAAATGCCGCTCATGAACGGCTCCGAGTTCCTGCAGGCCTACACCCAGCGCCCGCCCACCGAAAACCCGGCCGTGGTCATCATCATGCTCACCACGTCGCTCAACCCCAAAGACGTGGAGCAGATGCAGGGCCTGCCCATCAACGGCTACCTCACCAAGCCCCTCACCCGCGACAAAATCAACCAGTTGCTCCTGGAGCACTTCCCTGCAACCCAGGCCCGTCCGCAACGCGACCATTGACCATCACCAACCAGATGGAGCAAACAGTTATCGATAAACAGGCGCTACGTGGGATTCTACGCGCCCTTGGGCGGGTTTGCCCGCTAAGCGGCCGGCCGCACGTGGTCCCGGATTTGTTGAATTTTGCGCTTGTCCAGCGGTTTTAGCAGCAGCCCCGCCACCAATGGATGCGCTTTGGCGCGGACTTCATCGGCAGGGGCCACGGAGGAAGTGAGCAGGTACACGGTGCACTGGCCTTGCAGTTGCACTTCGTGGCGTTTGAGGATGTCCAGGAAGTCCCAACCGCTCATCATGGGCATGTTCAGGTCCAGCAAAATGACTTGTGGCACCAGGCCGGCCGGTATCTGCCGCAGCAGAAAGGTGAGGGCTTCGGTCGGGGATTGGAACGAGGCGGCCGTGTCCGACAAGCCCTCGTGCCGGAGGAGCCGTTCCGTTAAAAACGTCGTAATCGGGTCGTCGTCAATCAACAGCGTGTGCATGGGGCGCGGGCTCAGCAAAGCGTGATGGTGAATTGGGTGCCTTTGCCAACCGCACTACGCACCTCAATGCGCCCGCCCATGCTCTCGACGTGGGTTTTGGTCAGATACAAGCCCACGCCGCGGCCGGGGTGCTGCGGATGAAACCGCTTGTACAACTGAAATACGTCCGCGCCGGCTTGTTCCAGGTCGATGCCCACGCCATTGTCGGCGAAGGTGATTAGCGGGCCCGGCCCCGCTTCGTCCGTTGCCGTCAGCTCCACGAGTAGCGGCCGGTGGGCATCGCGGTACTTAATGGCATTGGACAGCAGGTTGAAAAAGATGCTGTAGAGGTAGGCCCGGTTCCCGCGCACCCGAAAACCGGCGGGAATGGTGGTCCGCAGGGTGCCGCCGCAGTCGTGCAGCACGTCTTGCAGGTTTTGCCGCACTTGCTGCACCACTTCGGCCAGGGGCACGTCCTCGGGGGCGGCCAAATCCACCTTGTCGCGGATGGTCAGAATGGTGTTGATGTCGACCAGCACCTGGTCGAGCTGGTGCAGGCTGGTTTTCAGGTAAGCCTGGGCGTGCTCGAATTCCGGGGTATCCGCTCGCTCCTGGCCCAGCACGTCCACCAGCCCGAGGGCGTTGGCCAGGGGCGCGCGTAGGTTGTGCGACACGATGTAGGTAAACTGCTGCAAGTCTTTGTTCTGCGCAAAAATCTCCTGCTGCTGCCGGTTTTTTTCGGTGATGTCGCGCGCCACCATGTGCACCCCGACCACCCGGTTTCCCTCCCGCACCGGCACCTTCATCACGTCCCAGTGCCGGGGCGCGGAGTTTCCCTGCGCGGCATACATTTCAAAACGGACAGTCTTGCCGGTGAAGGCTTCCGCCAGCTTTTCCCGGAACAGGCCCCGGACTTCCGCGGGCAGAAACTCATCGTACGGGTGGTTAACCACCTGCTCTTTCAGCTTCTCTACCAGCGCGAGAAAGGCCGGATTAGCATCCAGGATGATGGACGCTTCGTTCTGATACAGAATTAGTTCGGGCGTGTTATCAAACAACGAGCGAAACCGGATATCGGTATCCGCGATGGGCGCAACGGTTATCATCGGCTTGGTAGATTAGGAGCCCGCCACCTTCCGCAGGGAATCACTTGGCAATGGCAGAGGCCCGCTGGACTTCATCCCTGGCCGCCTTGTGCGATACGGGCGTTAAACTCATTGGCGGAAGCAGCAGAAGTTTCGCGGCGTAGCGCAGCCCTCCCAGCACGGCCAGACAAACCACGGGGAAGGGGCGCCGTGACGGGCCGCTGCGTTGGGAGAGATAGGTAAAGAGCCGCCGTTTCGTCCACCGATTGGGCTTTCCACCGGGCCACGTCGGCGGGCGTGTACTTCGTCCACACCCCTTCCCGCAGGCAGCCCAGGCACGAGCAGAACAATAGCAGTACCAGCAATACCATAAATAGAGAAACGTGATAATTGGGAGGTTCTTGGGTGACCAGTCTAGGCCAGCTTCTTGCGCTTAAACTGCAGGTCGCCGCTGAGGGACTCGTGCTTCAGAATAGACTCGTGCACGACGCGGGCCTGCTGGCCGGTCTCGTCGGCTTTGCGGAAAAACAGCTTCGCCACGGCCTCCTGCAGGTCGTCGGCAAAGTGGCGGCCGAGGTTTTGCAGCAGCATCTTGGTTTCTTCCAGCCCGCGCATCGCCTGGTAAAGCATGCTTTCGACCGACTCCGTAACCTCGCTGAGCAAGGCGCTGACGGTGTAGGCGTGGCCCGTGTGGCAGCGGTAGCGAATCAAATTACCTTCGATGAGCTGCGTGAGCGCGCCGTGGCAGTCCGGGCAGGTGAAGGGCGTGAGCTTGCCTTTATCGATAATGCCCAGCTCAAATCCCCCACCCTGCTTAGCGATGGTCAGCTCGATTTTGAGCAGGTCCAGCGCGGCGGCGGGCAGGCGGGTTTTGGCGGGGGCGCGCTCCTGCGTGAGGCGCACCAGCAGCGTCCCCATTTGGTTCAGGGGCAGCACGTAATCGGCGGCCACGAATTCCAGGGCGTTGGTGGGCATCGACGGCTGCTCGGCGTCGTAGGGCTCCTGCACTACGGCCAGCCCGCCCATGCGCTGCACGCTCCACAGGCCGGACGTGCCGTCGTCCAGGTAGCCCGTCAGCACTACCCCGATTACCCGGGGGCCATAGGTGTAAGCCGCCGAACGGAACAACGCATCAATGGACGGCCGGAACCGGTTTTCCTTCGGCCCCCGGGTCACCAGCACCCGGTTGCCCTCCAGCAGCAGATGGTGGTCGGGCCGGGCCACGTAAATGACGCCCGCCTCAACCACTTCCCCGTCCTGCGGGTGCCGGACTTTCAAAACCGACGCCGAGTTGAGCAGCTGCGGCAGCAGACTCGGCGAGTCGGCCGGCACGTGCATCACCACGAAAATGGGGGCCGGAAAGTCGGCCGGCAGCGATTTTACCAGTTCCGTCAGGGCCGCCACCCCGCCGGTGGAAGCGCCGATAACGACGATGTCCCGAAAGGGCTTTCGGGTCTTTACGAGCGTAGTCATAGTGTTTGTTAACTCAAGGTCGCACGGCGAGGGGCCGGGCCGGTGGCAGTAGCTCCGGATAACTTTCCTTGCCCGCTTAGGTGGAACACGGCCGCCAGGCCCAGCTGCTGCAAGCAGCGGCGCAGCCCCGGATGCACGTTGCACAGCCAGATGCACGTTCCCCGTCCCCGCACCAGCAGCAGCTGCGCCACGAAACGGCCCACCCCCAGCGGGTGCGGCATCAGGTGGCCGCCACAGTCGACCAGCAGGTGCGGCGGCGGTGCTATCAGCAGACAAGCCCGCTGCTTCGCCGTTAAGTCGGCCAGGTTCACGGGCGTAAGCGCCGGGTCTGCAGCCGGTATGGACAGCAGAGCAGAATGATAAGCTGGCATGGGGAGGGAGCGCTAAGTAAACCACCGAAATAGTAGGTAGCCGCCGGTTCGAGGTAGCCCGTAACAAGTGACAGCAGCCGGAACACCACTTGCAAAATCAAGCAATGTCCCGGCCGTGCTGCCCTCTTGAAACAAGGCTTTCAAACACTTATACAAAGGAATGACCCCTCAAACTACCTCTCCACAGCATATTTACCCGATTCATCGGGATAAACACTAATTTGTATCACCGTATTTATACGGTGATACCGTCCATTCTCCCCGCATCCAATGGGTCTGGCACGGAGGTGAGTGGTCCGTCCTATTCCGGGGAGCCGAGCACAGCGGCCCGGGCCCGTCAGAGCTTGAGCAAGCCGTGCTCCATGGCGTACTTCACCAGCGCCGGGGTATTGCGCACGCCGGTTTTTTCCAACAGGTTTTGGCGGTGCGATTCCACCGTACGTTTGCTGGTGAAGAGCTGGTCGGCGATTTCCTGGTTCGTGAGCCCACTGGCCACCAGCTGGAGGATTTCCCGCTCCCGGTGCGTCAGGTGCACCCCGGGGCTCGTGCCCGGGGCCGGGGGGCGGGGCTCCTGGAGCAGTAGTTTATCCAACAGCCCCAGCCCGATTTCCGAGCACAGAAACCGCTTGCCGGCGGCCACGCCCTGCAACGCCGCGACCACCTCGTACTTATCGGCGTTTTTGAGCACGTAGCCGTGGGCCCCCGCCGCCAGGGCTTCCCCAATGGTGCGCTCGTGGGTCATCATCGAGAGCAGCAGGATGCGCAGGTGCGGGTACTCTTCCCGTAGGCGGTGGGTGGTGGCCAGCCCGTCGAGCACGGGCATGTTCAGGTCCAGCAGCACCACGTCGGCGGCCACGGTGGGCAGCTGGTCGAGCAGCGCCTGCCCGTTGTCGGCTTCGCCCACCACCTCAAACAAGGGTTCGGCCGCGAGCAGGGCGCGCAGGCCGTCGCGGATAAGGGTGTGGTCGTCGACGATAAAAACGCGAATCATAGCTAGGTAAATAGAGGCAAGGGAATGCGCAGGCGAACGTGGGTGCCGAATTCGGGCGAGGAGTCTACGGCCACGGTGCCGCCGAGTAGGGCCACGGCCTGGCGCACGGTGCGCAGGCCCAGGCCTTCGGCCGCGGTCAGCGGGTCGAACCCGTGGCCGTTGTCTTCGGCCCGCAGGCTGACGCCGCCGGGCAGGGTTTCCAGCTCCAGCATGGCCTCCGTGGCCCCGGCGTGCCGCACAATGTTGTGGGCCAGCTCCTGGGCCAGCCGAAAGAGGGTGACCTGCACGGGCTGCGGCAGCGGTAGCTCCTCGCCCCAGACGTGACACATTATCCGCAGCTGCGGCGTCGATAAGTCCCGGCAGACGTCGCACACGGCGGCCGCGAGGCCAAAATCTGCGAGCGAAGTGGGCACCAGCTCGTGGGCCAGGGTGCGGGTCTGGCGCATGGCATCGGCCAGCAGGCGGCCGGTTTGCTGGTGCAGGCCGGCCAGGGCGGGCAGCGCTTGCAAGGCGGGCGTGTCCAGCTGGTCGAGGCGCAGCTTGGTGGCGTACAGGATTTGGCCCAGGCCGTTGTGCAGCACTTCGCCCAGGCGCTGCCGCTCGGTTTCCTGCGCCTGCAAAATGGCCAGCAGCAGCTCTTTGTGCCGGTCCAGCTTCAGGGCCAGGTTTTCGGCTTCGAGGCGCTGCACGTCGCTCACGTCCAGGCACACGCCCAGCATGCGCACCGGCGTCCCCGGCGCGTCGGGGATTGGCACGGCCTTGAAGCGCACGGTCTTCACCGCCTGGCCCACGTGCATGCGCAGGGTCGTATCGAAGCTGGCGGTGCCGGTGGTGAGGGTGCGCACAAGTTTGGCGGCGGCGGGCCGGTCGTCGTCCAGCACGGTATCGAGAAAGAATTGGAGCTCGACGGCGCCGCCCACGGGCAGCTCGAAGAGGTGGTAAAGACCGTCGGACCAGGTGAATTCCTGGCTTTCCAGGTCGTACTCCCAGCTGCCCATTACGGCCACCGCCTCCGACTGCCGGAGCAGGGCCAGGCTTTGGGTCTGGGCCTGCTCCAGCAGCTTGCGCACCGTGATGTCTTCGGCGGAGTAGAGCAGTCCGTCATCGAGCTTCACTCCCATTAGCCGAAACCAGTGGTTGCGCCCTTCGTAGTCGTCAAACGCCTCAAAATCAGCACGTAGTCCGGTTTCAACTACGGCCGCCAACCGCTCGAAAGCCGCCTGGCGCTGCGTGCCCCGGAGCAGGTCGCGGTAGCGCCGGCCAATCAGGCTAGGGCTGCCGTGATAGGCTTGTGCGACGGGGTTGACCAGTACGTACTCGAAATCCAGAATGCCGCCCGCCGCGTCGCGCACGGCCCGCAGCAGCACCACGGCGTTGGTGGTGGAGTTGAACACGGATTGCAGCCGGGCCTGGCTTTCGCCCAGGGCCTGGGTGCGCTCGGCCACCTGCTGCTCCAGCCGCTCGCGGTGGTGCTCCTCGGCGTGGCGCAGGGCCTCTTCGGCCTCTTTGCGGGCGGTAAAGTTGGTGAACAGCAAGGCCACGCGGTACGGCTTCGGCCCGTCCGGTTCCAGGGGATAGGCATACACATCGAACCAGCGGCCCAGCACCTGCACGTGCTGCTCGAAGCGGACGGGCTCGCCGGTCAGGGCCACCCGTTCGTAGCGCTCGTACCAAATGTCTTCCAGCTCCGGCAGGACGTTGCGCGTGGTGTCGCGGAGCAAATCGGCCTGGGCTATGCCGGTCAGGCGCTCCACCTGGGGGTTCACTTCCAGCCAGCGGAAGTCGGCCGGCCGGCCCGGCCCGGCGGGCAGCACCTCCACGATGCCAAAGCCCTGGTCCATGGTTTCGAACAAGGCGCGGTACTTGGCTTCCGACACCCGCAGGGCTTCCTCGGCCGCTTTGCGGGCGCTCACGTCGCTGGCCGTACCCAGCCAGCCCGTGAGCTCGCCCCGCGCGTTGAATACCGGAATGGCCCGCGAATACGTCCAGCCGATGGTGCCGTCGGCCCGCCGCACGCGGTGCTCCAGCTCCAGCACGTGCTGGTGGCGGATGGCCTCGGCAATGGTGGTCTGCACCAGGGGCAGGTCCTCGTCCGGGACGTAGGCTTCCATCCAGTCGGGGGTCGGGTCCAGGGTGTCGGCCAGAAAGTCTTTGCCGATGAGCTGCTCCATCTGCGTCCAGTCGGCGCTCATGCGGTACACGGTGTCGGAGGTGGCCGTTACGAGCAGGCGGAACTGCTCTTCGGATTGGCGCAGGGCTTCTTCGGCGCGCGCCTGCTCCACGGCGGTCCAGGTGCGCTCGGCCGTTTCCTGCAGCAGCGCGCACTCCAGCGCGGTCCATTCCCGCCGGTTGCATTGGCTAATGCACAGATTGCCAACTACTTGCCCGTGGCGGGTGACGGGCACGTTGATGTAGGCCAGAATTTGCAAGTCCCGGCAGAGTTGCTTGAGGTTGTCGTCCATCACGGGCGAGGTATTCACGTCCGGCACCACCATGAGGCTGGCCTGCCGCAGCATCGCGTTGAAGATGGGCATTTCACTGAAGGAGTACACCCCGGCCACGGAGAGCAGGCCGGGCCGGGTCACATCTTGCCGAACTGTGATGGTGTCGCCATCAATCTCGCTGTAGAAGTAGCGGTCGGCTTGGAAGTGCTCTAGCACGGTGTTCGTCACCATGGCCTGCCCCTCCACCGCATCCGCTATCGGCCGCAGCGCGTCGCTCAGGGCCAGCAAATACGCTCGTCGGGCCTCGCTTTCCCGCAGGGTTTGTTCGGCCCGGCGGCGCACCGACACGTTGCTGAACAGCACCGCCAAGTGGCCGGGTTGCGCCTCCGGCACCACCTCCGCTTCAAACCACTGGTCCAGCCCGGCCACGTAGGTTTCAAACCGCTGGGGCTCGCCGCTGGCCACCACCTCGTCGTAGATGGCCATGATGTGGGGCTCGATGCCGGGTATCATTTCCCGAATCGTTTGGCCGGCCGCTACGACCAAGCCGGTGTGCCGCCCAAACGCCGGGTTCACGACCAAGTAGCGGTAGTCGCTAGGCTCGTGGGGGGCCGTGGCTATTTTTTCCATCAGGCAAAAACTCTGCTCCATGTTGGTGAACAGGGAGCGGTAGCGGGCCTCGGACTGGCGCAGGGCTTCTTCCGTCCGCTTGCGTTCGGTGATGTCGGCGAAGAGAACGGCGACGTGTCGGTGTTGGGGCGGGCCAATGGAAAAAGCATTCACGTCGAACCAACGCCCCAGCGCCGCACCCTCGGCTTCAAAGCGCGTGGGCTTGCCGGTGCGGGCCACCCGGCCGAAGGCATCGAACCAATGCTGCTCGTGGGCGGGGGCCAGCTCGCGCATGGTTTTGCCCAGCACTTCGCGCAGCCCGGACTGTTGTTCAAACGCGGGGTTCACGTCCAGGAAGCGGTAGTCGAAGGGCTGCTCCGCCGCATCGAAAAGGACTTCTATGATGCAGAAGCCCTCGTCCATCGAGTTGTAGAGCGCGACGTAACTATCGGTGGCGCGCCGGGCCAGCTCGTCTTTGGCTTGCAGCAGTTCCTGCGCCGCCTGTTCGCGCTCGGTTACGTCCTGCAGCAGGCCCAACAGCTTCATGGGCTGGCCCAGCGCGTCGCACTCCACCCGGCCGTGGACTTCCAGGGTGCGCAGCTGCCCATCGGAGCGGTAAATGCGGCGCTGGTAGTGGTAGGGTTGGCAGTCGGCAATGGCCTGCGCCAGCACCTGCTGCACCCCCGCCACATCGTCGGGATGGGAGCGGGAGTTGATAAACGCCATCTCGGGCACGAAGGCACCGGGCTCCTCCCCGAATAGCCGATACAGGCCATCGGAGAAGTGAAAGCGTCCCGTGGCCAGCTCCAGTTCGTAGCTGCCGGTGCGGGCCACCGCTTCGGTGCGCCCGAGCAGGGAGTCGCTGGCGGCTTGCTGGGTCTCATTCTCGTCCTGGCGCTGCTTCTGCGCCGTCACGTCCTGCCAGTACACCACCCAGTCGTCGGTGTGGCGGACACTGGACATCGTAATCCACTGCTGGTGCCGGGGCAGGAAAAATTCGCCGGACGGCTGGGCCGGGCTGCTCGTTACCTGTCGCAAGGCTTGCAGCAGGTCGGCGGGCAGCGTCCCGGCGGGTAGCTGCTCCAGCCGCTTGCCCACCAAGTCTTGCTGCGGGGCGCCCCACCAGTCAGCCGCCTGCTGATTCAGGCGCAACACGGTGCCGTGCACATCGAGCACCACCACGCCCCAGGGCAGGCATTGCAGCAAAAAGTCCGCGTCCGGTCCCATTCCGGCCGCACTGCCAACGGGGGAAGGAGCAGGTTGGTCCGCTGGCTGAGAATCGAAGGAGTTAGTTTTGCGCATGCACGACGGTGGGCAACAGGGAGCCGCTGGTTGCCTACTCAACAGGCTTACGCAAGAGTTTCCGTTTCAGATTAAACAGGTGAAAGCGCTAGGGGCCTAACTATTATCAGGTGCTATAATTCCCCGGTTTTGAGCCATTAAGCGGCGTTGAGGGCCTGGCGCACATCCGCCCAGGTTAGCTCGCCGGCCACGTAGCGGGCGTACAGCTGCCGGGCATAAGCCGTGGCTTTAGTTTTCAGGCTGGGCAGGGCGGTCTGCAATTGCTCCAATACCCACGCGCGCTGCGCCGGGGTTTGGGCAGAAGGGCCAAAGCGGGCGTCATATGCCATGATGAAGGACCAAAAGCAGCGCAGGGATACGCTATCCCAAAGGTCCGGCCGAAAGAATCGCAATGCGCTACGGCTACTACCAAAATGCAGCTGCGGGTTATACTTAGATTTTGGGCTAAACTATTAGGAGTAGCTCTGCCCTTTGGGGTAGCCACCTCAGCAGCCTCTCGGCCGTTCCGGCCGATTTCAATCGCTCCGTTCGCCAGCACTGGCCTCGACAACGCCCCGTTGAATCTGGCAACCGTCCGCAAGCTGGCTTTACAAGCACTCCACCAAATTCAGGACACGAATGGCACCAGAGCAGTTTCGAAGTTCGTGTACGTGGGCGATGTAGCGTGGACTCTGCAAGTCCGCGCCCGGCCCGGCCGACACGCGGACTCGCAGAGTCCACGCTACACGTACACTAACCCTGGAACCGCTCTAAGAATCGACGAAAAATGGCTGAATGGGAAGATGAGCACCTGAGAACCGTGCCAGCCAAAATGGCCTTGGCTTAGATGCGTTCAACCTGATAATTTTGCTGAGCAAGTAAGTGACGTTACGCACCAACGCGCGCCGGCAACACGCTGCATACCATTGGTAAGTAATTTAGCTGTATAATTGCTTCCGCTAAGACAAAAAGCGCCCGCCATGTTCCTGTTCAATAACAGCATCCTTTTCACTAACTCGAATAATAATTTATTCCGAGAAAGGGAGGCTATTATTCAAAAAAGGAAATAACGACCATTATTTCAATTTGAAAAGCCTTCCATAATCGGAAGGCTTTTTTTTTGCCTTCCCCGCCTCATCGGCACTACTTCGAACCCCAAAAAAAACTCCCCGCCAGGGAGGTGGCACCCTATTGTCCAATCCACCGGATTTCTCATTTCAAACCGAACATTTTTTTCACACCAACCCCGTTTCACACCATGGAAACTGCCCAATCCCCCATTGCCACGTCCGCAGCGGCCGGCCTGCTCGAAACCGAAGAGGCCCTTACGTTCGTGAAGGAAACCTTTGCCAATGAGCTGGCCCGCCGGCTGCACCTCGCCAAAATCTCCGCGCCCATGGTGGTGCTTGACGGCACCGGCATCAACGACGACCTGAACGGCGTGGAGCGGCCCGTGGGCTTCCCCATCAAGGCCCTGGACGAGCAGCGGGCCGTGGTGGTGCATTCGCTAGCCAAGTGGAAGCGGCTGCGGCTGCGCGAGCTGGGCATTGCGCCCGGCAAAGGACTGCTGACCGACATGCGCGCCCTGCGCCCCGACGAGGACTACAGCCCCATCCACTCCATCTACGTGGACCAGTGGGACTGGGAAAAGCACATACTGCCCGAGCAGCGCACCATTCCCTTCCTGAAAACCACGGTTGAAACCATCTACCAGACCCTGAAAACCACCGAGCAGCTCGTGAGTGAGCAGTTCGGCATCGAACCGGTTCTGCCGCCCGGCATCACCTTCATCTACGCCGAAGACCTGCTGCAACGCTACCCCGACCTCACGCCCAAGCAGCGGGAGCACGAGGCGGCCCGCGAGTACGGCGCGGTATTCCTCATGGGCATTGGCGGCGAGCTGAGCCACGGCGAAATCCACGACGGCCGCGCCCCCGACTACGACGACTGGAGCACCCCGAACGAAGCCGGCCACCGCGGCCTGAACGGCGACATCCTGCTCTGGAACCCGGTGCTGGAAACCTCGTTTGAAGTGTCCTCGATGGGTATTCGGGTGGATAAAGCGGCCCTGGCGCGGCAGCTGGCGCTGCGCGGCTGCCCCGAGCGCCAGCAGCTGCAGTTCCACCGGATGCTGCTGGCCGATGAGCTGCCGCAGAGCATTGGCGGCGGCATCGGGCAGTCGCGGGTGTGCATGTTTTTGCTGCGCAAGGCCCACATCGGGGAAGTGCAGGTCAGCATCTGGCCCGAAGCGGTGCGCCGCGAGCTGGCCAAAGACGGGATTGAGCTGCTGTAGAAGTGGCCGGTAATCAAGGCTATTGAGAAAGGGGATTGAATGGCCAGGCGGCTATCCAATCCCCTTTTCATGGGGTGGCGGGCCAGCCGGGGCCTGCGGCACAATAGGGCAAGGGCGGGCAGCGTTTCAAAATCGCGGCGACACTGTATTTTCGGGCCTGTCCGCGCTTGGCTTATGCAGAATTATTACCGCGTTTTGGGAATTGCGGCCACGGCTACGGCGCTGCAAATTGAGCAGGGCTACGTGCGCCAGCGCACCCGCCTCAAGCGCCTGGCCGCCACCGACCCCGCCATGCGCGCCCGGCTGGCCGAAGTGGAAGCCGGCTACGGCATTCTGGGCCACCCCCGGCGGCGGCTGGCCTACGATGTGCTCCTGGCCCAGGAACCAGCCCTCGCGCCCGCTCTGCCGCACCCCGATGAGCGACTGGTCCGCTACGCCCAGGTGGCCCGCAGCCTAAATGCGGCACTGCTGCTCTGCGTCCTGCTGCTGGGCCTCGACTGGGCGCTGCCGGCGCGGGAGTACGCCCACGAAACCGTGCGCAGCCGCTTCCCGGTGTCGGTGTCGTCTTCGCTATCTGACCCGCAGCTGGCCTACCGGGTGCGCACCGAGCACACTACGTTCCGGCTACCCAGCGCCATCGGGTACCGGGTGCGTGAGGTGGGCCAGCCGGTTACGGTGTGGCAGACGCGGCTGCTGGGCGTGGTGCAGCGCATTAGCGCCCCGAACTCGCCCGATGGCGCGGCCCCGTTTCAGCCCTACGGCGGCACTGTTTACGGCACGTTTGCGCTGCTGCCCTTGCTACTTGGGGCGGTGGCGGCGGTAGGGCTGTGGCCCAGCCGCCCGCCCGAAGTGGTGGTGAATACCGCCAGCGTGAGCGGCCTGTTAGCGGTTCTGACGCTGATTGTACTGCTCTGGTTCTGACCGTCCTCGACCCACTCTCACCCTCGAATATTCTCGTGAATAAAAACCACGAGGCCAATGAGCAGCGGGCTGATAAGACGCATAGAAGACGAAAGGTGGTCCTTGCTCAGTGCTGCACCGTCACGAGGCGCGTGGTGGTGGCCTGGGACGAAACCAGGCGCAGCACGTACAGGCCGTCGGGCAGGGCGGTGGTATCAAACCCTACTTCAGTCAAAACGCTGGTTGGTTCGATGGTGCGCTCGGCTACGATGTGGCCCTGGTGGTCGTAGAGCACGGCTTGCCGGGCTTGGTCCGGGCCCGCGAGGCGAACCGTGAACTGCTGCTGGGCCGGAACAGGAAAGACGCTGATTTCGGCCGCAACGAGGGCATCGAGGTGGCTGGTGACGGCGTTGGTGGGGCCGGGCAGGCTGCGGCCGAAACGCCCAAAGTAGCCCTGGGTAGCCGTGGTGCTGAGGGCTACCGGGCCGAAGCTGCAATTCCCCGTGAACACCCCAAATGAGTACACATTAGCCTGGGCATCGATGGCCAGCTGGCCGCAGGAGCTGGTGCCCGGACCACCCACCAGCTCGGTGCGCTGAAGCTGGCCGCTGGCCCCGAGGGTGACCAAAAACGACTGGTTGGTGGCCTGCGACGTGTAGTTCATCATACCCGTGACAAATACTTTGCGCGTCTTCTGGTCCACGGCCAGGCTGCTGACCACGTCATAATTGACCCCGCCCAGGGCCATAGCCCACTCTGCGGTGCCATCCGGGCCGTAGCGGGCCACGTAGCCGTCGGCATCGCCCGCGCTGGTGAGCGTGAAGCGACCCAGGGCCGCCGTGCCCGCAAACGTGCCGCCGATGTACACGTCCCCTTTCTTATCCGTGGCAATGACCTGGCCCCCGCCATTGCCGGGCGTAGAGCGGGCCCAGCGCAGCTGCCCCTGCCGGGTGTCGAAGCGGGCGAGGTAGTCGGTATCAACTGGCAGAGGCAGCACAATGCCGTCCAGGGCCCAGCCGCTGTAGCTGTGGCCGCTGAGGTAGGCGTTGCCCGCCTCGTCCACGGCCACACCGCCGGCTTTGCTCGTGCCGAAAGCAGTGCTCAGGTGGGTGAGCACCCGGGCCCAGCGCAGCTGGCCCTGCCGGTCGTAGCTGGCCAAAAAGCCATCGCGGGAGTGCGCCCCCAGTGCCAGCGCGCCAAACCGGATGTTAGCCCCGCTGGCCTCGCCGCTGATGTAGCTGTTGCCGGCCTTGTCCACGGCCACGGCCGTGCCCTGGCAGTGGCGGTAAGCACCGCTGGCGCTGCCATCGGCCTGCCGCACCCAGCTCACGGAACCCGTGGAGCTGCACTTTAGGAGGAAGACCGTGCCGTTGGCCGGCGTCGCCAATAAGGAAGTCGTTTGCTGGCCGCGGTTGTAGGTGAGCGTACCCGAAAAACTGCCCGTGACGTAGGTATTGCCGGTTTGGTCCACAGCAATGCTGCGGGGCAGCACGTCGGTGGCGCCTTCCAGCTTGGTGAGGCGCAGCAGCTGGCCGCTGGGGCTGAGCTTGGCAATGTAGAGACAGGGCCCCGGCTGGGCGCTGGTGAGCAAGGTACTGCCTAGCTGCAGCGAGCCCGTGAAGCGGCCCGTGGCGTAGGTGTTGCCATCGGGGCCGGTGGCCACGTCCATTATCCCGTTCAAATCAGTGAGGGGAAACACATAGTTCCAGGTGGTGGGCTGCGCGTAGGTAGTGAAGCCAAGGAATAAAAACAGGGCAAGGAGTAGCTGTCTCATCGTAATAATAGCAAGTGGTGGAAGGTATGGAAGGACGGCCAGCGGCCATTTTTGCTAAGTGCCAGGCAATGATTAAAGCAGAGTAGCGCAGCCTGAAGCGGCCGGCTTTGGCCGCTTCAGAACCAAACCCAATCTGAATTTAAGCTATTATTATTAAATAATATAAATAAAAATATATTTACAAAGTGAATCGGGTTGCGGTAGTCGGGATAGGACAGCGGGCAGCCCGCCGCGGCGCAACCGACCGCGGTTTGCCGCAACTCCAAGACCCGCGGTGGGTCGGGAATGACCGTTTTTATATTGCTTTGGGCCGCCCCTACCCTATTGCCTTCTGCACCCAGGGCTTCAGGCCCGGCACCCGCGCCAGGCGCACGCCGGCGTTCACCAGCCACGGCTTGTTGCTGAGGAAGCGCATGAGGCGGTAGCTTTTGGTCAGCTTCCGACTGATTTTTTGGGCCACCTGCGCGTCGTACTGCTTGATGAAATCGGCGCTAAAATCCTGCTTCGCGAAGCAGGCCACGGCTTGGGCAGCCGCCAGAATGCCACTCTGCATGGCCGTGTCGATGCCGTGGCCCTGGATAGGGTCGATGAGCGAAGCGGCGTCGCCACAGAGCAGGAAGCGGGGGCCACTCATCGGCACCGTGCGCCCGCCGCCCAGCGGCAGGCCAAAACCCTGGATGCGGCCGTGCTGCTGCGCCCCATCGAAGCGGCCGGCCAGCGCCGGATGCGTGGCCAGCAGCTCGGGCAGCACCTGCTTCAAATCGACTTTGTGTTTGGCTACCGTTTCGGAGAGCATGCCCAGGCCCACGTTGTACACGCCCTGGCCGACGGGGAAAATCCAGAGGTAGCCTTGCAGGTAGTCTTTGGTAAAAAAGTACTCGGTGAGGCCAGCCTGGGCTCCTTTGATGTTGCTGAAGTAGGCCCGCACACCGGCGCAGTGGTGGGCACGGTCGAGCGGCGCGGGCAGCAGCTGGCGGCGCACCACGGAGTTGGCCCCGTCGCAGCCAATGACCAGCCGACAGGTTATTTCGGTGCCGTCAGTGGTGATTAGCCGGACGTGGTCGGCTTCGATGCACAGGGTTTTCAGGCCCGTATTTTCCCGGATTTCGGCCGGCGAATGAGCACGTACCAGAGCCAGCAACGCCGCGTCGAAATCCGTGCGGGGGCTGTTGAAGCTGGGCAGCTTCCAGCGCATCCAGAGGCTGTCGCCGTTGGGGGCCACGAGGCGCGACTGCTGCACGGCATCGAGCGGCTGAAGCTGCCAGAGGCCATCGGCAAAGGCGGGGTCGAGCTGGCGCAGAGCCTTCAGGGCGTGGCCGGGAATGGCATCGCCGCACACTTTGTCGCGCGGGAACTGGGCTTTATCCAGCAGCGCCACACGCAGGCCGCTCTGGCGCAGGGCCAACGCACAGGCCGTACCGGCCGGGCCCGCACCGATGATGGCAACGTCGTAAGTAGTAACAGGAGAAAGCACAAGCCAAAGATAGGCGGCGACGCAGCCTGCGAAAAGGCCTCGTTTGGGCAATCACAGCAGGGCTTTTCTGCATAATCCCACAATCTCATGCTACCCAAATTGCCTGATTCCAACCAACGACGCGGCTCACCTCACCGCGCTGGCCAAACGGACTGCCCCCACCGGCAGCCACCGTGGCGCAGGAAGCCGAGGCAATTGTGGGCATCATTAACCAGTTTGTAGCTACTACTTTAAAGTGGGTGTAGGCCCATGAGCGCCGAGGCACCGTACTTTTGCGGCGTTTCCGTGTTTAGTAGCATTATGGTTGAAAATAATGAGGTGAAAACGCTGGCCTTGCTGGGGGCCACGGGCTCCATTGGTACGCAGGCGCTGGAAGTGGTGCGGCAGCAGCCGGGCCGGTTCCGCGTGGCGGTGCTGAGCGCGCAGCGGCAATGGGAGCTATTGGCGCAGCAGGCCCGCGAGTTTCGGCCGGCCGTGGTGGTTATCGGCGACGACAGCTTTTACCAGCCTCTGAAAGCGGCCCTGGCCGACCAGCCCGAAACCGAAGTCCTGGCCGGCGCGGCCGCCCTGGCCGAAGTCGTGACCCGGCCCGAAATCGACATTGTGCTCACGGCCCTGATGGGCTACGCCGGGCTGCTGCCCACGGTGGCCGCCATCCGGGCCGGCAAAGACATTGCGCTGGCCAACAAAGAAACCCTGGTAGTTGCCGGCGAGCTGATTACGGGCCTGGTGCAGCAGCACAACGTGCGCCTGCTGCCCGTCGATTCCGAGCATTCGGCCATCTTTCAGTGCTTGGTGGGCGAGGCGCAGAATCCCATCGAGAAAATCATTCTCACGGCATCCGGCGGGCCTTTTCGGGGTCGCTCGGCCCAGCAGATGGAGGCCGTGACCAAGGCCCAGGCCCTGAAGCACCCCAACTGGGACATGGGCGCGAAAATCACCATCGACTCGGCCTCGCTCATGAATAAGGGCTTGGAGGTGATTGAGGCCAAGTGGCTGTTCGGGCTCACCAATGAGCAGATTGACGTGGTGGTGCACCCCCAAAGCATCGTGCACTCGCTGGTGCAGTTCGAGGACGGCTCGCTGAAAGCCCAACTCGGCCTGCCCGACATGAAGCTGCCCATTCAGTACGCCCTGGGCTACCCGCAGCGACTGGCCAACACCTTCCCACGCTTCTCGTTTCTCGATTACCCAACGCTCACCTTCGAAGCGCCCGACCGCGTGGCGTTCCCCAACCTGGAGCTGGCCTTTGGGGCCATGCGCCGGGGCGGCAACGCGCCGTGCGTGCTCAACGCGGCCAACGAGGTGGCCGTAGCCGCTTTCCTGCGGGACCAGGTCGGCTTTCGGCAGATGTCGGACCTCGTGTCGGAGTGCCTGGCACGGGTATCGTACCTTGCGGAGCCGTTATTGGCCGATTTGGTGGCTACCGATGCCGAAACACGCCGGGTAGCTGCAACACTTCTCTAATAATAATTGTCCTGCTGACGAAGAAAGCATCTTATCACGGCTGCCTTCATCAGAAACACTAACCCCAAAGCGCTGGCGTGATAAGGTACTTCGCCGCGCTTAGGATGACAGACAAATAAACTTCCCTTGGAAATTCTCACCATGATTGGCCAGCTGGTGCTGGCCCTTTCTATCCTCGTTGGCTTACACGAATTCGGCCATTTTGCCTTCGCCAAGCTCTTTAAAATTCGGGTCGATAAGTTCTACATCTTTTTCGACTTCCTGTTTCCCATGCCCGGGGTGATGAATTTCGCCCTGTTCAAGAAAAAAGTGGGCGAAACGGAGTACGGCATCGGCTGGTTTCCGCTGGGCGGCTACGTGCAGATTCACGGCATGATTGACGAGACGCAGGACGCCTCGGCCCTGGCTGGCCCGCCGAAGGCCGACGAGTTCCGGGGCAAGCCCGCCTGGCAACGGCTCCTGGTGATGCTCGGCGGCATTATCATGAACGTCATCACGGGCATCATCATTTTCGCGGCCCTCACCTTCAAGTTTGGCGAAAGCTACCTGCCCGCTTCGGAGGCCCGCTTCGGCGTGCTGCCCAACGGCCTGGGCCGGGAAATCGGCTTCCGGACGGGTGATAAAATCGTGAAAATCAACGGCCGGCCCTTCGAGGAATTCGATGACGTGCGCCGCCCCGAGGTCATTCTCGGCAACAACAGCTTCTACACCGTGGAGCGCAACGGCCAGCTGCTGGACCTGAACGTTCCGAACAACATCATGGACAAGCTGGGCAAGCAGGGCGACAGCCTGTTTGTGCTGCCCCGGGCTCCCTTCTCGGTGGGCCGCGTGATTGCGGGCGCCCCCGCTTCCAAAGCCGGCCTGCAGGTGGGCGACCGGGTAACGGCCGTGGCCGGCACGCCAATTATGTATTTCGACGAGCTGCAGAAAGCCCTGAAAGTCAACGCCAACAAGGAAACGCCGCTGACCATCCTGCGCAAGGACCAAACCCTGACCCTCCCGGTGAAAGTGGACGGCGAAGGCCACATCGGCTTCGAGCAGAAGCCCGACCTGAAGTTCAGCACCCGCACTTTCGGGGCCGTGCAATCTATCCCGCGCGGGGCAGAAGCGGCTTTTGGGGTGATTGGGGCGCAGGCCCGAGCATTCGGCAAAATTTTCAAGGGTCAGGCCTCGTTCGGGGCCAGCATGGGCGGACCAGTCGAAATCGCGCAGCAGTACGGCGGCCAGTGGGACTGGGTGCGGTTCTGGACGCTCACCGGCTCGCTGAGCATGGTGCTGGCCTTTATGAACCTGCTGCCCATCCCGGCCCTCGACGGCGGCCACGTGGTTTTCCTGCTCTACGAAATGATTCTGCGCCGCAAGCCATCGGACAAGTTTCTGGAAGGAGCCCAGCGCGTGGGCACGTTCCTGATTCTGGCCCTGATGGCTTATGTTTTGGTATTCAAGCAGATAATGAAGCTGTTTAATTAGACTGAAACCGGTTCTTCGAACTACCAACAGAACGTCATGCTGAGCGAAGTCGAAGCATCCCTACCGCCACACTAAATGAGATTAGTTGCGCGGTAGAGATGCTTCGACTTCGCTCAGCATGACGTTCTGTTTATTGCTAATTTATCCGAATCCTAATATCCCCAATTATGCGTCTGCTTGTTGCCTTAGCTGCTGTGCTGCTGCTGTTTCCGCTGGCTGGGGCGGGGCCGGCACTGCACGCCTACCATTCTACCATCACGGAGCTGCGCTACAACGCCGCCAAAAAGCAGCTCGAAATCTCGGTAAAAGTCTTTACCGACGACTTCGAAAAAGCCCTCTCGCAAGGCCAGCCCACCCACGTAAACCTGACCGATGCCGCGCCGCGCCCGCTGGTGCTAGCCACTGCCTACATGCAGCGCACTTTGCAGGTGAGCACGCCGGCCGGGGCCCCGCTCCCGCTGCAGGTGCTGGGAATGCAGGCCGAAAACGACGGCTACTGGTTCTACTGCAAAGTGACGTTGCCGAGCCCGATGAGCGCCGTGAAGCTGCGCCAGGCCATGCTCCTGGAAGCCTTCGGCGACCAGATGAACATTGTAAACATCGAGGCGAACGGCCAGAAGCAGAGTGCCCTCTTCCGCGCCGGCCATGAGCAAGAACTACTGAAGTGGTAAGGCGTGGCTGACCTCACCCCCTGACCCCCTCTCCAAAAAAGAGGGGGCATCGGCTTTTCTCCTAACGATTTCATCTGAACAATCATCCTCACGAACCGGTGCCCCCTCTTTTTTGGAGAGGGGGTCAGGGGTGAGGTGAACGCGCTACACCTCCACGGCCCGGCGCAGAAATTGGCAGAGCGGCACCATAGCGGCAAACACCTCCAGCACATGGGCCCGAAAATCGGGATGCGCCAGCACGTCGGCATCAGCGATATGGTATACGGCCACGAAACCCTTGTGCCGCAGTAGCTCGATTTCAGGGTGGTCGGTGGAGTAGGCGGCGGGAGCCTTTTTGAGCTTGTCGCCGCCTACTCCACCGAAGTAGCGCTGAAAATCGGGCGCGGCCAGAATGGCCTTCAGCTCGGCGGCGTTGTAGTCAATTTCCTGACGGATGGCGGCCAGCTGGGTTTTGTCGGGCATGTAGAGGCCACCCGCAACCATGGTCTGGCCGTTGGGCCCGAGCTGCAGGTAGTAGCCCGGCGAGTCAATGTCCTTGCTGGGGCCGGCGGTGAAGTAGGCCGAAAAATGCGTCTTGTACGGGTCCTTGTTCTTGCTGAAGCGCACGTCGCGGTAGATGCGAAAGAGGCTTTTGCGGCCTTCGGCGCTGGCCAGGGCCGGGTCGAGCTGCGCCAGGCCACGGGCCCAGAATTCGGCGTCCTCTTCAAAAGGCGCCCGCAGCTGGTCGTAGGTGGCTTTGCGCTCCTGGAACCAAGGCCGTTCGTTGTGTTTGGCGAGGCTGCTAAGAAAGGTAAAGAGGGGCTTGAGCTGCATGTATCATGAGAATGTAAAACGAAAGGCTCCCCTCCTTACCAAGGAGGGAATGTTCGAGCCGCAGGCCCGGACGGGGGTGGTGCCACCGGAGGGCGGGCGTTGAACGATGAGCGAACAACCAAGGCTTTGAATCGTTCGGCCACCGTTCAACGCCTACCCTGCGGTGCCACCACCCCAGCTGACGCTTTGCGTCAGCATCCCCTCCTTTGGTAAGGAGGGGAGTTTTCGTTCAGTCGTCCTCCCCTTCCTCCTCCTCGTGCTCCACTTTGGCCTCGCGCACAGCGGCACTGCGGCGCGGCGCGGGCATGCGGCTGTGCTCGCCGCGCACGGCCTGCCAGATATTCTCATTGAAAGCCAAATCCGGCGCGGCATCTTCGCGGCTCAGGTCAAATTTCAGGGAGCGGCGGGCGGGAGCGTTGAAAGCGGTGTTGCGCACGTCCTGGGGCGTGGTGGCGGGCCGGACCTTGTAAGGCGCGAAGTTGGGCCGGGGCGTGAAGCAGGCCCAGAGCGGCAGGGCGGCGGCATCGTACTGGCTCATGGGCGGCAGGCCGAGGATGAGCTCCAGCGTACGCAGCATTCCGGACGTGGTGTAGGCGGTGTGCACCACGGCGTGGCGGCGCACGTAGGGCCCGATGAGGTAGGCCGTGGAGCGGTGAGCATCGATGTGGTCGGGGCCGTTCTGGGCATCGTCCTCAATTATCATCACCACCGATTCTTTCCAGACCGGGCTTTGGGAAAGGTGCTCAATCAAGCGGCCCAGGGCGAGGTCGTTGTCGGCCGCGTAGGAGAGCGGGCTGAGCGCGCCTTTGCGGGCCCCCATCGTGTGGTCGTTGGGCAGGCGGATGATGCTGAGGGCAGGCACCTGCCTGGCGGCCACCAAACGGTCAAAGTCCCGCTCCCAGACTTTCTCGCGGTCCACGTCCTTCACCCTCATATCGAAGCCGGAATAGTCTTCGCAAAAATGGCCCTCGATGGCTGGCACGCTGGCTTTGCCCTTGTACACAAACTCGCCGTAGCTGCGGTAGCTGCGGCCGGCCCGCTGGCAGTAGTCCCACAGAAAGCCGCCCTGGGGCTCGGCCACTTCGCCGCGGCGGCCTTCAAAATCGTACTCGCCGCCGCGGGCGCTGTAGTAGCTGGGCCAGCTTTTCTCCACGAAATCATTGGCGTAGGCGGCCGTGCTCCAGTTGTGGCCGTCGGCGCTCACCTCGGCGTCGACGTAAAAATTATCAAGCAGCACAAACTCCCGGGTGAGGGCGTGGTGGTTGGGCGTCACCTTTTCGGGGAAGAGGCAAAGGCTGGCGTCGCCGTTGCCGGCCGGCACATCGCCCAGCACCTGGTCGTAGGTGCGGTTTTCTTTGATGATGTAGAAGACGTGCTTGATGGGCGAGGGCTGGCCCACGCGCTGGGGCACGGGGTTGCCGGCGGGCACGTCGGGCGCGGCCTCGCGGGCTTTGCTGAAGGGCGTGTTGGCGTACACCTGGGCCGAGAACGTGGCCAGGGCCGCCGCATCGGGCAGGGGCAGGCGCGAGAGCGAGCCCAGTAGCAGCCCACCGATGTAGCCCGCGCCTTTTTCGCCCTCGTCGCGCACCGGGTTGGGGCCGTTGGGGTTGGGTTTCGAGGTGCTGCCTTTGCCGTTGGTGATGAGGAGCTGGTTGCCGGCCACGCGCACCGCCGTAGGGTACCAGCCGGTGGGCACGAAGCCCAGGGGCCGGCTGGCGGCCGGCTCGCGCACATCAAACACGGCCAGGCAGTTGTTGTCCGCGTTGGCGATGAACAGCTGGGAATCATCGGCAGTGAGGGCGAGGCCATCGGGCGTGCTGCCGGTGGGCGAGGCCGGAAACAGGGCCGTATTCAGCGTTTCCGTCACCCGGCTCAGGCGCGTGTCGATTACCGAAACCGAGTTGCTGTTGGCATTGGCCACGAACAGGCGGCGGCCGTCGCGGGTCAGCACCAGGTCGTTGGGGTGGCTCTCCACGGCGATGCTCGGCAGTAGCTGGTGCTGCTCGGTGTCGTACACCGCCACCGCGTGGCCGCCCCAAAGGCTGATATAAAGCCGGGTACCGTCGGGGCTGAGCAGGGCCCCGTAGGCTTCGGCGGGCAGCTTGAGGGTGCGCAGGATGCGGCGCGTTTTCAGGTCGAAGGTGTAGAGCGAATTGTCCTCCCGCGTCACGGCGTAAAGCTGCTGGCGGGGCCCATCGACGGCGAGGCCGGCCACGCCGATTTTCCGCTTAGGCCATTTCTCACCTAATACAAAAGCGCTGTCAGGAAGCAGCTTTTGCCCATCAATTTTGAAGCAATGGATGCGGTTGTGCTGGCCGCCGGAGGCGTAGAGCGTGCGGCCATCGGGCGCGAAGGCCAGGCCCGCCCAGGCCGCCGACACCACGCGGGTATCGAGCACCTGGCCGGTGGCGGCATCGAGCAGCTGCACGGAGTTCTGGCCCCAGCCGGCGTTGGTCACGGCGGCCAGGCGGCCATCGGGGCTGAGCTGCAGGCTGAGCGGCAGGTCGCCGAGCGGCGTGGCCGTGCCGGCGGGGCTGAGTTTCCAGCCGTTGGGAAGCAGCGTTTGGCTAGTACCGGCAATAGGGCCGGGCAGCACGCCGGGGGCCTCGGGCGCAGGCTTGGTGCTGGGGCTGCCGGTGCAGCCTAGCAACACCAACAAGGGGCCTGCTGAGATAAATTGGCGAATTTTTGACAGGAAACACATGGACAAAAAGGCCCGTCGAGACGGCGGCGGCGGGGGCTGCGAAGGTAGCGGGTGCGGGCGGCAATGGGCCTAACGGCAAGGTTATGAATGCAGGCAGGGCTTTCCAATTCGGGAAGAATTCACACCCAGCAAAATAGAAACACCTGAAGGCCGTTGTAGCGCCAGTCCATCTCATTCCGGTTGTTGTTTATGCTGCGTCGTTTGTCGTGCTGCGTGCTGTTGCTATTGCCCGTTTGCCAACTGCTGGCCCAGTCCTGCACCGCGCCCGCCGATTCCAGCGGCGGGGCTTTCTGGCGGCAGCAGCTACGGTTTCCGCGGGTGCGGGCGGCGCAGGCGGCCACCGGGCCAGTAGTAGCCAGCCGCCTGCGCACCCGTTACCTCGACCCTAAGCGGCTGGAAATGATGTTCCGCCTCATCAAAACCAACCGCGAGCTGGAGGTGTGGGCCCGCAACCGAGGCGGCGGCCCGTTCGAGCTGCTCCACGCCTACCCGCTGGCAGCGGCTTCGGGCTCGCTGGGGCCCAAGCGCCGCGCCGGCGACTTCCAGGTGCCGGAGGGCTTCTACGAAATCAACCGGTTCAACCCCAAGAGCAACTTCCACCTCTCGCTGGGACTCAACTACCCCAATGCCACCGACCGCGCCTTGGGCGAGCCCAACCCCGGCGGCGACATCTTCATTCACGGCGGCGCGGTCACCATCGGCTGCCTGCCCATTACCGATGCGGGCATTGAGGAAGTATACCTGCTGGCCGCCACGGCCCGGGCGGCGGGGCAGGCCCTGATTCCGGTGCATATTTTCCCGTTTCCCCTCACGGAAGCGGAGCTGGCGAAGCGGCACAATAGTCCCCATCAAGCCTTCTGGCGGGGCCTGGTACTGGGTTATGCGCACTTTGAAAAGCACCACGAAGCCGCGGAAATGGCCGAGCCGATGGTGGCAGGCCGGTAGCGCAGGGCAGCGCTGCCTAACTTGCCGCCGTGCCGCGTTTCCTCCTGCTTTTTCTGGCGCTCATCGCCCTGTTCAACCTCAGCCGCGTGCTGCGCGAGTTTCGACCCGGCCCCGACCGGCCCATGGATTTCCGCACCTGCTACGTGGGTCAGGATGTATTGCGGCAAGGCGAAAACCCGTACGATGATGCCATGCTTAAAAGGGGCTGGCAACGCATCGCGGCGCGTGAGCAGCTCGCCACCCGTACCCAGCAAGACATTTGCCCCGCTCGTGGCAATGGCTGCTGCTGCCGCTGCTGCTAGCCTGGCCGGTGCAGCGGGCAGGCGGCAGCCGGTAGCTCTGCGTTCCTCTGCGCTGGTCTCTGCGAACCTCTGCGGTAACTTCCCGCTCAATTCATCCAACAAGCGGCGCGGTTGCCCCTTCGCACACCACTCGGCACGATTTTTTCGTTTACCGGCCGTTACCAATTGCTTATTTCGCCCATGAAACGCCTTTTTATTGCCCTGCTGCCGCTGCTGCTCACCTTCACGGCCCGCGCCCAGCGCCCCACCGACATCTGGTACTTTGGCCAGCAGGCCGGCCTGACATTCGCCGACGGCAACGTGCCCAAACCCCTGAACGACGGCAAGATGAGCACCTACGAAGGCTGCGCCGTGGCCACCACCGCCAACGGCGAACTGCTGTTTTACACCAACGGCGAAACTGTGTGGAACCGTCAGCACCAACCGATGCCCAACGGCCACAAGCTCATGGGCATGGGCAGCAGCACCCAATCGGCCCTCATCGTGCCAGACCCCGGCTCGGGCAACATCTTCTACATCTTCACCGTGGCCCCGCAGGGCACGCCCAATGGCCTGCGCTACTCCATCGTGGACATGACGCGCGCCGACGGCCTCGGCGATTTGCCCCGCGTGAACCTGCTGCTCATTCAGCCGGTGGCCGAGAAGCTGGCGGCCGTGCGCCACGCCAACGGCCGTGATACCTGGGTGGTGGCCCACCGCTGGAACTCCAACGCCTTCGTCAGCTACCTCGTCACGGCCGACGGCGTGGCGGCCAAGCCCCTGATGAGCAACGTGGGCAGCATGAACGCCGGCCCCGGCCGCAATGCCATCGGGGCCCTCAAGTTCTCGCCCGACGGCCGTCACTTAGCCGCCGCCCTTTGGCGCGAAACCAACAAGTTTGAGTTGTACGACTTTGACCGTAGCACGGGCAAGGTGAGCAATGCCCGCGGCTTCGGCCCCTACCCCGAGGCCTACGGCGTGGAGTTTTCGCCCGATGGCACCAAGCTCTACGGTTCCTGCAACGGCGTGGGCGGCGGCACTACCCAAATCTGGCAATTCGACCTCAAAACCAAGGCCGCGGCCCTGGTTGGCAAGTCAGCCAACCGCAAAATCGGGGCGTTGCAGTTGGGGCCGGATGGCCGCATTTACGTGGCCCGCGAGGACAACCCCAACCTCGGCATCATCGAGCAACCCAATATGCTGGGCAAGGACTGTAAATACGTGGACGAAGGATTGAAGCTGGGCGGCCGCCGGAGTAAGCTGGGCCTGCCAGCGTTTGTGGTGGTTCCGAAATAGGGGTTGCAACCGTAACAACAGAAATAAACGGTCATGCTTCGGCCGCGCTTAGCATGACCGTTCTTCTTATTCTACTTCTTGTTCTACTTCTTGATTGTATCTCCCGGCCTTTTCCTGCTCTAGTTATTCCCGCCAATCTTGAACCGCAGGAAACCCAGCGCGGCGGAATAGTAGGGGGCCTTTTCGTTGAAATAGCCCGTGACATCGCGCGAGCTGATGCCGGCTTCCCACACCGAGCTGACCAGGGTGAGGCCCAGCGGCAGGCTGGTGCCGTAGCCCGCGCCGCCGCTCACGCCGCTGCTCAGCCGCAACCAGCGGAAGGGCTTGAAATCGACCCCCAAGCCGATGAAGGGCGCGGTCAGGTTGCCGGCTACTTTGTTGAGGGGTGCGGTGAAGTCAATGCCGGCTTCGAAAAGGCTGCTCAGGCGCATGCCCGCCCCTAGGCGGAGTTTGCCGGGCAGGGCGGCACGGCGTTCCTTGGCGGCTTCGTAGGTAAACAGGGTTTGCTTATCGGTATCGAACTGGTTGGCGATTTCCTTAATGACGTTGTAGGTAGTCACGCCTTGCGAAGCGGTTTGCTGCAAGCGCTGGTCGTTGGCAGTTAACACGTTACCCGTCCAGGTCATGTTGCCGATATCGGTAACGGACGCGCCCAGGCGCAGGCTTTTGCCTACTTCAAATGCCAGCCCGAAGTCGAAGCCGTTGCCCTTGCCCACTGAGTTGAAAAACCCCGAATCCTTGACGCTGTTGAAATTGGGGTTATTGACCACGCTGCCATAATTCACATCGAACACCGGCGACAGGGCCGTGAAAGCGTAGAGATTACCGCTTTCGGCCCGAATATCGGCGATGCCCAGGCCTTGAATGTACCGATAGCCCACGCCCACCGAAGCCTTGAATCCGGGCTTATCGAGCACCTGCACGCCGTACGCAACATTGTACTCGCTGGTAGCCGCCAATTGGATGGACGTACCGTCGAGCACCGTCGAAATCATGGGGGCGTTGGGGTTGGTGGGGGTGGTTTGGCCGGTGGTGTTGGGCGTGGGGTAATACTGGCGGACGATGGCGGCGTTTTGCCCGTTCACGATGATGTCGGCCGCGTTGCTGTTCAGGCCCAGGTGGACGCCGGTACGCAGCCGGTTGCTGAAGGCGATGCCGCCCAAGCCGTTGGGCAGGCTCACGGCCAGGCCCAGGGTAGTCACGTCTACGTTCAGGTTCAGGGCGTTATTGCCGGAGAGGCCGCGTACCAGCTCGTCGCGCTGCGCCTGGCCGATGGGCTGGTCGCTGTCGTAAAGCAAGTGCTTGAACAAGGTTTTGCTCAGGGACTGCGAGGCCAGCCCGGCCCCCACTTCGCCAAGGGTGAAGGCCACGGTGGCTTGCCCGGCCCGGCCCAGGTTGGCGGGGTTGATGCCGATGGTCTGGTAGTCCTGCGCGAAGGTGTTGACGACGCCGCCGCGGCCGGTAGCGGTGAAGTTGCTGAGCTCGTTTTGGGCGAGGGCGGCGGTGGGCAGGGCCAGGCCGGCGGCCAGCAGCAGGGAGTAGCGGATGGGTTTCATACAGAAAATAGGTGGCGGGTTTAGCTTGCAGTCCGATTGAGCGTTCGGCAAAGGTCAGGCGCTGGTGCCGTTCAGCCCAACGTATTTGCTGATGTTACGCACCGAAGTGGCTCGTTACCTCGAAACGACCTTTTCTGAAGTGGCAAAAGCTTCTTTCCAGCATCTTGAGCGGCTCATTGCGTAACAGCAGGTAGTCAATGCGCCCATCACTCATTCCGGCTGCACGCTAACCCTTACCCATCAAACCATTGCCCCCAAAACGCCTTTCCGTTTCTGAGTACGCCGCCGGTATCCTGGCGGGCTCCCGCACGGTGCTGGGCCGCGCCATCACGCTGGTTGAAAGCACCTTGCCCGCCGACCAAACCTTGGCCCAGGCGGTGGTGCAGGCCGTGCTGCCCCACACCGGCCGTAGCCTGCGGGTGGGCATCACGGGCGTGCCCGGCGTGGGCAAAAGCACATTTATCGAGGCGTTGGGGCGGTATTTGGTCGAAACCAAGGGGCTAACGCTGGCCGTGCTGGCCGTGGACCCCAGCAGCCAGCGCGGCGGCGGCAGCATTCTGGGCGATAAAACGCGGATGCCCTGGCTGGCGGCCCAGCCAGCGGCGTTTATCCGGCCCTCGCCCTCAGCCGGCAGCCTGGGCGGGGTAGCGCGGGCCACCCGGGAGGCATTATTACTGTGTGAGGCGGCGGGCCACGACGTGATTTTTGTGGAAACCGTGGGCGTGGGGCAGTCTGAAACCACGGTGCACGGCATGGTCGATTTCTTCCTGCTGCTGATGCTGGCCGGGGCCGGCGACGAGCTTCAGGGCCTCAAGCGCGGCATTATGGAAATGGCCGATGCCCTGTGCATCACCAAGGCCGACCACGGCAACGAGCTGGCCGCCCGCCGCGCCCGCCTCGACTACCAGAACGCGCTGCACTTGTTTCCGCCCGCGCCTTCGGGCCAGGTGCAGCCGGTACTGCTCACCTCGGCCGTGAGCGGCATGGGCATCGCCGAGCTGTGGGCGGTGGTGGAAACCTACGCCGAAGCCACCCGGCAGAATGGGTATTTTGAGCGGCGACGGCAGGAGCAGCAGCTGCAATGGCTGCACCAAAGCATTGCGCAGGCGCTGGAAAGCCGGTTTTATGCCGATGCAGCCGTGCGCGAGCGGCTGCCGGCGGTGCGGGCGGCAGTGGCCGCCGGGCAGCTCACGCCGGTAGCCGCAGCGGCAGAATTGCTAGGGGCGAAGGCGTAAGTTAAAAAGCCGAAGGGGTTGCGGGCACGGATTGAGCGCGCCGGTGCAGCTCCTGATGTCGGGAGGTGGAACCAGACCTTTGACATCATACCAAATAAATATTTTGAGATAAAAAAAGCCTTTTCTAAGCTTTAGGCTAATTAACCGGCGAGTAGAAACCAACCTGCGAGTTGTCAAAGGGCTAACTATTGGCGGCAGTGCATACTTTCGTTTTTACCAAAATCCCAAAAACGCCACCGCTCTTTTTGGGTCTTCAATACCCCCGGCAGGAACGAAACGACAAAGACCGGGGCGTGATTTGGTTCGTGAAATTGCAGCGCAATATCCGCTGATTGAGCAGAAATCAGATTTTATTAATCACTCCCATGAGCATCAAGTGGGACTATTTCGGCATTATCCAATGAGTCGACTACGCATTTGCTTTCACGAAAACCCGGCTTTCCCGTGGGACGCGGGCTCCTATGATACCGCGCTGATTCCGCCCCATATCGACTTCGACTCGGGCGAGCAGCTCAAGGCGGCGGCTGATACTGAAGGCCTCGCAACGGTCATCTACGCCGGCTACGAGTCCCTGTTTCCGGATTGTAAGCCCCAACGTTCGGCCCTGACCGGCGACTTGGAGGAGGCCGTGTACGCCCTGGCTGATGATTTGGTGGGAACCCCGGAGGACCATTTTGAGCAGTGGCCCGACGGGTATCCCCTGTTGCGCTATCTGGCCTACTGGCGGCTTGCGCTGCTGGAAGAGGGCGCGTATTTGTCGCTGAGCAGCATTCACTGAGGCCGGCCGGCCGCCAGTCACTGGTGGCCTTTATCTTTAGCTTCGAATTTCCTCTTTCAATTTATAGCATGCCCTCCCCTATCCTGCCTTTCTCCCGCCTGGCCCTGCTAGGCCTGCTTTCCTTCGCCTCCTTCACCGCCCGCGCCCAAACCACGCCGGCGCAAATTCGCCGCTGGCAGCACCTCGACCAGCAGGCCGATGGCGTGCCCGGCATCAGCGCCGACCGCGCCTACCGGGAGCTGCTGGCCAACCGCCCGGCCACGCCGGTGGTGGTGGCCGTCATCGACTCGGGTATCGACTCGACCCACGTGGACTTGAAGCCCATTTTGTGGCGCAAGGCGAGCGAAGTGGCCGGCAACGGCCTCGACGACGACCAGAACGGCTACGTGGACGACGTGCGCGGCTGGAGCTTTCTGGGCGGCAAAGACGGCCGCAACGTGGGCGTAGAAACCCTGGAGCAAACCCGCATCTACGGGCACTACCGAACGCAGTTTGAAGGCAAGCAGCGCAAGTCGCTGTCGAATACCGACAAAGCCAAGTTTGACCTATACGAGCGGGCCAAAGCTTCCTACGAGAAGGACAAAAAGACCGAGGATGAGCGCCTCGCCCGCATTACCGACGCGTCCACTGCCAACGCCGCGTTGTTTGCCCGCCTGAAGCAGGCCCTGAACGTGACGCGCCTCGACTCGGGCCTGCTGCACACCGCGGCCGGCCGCGCCGACCTGCCCGAAGCCAAGGCGCTGTATGCGTTTCTGCACCGAGCCGGCTACGCCAGCGACGAGGAAGCCACCAAGTCCCTCGCCGAAGCCCTGAATCGCTCCCGCGAACGGGTGGAAAAAAGCCTGAACCCGGATTACAACCCGCGTGCCATTGTGGGCGACAACGTGGCCGACCTCACCGAAAGCAAGTACGGCAACGGCGATATTCAGGGCCCCGACGCCAGCCACGGCACCCACTGCGCGGGCATCATCGGCGGGGTGCGCGGCAATGGGCTGGGGGCCGACGGCGTGGCCGCCGCCGTGCGCATCATGGGCGTGCGCTCCACGCCCAGCGGCGACGAGCGCGACAAGGACGTGGCCAACTCCATTCGCTACGCGGTGGACAACGGCGCCCAAATCATCAGCATGAGCTTTGGCAAGGACTTTTCGCCGGAGAAACAGGTGGTGGACGCGGCCATGCAGTACGCGGCCCAAAAGGGTGTGCTGCTGGTGCACGCCGCCGGCAACAGCAGCGACAACACCGACGAAACCATGCACTTTCCCTCGCCCAACTATCTCAACGGCAAGGAAATCCCAAACCTGATTACTGTCGGGGCCAGCAGCCGCTTCAACACCCAGGACCTGGCCGCGGGCTTCTCGAACTACGGCCGCCAGACGGTGGACGTGTTCGCGCCGGGCGTGGCCATTTATTCGTCCACACCGCGCGACACCTACGCCACCTACAGCGGCACCAGCATGGCCACGCCGGTGGTGGCGGGCGTAGCGGCGGTGCTCAAGGCGTATTTCCCGCAGCTCACGGCCGTGCAGCTCAAGCAGATTATCCTGAAATCGGCCGTACCCTACCACACGCAGGTGCTCAAGCCCGGCACGAAGGCGATGGTGGATTTCGCCACGCTCTCGCGCACGGGCGGAATTGTGAATTTGTACGCGGCGGTGAAAATGGCCGAGCAAATGACGCTGGCGAAGTAGAGCCGAACGGACATTAACAAGAAACGTCATGCCGAGCGCAGCCGAGGCTTCTCGCGTGGAGTAGTAATCCAATCGATTGAGTTACTACTCCACGCGAGATGCCTCGGCTGCGCTCGGCATGACGTTCTTTTTCTGCCCTCTTCTGCCGGTTACGCCCACTACTCCCCCAACTACGTCCGCCGGGGCCGTATTGCCAGATAATCAAGGAAATACAGCACCTTCACCGACACGTTATTGTTGTGCGGGGTGTTGATGGTGTTGCTCAGGTTATCGAAGTAGAGCGGCGTGGCGGCGTTCGACTCCAGGAAGGCGGCGCTGGCGTTTTTCCACACAATGCTGACCTGCGAGCCGGGCGCGAACCACCATGAGTACACAGCGTCGATGTTGAAAGCGTTGAAGGTGTTGTCGCGGTTGCGCTCATAGGCGGGCTCTTGCGTTTCCACGCCGTTGGGGTGCAGGCGCGAAAAGTCGCGGTAGTGGACGTTGCTCACGTAGTGCCGCAGCCGGATATTGAACGACATGCGGTTGGTGAAGGTGTAAGTAGCCGTGGCCGTATTGGTGAAAGTCGTCACGTCGCGGCGGCCCAGCAATACGTCGCCCTGGGGGCCGCCGAAGGCGAGCAGCAGCGGCGCATCCAGGGCGTTATTGCCCCGGAGGCTGCCGGCGTAGCCAATCTGATTGCGGCGCAGCCCGTACCCGATTTGGTACACGAAGCTGAGCTGGTTGCTGGCCCGGTAGCGCGGGCCCAGGTTCAGGTCGAACCCATCGCGACCGGTGCGGTCGCCATCGTTGGCAAAGAAACGGGCCCCGTACCCAACGTCGAGGGCAAATTTCTTGCGGTAATCGGAGGAGAAATTGCCGTTGAAACCGAAGGTGGCGGGCTTGCGCACGTAGTACTTGCCAATGGGCTCGCGCCGTGGGTCGAAGTAGTCGCGGGTGAGCGGGGAGGCATCAATGTTGAGCCGAACAAAAAGAAAGCTTTTGGTGAAAATCGTATTGGCGCCCATATACACCCCGGCGTCCTGGTAGCGGCGGGGCCGCTCCAACAGGCTGTAGTTCAGGCCGCCGTAGGTACTGAGCTTGTTCACCTTCCAGAAAGGCTTGTAGATATTATAGCTGGCGTTGACGGACTGCGAGATGCTGTTGTTGGCGAAAAGCAGGCCCAAATCGTTCGGGTTGTAGGTGCGCGACTCGATGCCGTGGTCCACGTTCCAGGTGAAGTTACCGCTGATTTTGCCCAGGCTCAGGTAGTACTTGTAGCCGTTCTGGTCGTCAATTTCGGTAGCCGAGTTGAACTCCGTGCCCCGGCGGCGCGAGTACACCACCCGGCCGTCGAGAGCATAGCGGTTGGCCTTGTTGGCGAAGCGAAACAGGCCGCCGGTCACGTTGGCGTCGTAGGTGCTGCCGGCCCGCGTCACGTTGGTGTTGACGAGCGACACGTAGGAGTTGTTCTTCAGGCTCTGGTCAAGCACCACGATGCTGTAATTAGCAAAAGGCTGGGTGAGCACATCACGCCGGGCCCCACTGGTGCTGTCCTGCACGGTAGCGTACACGTCGTTGCTCAGCGCGTTGAAGATGCCCACGCCCAGGCCCTTGCTGGTGCGGCCCGATATTTTGGTGGCGTTCAGCAGGCGCGTCACGCCGGGGTTTTGCACCACGTACTCGCCGCCCTGGCGGCGGCCGTCGGCGGTGCGGGTACCCGGCCGCAGCTGCGCCTCCACGGCACCAAAGCCCAGCGGCGTGGCCCCCACCCGGCGCGAATAAAACAGCCCGCCCTTGTTGAACAGCTCGGTACCTTCGGTGAAGAAGCCCCTATTTTCGTTGAACTGCACCTCAAAGGGCGAAAGGTTGAGCACCTGATTATCGCTCTGCACCTGCCCAAAGTCGGGCACCAGCGTGGCATCCAGCGTGAAGCTTTCGTTGATGCCCCACTTTATGTCGGCCCCGCCGTTGAAGCTGGTGGCGGTGTTCTTCTTGCCCTGCTCGTTGTAGGGGTAGTGGTTCACGTAGCTCGATACGTAGGGCGTGAGCGAGAGCCGTAGCGGCGGCTTGATGTCGTGGATGCCCGTGAGCGTACCCCACTGGTTCACAAAGCCGTCCACCTGCGGCTTCACCTCGTTCCAGAAAAACGTTTGGCGGGTGCTGCGCCGCTGCCGGCCAAAGTTCACGCCCCACACCTGCTCCGTGGTCTTGCTGAAGCGAATGGCCGAGTAGGGAATGCGCATTTCGGCCACCCAGTCGGTGCCGCGCAGGGCGGTGCGCGAGTCCCACACGGCGTTCCAGTCGCGGTCGTCGCCGTTGGCCGGCGACTGGCGGGCGTCTATCTGCACGCCGCCCGGCGTCAGCAGGAACTGGTAGCCGTTGAGTTGGTCGTTATAGGTGTCGATGAATATCCCGAACCAGTCGGAGTTGCCAATATTATCGCGGGCGCTGAGCTCTCGAAAAATGGAATCCTGGGCCACATCGTGCATGATGGCCCCCACATAAATCGCGTCGTCGTCGTAGAGCACGCGCACTTCGGTGGGGTGTTTTTCCTCCCGGCCCGGCGTGGGCTCCCGCTCGTAGAATTTGGTGGCGATGGGGGCCGTCTGCCACACTGCTTCATCGAGCAAGCCATCAAGTTTGGGAGCCGTGCCGATGCGCACGGCTTGCAGCTGGCGCTTGGGCGCGGGCTTTGCCGGGTTAGCCAAGTCGGCCGGGGCTTGCCCCCAGGCGGTGCACACAACCAGCAGCAGCCACCAACTCAATAAATAACGAAACATACGTTTTCTGCTAACTGATAATATTTTTCAGGGAGGCCTACAGATGCGTGCAAAGACCGCTTAGTTGCTTGTCGCGCCATGTTTTTTTTATGTTATCATCCACCTATTAACTCAAAAAAGGGCCGGCTTTCTGAGCAGAAAACCGGCCCTTCATTTCTATCAGCTGGCTATTCCTGGGTCGAAATAGTCATGTTAAAGTTCTTGCCATTGTCGTGGTTCGTGAACTTGCGGTACTTGGCCGCCAGCTCCTCCGGCTGTTTTTTGCCGTTCACCGTCAGCCCCGCGGAGTTGAGCTGAAACTGCAGGCTCTTCTCGTCGCGGCCAAGCACGCCATCCTTACGCAGCTCATCGCGCAGCGTTTCGGTATCCACCCGCGGCGGGGCCGGTGGCGCTGGCAGTGCGGGCATGGGTGGCATGGGTGGCATGGGTGGCATGGGCGGTTCCATCATCGGGGCCATCGGCGCGCGCGGTGGCCGGGGTGGGCGCGGCGCATCATTGTGATTGAAGCCCGTGGTGTTGTTGCGCGTAATGTTCATGGCTCCGGTGGCGCTCATTTTGCGGCCGGTGCTACTCTCGTACAGCTTCAGGTACTTCTGCCGCACCGTGGCCGGCTGCTCCTTGCCGTTCACGGTCATGCTCTTGCCCATGAGCTTAAGTTGGAAGTTGTCTTTGTCCTGAATCAGGCCGTCTTTCCGCAGTTCGGCTACCAGGGCTTCGTGCTGGTCGGCTCGTTGCTGGTCGCGGTCGGCCCGTTCGCGGTCGGCACGCTCCCGCGTCCAATCCCGCTGCTCCTGCTGGCGGTCACGCATTGCCTGCTGGCGGTCCCGCAACTCTTGTCGGCGGTCCTGCAATTCTTGCTGACGGTCACGCATTGCCTGCTGCTGGTCCTGTAGCTCCTGTTGCCGGTCCCGGCCTTCCTGCTGCCGGTCCTGCATTTCTACTCGCCCGTCGAGTTCCCGTTGGCGACCATCGGCATCACCCGGTCGCAGCTGGCTTTGGCTCGATGATAAGTCGCTTTCAGCCTGCCGGATGCGAACGCGCATTTTTTCCAGCTCTTGGTTGATTTCCTTGCGTTGTTCGGTGTTCAGGCCCTTGGCGGCCGCAGCAATGCGCAAGCCCCGCTCCGCTCCGCGCAAGGCATCGAGTTGGCCGCGCCACTCGTCGCCGCCGGAGCTTCCGGTGGGCCGCTGCAGCCGGTACGTGCGGTTCAACCGGCCTTCGGGTGCCATCTGGAACTGCCGCTTGTCAAAGCCCGGAAAATCGAACCGGGCATCTTTGCGGCGCTCCATCTGGCGCTCTACCTCCCGTTCAACCCGGTGCTGCACCTCGCCATCATCCCGGAAGGCGTAGCTGCGAAACTCCCGGTTTCCCGGCGGCATCACCTGAATGATTTCCACCTGTTGGTTTTTATCACCCTTGTTTTTCTTCGATTTGCCCATGGCGGCTTCCACCCGCTGGCCATTCACTACCAAGTCGGTCAGGCGGCCTTTTTTATCCTTGGTAATCACCACCGTGCCGGGGTTGCCAGAAAAAATCGGCGGAGCCATCTCGCGCTCATTGACGATAACGCGACGGTTTTCGCGGAGCTGACGAGGCCGGCGCGGCGGCCTCGGAGCGGCATCATCCGGACCATTTTGCATGATGGTATCTTCGCGGCTTTCCTCCACAAGCTGAGCCGGTGCGGATGAGGCCGCTGGGGTTGTCGAGGTGGTGGAAGTGGCAGTGGTAGCTGCGCGCTTATTAGTATCTGCCACACCACCAGCTTTAGCCGGCCCCGTCTGCCAATCGAATGCCGCGGGTTTGGCAGCCGGCACGGCAGGCTGGGCTAAGGAGCCGGCCAGGGCCACGCTGCCGCCCAATAGCCCCAAGCCACCCAATACCAACGCGCCGGCCATAATGCCTTCGGCCAGCGTGGGCGCGGCCGGGCGGCGCTGCACCAGGCGGCGCACCCGGCTGAGCAGGGCACCGCGCCGGCCCATGGCGGCCAGCGCCAGCCGGGGCGCGGTGGGTACCACGGCGCTCTGGCTCCATTCGGCCAAGGCCGTGAGGGCGCGGGCCAGCCGCAGCGGGTCGCCGCCCACGAGAGCCGTGGCCGTGTCGTCGCAGCAGTTTTCGCGCTCGGTACGCACGCAGCTGGCCATGAACCACACAGCCGGATGATAGAAAAATAACGCCTCGGCCACCGTTTGCAGCAGGTTCACGAGGTAGTCGCGGCGCAGCACATGGGCCAGCTCGTGGGCCAGAATGGCTTCCAAATGAGCCGCCGACAGCCCCGCCACCGTACCCAGCGGCAGCAAAATCACGGGCCGAATATGGCCCACCACCAGCGGCACCCGCACCAGCGCCGACTCCAGCAGCGCCACCGGCCGGCGCAGGCCACTACGGGCCGCCAGCACCGCCAGCCGCTCCTGCCAAACCGCCGACAGCGGCTGCACCCGATAGCGCCGCAAGCGCTGCACGTAGAGCAAGCCGCCCAGCATCCGCAGGCTCATGGCCAGCAGGCCCAGGAGCCAGGCCGCCACCAGCAGCGGCAGATGATTGTCAAAATACCGCAGGCCGATTTGCAACGCCCGCGCAAACGCCGCCGGTACAGCGTGAGCGTCCTGCGTTGCTGATACCGCAGCCAATACAGGCGCGACTCTGGCCATTTTGGCTGCTTTGCCCGAGCTTGTTTGCCGCCGGGCCGCACCAGCCCAAGTCGTAGTAGAACCGGTAAGTGTTTTCGTCGTGCCGGGCACTACTTGCGTCACGCCTACCGCAACCGCCCCTGTTTGCAGCGCTGCGACTGCATCCGCGCCGGCCGTGAAATACAAGCCGAACGTGATGCCAGCCAAGGCCACCACCGCGCCCAGCGCACCGGCCGATGCCACGTAGCGCACCTCGGCGCGCTGGCGGCGCAGCAAGAGCAGGGCCCCGGCCAACACGGCCGCCACCAATGCTCCCTGCCACAGCGAGTGCAGCAGTGTCCAACCCAAGGCCCGTACCAGGACGGGCGAAACGAACTGCTCAAGCGTGGTCATCGTCGTCGGAATTAGCGGTGGAGTTTTGGATTTCAATGTCGTTGAGCAGACGGCGGATTTGCGCCAGCTCATCGGCCGAGGTCTGGCGGCTACCCAGGGCCTGCATCACCAGCTTCAGGGCCGAGCCGCCGAAGGTGGCATTCATGAACTTATCGAGGAGTAAGCCTTGGGTTTCCTGCTCGCGCACCGCGGCGCGGTACACGTGGCTGCGGTCGGCATCGTCGCGGCGCACCAGCGCTTTTTCCAGCATCAGCTGCAAAATTTTGAGCGTGGTGGTGTAGCCCACCTCCGCTTGGCGGCGCAGACTCAGGTGTTCGTTGATGGCCCGCACCGTGGCGGGCCCGTGCTGCCAGAGCACGTGCAGGATTTCCAGTTCAGAATCCGTAGGTTTGGGGGGCGGTGCCTTGCTCATAACGAAAGATACGAAGCATCTACGAACCATTTCGTAGAACAAGACAAAGATGCTACGAATTTATTCGTAGTTGCAAGAGTGATGTACGAAATAATTCGTACTATTGATAAGCACAGAGTTAACCCATTGATTATCAGCGTAAATAATTTACGCTGATAATCAATGGGTTTTCTGCCTCCGGAAAACTTCTAGGAATTATCGCCGTGCTTCCCGCGCTTCTTCACCAAGGTAACCCGGGCGCGGTGGCAAATGCCGCCCAGGGGCGGGTTGAACTTACTGACGCTGATTTTCACCTCGCGCACGTGCGGCAGCTCCGCCGTGATGCGGTCGAGCACGCGGTGAGCCACGTGCTCCAGGAGCCGGGCGGGGGCCCGCATTTCTTCGGCCACCAAGCGGTAAAGCACTTCATAGTTCACGGTTTGCTGCAGCTTATCCGATTCGCCGGCCGCCAATAAATCCGTCTTGATGTAGAGGTCGACGCCGTACTTGTTGCCGATTTTCTGCTCTTCATCATAGTAGCCGTGGAAGGCGAAAAATTCCAGTCCTTCGAGTGCGATTTGGCCCATGCGGTAAATTGGTGATAGATAATAGATGACAAATGTCGACGCAGAAACAAAAAAGCTCGTCCAATGGACGAGCTTTTTTAGAATTTCAGCTACAATTTTTGGGGAAATTCGAGAGACCTATGGTCTAGATTTCATCAAAAAACGACTTCTCCGCTACTGCCGTTTCCACGGACGCAGCCACCATGCCCGGCTGGCCGGGATGCGTCACGGGCGAGGGCTGGATGATTTCGGGCCGGTCAGGGGTAATGGGGCGGATGTCGGGTGCCATAGGGTCTACGTGGGGCGGACCGGGCTGGGGCACCTGCGAAGGAGCGGGCTGCTCGATGTTGGGCGCGGGCGAAATACCGGGGTTTTCGGCGGGCGCGGCAGGGCGCTCAATGTCGGGGTACGGCGCCTGGGCAGGGGCTCCGGGGTCGGGCTGCTGGCCGGGCTTGGGGTTGTAGCCGGTGGTTTGGGCAGCGGTGCGCTCAATGGACGCTTCGGCGCGGCTGAGGGCCCCGGGCACGAAAGCAATGGGCGTGGCGGCAGCAACGGCAGCGACGGATGAAACGGTGGAAGAAGAAGTTACCTGCATGGTGGAAGGGGGTTCGGGCGTGGGTTCGGCGGCCAATTCTTTGGGCCGCTCTACCTGTACGCTCGCCGCCCGCGAAAGGATGGCGGCCGTGCCACCTTTGGGTCGATTGCGGGCTTTTTCTACTTTGTCCAGCGCATCGGAGGCCAAGTGGTGCAGGTCGCGCACAAGGCCGTCGAGCTGCTGCTCCAGACGCTGGCACTCCTGGCCCATGCCGCTGACTTCGCGCTGCATATCAGCTACCGTTTTTTCGGCTTGCTGATACGACTCATCCACCACGGTGCGGGCACGCTGGCGGGCTTCGCTGAGAATGTTTTCGGCCTGAAACTGGGCTTCGCGGATGCGCAGGTCGGCGTCGCGCTGGGCTTGCTCGGTGATATTGTTGCCGGTGTCCTCGGCGGTTTTCAGGGTGCGGTAGAGGCTACTTTCCACTTCGCGCATCTTCTGCACATCCTGCTGGGCGTGCTCAAGCTTGAGGCGCAGCTCGCGATTTTCATCGCCCAGCCGCTCCCACTGCTGCGAAATGGTGGTCAAAAAGGCCTGCACCTCGTCCTTATCAACCCCGCGAAAGGATTTTTCAAACGTTTTCTGGCGAATGTCGAGGGCAGTCAGTTTCATTTAAAATAACGGTTAACAATTCGCAATGAGCAAATAATAAAGGCGACTCAAATCTTTTTAGAATGAAGCTTTTCGACTAAATGAGGCTATTATCTACCGCTCCTCACCCCCCGACAATTGCCATACCGCCAAGCTGCGGTCGTCGCTACACGAAACTAGCCGGTTTTCGTTGCCCGGCCAAATCAACCGGTTCACCGAAGTGCCGTGGCCGGCAGCGCGCGCCCGGTCAAGCACGCGCAGCAGCGTGAGCGTGGCCGCGTCCCAAAGCTTGATGCTTTTATCCAGGCTGCACGAGGCCAGGTAGCGGCCATTGGGACTGAAGGCCAAGTGGTGAATGGTGTACATATGGGCCGGCACCGCGCCGGCCAAGGCGTAGCCAGCGGCCACATCCCACGTGCGGATTTGGGCATCGCGGCCGGCCGTGAGCAGCTGCGCGCCATCGGGCGAGTACGCCACTGAGAACACGGAATTCGTACTTTCAGCCAGCGTAAACTTCGTTTCCAATGAATCCAGGTCCAGAATACGGGTCAGGGTATCGGAGCTGCCCACGGCCAATTCGGCGCGGCCTTCGTGCAGTGCCAAGCAGCGCAGGCTTTTATCGGCGAGGCGCAGGAGTTTTTCCAGACGGAAATCGGGCACGGTCAGCACGGCCAGCGTGCCATCGCCGAGGCCCACGTACAACCGCTGGCGGCTGGCCGAATACACAATTTCGAAAATAGCCACCGGTGGCAGGGCCGTAGCATGCGCCAGCTGCCGGCTGGCCAAATTAAGGACCTGAATCCCCTGAAAATTATGCCCCAGCACCAACAAACCCAGCTCCGGCAGGTGGCGCAGGGCATACACCGAGTTTTCGACGCGAGCCAGCAGCTCACCGTCGTGGGCGGGCTCAGCGGCATCCCAGCCCACTACCATGCCATCGGCACTGCCCGAGTACACGATGCTGGCCGAGCCACCCGTGAGGGCATACACGGCATCGCGGTGGCCGGCCAGGGTGGCAATTTTGGTAACGAGCGGGCGGAATATTTCGGACATAATAGTGCGGCAAAGGTAGCTTTGTTCGGCGCGTTACGCTGGCGGTGCGCCTGTCATCCTGAGTACAGCGAAGAACCCGGTCAGGCAAGAGAAATTTGCAGTAATCCAAGCGAAGTGAACGTGACAAGGTCCTTCGTCTCTGCTTTAGTGGCAGAATGCTCAGGATGATGATTGTCACCCAGAACCAAATTTCATCCATGCCCCTGCACTCCATCCAGCCCCTCTCCCCTACCGCCGTGCTGGGCCTTTGGCACCTCACCGAAACGCCCGCCGACCTGTGGGCCGGCCTGCCCAATCCCGAAGCTTACCAACTCCTGCTGCCCGCCACTGCCAATGCCACACGCCAGGCCCAATGGCTGGCCGGTCGCCGGCTGATTCATCGCCTTTTGCAGGAATCACCTTCCCCGCCGCAGGCACGCGCTGTTGTGCAGAACGATGCTACTGGTCGGCCCTGGCTAGCGGGAGCAGCGCCCGATACTGTAGTTTCCCTTTCACACTCCGGCGCGTGGGTGGCGGCGGTGCTGGCCCAGGGCGGCCGGGTGGGCGTTGATGTGGAAATTATCCGCGATAAGGCCCAGCGGCTGGCGAGCAAGTTTCTGGCCCCCGCCGAGTGGGCCGACGCGCAGGCCGCCACCCACGCCGCCCCCGATGCCGGCAGTGCCCACTACACCCTGCTTTGGAGCGCCAAGGAGTCGCTGTACAAGCTGGCCGCGCAGCGGGGCATCATCTTTCGGCAACAGCTGCTGCTTCATTCTTTTAGCCCGCAGGAATCCGGCGAAATCCCCGCTACGTTGGTACTGAGCGGGGCCGAGACGCGGCACTCCATTTGCTATACCCAACCCGCCCCCGGCTACGTGCTCACGTATTGCCACGAACCGGCCAGGTAATCGCGACTGTTTCGGCCGCGTTCTTTTGTCTTACCTTACCGCCATGTCTCTCCGTCGCATTTCTATTCTAACTGCTGTGGCCCTGCTGGCCGTAACCCTGACCATCAGCGTGGCCCGGGCGCAAACGGGCGGCGCCATTACCAATTTTACCCTGAAAACTGCCACTAATGCTGATGTGACCCTGAAAAGCTACGCCGGCAGCAAGGCCGTGGTGGTGGTGTTTCTGAACCCCGCCTGTGCGTTTTCGCGCCTCTACCAAGAGCGGCTGGCCTCGCTCAGCAGCACTTACCGCGGCCGGGGCGTACAATTTTTGTTCATCAACGTGCCCATCAACCTCGATGCGCCCGGTACCGCCGCTCCCGGCGAAGTCGAACTGCCTACTCTCACCGATGCCAGCCAGCAAGTGGCGGGCCTGCTCGGCGTAACCAAAACGGCCGAGGCCGTGGTACTCGAACCCGGCTCAGGCGGCTTCGCCATCCGGTACCGCGGGGCTATCGACGACAACCCACAGGTAGCCAGCAGCGTGCAGCAGGCCTACCTGAAACAGGTGCTCGAAAACGTACTGGCCGGCCGCCCGGCTGGCGTGGCCGACAAGCGCGCCGCCGGCTGTTTGATTAAACGGTAACTGCCATTGCGAGTAGAGCGCAATGACAGTTACTACTCCAGAATACTGAGCAGCACCGCTACTTCCACAGCTTTCACGGGCTCCTGCAGGCGCTCAAAGCTCATTTGCAGGTTGCGCAGGGCGCGCCGCACAATGTCCAGGTTCGAGCAGGGCTCGAAGAAAATCGGGTTCGAGGTGATGTTTAGCTGCGACACGTAATGCTCGATATCGGTGCGCGAGAGCACCAGGCCCCGGTTGTAGCAATTGACGTAGAACGGCTCGGCCCCCGGCAGCTCGGGGCGGAAGGTGAGCACGAACAGGTTGGGCAGATTCACCCCAAACACCGGCAAATGCAGCCGCTGGGCCACCAACAGGTAAATTACGCACAGCGTGAGCGGGTTGCCGCGCTTGGTTTCAATCACGCGCTGCAGCATAGAGTTGGCCGGCGAGTGGAAATGCTGGGTATTGGCCGCGAACTTGTGCTGCCGGAACATCACGTAGTTCAGGGTTTGTACCTGGTCGGAGGGGTGCATTTCGGGGCGTAGGGCGGCCCAGGTTTCAAAACGGAGCTGCTCGATGGCGCGGTTCAGGGCCTGGTAGTCGGCGTCGGGGTATTGGTAGGTATTCAGCAGCCACATGCCCTCCAGCAGGTCGGTAGCGCCGGCTTCGCGCCACACGCGCAGGCGCTGCTGCAACCCCTCAAACTGCAGGTGGTGAATTAAATCCTCGAGCCGCTGCTGCTGTTGCCCGTCGAGGGTTTCTTCCCACGACTCTTCCAGAAAGGGAATAATGCTCTCGCCCAGGTTCTGAATTTTATCCTGGATTTGCGGCGCGATTTCCGGGTCGTCGAGCAGCGAGATAAGGGCTTTGATTTCTTTGTTAGTCATTGCGGAGGGTGGCACGGCTGGGCAAATTACGCCCGAAAGCAGGTTTCAGGCCACTTCGGGCGATTTTAACCAACACAGCGGCTACCGGAACAAGTTCGTTTTGGCCACTTCCAGCAACTCGTTCCCGCGCCCATTCATCAGGGCTTTGAGCGCATACAGGCCGAAGCCAGCCGCCTGTTTCATCCCAATGCTGGGCGGCTTCGGGGTGGGTGGTCGGAACGGGTGGTGAAATGCGACAACAGCTGGCGCAGGGTTTCGGCCACGTCGCCCGCCGTCCGATTTCGGACGGCGTTTCCGAATCGGGCGATTCTTTCCGACTTTTGCGGCTGCCCGTTGCCTCAACTTATTTCCGCCATGCCTCCCGCCCGCCCAGTTCCCGACGACGATTCTGTTATCGATATCACCGGCCTGTTTGAGCGGCTGGCCGTAGCCAACGCCGCCCCACCGCCGCCGCCCAAGCCCAAGCCGTCGGTCTACGTCGAGTCGTATCCGGGGTCGGGGACGATGATTTACAACTACAATTATTACTACCAGGAGCCGCCTACCCTGGGGGCCACCTACGGCGAGAAGCTGGGCCTCACGCCCCGGCAGGTTACCTGGCTCGACAAGTTTTACCTGCCCACCAACAACACCTTTCTCGCCATTGAGCCGGCGCTGCAAGCCACACTGCTGCTTTACCTGGCCGTGCTGCCCGCCCTCGACCAACAGCTGAAGCGCACCGGCACCACCCTGGCCAAGGAAGCCAAAGCGCTGGAGGACGAAGCCAAACACATTGCCTACCAGGAAGGCTACTGGTACCAGAATCACAACCGGGGCGGCAAGGCGGGCACCGACATTTACCTGGCAATTTTCCGGCTCTGCGAAAACGCCCTGCGGTTGCACTACGACTATACCCGCAAAGGCTCTAAGCTGTTTCCGAGGCAGATAGCCCGGCTTGAAGCCTATTTCCAGCAGCAACTAGGCCAACGCATCGCCGCGCTGCTGCCCACGCTGCTGCCCCACGTCCCGCCCCCCGGCCCCGAAGCCGAGCTAATTTTCAACGAGCAAGCGCCCCAGCGCTGGAAGCCCTATTTTGAGCGGCTGACGAAGCTGCTGCCCGCCAAAGTACCGGCCTTCATCAAGGCCGTGGAGCAGCTGCTCAAGGCCAACGCCCGCAACCCCACCCGCGAAAACATCTGCTTTGAGGCCGCCAAGCTGCTCGCCCACCCCGACCGCGAAGCCGCCCTGCGGATGTACCTGCGCTACCTGCACGATGGCTCCAACTGGGTGCATATCAAGCCTAAGACCCTGCCCAAAGGCCTCGATAAAGTATTATTTCTGCAGACCGAACACGCCCAGCGCTTCACCATGATTGTGAACCTGCTAAAATTGAACGACGACCGCAAAACGGCTCTCGAAAAAGTGTCCACCGTGTATGCCGTTGAGCGCAAGAAGATTGAGCTGGACATGGGAGCCGTGCAAGCCGCCCGACAGCAGCACGCCGGCACCGTGGAGCTGCTGAACGCGTATTTGCAGGATGAGCCCGCGCCCGCCACCCCGTCGGCAACAACTCCGGCCACGCCCAAAAAAAAGGTCAAAGCGCCCGCCCTGCAAGCTTCGGCCATCGTCGCTGTCCCGCCAAAAAACGCAACTGCCAAAGCCACCAAAGCTGCCAAAACCTCGGCGGAAACGGCCGCGTCGGCTGGCCCCGCTTTCGCTCCCGGCCTGGGCCTGAACGCCGTGCAGCAAGACCTGCTGCAACTATTCGCGGCCCGGAAACTAGCGTTGTCTCAAGCCGAAGTCGAAGGTTTTGCCAAGCGCCGGGCGGCTCTGCGCAACCAGCTCATCGACGGCCTGAATGAGGCCTGCTACGAGCTGCTTGATGACGTGCTGATTGAGGAAACCGCCGACGGCTACGCCATCTACGCGCCTTACTACCAGAAAATTACCGCCTGAATATGTTGGATAACATCAAACCCAAGGAAGCCACGGCCATTATCAACTCGCTGCTGGGCGGCGTAGTGCCCAAGTTGGGCGTGCAGCACATTACGGTGGGCCGCGCGCCCGAAATCGAGGCCTTCGTGCAGGCGCTGAGCGACGTAAAAAACGGCCACAGCATGGTCAAGTTCTGGATTGGCGACTTCGGCTCAGGCAAGTCGTTTATGCTGCATTTGCTGAATACGGTGGCCCTGAAGCAGAAATTCGTGGTGGCCAATGCCGACTTTACCCCCGATAATCGCCTCTACGCCAACGATGGTAAGGCCGTGGCCCTCTACGCGGCCATAATGGACAATATCGCCATCCAGACCAAGCCCGAGGGCGGGGCGCTGGCCACCCTGCTTGAGAAGTGGATTGAGCAGGTACTCACCAAAACCAGTGAGCAACACGGCATTGCCCTAACCGACATCCGCGACAAGAAGCACCTGCCCAAGGTGCAGGCTGCCATTATGCAGACCATTCAGGAGCTGACCGACGTGGGCGGTTTCGACTTTGGCACCGTGGTAATGAAGTACTACGAGGGCTACATCACGGACGATGACCTGCTGCGCCGCCACGCCCTGAAGTGGCTCAAGGGCGAGTACCGCACCAAAACCGAGGCCCGGCAGGACTTGGGCGTGCGCGAAATCATCAACGACCTGAATTTCTACGATATGCTCAAGAACTTCTGCCGGCTATTCGTGAGCATCGGCTACAGCGGCTTCATGATTAACCTCGACGAAGCCATCAACCTGTATAAAATTTCGACCGGGCCGATGCGGGACAAGAATTACGAAAAGATTCTGACCATTTACAACGACTGTTTTCAGGGGAAAATCAGCAACTTCTTTATCAATTTCGCCGGCACCCGCGAGGTGCTCGAAAACGAGCGGCGCGGCCTCTTCAGCTACCAGGCCCTGAAGTCGCGCCTAGAAACCAATAAATTTGAAACCAGTGACTTACGCGATTTCGCGCAGCCCGTTATTCGCCTCCTACCGCTCACTCACAACGAGGTATTCGTGCTGCTGCAAAAGCTGAAGGAGATTTTTGATTTCAATTACGGCTCCCAATTGGCCATTTCTGATGCCGACATTCACGCCTTCATGGAAGAAATGTTTAACAAGCCGGGGGCCAGCGAATTTCTGACCCCGCGCGAGGTTATCCGCGACTTTCTCAACATCCTGAGTTTGCTGCGCCAGAATCCGGGCCTGAATAAGAAAAAGCTGTTTGGCGAGATTCAAATCCACGACGAGCGCCCCAACGAGTCGGCCGTGGATGCCTTGGTGGACGGGATTGACGTGCTGTAACGCGGATTTTTAGTTCGCGAGTACCCGCTAATTCCACGCCGCGAACTGGCCGCAGTTCAGCGCACAGCACGTAGCCGCGAACCGCCGGTAAGGTGAGTCTGTGGCGCACGACATTCGCAATAGTACATCGGTTACCACCTCATTATTCGCGGACTCGCAAAGTCCGCGCTACATCCCACATGGCCTTCGACCTGCTCTCTGAGCCTATCCGGCGCTACATCCGCGACCGGCGCTGGGAGGCGCTGCGGCCCATTCAGGCGGCGGCCATTGAGCACATTACAGGTTCGGATGATAATTTTATCCTGGCCTCGCGCACGGCTTCGGGCAAGACGGAAGCGGCCTTTTTGCCCATTTTGTCGAAGGTTGATTTTGGGCGGCTGGGCGTGGCCGTACTCTACGTGTCGCCACTCATTGCCCTGATTAACGACCAGTTTCAGCGCATCGAGCAGCTGTGCCAGTACCTCGACGTGCCCGTGACCAAGTGGCACGGCGAGGCCAGCCGGGGCCAGAAGCAACGGCTGTTGCGACAGCCGGCCGGCATCGTGCTCATCACGCCGGAATCGCTGGAAGCCATGTTCACCAATGCGCCCTACCACGTCAAAACCTTGTTCGCGGGGCTGCAATACGTGGTAATTGATGAGATTCACGCCTTTCTGGGTACCGACCGGGGGCTGCACTTGCAGGCCTTGCTGGCCCGGCTAGCGGCTGTGAACCGGGCGCGGTTTGCGGTGGTGGGGCTGTCGGCCACCATCGGCGACTACGCCGAGGCCAAGCGCTTCACCGGCGAGCCGGAACGCACGAAGGTGCTGCTCGACCGCACTGCCCAGGAAATGCGGACGCAGTTCCGCTATTTCGCCCCCGAAAAAGGAGCCAGCGACCTGCCGCTCGACCTGCTCAAGGACCTCTACAAGCAAACCAGCACCAGCAAGGCCCTTATTTTTCCGAACAGTCGGGGCCTGGCCGAATTCATCGCCGTGAAGCTGCGCCAGATTGCCGACCGCGTGCAGGGCCACGCCAACTACTTTTCGCACCATTCGTCGGTCGATAAGGAAGTGCGCGAGTACGTGGAGTATTTTGCTAAAAACAACCAGCGCCTACCCTTTTGCATCGCCTGCACCTCAACCCTAGAGTTGGGTATTGACATTGGCTCGGTCGATAAGGTGGTGCAAATCGATACGGCCCAGTCCATTACCTCGCTCATTCAGCGGGTGGGGCGCAGCGGGCGGCGCGACGGCGAACCCAGCCAGCTGCTGCTTTACGCCACCCACCCGTGGAGCCTGTTGCAGTCGCTGGCCTGCTGGCTGCTCTACCAGGAAGGCTTCGTGGAGCCGCTGCGGCAGGCCCGCCAGCCCCACGATTTGCTGCTGCACCAGGCGCTGGCCATCACCAAGGAGCTATCGGGCGTGGGCCGGGCCGAGCTGGTTCGGCGGCTGCGGGCCAACCCGGTGTTTGCCGAAATTATTCCCGCCGATATTAATGCAATGCTGAACGAACTGCTGGCCCGCGACTGGCTCGAAGCCCTGGGGCCGGAGCTAATTGTGGGGGTTGAGGGCGAATTTGTGGTCAATGGCCGCGACTTCTACAGTATGTTTCGCAGCGAGCCGGCCCTCAAAGTATTCTACGCGGGCAAAACCGTGGGCGAAATTCCCTATTCGCCCCAGGTGCAGGAGCAGGAAAACCTGCTCCTGGCCGCCCGCACCTGGAAAATAAAGGAAGTGGACTTCGCGGCCAAGCGCATCGAAGTAGTGCCGGCCAACGATGGCAAGAAACCCCTTTTCTTCGGCGGCGGCGGCACGGTGCACCCGCGCATCCGCGAAAAAATGCTGCACCTGCTCGCTTCCGACAGCCAGCACTCCGAGCTGGATGCCGCCAGCCAGGAGGCCCTGCGCGTGCTGCGGCGCACATTTGCCGGGTTTGGCCTGCCCGCCGTGCCCACGCACGAGCGCCCGGTGCTGGCCAAAAGCGGCGGCGAGGTAAAGCTCTACACCTTCGCCGGCACCCGCGTCAACCGCGGCCTGGCCCTGCTGCTCGAAGCCGCCGAAGTAGCGTTCAGTACCGATGAGCGCGAAAGCAGCTTCACGCTGGCCGTGGCCCCGGCCCTGCTGCCGGCCCTGTTCGCGCAGCTGCGCCTGTTTGCCGATGACATCGATTTTCACATCGCCCAGGCCCTAGCCGCCACGCCCGGCCTCATCGACTTCGCCAAGTGGGGCGCGGCCCTGCCCCGACCGCTGCAAGTAGCCGTGCTGAAGGAGCGGTATTATGATGTGGCGGGCACCCAGAATTTCCTGCGCGATACCCGCCTGTGCTCAGCTATTCCGGCGGCAGCCGAGTGAGCGGGCGGCGCACCTTTGAAACGGGCTTACGGTTGCCCTACCGAAGTTCCAAGCCTGGCGGGACGGTGCCGCCGCCAAACCACCAGGCCACCTACCCCGCCCACAAACACGCAGATGGCGAACCACAACAGGAAGTTGTACGTGTCGACGAACGCGCGGTACCCGGCCGTGTAGGCGAACAGCACGGCCCCCACCACTTCCCAGAGCCGGCTTTGGTAGAGTGCCGACGTGGCTTCGGGGACGGCCGGCAGGTTGATGACCACGCGCAGGCGGTTCCAGTCCCAGGCCAGCAGCAACAGGCCCGCCAGCAGCAGCGAACGTTTCAGGGCCTGACGGGTCATGGCAGGCAATGCTATTTCGCGGTGCTCAGCCCGCGCACCGCCGCCCCGGAAAACGTCACCGTCGCGCTGTCCGAAAACTGCTGACGCAGATGCGGGATGGCCGTGGCCAGGTCCAGCCGCCCCTGGTGGCCGATGGTCAAATCGGCGGCCTGAATGCGGTTGTCTGGGCCAATTTGCAGCTCCGGACCGCTGCCGGGGCGGGTGCCGGCCACGGCCCGCAGCCAGCCCAGCGTGTTGCCCTCCAGCCGGATTTGGCTGCTCCGGTGCTGGCGCAGCGTCAGGCTATCCTGCCGGAAACCCTGCACCAGCACCGTGCCACCGGTTTGGAGCTGGTCGAGCGGCGGCCGGCCGGCCACGGTGTAAGTGCCCTCGGTGGTGAGATTAGCGAGGCGCGGGCAGGAAATGACTACCGCGTCCTGGCGGCCCAGGTACTGCGGCTCCTGGGGGTAGTTCAGCGTGACGAGCAGCTGCCGGCCGCGCTGGGTCACGCGCACGAAATCGGCCGCTTTCTTATTCACCCGCACGGCAAAGGGGCCAGCCACGATTTTCACATCCAACCCACTGGCCGATGGCACGGTCACGGCCTCAAAGTCACGCAGGGCCAGCGTGGTGTAGTTGTGCAGCGGGTCTTTGTAGGTGCCCTGACGAAATTCGTGGCGCAGGGCCATGTTGTAGGCCGTGAGCGAGCCGAACAAGAGCAGCAACGTGGCGACGAAGATTTTACTACTGGTTTTCATACTATTTAGCTTGCAGAAATAGGTTGGGTCTGGTTGAATTCTTCGTAGCGGCGCTGCACTTCGGGCAGGCCAATGCCGAGCAGCCGCATGGTGGCAAATACGTCGGGCAGCTCCTGGGTCAGGAACCGCTCGCGGCGCTGGGCCAGCACCTGCTCGGCGGCGGCCGGGGCCACAAAAAAGCCGATGCCGCGCTTGTTATACAGCACCTCCTGGCTTTGCAGCAGCTCGTAGGTCCGCATCACCGTGTTGGGGTTCACTTGCAGGTCGGCCGCCAGTTCGCGCACCGACGGAATCTTGAAATCGGGCGGCCACTTGCCGCGCAAAATCAGCTCGCTCACGTACCCGGCAATTTGCAGGTAGATGGCTTCGTTGTTTTTAAAATCCATGCGTAAATCGGTTTAAATCTGCTTTTCGGTGAGGCGGGCGTAGGCCCCGGCCCAACCCAGGAGCATCAGGCCCACGGGCACCAGCACGAGCCAGGCACCCTGCCCCGGCGGCAGGTCCAGCGACTCAATGGCCTTGCCTTCGCGCAGCACCAGCCCCGAAAACGGCAGTACCGACTCGACCTTGCGGCCCACCAGCGCTTGCACCACCTGAAAATTCAGCACCAGCACCACCACCAGCCCCAGCAGTACCCCAAATGCCGTGCGGATAAATTGCTGTTTGGTGAAGTAAATACTGCCCCACAAAAACACCGCGTTCAGCACCGCATAGGCCATTAGGCCCGTGTACAGCTTCTCCTGACCGGAAAACAGCGGCACCAAATCGGGCTTCGGACCGGCCCAGTCGTCGAGCTGCAGCACCAGCGCATCCATCAGGTAAAAACAGCCGGTGTACACGACCACGAAAATCGGCAACGCGTAGAGCCAGGCCACCAGGTATTTTTCCCAGTGCGAAGCTGGCAGCAGCAGTGCCGACGTGGCCTGCCGCGGCGGTCCAAACGGGGCCAGCACCGTGCTGGTAAAAAACGCCCCCGAACTCAGCAGCCCCATAATGAACACAATGGCCTGCGCCGATGCGCTCATGGCCTGCGTGTTCAAATACGCCACGTAGCCCAGCACCAACCCGATGCCGCCCAGCAGCACCGCCGTAGCCAGCAGGTAGCCCCGCAAATGCTCGGCCGTGTGCTTCCGAAACAAGCGCCCGAAACGCACGAAATTAAAGGACTGACTCATGAGCGGGCTGGTTTTGGGTGAGGTAATGGGCCAGAGCGGGCGCTTCGCTCACCAGGGCATTGAACAATAATTCCAAATCGACGCGCTCCGGCACGCCGCCGTGGTTGGGCCGGATAACCTGCGCCCCCAGCGCCGTGCGCTCGGCATATAGCGCCGTATCGTCGGCTTCCGGCACGCTGCCAAAGCGCAGGCGCTCGCCCAGCTCGCCGAGGTCGGCGTTCAGCACGATGCGCTGGCCGTGCAGCACCAGCACAGTATCAATCAGGCTTTCGAGGTCGCGCACCTGGTGGGTCGAGATGATAACACAACGCTCGTCGCTGAGGGCCGAGGCCACAATTTTGCGGAACTGCACCTTCGACGGAATGTCGAGGCCGTTGGTCGGCTCATCCATCACCAGCAGGCTGGTATTGGCGGCCAGCGCGAAGGCAATCACGAATTTCTTCTGCTGCCCAAACGACAGCGCCGAAAGCACCGCGTGGGCCGGTACTTCAAACTCGCTCAAGTAGCGGGCCAGCGCCTCGTGGTCGAACTTGGGGTAGAAGCCTGCCGTGTGCTCCACAAACCGAGCCGCCGTCACGGTGGGCACGTCCACTTCCTCGGGCAGAAAAAATAAGTCGGCCAGCACCGAGGGCAGCCGCCGCGCCGCCGGCTGCCCCAGCACCTCGCAACTGCCCGCCACCGGAAACGCTAGTCCCACAATGTTCTTGAGCAGCGTAGACTTGCCCGCGCCATTCTTGCCCAACAGGCCGTAGATGCGCCCGCGCTCCAGCGTCAGGCTCAGGTCTTGAAAGAGCGGCACCCGCTTGGAGTACCCAAAATACAGGTTTCGGATGCGAACCATTTGCTCGTTGTTTTAGTGTACTAATGTTCTAGTACACCACAAACGTACGACTAGTTTTTGACTTTGTGAGCAGGAGGAAGAAGTTATTTTTCGGGCACGAAAAAAGCCGCTGGTGAAGCGGCTTTCGCATTTGGCTGAATAGCTGCCCTAGAAAGTCAAGAAGTCTGTCATCCTGAGCGCAGCGAAGGACCTTATCACAACTGAACGGTCTCGTTCAAGCGTGTTGTAGCCGTGATAAGGTCCTTCGCTGCGCTCAGGATGACAAACGCTCAAAAAAATTGACTTTCTAAACAGCTTTAGAGGCGCAGGACGGTACTACGAACCAAGGTCGGCGCAGCCAATCCCATTCCAGCGTTGGCCTACAGTGACTCAAATGCCGGCCGATGCCGGCCGATACCCACGCTACTACCGCTACCCGAACAGTGGCCCGACCCCCGGCTTGGGAATCCGATAGGTCTTCAGAAACATTTTCAGGGCCGCCGGGTCGTGCCCGAAAGCCAGCACCTCAGCTTCCAGCGACCTTATTTTCAGGTTAATCAGTTGGAATTGACTCTGATAGTCGTACTCCATCGCGGCGGGCGTAGAGGTGAAGAAATACGGCTTGCCCGTGAAGCCCGACCAATCCATCTGTTCCTGGTAAAGAGCTTCGTCGAGTTCGCGAGCCTGCTCCTTCAGCAGCTTGTTGTAGTAGCGGAGCTGGTCTTCGGCCAGGTTTTCGAGGTGGCTCTGGTCAATGCGCTGCAATTCGAGCTGAAGGCGCAGCAGGGTCAACAGCTCGTTGGCCTGGTAGGCGGTGGTGACCTGCTTCAGCAGTTCGGTTTTGCGGAGTTTTTCGGCTTCGTCGGGTTCGCGGTCGGGGTGCAGGGCCTTCACCAAATCCATGTAGAGCGCGCGCACCGATTTGGTAATATTCTTCTCTTCGGCCTGCTTCTGGTCTTCGGCGGCCTGCTGTTTGGGACTTTTCTTGCGCTTGGCGCGGCGCTCGGTGGCCTGGGCTTCTTCCTGCGCTTGGCGGTCCTGCTGCTGGGCCATCTGCTGAGCCACGTAGGCCTGAAACTTGGCTTGGGTGCTCACGTCGACCGCCGGGTCGAAATCGATGCCAAACCGCTCACTGAACAGCGCCTTCATGGCTTCGGAAATCTCCCTGTCGGCCTCGGCCTCCTCCTGGGCCGTGAGCGGCGGCGCATGCTTATCCATGATGGGTTGCAGCTCGGGGTGGCCGCGTTCGAGCAGGTCGTAGCAGGCGCTGCCAATCATATCCACGATTTTATGGCGCTCACCCTTCGTGAGCTTGTAGTGGTCGTGGGCGTGGTCGAGCTGGCGCACGAGGTCGGCGCGGGCGGCATTGTGGCGGGCTTGCAGGGGGCGGTACTCGTTCTGCACCCGCTGGCGCATGAGAGTGGCCGCCGCGCGGTAGGCCGTCACGTCTTTTTCGGCCTGAGCAATGCGCTTGGTGAGGCGGTTAAATTCCCTTTGAGCCTTGGAAAGCGCCGAATTACCGGCACCAAGGGCTTTGATGTGAACGAGCTGCGACTTGAGCGCAACGGCTTTCTTAGCCATAAAAGAAGCTTTAAATGTAGCTGGCGTAATCTACGACCCGTTTTTATTCTAGCTCTGACACGAGCTATATTTCTGAGGTTGGTACTAGCAGTATCTGTCCGGCACACAAAACTACCACTAGGCTTTGCTTGCACTGGCCAGTGCTGCTCAAGCGCCATCATGACTACCGCTGGCCGTCGTTTAGCGCGCAGCGCGTAACGGCCGGCCAACCAATGGCACGAGTCTCCAGACTCTCGTAGCTGCTCCGGTTCGCGAGTTTGGAACCCTTCGCTGGCGCAAGTTTAGCGGAGCGTAACTCGTGACAAACCCTTCGGGCGAGGCTGCGCCTCGCAACAGAACAATGGCCGGGTACCGCTGGCGGCGCGACTGCCAACTTGCCGCGCTGAGGCAGTGGAGTTACAAACTCCACCTCATGGCCCGGCACGAGTTACGGCTTTGCCTAAACTCGCGCCAGCAAAGGGCAGAAAGTAGATTACCTATTTTTCTTCCATTCTTCAAGCCCAATTGCATCTTTTCGAATCAGCTTCATCCACCTGTTCCCGTACTTATCAGACAAGTACTTAAATACCTGACTATTATAAGCAACCATGCACACATTTTCAGCAGGTGAGCAGCCATATTCATAATAATGAACTTGAAATTTTTGCTCAAATTGAAAATCGGAAGGCACCATCACCGTTGGAGCAATACTGCCGAATAGGCACAAAAAAGGCAGTTTATTAGCAATGTCTTTTTCGGCTAACTGCACTGCTACTTCACACCGTCCATTATTCAGTGTAGCGAAAATCAATTTGGATGGTCCGGAATTACCGATTTGTGCATCCGTAAGCGTAACTGCCTGTCCAAATGCTCCGGCAGAAAGAAACCCGAATGCAACTGTAATGATGGGGTTTTTGCGTTTCATCTTTAAAACAAATCTGACGTGCGTGTTTACTACACCTGAATAACGCCCACGTTATACGCCTTCTCAATCGGCGCATGGTTGGCCGCCGAAATCCCTTCCGAGAGCACCTTACGGGTTTCCAGCGGGTCAATCACGGCATCGACCCAGAGGCGTGCCGCGGCGTAGTAGGGCGATAACTGCTCCTCGTAGCGGGCTTTGATGCGGTCGAGCAGCTCCTTCTCCGCTTCGGGGGTGATGACTTCGCCTTTGGCTTTGAGGGAGGCTACCTGGATTTGCAGCAGGGTATTGGCGGCGGCGGCCCCGCTCATCACGGCCAGTTGGGCGGTGGGCCAGGCCACAATGAGGCGTGGGTCGTAGGCCTTGCCGCACATGGCGTAGTTGCCGGCCCCGTAGCTGTTGCCCACGATAACCGTGAACTTGGGCACCACCGAATTGGCCATGGCGTTCACCATCTTGGCGCCGTCCTTGATGATGCCGCCCTGCTCGGAGGCCGAACCCACCATGAAGCCCGACACGTCGTGCAGAAACACCAGCGGGATGCGCTTCTGGTTGCAGTTCATGATGAAGCGGGCGGCCTTGTCGGCCGAGTCGGAGTAGATGACGCCGCCCATCTGCATGCCGGTTTTCTTGCTCTTCACGATTTTGCGCTGGTTGGCCACGATGCCCACCGCCCAGCCATCAATGCGGGCCAGCCCGCAGATAAGCGTCTGGCCGTACAGGTCTTTGTAGGGCTCAAACTCGGAGTTATCGACCAAGCGATTGATGATTTCCATCATATCGTAGGGCTTCACCCGGTCTGAAGGTAGCGTGCCATACAGCTCCTGCTCGTCCAGCTTGGGCTTGGCGGGAGTGGCGCGGCTGAAGCCGGCCGTGGCGTGCCCGCCCATCTTGTCGAAGATATTGCGGATGTGGGTCAGGCACTCCTCATCGGTATCGAATTTGTAGTCCGTCACGCCCGAAATTTCGGAGTGCATGCTCGCACCGCCCAGCGCCTCGTTGTCGATGGTTTCGCCGATGGCGGATTTCACCAGGTAGGAGCCGGCCAGGAACACCGAGCCGGTGCCGTTCACAATCATGGCCTCGTCGCTCATGATGGGCAAATACGCGCCACCAGCCACGCAGGGGCCCATGATGGCCGAAATCTGGACGATGCCCATGCTGCTCATCACCGCGTTGTTGCGGAAAATGCGACCGAAATGCTCCTTATCGGGAAAAATCTCATCCTGCATGGGCAGGTACACGCCGGCCGAGTCCACGAGGTAGATAATTGGCAGCTTGTTTTCGATGCTGATTTCCTGGGCGCGCAGGTTCTTTTTGGCGGTAATGGGGAACCACGCGCCGGCCTTCACGGTGGCGTCGTTGGCCACCACCACGCATTGCCGGCCGGCCACGTAGCCGATGACCACCACCACGCCGCCGCCGGGGCAACCGCCCTCTTCCTTGTACATCCCTTCACCCGCAAAAGCCCCGATTTCGACCTGGGCCGCACCCTTATCCAGCAGGTAGGCTATCCGCTCGCGGGCGGTGAGCTTGCCCTTGGCTTTGTGGGCGGCAATGCGCTTTTCACCCCCGCCGAGGGCTACCTTCTTGAATTTCTGGCTGAGATTGAAGCTAAGTTGCTTGAGTTGGTCTTCGTTGCGGTTGAACTCGACGTTCATAAAAAACGGGGTGGGATTTTAGAAGAATAGGCACAAAAAAATCCGCCCGGAGGCGGATTTCAAAGGTACGGTGTAGGAACGCGCCTTAGCGTGTTCTCCGGTTGCGTTGCGCAGGCACGTTCAATTGTTAGTGCCACGCGCCGAACACACCTTGGCGCGTTTCTACTTTACTGTTGTTTTTACCTCAGTGTCGGTTTTGGTGCCGTTGGGCTTAGTGGTAGTGGTCTCAACTTCCGTTTTGGTTTTGTCGGTCTTGCCGCCGCCGAACACCGAAAAGTGCACGTAGCGCTTGGGGTTGGCCTTGAAGTCTACCAGCAGGTCGTTGGAGCTGGCCGTGGTGGCGGTGAGGTTGTTGTAGAGCGTCGAGTCGTTGAGCAGCTTGCCCATCGAACTGTTTTTGTCGTTCAGAGCGCGGTTCAGGCTGGCCACGGTGCTCTGGGCCTCGGCCATGGTGGCGTTGAGGCGGCGCAGGGCTGGGCCCACAGGGGCATCCTTGAGCGAATCAGACAGCTGCGAGAAGTTTACGGCGATGCGGTCAAGCTTAGTAGTGGTCTTGTTTAGGGCCGAACTCATCTGGACCAGGTTGCTGGTAATCTGGTTGATGTTGCGCTGATTCGATTCAATGAGGCGCTGCAAGGCCTCGGTGCTGTTGCGGGCGCTAAGCAGAGTACCCTGGATGTTGGTTTGGGCATCTTTGTTGATAATGCTATTCACGTGCCGCAACGTCGAGTCGAGACTGGAAAGCACGGGCAGGGCGCGGGCCTGTAGCGCCGTGGCTAGGCCAGCGATGCCCGTGTCCGACTGCGTCCGTAATTCCTCACCGCCCTTAAAAATCTTGCCGTTTCGGCCCAGGGTCAGCGAGATGGTCTTGGACCCCAGTAACGTACCCCCGAGGCTGGCCAACGTAGAGTCGCCCAGCACGACGCCTTCCTGCATTTCCAGGGCCACCCGCACCACGTTGCCTTTGTCGGGCTGCAACTCCAGGTTTTTCACCTGGCCCACTTTAATGCCGTTGAGAATTACCGGCGCGCCCACGTTCAAGCCTTCTACGTTGGGATAAGTTGCGTAGTACGTGCTGGCACTGGAGAACAAATTGCTACCTCGCAAGAAGTTGAAGCCGATAACGAGCGCGGCAATGGCTACAATGGCGAGCAGCCCGACTTTTATTTCTTTAGACACGGGAAGATGGATAAGTGAATGGGTGGATGAGTGTAGGAGTGAACAAGGCGTTTGAGTAAACAGTGCAAATGACGGTTTCAGCCGAAGCTACTCACTCAACTGCTTATACACCGGCCGAAGCTAGCCACCTTCCAGCTCGCGCTTGTATTCGCGGAAGGCCCGGTAGATGGCTGCGGCCATATACGATTGATTGGCTTTCTCGTTGAGGTACCGCTCCTCGGCGGGGTTGGTGAGAAAGCCCGACTCGATGAGCACCGCCGGCATGGTCGACTTCCAAAGCACCAGGAAGCCGGCTTGTTTCACGCCGCGGCTGGGGCGATTGACGGTGGTGCGCAGCTGCCTGTCCACGCGCTGGGCGAAGCGCAGGCTATTGGTGATGTAGGCCGACTGGAACAGCGAGAACAGAATGTGGCTTTGGGGCGAGCGCGGGTCGAAGCCATCGTAGCGCTTCTGATAGTCTTTTTCCTGCAGAATAACCGCGTTTTCGCGCTGGGCCACGCCCAGGTTGGCGTCGGTTTTGTGCAGGCCCATGGTCCAGACTTCGGTACCGTGGCTTTGGCTGGGGCCGGCGTTGCAATGAATGGAGATGAACAGGTCGGCGTGGTTGCGATTGGCGATGGCGGCCCGCTCGTCGAGTTCGATAAAGACGTTGGTTTTACGGGTGTAAATCACCTTCACGTCGGGCAGGTTTTCCTGAATTTGCTTGCCCAGGGCCAAAATCAGGGCCAGGGCCACGTCGGCCTCGCGGGCCGAAGCCCCGGCGCAGCCCCGGTCCTTGCCGCCGTGGCCGGCATCGAGCACCACGGTGCGCAGGCGGTAGCGGTAGGGCAATTCCGGAACCGTAACGGCCGGGGCCGCCAGGGCCGAATCGGGGGCGATGCGCGTGGAATCAGCCGGGGTTTGGGCCTCGGCTTTCCATTCGCCACTTCCGGCGCCCAGCAGCAAAAGGGCGGCGCTGGCCCAGGTCACAATAATCCGCACGATGTTCGTTGAAGGGGCGGTAGCGACTTGCTACCTTTGTAATGAGCTGTAACTAGCCCCAAAAGTAAACGATTTAACTGCTATACTACTTTGTCTGTTTGCTTTGGCCATTGTTTTGAGGCCCGATGCCACCGGGCGGCACCGGCGTGGGGCGGCCTCAGTCAGCTAGTTCTACTCGTGCTATTGCTGCTCATCGGCCCGGGTTCGGCCTGGGGCCAGGTTGCACCTAAGCGCCGCGCCGGCAGTGCCCCCACCCCACCCGTGCGGATGATTTCGCCCGACCCGCGCGACCCGCAAGGGCCGCCGCCCCCCGGCGTGCGCAACACCGGCCAGTCGCGCATTCCCGGCGCATCGCACAAAGCCGTGCCCGGCGACCCGCTGGCTCCCGGCTCCGGCACTTCCCCCACCGACACCACCAATTTAGTGAATGGCGTGAGCCGCGCCGGCGACTCGCTCCAGCTGGCCGCCCGGCGCAGGGGCCAGATTGAAACCACCATCAACTACACCGCCAAGGACTCCATCCAGTTTGATGTGACGAACAAGGTGGCCCGGCTCTACAACGGGGCCAGCGTGGTGTATGGCGACACCGACCTCAAGGCGGCCCTCATCACCGTGAACTACGGCACCAACACCATGCAGGCCGAGGGCAAGCTGGACAGCGTGAAAAACCGGCTGATGGGCCGGCCCGTGCTTAAGGATAAAGGCGGCCTGTACACGGCCGGCAGCATCGCCTACAATTTCAAGAGCAAGAAGGCCAAGGTGACCGAGGCCGTGACCACGCAGGGCGAGGGCTTCGTGAGCGCCGCTACCATCAAGCGCCTGCCCAATGGCGACATCAACGGCCTGATGGGGCGCTACACCACCTGCAACCTGGAGCATCCGCACTTCTACATTCAGGCCAAGAAGATGAAGATGATTCCGGGCGACAAAGTCGTGACCGGGCCGTTCAACCTCGTGATTGGCGACGTGCCCACGCCACTGGGCTTCCTGTTTGGCTTCTTCCCCACGCCGAATAAGAACCGGGGCTCGGGCGTGCTGATTCCAACCTTCGGGCAGGCCGCCGACCGCGGCTATTTCCTTACCAACGGCGGCTACTACTTCGCCCCGAACGACTACATCGGCGTGCGCCTCACCGGCGACATCTACGCCGGCAACGCCCAGACGTTCGGCGGCTTTGGGGCCACGGCCGATATATCGTATTTGAAGCGCTACACCTACCAGGGCAATTTCAACCTGCGCTTCTCGAACCGGCCCCTGCAGCCCCTTGTGCAGCGCGACAACCAGGGCCTGGGCATTGGCTACATCAAGCCGCCCGCTGCCAATTCATTCTGGATTACCTGGAGCCACAACCCCGTGGCCAAGCCCGGCGGCGGGCGCTTCACGGCCAGCGTGCAGGCCGGCACCAGCAGCTTCAACCGGGTCAACAGCCTCGATGCCCGGCGCTACCTCACTACGCAGTACAACTCCAGCGTGGGCTACTCCAAGCAGATTCGCAACTCGCCCGTGAACTACGACGTGCGCCTGGCCCAAAGCCAGGGCACCGAGGGCACGATGAGTTTCACCCTGCCCAGCCTGACCATGGGCATCGCCCGGCAGTACCCCTACCAGTGGTTCGGCATCAAGCCCGGCGGCAAGCTGAAGGAGTTTTATGAGCAGCTCACGGTGAGCTACACCGGCACGGCCAGCAACCAGCTGACAAACATCGTGACGCCCCGCACCCTGACCAACGGCCTGCCCCTACTAGGCGGCACCACCGAGAATAGCCAGATTCCCATCAGCTTTTCCAACCTTGGCAACTTGCTGAAAAACTCCCGCAACAGTGCCGAGCACACGCTCAACATCGGCCTGGGCTCTTATTCCCTGGCCAAGTATTTCAAGCTTACGCCCTCCGTTACCTACGGCGAGGTGTGGTACAGCCAGCGGCTTAGCTACAGTTACCAACCCGTGGCGCAGGCCATTCGCATTGATACTACCTATGGTTTCAACCGCGTGAACCGTTACTCAGGCGGCCTCAGCCTGAACACCGCATTCTACGGCACGGTGGTGCGCAAGGGCGTGCGCAAGGTTCAGGCCCTGCGCCACAAGGTGACGCCCAGCCTGAACTACAACGTGGCTCCCAATTTGACCAATCGCACAAGTGTATTTGAAGACCCCAAGAAGGTGCTGCCCGGCTCGTTTACCAACCTTGGGGACCTCACCAAGCTACCCTTCAATACGTTTGACCGCTACAATGGCTTCCTGACTACTGCCCCCGGCGGAGGCGCGCAAAGCCAGCTGTCGTTCACGCTGCAAAATGCGCTGGAGATGAAGGTGCGCGACCCCAACGACACCACCGGCCTGAACCCCTTCAAAAAGGTCGATTTGTTCCGCAACTTGGACTTTTCCTTCGGCTACGACTTCCTTCGACCCGCCTTCAAGCTGTCGCCGTTGCGCGTGGCTTTCAGTACTGCCATCTCCAAGAAGCTGACCCTGAATAGTAACGCTGACTTTGACCCCTATCAGCGCGACAGCCGCGGCGTGCCCATCGACAAATACCTGTTTGAAGCCAACCCACGCCGCCTGCTCCGCCTCACCACCGCCAACCTGCAGGCCAACTACGCCTTCAATCCCGCCACCGGCCAGCGCAAAAGCGTGGTGAAGCGCGCCGTGGCCCCCAGCAACGACCCTACCCTGGGCACCGTGGGCACCGCCAATTTCTACGCCGACTACGTAGACTTTGACATTCCGTGGGAGCTGAACCTGAGCTATTCGGCCACTTACAGCACCATTCCCATTCCGTTGCGGCGCACCGACCCCAGCCCGCGCCTGTTCTCGGCCCATACCATCAGCGGCACGGGCTCGGTGAAGCTTACCGAAAACCTGCGCTTCAGCTACAACCTGAACTACGACATCGCCAGCCAGACACTGGTTTACCCCAACCTGGCCTTCACCCGCGACCTGCACTGCTGGCAAATCACGGGCATATGGGTGCCCATCGGGCCGCTCAAGGGCTACAACTTCACCATCGCGGCCAAAAGCAGCCTGCTGCAAGACCTCAAGCTCAACCGCAACCGCACCCCGCAAAACCAGTAACGTCCGGCTCCGTCGGCCTGGTTCTCATCAGCCTCTGCGCTTCGGCCAGGGGCTTTTTGGTGGGCAACGGTGCCGGATAACGAAATTGTTACCAGCTTTGCCCCGCCAAACGGCCCCTCACCCTACAAACGCTGCTCCCGCACACCCACCATGTCTCAGCATAAGGAAGTCAAACTTGTTACCACCCACCAAATGCTGGCCATGAAGGAGCGGGGGGAAAAAATTTCCATGCTCACGGCCTACGATTTTTCGATGGCCCAGATTCTGGACGGGGCCGGCATCGACGTATTACTCGTCGGCGACTCGGCCTCCAACGTCATGGCCGGCCATGAAACCACCTTGCCCATCACCCTCGACCAGATGATATACCACGCTCAGAGCGTGGTGCGCGCCGTGAAGCGGGCCTTCGTGGTGGTGGACATGCCGTTTGGCTCCTACCAGGGCAATTCGTCGGTGGCGCTGCAATCGGCCATTCGCATTATGAAGGAGTCGGGCGGCCACGGCGTCAAGCTCGAAGGCGGCGCGGAGGTGAAGGACAGCATCATTCGCATTCTCACGGCCGGCATCCCCGTCATGGGCCACCTCGGCCTCACGCCGCAGTCCATCTACAAGTTCGGCACCTACAGCGTGCGCGCCAAGGAAGAAGCCGAAGCCCAGAAGCTCCTCGAAGACGCCCGCCTGCTCCAGGAAATCGGCTGCTTCGGCCTGGTACTCGAAAAAATCCCCGCTTCTCTCGCCAAGCAGGTAGCCGAGGAATTGACCATTCCCGTCATCGGCATTGGAGCCGGGCCCGACGTGGACGGTCAGGTGCTGGTGGTACACGACCTGCTCGGCATTACCAAGGAGTTCAAACCGCGCTTCCTGCGCCGCTACGCCGAGCTGCACGACATCATGACCGAAGCCGTGCAGCACTACGTAGCTGATGTAAAAAGCCGCGAATTCCCCAACAAAGAGGAAGGTTACTAACAACGTTTGTCATCCTGAGCTTGCGAAGGACCTTATCACGTTGCAACGACTCGTTCGGCCGTGATAAGGTCCTTCAGCTTTGCTTGATTCGCAAAATGCTCAGGATGACAGGCGTTCCCACTTCCGCGCCCCTTCGTATCTTCGCCTTACTAAAAAGCAAGAGCGGAGCGCCCAGTGAGTGTGGTCTGACGACGTGCAGTAGCCCCCGAGGGGCCCTGGCCCGCTCCTGCGACTACCCAAAATCCCGCCCGCCGTTTGAATCGTCCCAATATCTGGTCCGAAGGCAGAGAAATTCTGTTTGAGGACAACCATCTTCTCGTCATTAATAAGCCCGCCGGCCTACTCGTGCAGGGCGATGCCACCGGCGACGAACCCCTCTCCAAAAAAGCCGCCGAGTACCTGCGCTTCAAGTATAAGAAGCCCGGCGAGGCCTTTGTGGGCGTGTGCCACCGCATCGACCGCCCCGTGTCGGGCATCGTGGTGCTGGCCAAAACCAGCAAAGCCCTGAGCCGCCTGAACGAAATGTTCCGCGACTCGCTGATGACCAAAACCTATTGGGCCCTCACCGGCCGGCCGCCCGTGCCCGAAAGCGGCACTTTGGTGCACTGGCTGGTGAAAGACACCGTGCGCAACGTTACCAAAGCCTACCCCGAAAAGCACTCCCAAGGCCTGCGCTCCGAGCTCAACTACGAGCTGCTGGGCATGGCCGGCAACCGCTACCTGCTGCAGGTGAACCCCATCACGGGCCGGCCGCACCAGATTCGGACCCAGTTGGCCACGGGCCTCGGCACTCCAATTGTGGGAGATGTGAAATACGGCTTCATCGCGCCGCTGCCCGACGTGAGCATTGCCCTGCACGCCCGCCAGCTGCAATTGCAGCACCCCGTCACAAAGGAGATGATGACGTTCGTGGCTCCCCTGCCCGACGCGCCGCACTGGGACGCCGCCCGGGCCTACTACCAGTAAGTAGCGCGGACTTTTAGTGCACGGTTTGCCACTTCGGCCTACTGGCTTTATCGCGGGCCAAAAGCCCGGGCTACGTGCAAGATTTTGGCCTTCTCAGACCGAAATACCGCCTCGCTACGTGCTGGCCGTAATTTTGCGTTATCGCTGCTGAACCTTAGCCCAGGCTTTTTGCTTGTGCGGTCAGCTTCCCATTACAGCTCCTATGGCCATTCTCATATTTTTCGTTGCCCATTACTACTTGTCCCTGTTCACGCAGACATTTTACCTGCACCGCTACGCGGCGCACAAGATGTTTACGATGAATAAATTCTGGGAGCGGTTCTTCTTCGCTTTCACCTACATCTGCCAGGGCAGCAGCTTCCTCTCGCCCCGGGCCTACGCGCTGCTGCACCGCATGCACCACGCTTACTCCGATACTGCGCTGGACCCGCACTCGCCGCACTTCTCGAACAATGCGTTCGACATGATGTGGAAAACCAAGGTGATTTACAACGACGTGGTGAAGGATGTGCACGAAGGAGCCAAACGCTTCGAAGGCGACATTCCGGAGTGGAAGTGGCTCGACAAGTTTGGTGGCACGGTGTACTCCCGCTTGGGCTGGGGCACGGTTTACGTGCTATTCTACATCAACTTCGCCACGGCGTGGTGGCAGTACCTGCTGCTGCCCATTCACTTCCTGATGGGTCCTATTCACGGCGCTATCGTGAACTGGGGCGGCCACAAATACGGCTACCAGAACTTTGATAACAACGACAAATCGCGCAACACGCTAGCCCTCGATTTCCTGGCCTTTGGCGAGTTGTTCCAGAACAACCACCACAAGCTGCCCATGCGCGTCAACTTCGGCGTGAAGTGGTGGGAGCTCGACCCTACTTATTCGGTCATCTGGACGCTGGACAAAGTAGGCGTAATTAAGCTGAAAAGGAAAGTGGCCAAGCGGGTATCCATACCGGCTTAAACCAAACTCCTGGATAAGACAAAAAAGCGCTGGCTGCATTGCCAGCGCTTTTTTGTTTTCTGGCTAGCTAATTCCCTGACTAAACGTTACCTTTGCACTCCAAATTTTTGGATATTTCATCAGACGGACGAGTTCCGTCGCACCAAACCCCAACGGTTTATGGCAGTTAAAATCCGCCTCGCCCGTCGTGGCCGCAAGAAGGCCGCGACTTACGACATCGTAGTAGCTGACGCCCGCGCTCCCCGCGATGGCCGTTTCATCGAGAAACTCGGCACCTACAACCCCAACACCAACCCCGCCACTATCAACTACGACGCCGACCGTGCGTTTTACTGGATGATGACCGGTGCTCAGCCCACCGACACCGTTCGGGCCATGCTCAGCTACCGCGGCGTGCTCTACCGTCGTCACCTGCAATTGGGTGTCGACAAGGGTGCCATCACCCAGGACGTAGCCGACCAGCGCTTCACCGCCTGGAAAGACGAGAAGGACGCCAAAATCGAAGGCAAGCGCACTGGCTTGGTAGATGCTAAAGCGGAGGTTCGCACCGCTGCTATGGCCGCCGAAACCAAGGTGAAAGAAGCTCGTGCCGAAGCACAGCGTCAGAAAGCTGCCGCTTTGCTGGCTGCCAACACGCCCGCTCCTGCTGCCGCCGAGGAAGCTACCGAGGCTCCGGCCGAAGAAGCGACGACCGAAGCTGCTGCCGAGTAGTTTTTAGGTTTCTGAAAACCGAAAGAGTTTGGGAGTTGTGAGCCGGACCGGCTGGCAACCCCCAAACTCTTTTTCGTTAACCCCTCTCCCCCGCCATGACCATCGACGAAACCTATCAGCTCGGCTACCTCATCAAAACCCACGGCCTGCGCGGCCACCTAGTGGCGCACTTTGACGTGGACGACGTTGCCGCCTACCAAAAGCTCAAAACGGTGTACCTCACCCTGGCCGGTGCACCCACCAAGCTGGTAGCCCACGAAGTAGAGAAAGTGCAGCCCCAGGCCGGCAACAAAGTATTGCTGAAGCTGCGCGGCATCGACCGCATTGAGGACGCCGAGCCCCTGCGCGGCTCCCAGCTCCACCTGCCCCTCGACGCCCTGCCCGAGCTGGACGACGACCAGTTCTACTTCCACGACGTTATCGGCTTCACCGTGGTCGATGAAAACCTGGGCCCCCTGGGCACCGTGGAGAACTTCTACGAGCTACCCCAGCAGGACATGCTGGCCATGCGCTATCAAGGCCAGGAAGTGCTGATTCCGGTAGTGAACGAGCTGGTGAGCCACGCCGACCAAGCGAAAAAGGAGATTTACGTCAACCTGCCCGAAGGCCTGCTCGATATTTACCTCAAGCCCACCACCCGCCAGCAGGACGAGGCCGACGAAGAATAAGTAGCGTGGGCTCTGCGAGTCCGCGCTTAAATGAATCATGCGCGGACTCGCAAAGTCCCCGCTACCCATCATCATGCGAATCGACATCCTCACTTGCCTGCCCGAGTTGCTCGTCAGCCCCTTTGCCCATTCCATCGTGAAGCGGGCGCAGGAAAAAGGCCTGGCCGAAATCCACGTGCACGACCTGCGCCAGCATGCCATCAACAAGCACGGCCAGATTGACGACTACGTGTTTGGGGGCGGGGCCGGCATGGTGCTGCGCGTGGAGCCTATCGCGGCCTGGATGGACGAGCTGCAGGCCCAACGCTCCTACGACGCCGTTATCTACCTTACGCCGGACGGCGAAACCCTGCGCCAGCCGCTGGCCAACCGGCTGTCGCTGTTGGGCAACATCATCATGCTCTGCGGCCATTACAAGGGCATTGATGAGCGAATTCGGCAGACCTATATCACCCACGAAATCAGCGTGGGCGACTACGTGCTGAGCGGTGGCGAGTTGGGAGCCGCCATCCTGGTTGATGCCGTGGTGCGGCTGCTCCCCGGCGTACTGGGCAACGAAGAATCGGCGCTGTCCGACTCTTTTCAGGACGACTTGCTGGCCCCGCCCGTGTACACCCGCCCGGCAGAGTGGCGCGGACAGGTCGTGCCGGAAATCCTGCTCTCGGGCAATACCCCCAAAATTGAAGAGTGGCGACACGACCAAGCCCTGGCCCGAACACTGGCCCGCCGGCCCGATTTACTCTCGTAAAACACGCTTCCGCTTGTTCTGACCCTGAATTCGCAGCAAATCAGGGCGCAAGCGGAAGCTTGTTCTGAAAACCACTTGCTAACCTCACCGGAAAGCGCTATCTTTGCGCTCCGTTTCGTAAAATAACAATCCCGACGGCGGCGCCGTCTTTCGCAATTTTCTCAGCCATGAGCGTACTACTTGACTTTATCCAGGCCGAATCGCATGAGCGCCGCGCCAGCTTCCCCCAGTTCGCCGCTGGCGACACCGTGAACGTGCACGTGAAAATCCGCGAGGGCAACAAGGAGCGTATCCAGCAGTTCCAGGGCGTGGTACTGCAGCGTCGTAATCCGAACTCCAACGGCGAAACTTTCACGGTTCGCAAGATTTCTAACCAAATCGGCACTGAGCGTATCTTCCCCCTGCTGTCGCCTAACATCGAGAAAATCGAGGTTGTGCGTCGCGGTAAAGTACGTCGTGCCCGTCTGTTCTACCTCCGCGGTCTGTCGGGCAAAGCTTCCCGTATCAAGGAGCGTCGCCTGAACCCGGTAGCCAAGAACAAGGCCAAGACTACCGTAGCATAAGGATTGCCGCAGCCGAAAGGCTGCTGTGCATAGCAAAAGAGCCGGTCCCACATGTGGGACTGGCTCTTTTTGGTTACGGGGCCGGGCGAATCCGGCCCATGCATTCCTAAAACCTAGTTGTGCGACGACATATCCTGCGGTACAGTGCCATCGGGCGTGGCCGTGCCGCCTTTCATCTGCTGTGCTACGGCGCTGAGCACCTCGCCCAGCTTGGCTACGCGCGGTGCGGTGTTGCCTTCGGCGAAATTAGCGGCCTGGGTGGTGTTGGTACCCAAGCGGGCCAACAGGGGGGCGATAATGTCTACATCGAGCGTGCCGCTGCCAAAGTGCGCTTTTAGGGCCTGCATGTCGACCACGAGTTGGTGAAAGGCGGGGTTGCTGGCAGCTTTCAGGTCTTCAATCCAGCGCTGAAAATGGTTGTCGAGGCCGGCACGGTCGGCTTCCTGCGTGAGGTCGCCGGCGAGGAGGTGAATGGCGCTATCTAAGTGGACTTGGTTTTGAACTTCGGTCTTTTCCATGGGGAAGGGTATTGAGGTACGCGGCAGAAAGAGTGCCGCTGCTTTTCTCAACGTAGTTCCGGCCCGTGGGGTTGGGCCAATTGCCCAAACAAAAAGCCCTGCCGATACCGACAGGGCTCTTGGCCACCAACGAAAAGTGTGCCGTTGGGCTAATTATTCAATCTTGTTCATTCGCTCCTTCACTGATTCGAGGGAGATGCGCATGTTGACGATGTCGCCCCGCGAAGATTCTTGCTCTTTCAGGTTCAGGTCGATAAGGTTGTTGAGCTGCTGCAGTTCGGCGGCGTTGCCGGCCAGCTGCTGCTGAATTTCAGTTTTGCGGAGCTTGTTCTTATCAATGTCCTTCTTGATGCTGTTCTGCTTCTCGATAACAGCCGCATTGTTGTTCTGCGAAGCAATCAGCGCACGCTCGGCTTCGGAAATCTGCGACACCAAGTCTTCGCGATACATCATGCGGGCGAAGTCCTTCAGGTACTTCTCGGCCGACTTCCACTGTACGGGCGTGGCGTCTTTGCCCAGGTAAGCACTGCCCAGGTCAATGCTCCACCACACGGCAGTGCCGGTGGGCGAGGCGTCTACCTTGCTGATGACCCGAATAGGGTTAGGTGCAATTTCTTCGATAATCACGCCGTCCATCGTCAGGATGCCCTTAGTGTTCTTCACCTTGCTGCCAAACTTCTCGCTCAGCTGCTTGAGCCAGGCCGCTTCTACCCGACGGTTATCAAGCTGCATGCTGACGCGCTGACCTTTGCGGGGAATATTATTAATAGTCATATCTGCCTCATCCACAGGGGATTTTTGGGCATAACCGCCTAGCGTAGCCAGGCATACAAGGAGTAGGATGAGTAGGCTTCGTTTCATGGTAAATAGTAGCTTGTTAGAGCTTTAAAAATGGTCGGTCGAAAGGTCGTTGGCGATAGTACCGTTATCCGGCTTTTCAAATTTAGGCCCTTTATTCGATGCAACTCACGTAAAGCATTGGTTTTTTTAAGATATTGGTTTTTTTATTGATTAAATCATACTTATGCTTTGCAAATTATAGCATAGTGACCGATTAAAGAAAATCTTAGCGTTGCTTCCCACGCGTCCGCAACAAAGCTTACCTAGTGGGGGTTGTAGGCGCCTATGCAAGTCACTATCTGCCGCAACGAGCATTTCAACGCTGCCCACCGCCTTCACAATTCTGCTTGGAGCGACGAGCAGAACCAACGGGTATTTGGCAAGTGCAACAACCCCAACTACCACGGGCACAACTACAACCTAACCGTACGCCTGACCGGCACCGTTGACCCCGAGACGGGCTACGTGTACGATACCAAGCGCCTAAGCGACCTCATCAAGCGTGAAGTGCTGACCCGTTACGACCACCAAAACCTCAACCTGGATACGGAAGAATTCCGGACCCTCAACCCCACGGCCGAAAACATCGCCGTTGTAATTTGGCAGCGCCTCCGCCAGCACCTGGCGGCAGACCTGGCCCTGTCGGTCACGCTCTATGAGACGGACCGTAACTTTGTAGAATACCATGGATAACCCTTCCGGGCCGGCCCCGGCACCCGACGCGTACCTGCCCGCGGGCCTGCGCACCCCACTTCGCGACGATGCCTTTGCGCACGACGACGAAGCCAAGATTACAGCCATCAGTGGCCATTTTGAGGCCATCATGCGCGAGCTTGGCCTCGACCTGACCGACGACAGCCTGGCGGGCACCCCGCGCCGGGTAGCCAAAATGTACGTGCAGGAATGGTTCAAGGGCCTCGACCCGAAAAACCGACCGGAAGTGCGGATGTTTGACAACCGCTACGACTACCACCAGCTGCTGGTGGAGCGAGACATTACGCTGTTTTCGTGCTGCGAGCACCACTTTGTGCCCATTATTGGCAAGGCGCACGTGGCGTACCTACCGGGCAGCCACGTGGTGGGCTTGAGCAAGCTCAATCGGGTAGTGCAGCACTACGCCCGCCGCCCGCAGGTGCAGGAGCGCCTCACGCGCCAAATTACCGAGGAGCTAAAGCAAAGCCTGGGTACTGACAACGTGGCCGTCCTCATCGAAGCCGACCATCTGTGCGTCATGAGCCGCGGCGTGAATGATACCAGCAGCTCGACCCTAACGAGTGAATACAGCGGCCGCTTTGCCACCGACGAAGCCCTGCGGCGGGAGTTTCTGCGGCAAATAGGGAAGTAGTAGCGGCCCGTGATTAGTGGTTAATGGTTAACGTTGCTGGTTGATACCACTAACTGGCGGCCTGTTGAAAGCTACAAACCACTGACTGTTAACCATTAAGCGTTAAAAATGAAGGTTCTCATCACGGGCGGTACCGGCCTTATTGGTACCCGACTGGCTGAAATGCTAATTGACAGCGGCTACGAAGTGGCTTTGCTGAGCCGGGAACCTGCCAAGAGCAGCCATTTCCAGGGCTTCCGCTGGGACCCGCGAACGGGCACGATTGACGAAGCGGCCGTGCCCTACGCCGACTACATCGTGAGCCTGGCCGGAGCCAGCGTGGCCGATGGCAAGTGGACCAATGAGCGCAAGCGCGACATTATGACCAGTCGCTTGGGCGGTCTAGCCCTGCTCACTCGCGAGCTAGCCAAGCCCGGCCACCACGTGCGGGCCGTTATTTCGGCCTCGGCGGTGGGCATTTACGGCGATGCCGGCGACCGGCTGGTGACCGAAGAAACGCCCCCGGCCCTGCCCACCCACGACTTTCTGGCCGACGTATCGCAGCAGTGGGAACTGGCGGCCGCGCCCATCGCGGCGCTGGGCATCCGCACGGTCATTCCGCGCATTGGCGTGGTACTGAGCACGGCGGGCGGGGCCCTGCCCCAGATTGCCCGGCCCGTGAAGCTGGGCGCGGGCGCGGCCTTGGGCAGCGGCAAGCAGTATATGTCCTGGATTCACCTCGATGACTTGTGCCGCTTGTTCATCGCCATGTTGGAAAACCCGGCCTGGCAGGGCACCTATAACGCCGTGGCCCCCCACCCCGCCACCAACCAGGCCTTCACCGAAGTGCTGGCCGAAGTGCTGCACCGACCCCTGATTTTGCCCAAGGTGCCGGCATTTGGCCTGAAGCTGGCCATGGGCGAGATGAGCGACATCGTGCTGGCCTCGCAGAACGTGAGCGCGGCCAAGGTGCTAGCGCAGGGCTTCGCGTTTGAGTACCCGGTGCTGCGCGGGGCGTTGGAGGCGCTGTATGCGGGGGCATAACTTAATTCTTTTCGATTCAAAACCAAGGTCTAGCCACAGTTAAACGGTGTCCTTCCCAAGCGACCTTCTCAATTTTGGTTTTGATACTATGAAGTCGAATGACCTGGAGCAGAGCTTAACTAAGGTTACTAAGTGCCAAGCCACTATCTTTTAGCTAATAGCTATTAGCTTTTGTTCTCGTAACCAAGTGATTACACCGGCTTCATTGTTCGTTTAATTAGGGCTTGGCACTTATTGAAAGCGGACAAATTGTTCTAACCATTGCTGGAGAGGCTACTTGTCATATTGCCATCGATGACTTAAAGTTGGTAGGCGAATACACCACTGCGGATGCAGACTAAACACATTTAGCATTGGGCGTAAATTTGGGCCTTTGCCCGCATGTCGCTGCTCACTCATTTAGCCCAGGTGCCGGACTACCGGCGGCCGGGCGGCAACTTTCGTCATCCATTGCTTTCTATTTTAGTTATCAGTGTGTTGGCCGTGCTCAGCGGGGCCGATGACGTGGAAGAAATGGCCGTTTTCGGCCAGCAAAAACAGGCCGTGCTGGCCCGCCACCTGGACCTGCCCAACGGCGTACCCACGGCTGAGACGTTCCGGCGCGTGTTCGAGCACCTGGACGCGGCGGCTTTCAACGCCGCTTTTCTGAGCTGG
>NZ_BMGY01000017.1 GCF_014640435.1 Hymenobacter frigidus | reverse complement strand
GAAGCGGGCAATGAACTTCTTGCAGGCCAGGTTCCGCACCAGCGGTGCCGAATGCAAAAGGGTCGTGATTTTGGCAACGAGGCATTGCTTCACGGGAAGGGCGCGCTTTTGGCAGTTGAGGAACTACAAAGGTCGAACCTTCCCGTTTTTATGCCCGATTTTTAGTAGGGTAGAGTGGACCAGCCTCATTCCTTAAGCCACAAAAAAACAGCCCGCTCTCATCGAGCGGGCCGTTTTTTTGACTTAGCGCTTGCCGCGCGGGCGGCTTACTTGCGCTTGCGGACCGGAGCCTTGCGGGCCGGAGCCTTTTTGGCGGGGGCCTTCTTCACAGTCGGCACGCCTGCCGGAGTTGCTTTCAGCTCCGCAATGGTGGGTGCAGCACCGTACTTCACTTCGGCCGAGTTGGGGTCGCCGGTGAGATAGAGGTCAAACTCAACGCGGCGATTCATTGCCTGGCCTTTGGCCGTAGCATTATCGGCAACGGGCTTGGTCTCGCCGTAGCCACGCGATTCAATGCGGGCGGCTGGAACACTCTGGCTCAGCATGTACGTCCGGGCCGATGCTGCCCGGTCGTAAGACAAGCGCAGGTTATAGTCATCGCTGCCTTTGCTGTCGGTGTGGCCAGCAATGCTCATGCTATAATCCGGGTACTCAGCCATGATGGCGGCCAAGTCCTTCAACGTTGGGTACGAGCTAGGCAACAGAACCGCCTTGTTGAATTCGAAGTTGATAAACTTCGTGGCTTCCGACAGGCGCTTCTTGGTTTCAGCCTTAATCTCAGGGCAGCCTTTGTTCGAGGCGGGGCCGGCACGGTCGGGGCAGCGGTCCTGGTAGTCGGGCACGCCATCGCCGTCGCGGTCAAGCGGGCAGCCAGTGGCGTCTACTTTCACGCCAGCAGGGGTGGTGGGGCACTTATCGTCCAAATCAGTTACGCCGTCGTTGTCCGTATCGGGGCAGCCTTGCAGCTCAGCCTTACCGGCCACGTCGGGGCATTTGTCGTCCAGGTCGGTCACGCCGTCGCCGTCACGGTCGGGGCAACCTTGCAGGGCGGCCAGGCCTTTCACGTCGGGGCACTTGTCCTGGTAATCGGGCACACCGTCGCCGTCCTTGTCCAAGGGGCAACCGGTGGGGTCCACGGCCACACCGGCGGGAGTGCCGGGGCACTTATCCTTCTTGTCCGATACGCCGTCTTTGTCTTCGTCCTTCATCTTGCCGAAGGCTACCGTCACACCAGCCTGGTGCAGCAGGAACCGGTCGTACAGCTTGTCGTTCGGGCTGCCGTAGAGGTTATCAACCCGCTCGGTAAAGGCATAGTGCTGGCTGGTGGTCAGGTCCAACGATATGGCATCACTGAGACGGAATCGCAGACCCGCCAAGGCGAATACCTCAGGGCGGCGAATTTGATTAAAAAAATTCCGGCCATTGGCGCGGCCCTGGCTGTTCGTCAAAAACATACCGCCGCCGCCCATCAAGTAGGGCTGGATGAAGAAATCCTCTTTTAAAATCTTGCCGTTGTTGAGTTTGAGCTTCAGGCCCACATCCACCATACCGACACGCGCCTCAAAGTTGTCACCGGCCCGTACTTCGCTGCTGAATTTATACGTTTGATAGTAGCCCAGCAGGGCCACGTCGAACGTTGGCGACAGGTAACGGCTAAGAGTACCACCGCCGCCTACTTCCAGGTCAGGTTCGGAACGGTCCCAAAAATCGGTTCCCATGTTGCCACGGTACTGCAACAGGCCGACATTACCACTGAGGGCCGTCTTTCTGTCAGCGGTTTGGGCCTGAGCCGACGAGGCCGCCATGCTTAGCATGATTGCCCCGAGCGCCAGACCACGCAGAAGGTTAGGTGTTGGATGCATACTTTTTGAGGTGAAGAGATAGAAACGAAATCCGGCGCCGACCCTCCGGCCCGCACTGGGTAGGCTGCTATACTTTACTTATCTAAAAAAGTTGCTCTTCTAACCTCTTCCACTTTTATTGACATCCTTTGAACCGATTGATAACGACTATTATCTCAAATAAACAGTTGCGCTTGACGCCCGCCAATTTGGTTAGCCTGGCAAATTCAACGGCAGCCCCTTACAGCGGCTCTCAGATTAGTATACAGCACATAGCGACGCGACTCTTTGCGTTTTCGGGGCCGCGCCGTTCTCACCGAACTGTTCGACGCCTAGACGCACAGACGCGAAGGGTCGCGTCACTACATTGTTCGTGGAACCGCCATAGTTACATCAATATGGCAGAATAGACACCGTCAGAAGGCAGAAACCCGCAATAACCATTGACCACTAAACGGATTTAGCCATTGGGTCAGGCCTGCCTCATTCGTCAAACTGCCAGGTTATTTTACTCGCGTAAACTTCTCACTTTTCCCACCTGCCGAAACCACTATTTCGTTGGTATCGGGTACGTAGAGCACGGGGACTTTACGAATCTCATCGTCAATCAGCACGCTCCTGGTCGCCTCGTTGTACTTGCTCACCAGGTCCTGCTTGCCTTCGGTGATAAAGGTGTGCACCTCAGCATCGGTAGCTGCATTCTTCCATTCGCCCACCCCTTAGTCGCGGGTGCCTTTTGCACAAGCTACTGCTGCCCAGCAAGTCGATATAAGAAGAAAGTGCGCAACAAATGCTTTCATGTCGCGGAAGTGATTAGAAATATGCGACTAGTGGTTAGAAACGGCTAAAATTCAACCCCAGAATCAGCACGATTCCGATTACCATTAAAATCAGGTACGTTTCTACGGCCCCGGTTTGTACGTAGCGGAGCAGTTGCCCGCCGCCATTCACAGCGCGGCCAAAAGCACCAACAACGGGGTTGATAACGCCGTTTTCCACGAACTTGTAGAGCCCCGATGATAGCCCCATAATTGGCCGCGTGAACAGGTTGTTGTACAGCTCATCGATGTAATACTTGTGATATACCAGGCTCTCGGGGGCCGAGCGGTGCGCCTCATCCTCGGCCGGGCGCTGTGCGCGCGCCACGTAGAATACATAGGCTAGGATGATGCCCAGCAAGCCCGCCGCTACCGATAGACCCATCAGCATCAGCTCGGTGTTATGGTCGGGTTCAGCCGAAAAAACCGCTGGCATAAGGCGTTGCGAATAGGTAAAAATCGGGGCCAGATATTCGGCCAGGTAGTGATGTCCTCCCGTGAACATGGGCGCACCCATAAAGCCGCCCACAGCCGCCAGAATTGCCAGAATGATGAGCGGAAAGGTCATCGAAGCCGGTGACTCGTGCAAGTGGTGCTTCTGCTCGGCGGTGCCCCGGAACTCGCCAAAAAAGGCCAGGAACAGCAAACGGAACATGTAAAACGCCGTCAGAAACGCCGTGAGCAGCCCCATAGCCCACAGTACTTTGTTGTGCTCAAAGGCGTGCGCCAGGATTTCATCTTTAGAGAAAAAGCCCGAGAACGGCGGAATGCCCGAAATGGCCAGACAGCCGATAAGGAAGGTGACGAACGTAATGGGCAGCGCCTTGCGCAGGCCGCCCATGCGGCGCAGGTCCTGCTCATTGCTCATGGCGTGAATGACGGAGCCGGCCCCAAGGAACATCAGGGCCTTGAAAAACGCGTGGGTGAGAACGTGAAACAGCGAAGTGGAGTAGCCCATCACGCCCAGCGCCAAAAACATATACCCTAGCTGCGACACCGTGGAGTAAGCCAGCACCTTCTTAATATCGTTCTGCGCCAAACCGATGGTGGCAGCAAACAGGGCCGTGGCCGCGCCCACAATGGCTACCACCTGCAGCGTGTCGGGTGCGAGCGTGAACAGCACGTTGGCGCGCAGCACCATGTAAATACCCGCCGTGACCATGGTAGCGGCGTGGATAAGTGCCGAAACCGGCGTGGGGCCGGCCATAGCATCCGGCAGCCAGGTGTAGAGCGGTAGCTGGGCCGATTTACCCATAGCACCTACAAACAGCAGCAGCGTGATGGCCGTGCAGATGCCCACGCCATAAGTGCCAAAATCGCCAAGGCTGGCCTTCTGGAACACCTCGGCGTATTGTACCGAGTTGAAGGTGAGGTAAATCAGGAAGATGCCGAGCAGAAATCCCAGGTCGCCAATGCGGTTGATAATGAAGGCTTTCTTGGCCGCGTTGTTGTAGGCCGTATTCTTGTTCCAGAAGCCGATGAGCAGGTAGGAACACAAGCCCACACCTTCCCAACCAATAAAGAGGATGACGAAGTTGGCTCCCATCACCAGCACCAACATGCTGAAAATGAATAGGTTCAGGAAGCTAAAGAACTTGCCCACGTTCTCGTCGTGGTGCATGTAGCCGATGCTGTACACGTGAATCAGGAAGCCCACGCCCGTCACCAGCAACAGCATAATCAGGCTGAGCTGGTCAATCTGGTACTGGAATGGGATTTGCAGCGAGCCGACGGAAATCCAGTCGAACAGCTGCACGGTGTACTGGTACTGAAAATCGAGAAACAGCATCACCGAAATCAGGAACGAGCCCAGCACAGTGGCGCTGCCAATGAGGCCGGCCATGGTGCCGGAGAGCTTGCGGTTCAGCAGCCCGTTCAGCAGGAAACCCAGGAAAGGCAACAGCGGAATCAGGACGTAAATGAACGCAGAATAAGGGGCGTTGGCGCCGGGGAGAACGGTTTCTTGCATGGGAAAGTGACTGAGCGACGGAGCAACTGAGTGAATGAAGCAGCAAGCAACTTTGTGCTAGAGCAAGCTGGCGCGAACACGCAGTCACTCTCTCACGCAGTCACTCGGCTACGCTACCACTTCAAGCGGCTCAACAAGTTGACGTCGGTGGTCTGGAAGTTGCGGTAAATCATGACGATGATGCCTAGGCCGACCGATACTTCGGCGGCGGCCACGGCCATGATGAAGAACACGAAAATCTGCCCGTTGGGGTCGGCCCGGTAGGCCGAAAAGGCCGTCAGCAGGATGTTCACAGCATTGAGCATCAACTCCACGCACATAAAGATGATAATGGCGTTGCGCCGCACCAGTACGCCCGTGACGCCAATGGCAAACAGGGCCGAGGCGAAAAAGACGTAGTACTGAAGCGGAACGGTCCGGATTACTTCGGGGATAGTTTGGTCCATCTATTTGGGCAACTGGCGTAACGATTGGGGGGTAACGCGAATGGCTACCGGCACCGGCGGGCAAAGGTACCCGAAAAACCGCAAGCATAACAAGCCTGGCTCGGGCCTGGCGGGAGGAGCGCAGCCGCCAAATACCAGGGCCAATCTGCTAAGGAGTGTTTACAGTTAGAGCCCGGTTAGAGCCCGGTTAGAGCCCGGTTAGAGCAGCAATCAAGCAATAAGTGGTGCAGTAATTGGTGGCGCGTTTATCAAACCGAGCGGCCACGGCCCGAACCCGTTTTAGGCCGTTGATGGCCCTTTCGAGATGGTTTCGCTCTTTGTAGGTTTCAGCGTCGTGCGCTAACGGAACCGTGCGATTTTTTTTGCCAAGAATTACGGCCGTGGCGTTTTGGACCTGAACCAGCACCCAGGGCCACACGCCAGCTTGCCGCCAGCGGCGAAACCGAGCGCTTCTTCAGCCGCCTCAAGCAGTTTCGACGCTTGGCCACGCGCTACGATAAAACGGCCAGCAGCTTCTTGAGAATGCTCCATTTCGTTTCTGCGTTGCTCTGGCTCCGCTAATTGCCCTTATAGCCTATCTGGGCCTTACTATATTGGGTTTCCAATGCGTATTCATGGTGTCAGGACACAGTGCAACCAACAAAATCCGGTAGTCGCCAATTGCCTAATCGGCATGCCGTCGTCAATAGTACTGCCCCATGGCAACGCTACGTTTAAAAACGGAGGCTATCAAACTCCCGTGACCATAGCCCAGTAAAAGCTAAAGTAATTTCGAGAGGCCCGCGTCTGCTTAGGCACAATGGAAACCCTGGCTCTTTCGCTTCCCTCCCTCGCTCCCATGTCGGCTTCGCAGCAAGACCGCCAGATTGCCGAAGCCGTACGCCAGCAGCGTCCCCGGCTGCTGCAGTTTATTCGGCGCCGTATTCCCGACGAGGCCGAGGCCGAAGACCTCATGCAGGACGTTTTTGCCGAACTCGTGGAAAGCTACCGGATGCTCAAGCCCGTGGAGCAGGCGGCGGCCTGGCTGTTCCGGGTGGCCCGCAACCGCATCACCGACCTCTACCGCCGCAAGCGCCCCGTGAGTTTAGAAGAAGCTTTTGGCGCGGCCGAGGCTTCCGATGACGGCGAAGGGCTGCTGCTGGCCGACTTGCTGCCCGCCCCCGACGACTCGCCCGAAAACCGCCTGCTACGCGAAACCCTCATGGAAGCCCTCAGCGACGCGCTGGCTGAGCTGCCCGCCGCCCAGCGCCAAGTATTTGTGTGGCACGAATTGGAAGACAAAACCTTCCGTGAAATGGAGGCAGAAACCGGCGTTCCCCTCAAAACCCTGATTTCACGCAAGCACTACGCTGTGCTGCACCTGCGAAGGCGGCTACAGAAATTGTACACCGAATTATTTACTGACTGATTTACTAATATTTAGGTTGGCCGATGCACCTCTGGCCACGGCTTATCAGTTAGAACGCCGAATTTATCAAAGCCTATCAGCTCGTTACCTGACTTAATATACCACCTATCATGGACCGTAAATTTTGGCTGCTTCGCGGCCTTCGTTTCTTTTTCTTCGCGGCACTGTTCGTCACCGCTGCCGTGCTCGCCACGCAGGCGTTGTGGAATTGGTTGATGCCCGACCTGTTTCATCTTCCCACTATCGGCCTGGCCCAAACCCTCGGCTTACTCGTGCTGAGCCGAATTCTGTTCGGTGGCTTTCAGGGTGGGCGGCCGGGTGGTTGGGCCCGCAAGCGCCGCGAATGGCAGCAGCGCATGGCCGGCCGCATGGAAAACCTGAGCCCCGACGCCCGCGAAAAATTCCGGCAGCAAATGCAAAACCGCTGCGGCCTGGGCTGGGGCAGCCGACCCGGAAAAACGGCCGAAGAGGCCGCGCAGCAGCATGCTTAGTTGCGGCGGCTCATCGGTCCGAATTACCAACATCGCTGAATAAAAAAGGCGCGGCTCTCTTTTTAAGGGTCGCGCCTTTTTTATTCAGATTTTATTTAGACATTTGTCTAATCATTAAAACAACAAGATGAATGCTCTCTTCAAAGCCCTGAACGACCCCACGCGGCGCGCCATTCTGGAGCGACTGCGCGGCGGGCCAGCCACGGCCGGGGCCATTGCCGAGCAGTTCCAGTTTTCGGCTCCCACCATCAGTCACCACCTCGACTTGCTGCGCCAGGCCGGCCTCGTTACCAGTCAGAAGCAGGGTCAATTTGTGGTCTACACCCTGAACATGACGGTGTTTGACGAATTACTGGGCTGGCTCTACCAATTCAAATCCTAAACCTTTCTCTTTCCTCACTCTTCACTTTTTGTCACCATGAAAAACAACCTCCTCGTTTGGCAATTGCTGACCCTCGTGGCAGTGGCAATTCCGTCGGTGTACCTCGCTTGTGTGTGGGCGGAATTGCCCGCGCAGGTTCCCTCCCACCTCGACACCAATGGCCAGGTGAATGGCTACACCAGCCGCCAGAACCTGTGGCTGTTTACCCTGGCCTTGCCGCTGGGTACGGCCCTGCTGCTCACGTGGCTGCCCTACTTCGACCCCAAGCGCCAACTTGATGCCGGCAATGTCAATTTCCAGAAGCTGCGCCTAGCCGTGGTGGGCCTGCTTAGTGGCATAGCCTGCTGTTCGGTGTACATCGGGCTGCACCCCAATGCCGCTTCGGCCACGGGCATCGCGGTGCTGGTGGGCGGGTTCTTTGTCTTCTTGGGCAACTACCTTACCACCGTGCAGCCCAACTACTTCGTCGGCATCCGCACCCCCTGGACGCTGGAAAGTCCCCGTGTGTGGGCACGCACGCACCGGGCCGGCGGCATCCTGTTTTGCCTGGCCGGACTGCTCATGGTTGGACTCGCGCTGGTGCTGCCCGCGGCCTGGACGTCGCGCATGATGCTTGTGCTGATACTTGGCACTGCGCTTTTCAGCTACGCGTATTCTTACGCCGCTTTTCGCCAAGAAGAGCGCCTGCGCGGAACGGCCTGAGTCGGGGCCCACGAAGCGGCTCAATAGCATTGCTTTACCCTTAATCAGTATCCCTAAGTTGAGCGCATCTGAGGAGGTACGCGTCAGCCCTTGTCACTTAGCAAGTTTTTTATATTTTTTTGTATAAATTTTTGCAGATACTAAAGAGCCCAATGCATCATGCATTGGGCTCTTTGTCTGTTAGGGTCCGGCTTGAGTTATAATTATTTTAGTGCTTATCATATATTAAAAAGTAATTTTCAATGAATAGTGTTTGCAAATGGCCGCAATATACTGTACATTTGTATCGTTCTATTAAAAATAACCAAAGTGCAATTTACTATGAGTATTCGCCTCGCTTCCGTCTTAGTTGCTGTTGGGCTCGTATTCACTGTACTCCCTGGCCGTGCCCAACTCGCTTACACGAATATGGCTGCGCCCACCGAAGATGCCACTAGTGTAGCCTCGGAGGACGACCACAAGGCAGCAACCTACAAAGTGGTGCACGGAGTGGTGCAGGACAAGCAGGGTGTACTAACCGGAGCCACTGTCTGGCTGCATGGCACCCGCAACATCGTGGTAACTAATGCCGAAGGCGAATTTGAGCTACGCATTCCCGCTGACGCCAAAAGCGTGCAATTGACCTGTGGCTACGGTGGCTTGCAAGATGAAGTGGTGAGTCTGGCCCCGGCTCAGGCTCTCGGCTCCATTTACCTGCTTCGCACCAAAACAACTAAGCCGGGCGAATAATCCAGTTTGGCAGCACATACCCTCCTACACACCTTTTTCTGCGAAATTCCTTCTCCTTTCTTCTGCAAAATTCCTTCCCCCGCTGAAAAAAACCTGGTCCGAAAGGCCAGGTTTTTTTCAGTGGGGGAAGGAATTTTACAGGCAGTGTAAAAGGCGGTTTTTTCCTTATGAAATATTTCACCCGTCCAAAAACGCTATTGACCGAAAAAAAGATATTGTTGAACGAAATTGTCTTTAGTACTGCAACATATGCTTGCAAATCTTTATTAGTAGTGATATAACAACTCGATTTTAACTGCTATGCGTACCTATTTCCTCCTAAATCTCGCTTTCTATCTGGTAGCCCCCCTGATTGGTTCGAGCACCCAAGCCCAAACCGCTTTTAATAGCAGCAAATCATACGCTTCAAGCAGCCACAGTACTGGCAGTAGCGACTACGGTATTTCTTCTCCAAACCCCACTGAAACGATGGTGCTCGCGGGCAAAATCACCAATCCCGCCGGGCCGTTGGCGGGTGCGGTGGTTATCCTGACCGCGACCAAGCAAATGACCGTGACCAATGCCGACGGGGAATTTCAGTTTGTGGTGCCCGCCAACGCCGGCGCGCTGGATGCCCGCGTGACCTACGCCGGCTACGCCGATGAAAAAATGACCCTGAATGCCGCCGCCGATGAATCGACAGTGAACCTGGCCAACGCCCAGGTTATCGTAGTATCGCGCAAGCAGCAGCTCAAATTCTACCTCAAAACCGCCCGCAAGGAGGTGAAGCGCAACCTGAAACAGGTGCACAAATCCTGAGCAGCCTCGTTAATCGCAAAAAAAATCCCCGACCAGCGTGGTCGGGGATTTCTGCGTTTGGGAAGCTGGGCTACAAGTCCTTGGTGTTATCGTCGAGCCGCCGGTCGATAATCATGTTGTACGGGTCAACGGCTACGGAGGCAGGCTTTTTACTCACCACAAAGCTCAGCTTGTTGTCGCCCAGGCGCAGGCGGTGCTTTACTAGCAGTAGTGGGGCCACGGGCTTTTTGTCCTTGCCCAACTCGGGGAAGATGGCCACGGGCAGCACGTCGCGCGACTGGTCGGCGGGGCTTTGGTTACCGAGGCTGTCGGCATAGAACTTGGCGCTCTTCACCGTAAAATCGACCTGGTACTGACCGTTGGGCAGCTTCTTGCTGGTGGCGTCGGTCACACGGTTGTCGAACAGGGTGATGCGCTCAAACTGGTCGGTGAGGTAGGGCTGCAGCGAATCGGGGGCGGCCCGGCGCAGGTAGCCGATGAACTCGGGCGAGTTGGTGTAGGGCGGCTGCTGAAAGGCGGTGGCGGCCACGTACTTCTTGAGGGCGCCGTTCAGCTTTTCCTCGCCCATATAGTCCTGCAAGGCATACATCACCACGGAGCCCTTGCGGTAGTGGATGTACTGCTGATTCTCCACCAGCGCCAGCGGCACCTCCTTTTTTTGCTCGAAGGCGCGGCCTTGCAGGTAGCGGTTCATGTCGAACTTAAGGAAGCGCTGCATGGTGCTGGGGCCGTTGTGGTGGCGGAGCACCATCAGGGCCGAGTATTCGGCCAGCGCTTCCGACATGAGCGTGCTGCCCTGCACGGCGGCACCCACTACCTGGTGCCCCCACCACTGGTGCGCCACCTCGTGGGCCGTCACGTAGTAGGGCATGTTCAAATCCTGCGGGTCGTTGTCGTCCACGTCGGCCACGAAGCCAATGGCCTCGGAGAACGGAATGGTGTTGGCAAAGCTTTGAGCAAAGGAAGCATACTGCGGAAACTCCAGGATGCGCACCTGCTGGTGCTGGTAGGGCGAGAAGTTACGGGAGCAGTAGGCCAGCGCGTCTTTGGCGCCCTCGGCCATGCGCTTGAGGTTGTACTCGTGGCCCGGCTGGTAATAGATAACGATGGGGATGGTGCGCCGACCGGCCGTGTCCACCCACTTCTCGGAATAGGTTTTGTAGCGCGCCGACAGGAAGGTGTAGAAGTTTTTCATGGGCCGGTCCATCACGTAGGTGAAGTAACGGCGGCCGTCCTTCACCCACTCCTTTTGGAGGTAGCCGGGGGCCACGGCGGTCTGGTCGGCCTCGGTGCTGACGGTGGTGCGAAAGCGTATCCAGTCGGCGTCGGTGCCGATGTAGGTGTTCTGGCGGGCCTTGAGGTCGTTGACCCTGGCCATGCGGGGTTTGGGCTTGAGGCCGTAGTTTTTGCGGTCCTGGTCGCCACTGATTTCGGCTTCCTCGCGGTAGCCCAGGCCGGGCAGGTAGCCGTTGCTGATGAACGTGCCATTATACACGATATCCGTGTTGGAGCCCGCGTTGGGGAACCCGCGCTCCTGATAAAGCAAGTCCATGCTCAGGGCCAGCGAGTCGCCGGGGGCCAGGGGCCGGGCCAGCCGGTAGATGCGGAAGCCGAAGGTGGTGTCGTTCAGGGCCAGCGTGGCCTGGCCGGGCGCACCCAGCGTCAGGCGGCGCACCCGCGGGTGCCGCTCCACGGGCAGGCTCACCATCACCGAATCCAGCGGCTCCTGGTGCTTGTTGACCAGCATAAACTGCCCGCGGAACCGCACGGCGCGGGTGCTGGGAAAAATGTCGGTATCGAGGCTTACGGCCGTGATGCGGGGCTGCGGCACGTCCTTGTAGCGGCGGTACTTCTGCTCGTAGGCTAGCTGCTGTTTCTCGCCCGCCTTGGGGCTGAGGTACTCATTCAATACGTTGGTGTTGTAGAAGATGTAGGCACCCGCGCCCAGGCTCACGAGCAGGCCCAGCGCCAGCGTGGCGCTGCTGCCGGCGCTCCAGCGGCGGCGGGCTTCGCGCAGGCGGCTGCTGGTATCGGTGCCGCGCACCCAGAGCAGCGTGGCGGCCAGCACCAGCAACAGGGCAACGCCGGCCCACAGCAGCTTGGTCCACCAGAAAGCGGGCAGGAAATGGCCGTAGCCGTTCATGGCCGAGTACGGGCCGGGCGTAGTGCCACCCCCAAAATCGAACAGCCGGTGGCCCAGGCCAATCTGCGGCCGGAACTGGTCGGCCAGGTAATACACCACGATGACGGCGAAGCCCAGGTACTTGTTGTTCACCACCACCTGCGTCACCATGGCCAACACGCAGAGCAGCAGCAGGTACGGCAGCTGGTAAAAGAACAGCGCCTGGACGTACAGGCCGATTTCGTAGTTGAAGTAGCCCTTCGCGGTTTGAATGAGCAGGCCGCACACCATCACCACGGCCATGAGCACCACCTGCACGAGCCAGAGCGCCGTCAGCTTGCTCAGAAACGGTACCCAGTTGGGTATCGGCACGGCGTCAGCAATCTGGGCCACGCCGGCCTGGCGCTCGCGCCACACCAGCTCGCCGCTGTAGAAGATGATGATGGCAAACAGGAACAGGAAGAACGGCCCGCTGGCGATGGTCAGGTACTGGTTGGTCACCGGAAACGTCACAGTGTCGAACGTTTTGCCGGCCTGCGAAGCCGTGGCCAACAGCACGATGACGCCCGCGCCCGCAATGGCCGCGAAGTAGCGGCTGCGCACGATGCCTCTAAATTCCAGCTTGGTGAGGCTCCACCACTGGCTCAGGCTCAGGCCGCCGGAGAAAACCTGCGTCACGCGGGGCAGCAGGCGCAGCCCGCCGGCTATGCTTTGGTCCGTGGTATTGGCCTCCGCCAGCGCGCCCGCCGCCGACTCGCGCCGCACCTTCTTCGATACCTTTTCTGAAGCCAGCGCCGAAAACCGGAACCGAGCGTAGCAAAACGCCAGCAAACCCAGCCCGAAGCTCAGCCACACTGCACGGTTGAGCAGCAGGTAGCTGGACAGGGGCAGCAGCAGCGTATTCTTCTCCGGTGCCGTGAGGTAGCGCGTGGTGAAGTTCAGGGCCGCGAGGCCGAAAGCGTCCAGCGCCGCCACCAGGTGCTCGTTTTTGAGGTCCCGGAGGTAGGCGTTGGCCACCAGGTAGCCCACCAGCAGCAGCACGGCCCCGATGTAGGTGCTCAGGATGTTGCGCGTGAGCGTGGCCGTGGTGAAGAAGATAGCGCCCGTAAACCACAGGTTGGGCAGCACCAGCAGGAGGTAGGGCCACAGGTAGGTGCCCAGCGGAGTGCTGGCCAGAAACCGGTCCTGCTCCATCCAGGGCATGATGCCCGCCAGCCCGGCGCCCAGGCCCAGCCCGCTGAACACGAGCACGGCAATCAGGTACGAGCCCAGAAAGCGCCCACCCAGGTAGCCGAATTTGCTGATGGGCGTGGTGTAGAACAGCGGGTGAGTGCGGTGCTCAAAGTCGCGGTACACCGGGTTGCCCATGAGCGACGAGGCGATGATGACGCCGAACACGCTCAGCACCGTGATGGTGATGGCCACCGAAAACGGCGCGTTGATTTTCACCGCCTGCCCATCGCCGCCGATACTCACGTCGGTGCCCGGCCCGAAGCCGCCGCCCGCCGCCGTGACCAGCAGAAACGCTAGGATGAACAGGATGGCAAAGTAAATCCAGGTAGCCGGGCGCTTCAGCCGGTACTTTAGCTCGAAAAGAAGAATGGGAAGGAACATTTTGAATTAAAAATTATGAATTGAGAATTAAAGATGAGGTGGACGCAGGCCGCCCAGCTTAGCTCATTAGGCCATGACGGGGCCGTTTTTAATTCCCATTTCGTAGTTCTTAATTTCCGAAAAGTACACATCCTCCAGGTCCGGGTTCACGGCTTCAAAGCCGCTGTCCGGCGCACTGTCGGCCAGCACGTGCACCACGGTTTTGCCCGCGAACAAACGCGAGCTGATGACGTGCTGCGCGGCTTGCAGGGCCGGCAGCTCGGCTTTCTCAATCAGCTTTTTCCAGATGCGGCCTTTCAGGTTGTCCATCACCGAAATGGGGTCGCCGGTGAGCAGCACCTCGCCTTTGTTGATGATGGCCATGGCGCGGCACAAATCGCTCACGTCGCTCACGATGTGGGTGCTGAGGATGACGATGATGTTCTCGCCAATCTCGCTCAGCAGGTTGTGGAAGCGGTTGCGCTCGGCCGGGTCGAGGCCGGCGGTGGGCTCGTCCACGATGATGAGGCGCGGGTTGCCGAGCAGGGCCTGGGCAATGCCGAAGCGCTGTTTCATGCCGCCCGAGTAGCCGCCCACGTGCTTTTTGCGCACGTCGTAGAGGTTGGTCTGGTGCAGCAGGGCCGCCACCATTTCCTTGCGCTCCCGGCTGCTGGCGATGCCTTTGAGGGTGGCGAAGTGGTCGAGCAGCTCCTCGGCGCTCACGCTGGGGTACACGCCAAATTCCTGCGGCAAATAGCCCAGCACGCGGCGCACGGCCTCTTTATCGCGCAGCACGTCGATGTCGTCGAGGTGAATGCTGCCGGTGTCGGCGTCCTGCAGCGTGGCAATGGTGCGCATCAGACTGGACTTGCCGGCGCCGTTGGGCCCAAGCAGGCCAAACATGCCGGTGGGAATTTCCAGGCTGACGTTTTTGAGGGCCTGGGTACCGTTCGGGTAGGTTTTGGAAAGGTTACTGATGTTCAGAGCCATAGCGAAACAGAAAAAAAAGGTGGTGAAATAGTGAAAGTATTGCGAAGAGTGAATAGCGACAGAGCGGCGCTCATTACACGCCCAAAGCCAGTCAAGCCGAAGAGCAGGCCTCTGATGCAAAAGCCGAAAAGGTAGTTGCTTGGAACCTGTAAATTAACACTTTATTTAGTTGTTTCTGTACTCTGTCACGGTAGCATCGATGCCCACGCCGAAGCCGCGCACCCGCTCAAAGCCGCTCATGGCCTGGTCGGCGAAGTACACGGGTCCTTTCAGCAGGCTCACGCTGAGCATAAGCTCGCCGGGCCCGGGACTCTTCACCATTTCAAGGCTCACGGCAATGTCACCCCGCACGGTGAGATGGAAGCGGCGCAGGTCAGCGACAAGGCGGTCCTGGGTTTGGCCCTTGCGCACCCGCACGTACACGGGCTCGGGCAGCAGGTTGGTGGTGGGCTGCCCATCGAGTACTTGGTACACATTGACGCGGTAAAAGAGGCTGTCGTAGATGCAGCGCGACACGTGAAACGACACTTGCTCCAGGGGGCTGGGACGGCGCACGTGCATGCCCTGCGCCAGCTGCTTGCCGAGCGTGTTCATAACGAAGCTGCCCGAAACGCGGTAGGAGTTGGTGCTGTTGCCCACAATGCGGCGGGTCAGCTTGCCGGGGCGTACCACCACTTCAGCCAGCTGCATGGGCGCCGACAGCAGGTAGAAGCGGCCGCCGCTGCGGCCCAGCTGCTGCCGCTGCGCCGCCATCTGCATCGTGCGCGGGGCATAGCCCAGCAGGCTAATGCGCAGCGAGTCCTGGTCGTTGGCGCCCGATAGGTTCAAAGCAAAGCGGCCCTGGTCGTCGGCCACGGTGCCAACCGGCCGGCGCAGCACCCCCACGCTGGCGTAGGCCACCGGCGCTTGGGTTGTTTGGTCGAGCACCTGGCCAATCAGAGTGGTAGATTGGGCGTGCTCGGGAGCGGCCTGGAGCAACAGGCCCGACAGGGCAAGGGCAGAAACGGAGTGGAGCAGCAGAGGTATCATGGGTCGATGTGGTAGCACTTTGATGGGCCAAATCTCCGCCTAGACATTGCACTAACGCATGATTAAATGACGGTCTGGCACCATTTCATGACCAACCACCGACTGGCACTGACCAACGCCGTTCGTCATGTTTAGTTGAAAGCAGCTGTTCGTCGCTAGTAGTTTTGCGGCATGACAAATTCAGATTTTATCAGGCGGCGCACCTTCCGCCATGGAGTAGTTTGGCTGATTGTAGTGAGCTTCTTTGGCGTTATGGCCCGACACGACCAAACCCCTACCCAGACTGGGCTTCTGTCGTCGTCCCTCTTATTAGGTGTGCTGGCTCCCGCCATTTACCTCCACGACTGGCTGCTGGCGAACCTGCTGGACCGGCGCCGATACGCGCAGTATGCTACAGCTACGCTAGCGACCCTGCTGGCGGCGGGAGCGCTGCTACACTTCCTCAACCACATGGCGAACATTCATATAGTTGACAGGGAAGGCCATACTCAAACCGTGGCCTACCGCTATGGGCTAGCCGTGGGCAACGTATTGCTAGGCTTGCTGCTCGCCACCATTGCCCACTATGTGCGCCGGGGCATCGTGAGCCACTTCCAGATGCAGCAGCTGCGGGCCCTGCAGCTCGAAACCGAACTGAGCTTGCTCAAGGCGCAAGTGAATCAGCACTTTCTGTTCAATACCCTCAACAACCTGTACGGCCTGAGCCTGGCCGCGCCTGAGCAGATGCCCGAGGCCCTGCTGCAGCTCGCGGGCCTGATGCGCTACCAGCTCGACAGCTCCCGCCTCAGCACCGTGACCGTGGGCACCGAAGCCGAGTACCTGGCCAACTACATCGGCTTGGAGAAGCTGCGCCTGCGCGATAACACGACGGTTGAATTCACCACCGACCTGCCCCGCCCCGAGCAGCCGCTGGCCCCGCTGCTGCTGCTGCCGCTGGTCGAAAACTGCTTCAAGCACGCCATCGGCCCCGGCGGCCCGAATACCATCCGCATTGAGCTCACCCAAACCGACACGGGCCTGACCCTGCGCACCGGCAACAGCATTCCACCGCACTTTCGGGCCACGCCCTCCGGCCTGGGCTTGCCTACCTTGCGGGCCCGCCTGGCGCAGTACTACCCCGGCAACCGCCACCGGCTGGACATCAAGGCCAGCGACACGTTCTACGCCGCTACCCTGCAGCTGATGCTGTAGCGGTGTAGAGACGCAATATCTTGCGTCTCGCCGTTAGCGCCGCGTGGCCCCGGGCAACTTCTAATTGTAAGCTGTTCAACGACAAGACGCAAAATATTGCGTCTCTACACCGTTTATACCCGACAATGAATACTGCTCCCCTGCGTTGTTTGCTGGTTGATGACGAGCCCCTGGCCCACACGGTCATGCGCGCGTACCTCGACCGTCTGCCCGGCCTTGTGACTTGGGCCGGCAGCTGCTACGGCGCCGTGGAAGCCCTCACCTTGCTGCGCTCTACTCCGGTCGACGTGCTGTTTCTCGATGTGGACATGCCCGAGCTCACGGGCATCGAGCTATTGCGCGCCTTGCCCCAGCGCCCGGCAGTGGTGCTGTGTACGGCCCATGCCGCCCACGCCATCGACGCCTTCGACCTGGGCGTAGTTGACTACTTACTAAAACCCATTCCTTTCGAGCGGTTCGTAAAAACCATCAGCCGCCTGCACGCCGGCTTGGCCCCTGCTGCCACTTCGGCCCCGCCAGCGGCCACTCCGCCAGTTCCAGCAGTCGACTCCATCTTCCTAAAAACCGACGCCGGCACCGAGCGGGTACGCTTCGCCGACCTGCGCATTGTGGAAGGCTACGGCAATTTTGTAAAGTGCCACTTGGCTTCGGGCCGCGTGCTGCTCACCGCCGAAACCATGAAGCAGATGGAAAGCCAGCTGCCCGCCAGCCAGTTCATGCGCACTCACAAGTCCTACCTGGTGAATCTCAGCAACGTGGAGCGCCTCAGCGGCAACGTGCTGCTGGTGGGCCCGCGCGAAGTACCCGTGGGCAGCACCTACCGGCAGGAAGTGCTGCGCCATCTGCACCTGCGCTAAATCAGTAGCGCTACTTGACGACGCCTTTTTCCAGGGCCTGAATGGCCGCTTCCTCGGCGGCGGTGGCGGGCACCACGTTGCCCTCGCGCCAATAGGGGCGGCTGTACTTGTTGCCGCGCTTGAACAGCGAGCCGCTGTATTGCTCTGCTTTTGGAAGGGGTGCGGGATTGACTCCCAGCCCGCGCACCAGCATTTCGCTCGTAAAATCGTAACGTATGGTCGGGTTGCTGCCTTGGGTGATGTTCATGGAAGCTGAGAGCCGCACGAAGCTGGGGTACAACCGGCCGTTCACTTCCCGGTACTCCACGCGTTTGCGCGACTGCGTGGCCTGCGCTTTGATGACCAGCAGGTTGATGCTTTTCAGATAAAGCTGCAAAGCAACGGGCACTTCGCTCTCGATGAGCCGAATGGCCAGGGTTTGGCGGTCAATGAGCACGGTGGCTTGCAGCAGGTGCGCGGCTTCCTGCGTGGTGGGCGTGCAGCGCACTTCGTAATAAGGTGCTTCGGTGGCACCGGCCGGGGTTTCCAGAACCGAATAGCGGTAATACTTGAACGCCGCGCTGTCGAGAAAAGGGCTGCGGTGGGTCACGTCGTAATAGTTGCCGGCCCGCTCCACGCTCAGCGGGTTGGGAATGGCTTTATTGGCGTCATCCGGGGCCAATGGAGCCTCGCCGGCGCGGGACTCGCGCACGCGCACCTGCACCTCGGGGCTGCGCGGCCGCCGGGGGTTGCCCTTGATGTAGTAGTCCACCAGGGCATCGGCAAACTTGGCAACTTGTCCGTTGTAAGTCGTGAACTCGCGGTAATAGGTTTGCAGCTCGACCGGGCTGGCCATACGGGCGGTGGTTTGGCGCACGGCCCGCTTGAGCAGCGTGGTGGGCGCAAGGGCCGTTACGGTTACTTCCTGCAGCGTGAACGGCTGGGGCTGCAGCCTTAGAGTGAGCGCAGCCGTGCCCGCTTTGGCGGCTACCATGAGGGGCGTGTAGCCCAGGGCCTGCACCCGCACGCTGTCGGCCCCGGTAGCGGGCAGCGCCAGCCGGAACGTGCCCTCTTGGTTGCTGACCGTGCCGCCGGGCTGCCCGGGCACCGCTAGCGACGCAAACGGCACGGCGGCCTGCGTGCGGGCGTCGAGCACCGTTCCGGTCAGCACCTTGGAGGGTTGAGCATGGCCGGCAAAAGCCAGCAGCAGGGCCGGCCAAAGCAAAAGCTGCCGCATTGGTTTTGAAGAAAGAATCATGGCCCAAATAACGACGAACAAACGTAGCCGGGGCTTACTACCCGCCCTGCTTGCTGCCGCTGCTCTTCACGTCGTCGTTCGAGACGGACTTGCGCCGCTTACTTTGCTGCTCCTGCCCAAAGCGGTAGCTGAAGCTGAACCGGTAGCAGCGCTGGAAAGAGATGTTGTCCTGCCGCTCGCTAAAGTCGGGCGTATCGAGCGTGCTGCGGTAGCGCCAGGTGTTGTTGAAGGGCGTGGCGATATTCAGCACCACGTCGGCTTTGTCTTTGAGGAACGTTTTCTTGGCTCCCATCTGGTAGTAGAGGTTGGCCGCGCCCCGGCCCTGCAAGTCGGGCGAGCGCAACGAGCTGTACAAAAAACCCTGGAGCATGAAGCCTTTGGGCAGCTTGTAAGAGGTGTTGAGGTTGAGCCCGGCCGTGAAACCCCGGCGCTCGATGCCCAGCGCCGGGCTACGGCGCACGATGTACTGCACATCGGGGCCGCCGCTAATGTCCCAGCCCTTGGCCGGCTTGGCCGAGCCGTAGAAGTTGAGCTGGTAATCGGCGTTGGCGGCCACGTTGGCATAGGTTTGGGCCGTGACACCGGGAGCCGCGTTGGCAATGCCCGCATCGGCCGCCAGCTGCCGCACCGATTCGATGGCATTGTCGGTCCGCCGCATCGAAGCCGCGATGTTGAGCGAACCGGCCTTGCCGTTGGTGTTAAAGCTCAATTCGTAGGAATCCGTCAGCTCGGGGTCGAGGGCGGGATTGCCGAATACGACACTCAGCGGGTCGCTCCGGTCCACAAAAGGGTTGAGGTAGTCGATGTAAGGCCGGGTGATGCGGCGGCTGTAGGCCAGGCGGAGGCTGTTGTTGTCGCTGAACGCGTACTGCGCGTTGCCGGTGGGCAGCAATGAGAGGTAGCTGCGCACGAAACTGGTGTCGCTGCTGCGGAAATCGGCGGCGAGGGCGGTGCGCTCCAGGCGGCTGCCCACGCTCACGCTCAGCTTCTTGGTGGCCTTGAGCGTGTAGGTGGCGTAAGCGGCCTGCACGTTCTGGTCGTAATTGAAATTGGTGGAACGGCCGGGCAGGCGCACGAAATCGGGCCGCTGGCCCAGCGTCAGGCCGTCGATGTCGGCCACCGAGCCGGTGCGCCGCCAAATGGCTTTCAGGCCGGTTTCGAAGGTTTGCTTCTCGCCAAGAGGCTGCGTGAGGTCGGTTTGAAAAGTGGTTTCGCTGCCGGGCGTGCGGCCCCGGCTGCGCTCGCGGTAGTTGGCCCGGTTGGTTTCCAGGTTCACGATGGAGTTGTTGTACTGGTCGAAATCGTAGCCAAATGTGCCGCTGTTCTCCGCGTACTGACCCAGCATGCTCCATTCGCGGCGGGGCTGGGCGAAGGTTTTGGTGTAGGTGCCGGTCAGCTCGCCGTTGAACCCGCTGAACAGGCTGTTGGTGGTACGGGTAAACAGGGAGTTGTCCTGCGGCCGGCTGGGCGACACGAAATTATTGAGCAAATTACTGTAGTTGTGCCCGTTATACGTATTCAGGGAGGCGGCCAAGGACAAGGTTTGCTTCTCGCTCAGGTCGTAGTCGAGGCCCACCGTGCCGTAGTACCACCGGCCGCCGTAGTTGCCCGCGCCGTTCTGGGTCAGGGTCGAGCCGTCGAGCTGGCCGTCGAGCTTGCCGAGGCGGGTGCGCGCCGACTCACTGGGCCCGTACCAGCCGCCCGTGCCGCCCGACGACGTGAAGCCCACCTTGCCCTTTTTGAAGTTGAGCGAGGCGCCAACGTTCGAGTTGCGGTTGCCCCCCGACCCATTCACGCGGCCATTCAGGCCCTGGTCCACGCCCTTTTTCAGCACGATGTTGATGATGCCGGCCGTGCCTTCGCCGTCGTACTTGGCCGGCGGCGTGGTGATAATTTCGACCGATTTAATCTGCTCAGCCGGGATGCCTTTCAGGGCTTCGGCCAGGTTGCTGGCCAGCGTGGGCGAAGGCCGGTTGTTCACCAATACCTTGAAGTTGCTGGAGCCGCGCATTTTCACGTTGCCATCGCCGTCCACGGCCAGCAACGGAGCTTTACGGAGCACGTCGGCGGCGGTACCACCGGCGTTGGTCGCGTCCTGGTCGGCGTTGTACACCATGCGGTCGGGCCGGATTTCCACCACCGGCTTCGTGCCGATGACCACAGCTTCACCGAGCGCCGTGCCGGCCACGGGCAGCTGGAAAGTACCGGCATCCGTGGCGCCGGCCGTGATGGTTACGGCCCGGGTTTGGGTGCCGTAGCCCACGTAGCTCACCCGCAGCCGGGCCGGGCCGGGCGTGAGCTTGCTGAGCGTGAAGCGGCCCTTGTCGTCGGCCGCCACACCGGTAATGGGCTTATCGTCGGGCGCGGGCGGCAACAGTACCACCGTGGCATAGGGCACGGCCTCGCGCTTAAGAGAGTCGAGCACGGTGCCGGTGAGCGAGCCGGTGGCCGCAACGGCGGGAGCCGGAGCCGCCGGGGCCTGGGCGTGAGCAGTGGGCGGCAGCCCGGCACAGCAGGCCAGCACCAAACCCAGAATGAAGTAGCGTTGCATCAAGAAAAGAGGGATAGAATGGAGGCTGAATGATGCCCACCGGGCAGGGTTGGTTGCCTCGGGTGGTAAAATAATCCGAAGCTTAATATGGAGAAAACAGGGAGGTGTGGCACTGAACTTTGGAACCGCAAAATAATTGTCTCAAAGGTGCCTTGGGTGTCTGAACGGTGCGCTCCAACGCGTGATATGGGGCGTCCCGGTTTATCATTTGGGGCTTCAAAGCCGTAGAGTGGGCTTTTTATAATTACCGCCGTTCCGTTGATTCGTTACAAAAGGGGCTTCTTTTTCTGGATAAAACGCACTTGGCTTTGGTCTATATCTGTATCTTTCGACTACCTAACCGCTATTGCTTCTTCTGCCATGCAGCACCTCCACCGCACGCCGCTCGACCAGCTCTTCGTTATCGACATTGAAACCGTGCCCTGCGTGGGCTGCCACGACAACCTCGACGAGATGCTGCGCCACCTCTGGGAGCACAAGAGCGAAAGCCTGCGCCGGCAGCAGGGCTACACGGGCCAGGCCCAACCCGCCGAGCCCCTGCCCGACCACCTCACCGCCGCCAGCCTGTTCAAACAAGCCGGCATCTATGCCGAGTTTGGCAAAGTGGTGTGCATCTCGGTCGGGTATTTTGTCCTCGATAAGGAGGAAGAGCTGTGGCGCTTCCGGGTGAAAAGCTTCGCCGACCACGATGAGAAGCAGATGCTGCGCGACTTTGCCGACCTGCTCACGCACAAGCCCAAGTTTACCCTCTGCGCCCACAATGGTAAGGAGTTCGACTTTCCCTACCTCGGCCGCCGCCTGCTCATCAACGGCCTGCAGCTTCCCCCGCAGCTCGACATGGCCGGCAAAAAGCCCTGGGAAATCCCACACCACGACACCATGGAGCTGTGGAAATTCGGCGACCGGAAATCCTACACTTCCCTCAACCTGCTGGCCGCCATTTTCGGCGTCCCCACGCCCAAAGACGACATCGCCGGGGCCGACGTGGCGCGGGTATACTGGGAAGAAAACGACCTGGCGCGCATTGCCCGGTATTGCCAGAAGGACATCATCACCACAGCCCGCGTCCTGCAGAAATTCCGGGGCGAAGAGCCTTTCCGCGACGAGCACGTGGTGTATGCCGACGAGGCCGCCGTGCCCATGCGGCGCGTGGTGTAGCGCTGACTGCACCAAAATTTTATCATAGTCCCCCTTTCCGCTATTTCTCGCAGAACGGGCTGCTTCTCCTTTTTCTATTCCTTCCCTTCCTTTCCGGACTATGCGTTTTCTCTACCTCTTCTTGGTTGGTGTTGTCCTATTGCTCAGCCCCGGGACGGCCGCGGTCGGCCAAGTGCTCGACCCCAGCTTCGCCCCCAGCCAGCTCACCAGTCCTGGTGGCGGCATCCTCACCACCCTCAAGCAGCCCGACGGAAAAGTGCTTATCAGTGGCAGTTTTCAGTTGATGAATGGGCAGGCATCGCCGCGGCTAGCCCGGCTTAATGCCGATGGCAGCCCCGACCTGACGTTCCGGACCCGAGCCGGCAGCGGACCCAGCGGCAACATTGCCGCGCTGGCGCTGCAACCCGATGGCAAAATTCTGCTTGGGGCAGAATACTACTTTGGCAGTTACAATGGTGCGCCCGCGCAGCAGCTAATACGCCTCAACCCCGATGGCAGCTTGGATTCTTCCTTCGGCGCGGGCGGAACTGGGTGGCGCAGCGGGAGCATTCACAGCATTGCCGTGCAAGCCGATGGCAAGATTCTAGTGGGCGGCGAACTGTCTTCTACCTTCAACGGACAGCCCACCAAAGGGCTCGTTCGGCTACTGCCCAGCGGCCAACTCGATGCCACCTTCGCCACCGGCGGCGGATTTGTCAATTCGGCACCGGGTGGCTACGGCCAGGTCCGCAGAATCATCGTGCAGCCTGATGGAAACATCGTGGCGGCTGGTCAATTCGATACGGTAGGTGGGCAGGCGGGCCCGGCCATCGTTCGCCTCACGCCCACCGGTAGCCGCGATGCTTCGTTTGTTTCGCCGCTGCTCAGCTATGCGTTTGTATTCGACATGGTGCAGCAGTCCGATGGTAAGCTCATCGTGGGGGGCACCACCCTCACGAGCCAAGCCAACGGGGGCAGCGTCGTGGCGCGCTTGCTGCCAACGGGCGCTCTAGACCCAGCTTTTGCCCGCGTTTCTTCCAACGGGATAGTGTTTGGCCTTGGCCTCCGCGCCGATGGCAGCGTCTTGGTATCGGGTAGTTTTGGCTCGCTTGGCGGAATTAGCCGCTTCAGCTTGGCTCGGCTGAGCACGGCTGGCACAGTTGATGCCGCTTTTGCGGCGGGCGGGGGCGGCGCCGGCACCATGATGAGCGTAGTGGAGCTCACCAATGGCCAATACCTAGTGGCCGGTTTTTTCAGTGATTTCGGCGGGGTGAGCAACAGCGGCTTAGCACGCCTGCAGGCCAACGGTGCCGTTGATGCCAGCTATATCCTGCTCCTGGAAACGGTTGCCTCTGGCCAGCTTGTTGCACAAAATAACGGGCAGCTTCTGCTTAGCTCTCCCATCTTAACCAACTTCAACGGCCAGGCGGTGGGCAGCCAGGGCTACCCACGCTTCCATCGCATCAACGCCAACGGCAGCTACAACTCGCTGGCAACGCTCCCTCCTGCTGTTATCCGAACCAATGGCGGCAACTACTTCTACAATGCCTTCCCGCAGGCCGACGGCACGTTTTACGGCACCTACCAGAACACCGACAGCACCGCCGTGGTCCGCCGCGTGCTGGCCAACGGCACATTCGACCCGGCATTTGCCGCGGCAGAACTTGGGTGGAGCCGTCCGTATCCACCTTGCTGCGCGGGGGCAAGCAATATCACCATCCACCCGGGCGGGGGCGTGCTGGTAGCCGGCACCTTCAGCAAAGTGAATGGCATACCCCGGACGTACGTGGCGCGCCTACTGGCTGATGGTTCGCTCAACATTCAATTTGCTCCGCCTACATCCGCCGTGTGGCAGGTGCCAAGCATGGGCGTGGGCAATACGGCAGGATTTCGGCATGCCGTGGGTCTGGCCAGCGGCCAGACCCTGGTGCTGTGGAACGATGCCAACCGCAGCTACGTGGCTCGCCTCAACCCAGATGGCAACATCGACAACACGTTTTCGATTGGTTCGGGGGGCGGCCCCAGCTCGGTGTTCAGCATCATTGCATTAGCCAGCGGCAACATTTTGGCGAATGGCAACTTCACGACGTTCAATGGCCAGGCAGCTCCCTTTGGCTTAGTACGATTGCTACCCAACGGCGCACCCGACCCAGGCTTCACGGCGGCCAGCGCCGCCCGCACGCTAGTAGAGCAGCCCGACGGCAAGCTGATTGTGGTGGCTCCCGGGGCTACTTCGCAAACCGAGCGGCTGGTACGCTTGACCACTACGGGCAGCTTCGACACTGGTTTTCAGCCAGTATTAATAGGAAACGAGTCGTTTTCGCCCGCGTCGGCATTCGTTTACATTCAGCCCGGCACCAATGCCATTGTGCTCAGCGGCGACTTCACCAGTGTAGCCGGGCAACCGCGCTTCGGGTTGGCCCGCCTTGCAAACACGGTGCTGGCAGTGCGCAGCAGCGCCTCCACCCCGCTGGCCGAGGTATTTCCCAACCCCGCTCACGAGCAGATTAGCGTACTTCTGCCCGCCCAGCCCACCGGCCCGGCCACCCTGGCCGACCTGCAGGGGCGCACCGTGCGCCGCTGGGCGCTGGCCCGCACCACCGACCGCCTGCCCTTACACGGCCTGGCTCCCGGGGTGTACCTATTGAGCGTGCCCACCGCCGTGGGCATCGTGCGCCAGCGCTTCGCCGTTGAATAGCCCGCCTGAAAACTAAAAATGGCCGACCTTCCTCGCGGAAAGTCGGCCATTTGCTTGCGATATAGATTCGAGCGCTTAGTTGTTCAGCGTGGCCAAGTCAATCACGAAGCGGTACTTCACGTCGCCTTTCAGCATGCGCTCGTAGGCTTCGTTGATGTCCTTAATGTCGATGAGTTCGATGTCGGACACGATGTTGTGCTCGGCGCAGAAGTCCAGCATTTCCTGGGTTTCGGCAATGCCTCCGATGAGCGAGCCGGCGATGCGGCGGCGCTTGGCAATGAGGTTGAAAGCATGAACCTGAGGCGCTTCGGGCGGCACGCCCAGCAGAATCATGGTGCCGTCGCGGCGCAGCAGGTTTAGGTAAGCGGCCAGGTCGAGCGGGGCCGACACGGTGTTGATGATAAAGTCGAAGTAGTTAGTCACCGACTTCAGCTGGTCTTTGTCCTTGGTTACGATGAACTTATGGGCGCCCAACTCCTTGGCATCTGCCTCTTTATTGGGTGAGGTGCTGAGCACGGTTACTTCAGCCCCCATCGCGGCGGCGATTTTCACGGCCATGTGGCCGAGGCCACCGAGACCCATCACGCCTACGCGGTGGCCGGGGCCTACTTTCCACTGGCGCAGCGGCGAGTAGGTGGTGATGCCGGCGCAGAGCAGCGGGGCCACGCGGGCCAAGTCCAGCTTCTCTGACACTTTCAGGGTGTATTTTTCATCTACCACAATCTGGCTGGAGTAGCCACCGTAGGTAGGCCGGCCGGTTTCTTTTTCGGTAGCGCCATAGGTGCCCACCATGCCGGTGGTTTCGCAGTACTGCTCCAGGCCATCGAGGCAGCTGGGGCAGGTGCGGCAGGAGTCGACCATGCAACCCACACCCGCGATATCGCCCACTTTGAAGTTCTTGACGTGGTCGCCCACCTTGGTCACGCGGCCCACAATTTCGTGGCCGGGCACCATTGGGAAAATGGACCCGCCCCATTCGTCGCGCACTTGGTGCAAATCGGAGTGGCACACGCCACAGAACTGAATATCAATAAGAACATCGTGCGGACCAACTTCGCGGCGCTCGAAATTGAACGGGGCCAGAGGTGCACTTACGGCCGGAGCCGCGTAAGCTTTAGTAGGAAGCATTCTAAAGGGATTAAGGGTGTTGAGGTAAATGATGAGTTGGCACGAAGGCCGTGCCGCAGGCGCTGGCCCCCGAATGCCTGGAAGCTGGAAGCATGAGGTGGGCAAACCAGACCAGTTGGCGAAGGTTTACGGGACAGGGCAGAAAAGTGCGGGGTACCTTTGTGGCCTTATCCTACGCGTCTTGCTATGTCCCTCACCCCCGGTCATTTGTTTCTTACCTCGCTGGGCCGCCTGCGGCTGATTGGTTTTTTGGAAGGTGTGTCGTTGTTGGTCTTGCTGGGCATTGCCATGCCGCTGAAGTATCTGGCGGGCCAGCCGGCGGCGGTGCGCTACGTGGGCATGGCGCACGGCCTGCTATTTGTGCTATACGTGCTGTTGGTGGTGGCGATGGCCGTTGAGCGGCGCTGGTCATTCGGAAAAACGGCGCTGGCGCTGGCAGCGTCGGTGGTACCGTTCGGCACGTTCTGGGCTGACCGGCGTTTGTTTCATTAAGTGCACCTACAAAGTTGCCACGGGTATTGGGGTTTCATCGGCTAAAGCCGCCGTCACCAGTTCCTGCATGCGCCGTAGCGACTCGCGGGCAAATTTACGCTGCAGCGTGCGCCCGAACAGCTTAAATCCCACCCAGTAAAACGGGTTGCGAATCTGCCCCGGCTGCGATACCGCGTGGATGCGAAACTGCACTGCGCCAGTAGTCAGGTTTTTGTGAATGGTGAAGTCAATCTGGCCGCGCTCGAAGTGGCCTTCGAGGGTGCGGTAGCCGTAGCCCCACACCCGCTCCGGGTGCGACCCGGCAGGGCCGGCGGGACTGGCGCGGGCAGCTTCATCGGTCACTTCGCTCACCCGCACGCCGAAGTAAAATTTGAAGAACAGAAACTGCGCCCGCAGCAGCATAATACGGTTTTCGAGCGGGCCATCGGGCCTGAAAATGCCGGTGATGAGGTCGGGCGGCGGGAAGGCGTAGCGGCGCAGCACGTCCTGCGCGGCGGCGAAGGAGCCGGCGGCTTCGGGCGGGCCGGGCGCTTCGGCGGGCAGGTCGGTTTCGTAGTCGTCGATACGCCAGCCAGTGGCGCTGGTGTATTCTTTCTGGCGGCTGAAATCGTAGTTGACTTCGACGTCACTATAGGCATCGAGGCGGGCGCGGTACTGCTCCCAAAGCGGTGGCGTCGCGCCGGATGAGGCGGTAGCAGGTAGGACAGGGGAATTATTCACAACGGGATTGCTGGGTGTGGCCGGCTTCGTCGTGCCGGGTGGTTTCTACAACAACATTGGCGAGGGCCTGGCCGCCGCTCACGTGGGCCACGCGGTGGCAAAACTCCGTCCAGGTGGCTTGCTGCATCAGCTTGCCCCCGCCCAGCGTGTCGTAGGCAAAGGCCACCAGCCCATCGCGCGAGCGCGCCCAGGACCGGATTTCGAAACGCAGCACGCCGGGGTCTTCATTCAAATAGTGCGCCTCGAAGCGGATGCGGCCGGCCTCAGGGTGACCTTCCAGGGTTACGAACTCAAGGAAAGTGGTGCCCACCCCGGTCACGCGCACGCTGCCATTCCAGGGCCCGAGGATGGTGATGTGAAATTCATCGCCTACTTCCAGAGAGCCTTCCTGACCGGCTTTGCGCTCAAAGTTGGCCAGCAGCCCGGGCGAAAAGCTCGGCAGGTCGGCTTTCAGGGCGCTTACCAGCTGTGCCGGCGAAAGGCGGGCGCGGGCTACATCAATAAAATAGCGACGCTCCAGCAGCGGGCCGGAGCCAATGGCCACCGGTTGCTCGGGGGGCGAAGTGGCGGAGGAATCAGACATGGCCGAAGAGAAAACGTACCAGCCGTGTACGTCCGGCGTCGCCGGAAGATACCACAGCCGCTCATTCGTTCCTTTTCCGCCGCCACCTCGCTCATGGCCTACTACCGCCCGCCCAGCCCCCCACCCGACCCCGCCCTCGTCCGCAGCCTCACCCAACAGCAGCACGACATGCGCCAGCGCGTGCGCACCGAGCCCCTAACACGGGAGCCGCACCTCATTGCCGGCTGCGACTCCTCGTTTCCCACCCCCGACACGATTTTATCGGTGTTCGTAGTGCTGAAATTTCCTTCGTTGGAACTGGTAGAGAAGGTCTACAACTACGGTCCCGTAGACATGCCTTACGTGCCGGGCTTTCTGTCCTTCCGCGAAGCGCCAAACGTTATTCACGCCTTCGCCAAGCTCGAAAACAAGCCCGACGTGATTATGGTCGACGGCCACGGCATTGCGCATCCGCGCCGCATGGGCATTGCCGCGCACCTCGGCGTGCTCCTCGACGTGCCCACGTTCGGCGTAGCCAAGCAGAAGCTGACGGGCACCTTTGTGGAGCCTGGCAATGAGCGCGGGAGTATTTCGCCCCTCACCGACGCCAAAACCGGTGAGCTGATTGGCGAAGTCATCCGGAGTAAAGACAAGGTGCTGCCGCTGTTCGTGAGCCCCGGCCACCGCTGCGACCAAGCCACGGCCACCCGCCTCACACTGGCCTGCCTGCGCGGCTACAAGCTGCCCGAACCCACGCGGCTGGCTGATTATTGGGCCGAACAGTTCAAGAAGGAGGTGCGGTAGCAGCTTCCGGAGGGAGGTACTGGTCAAAGGATTGTCGCAGCGTTTCGATGGTTTCGGCAGCGGCGTCCGGCAACTGTAGCAGCTTCGCAACAGCTTGAAATACTGCCTGCTTGCCCTGCGCCTGCGCCATTACGCCCGCATCTAACGGCAGCTGCTGCGATTTGGACAGCTTCTGCCCGGCCGCATCAGTCAGCAGCGGGTGGTGAAAAAGCTGAATCCGTGCCGCATTGAAAGCCGCGGTTTCGGAAAGCTGCGCCGCCAGCCAGAGCTGCGCGGCGGTGCTGGGCTGCAAATCCAGGCCACGCACTACCAGCGTGGTACCGAGTCGCAAATCATCGACCACCGATGCTACCTGGTAAGCGGCCACGCCGTCTTTTTTGCGGACAACAAAATCCGGCATCAGCGCATCGAGCGGGACATTGATTCTGCCTTGCCAGGCATCGTTGAAGGAAATGGTAGTACCAGCGGGCACGTGCGCCCGCCACGCCACGCCCGGCGTTTCGAGCGGGACGACAGCCTCGGCGACGTTGGTACGCGAGCGGGTGCTGGCCCGCACCAAACCCGGCCGCTGAGCCAGCCGGCGCAGTATGGCGTTATACTCGGGCAGATGCAGCAGCTGCGAATGACGGCGCAAGAAGTCGTCGGGGCCGCTGGGGCCGTGGTCATAATCAATCCCGAGCCAGTCGATGACGCGAAAGATATTCTCCAGGTAGGCCGGGCGCAGACGGGTGCGGTCCAGGTCGTCAATTCTAAGGTGCAGCACGCCACCGGCCCGGCCGGGCACGACCCGCCGCGTGAGCAGCCAGGTGAGCACGAAGTTCACGGCATTGCCAATGTGCAGGTAGCCGCTGGGCGTGGGCGCCAGGCGCGAAACAACGGCTGCTGCCGGCGTATGTGTTTGCGCTACAGGTTCCATTCGGCTTGCTGTAGCACCACGCGGTAGCCGTCGGGGTCTTCAAAAGTGCAGCCTCGCTGGTCCCAATACGAGTTGTAGGCCGGCACGGGCGCAAAGCCAGCGGCGGCCATGCGCCGCACAGCGGCTTGCCATTCCGCTGCATCGGGCAGGTAAAATACCAGCAGGTTATCAGCGGTTGGGGCACGCCCCACGGTGTGACCAGGCTGATGCGTAAATTCCAGATGATACGGTGCCTGGGGGTGGCCCAGCATCACGCCATCGAAACCGTTGTGAGCGGTGAAGTCCGTTAGCTTCGCCAGGCCCAACCCCTCGCAGTAAAAACGAAGCAAGGCCGGCAGCCTGTCGGTGGGACGGCCCACGCGCAGTTTGGCAAGAGTCATGAAACAGCAGCTTTTGGATTGGTCCAAATGTAACTGCGAGCCGCCTGGCTGTAGGCCCCCAACCACGGCGCAGGACGGAGTTGCCCGCATAATCCGGCGCGAGGCGCGGTGCCTTGCCAGGCATTGCGTAAGTTTGCGGTCAATTTGCGGGCCGGTTTCCCGGCTCCGCTGCTGCCCTCCTGTTCTTGCCGATGCTGACTGCTGTCCTGCTTTTCCTTCCTCTAGCCGCCGCCCTGCTGCTGCTTTTCACCAAGGGAGCCGCCACCCGCACCCTCGCGCTGGGGGCCTCGCTTCTCGAATTTGGCCTTGCGGTGTACGCCGCCTTCGCTTTCAAAACCACCGGCTCGGCCAGTTTCAACCTCAACTACCACTGGATTCCTTCCGCCGGCATCAACTTCCACATCGGGCTCGACGGCCTCAGCCTGTTGCTGGTGCTGCTCACCACCTTCCTGGTTCCGCTGATATTGCTAAGCGCGTTCAAGCACAACTACGACAACTCCTCCAGCTTCTACGCCCTTGTACTGTTTATGCAAACGGGCCTGCTGGGCGTGTTTGTGTCGCTCGATGCCTTCCTGTTCTACTTCTTCTGGGAAGTTGCCCTGATTCCGATTTACTTCCTGGCCGGGGCTTGGGGCGGCGAACGCCGCGTGGCCGTCACCCTCAAGTTTTTCCTCTACACCGTGGTGGGCTCGCTGCTGATGCTGGCCGGCTTCGTGTACCTGTATTTGCAAACCGGCCCCGCCGCCGGCTCCCTGGCCCAGCACTCCTCGGAGCTTTCGGCCTTCTATAACCTCAAACTGAGCGCCTCGGAGCAGTCGTGGCTGTTCTGGCTGATTTTCGCGGCCTTCGCCGTGAAGATGCCCATCTTCCCCTTCCACACCTGGCAGCCCGATACTTACACCGAAGCCCCCGCCCCCGCCACCATGCTGCTCGCGGGCATCATGCTGAAAATGGGTATCTACGGCACCCTGCGCTGGTTGCTGCCCGTGGTGCCGCTCGGCGTGAGCCAGTGGCAAAAACCGGTTATCATCCTCGCCGTCATTGGCGTTATCTACGGGGCCATCATCGCCATCCGGCAGCGCGATATGAAGCGCCTCATCGCCTACTCATCCCTCTCCCACGTTGGTTTGATGGCGGCCGGCGTGTTCTCGCTCACCCAAATCGGCCTGCAAGGCGCGGTCATCCAGATGCTGGCTCACGGCGTGAACGTGGTCGGCATGTTCTTCGTCGCCGACGCCATCGAGCGCCGCACCGGCACCCGCTTCATCCCCGATTTGGGCGGCCTCACCCGCCGCACGCCCATCCTGTCGGTGTGCTTTCTGGTGATGCTGCTCAGCACCGTGGCCCTGCCCCTCACGGGCGGCTTCGTGGGCGAATTCCTGCTGCTGGCCGGCGTGTACCAATACAACGCCTGGGTCGGGGCCATTGCCGGCCTCACCATCATTTTCTCGGCCGTGTACCTGCTGCGCATGTTCCAGCGCGTGATGCTCGGCCCCGATTCCTCATTTTCCGAAACCATCACCGACCTCACCGGCGGCGAGTTGCTGATTCTGGCGCCGCTCATGGTGCTGGTGTTCTGGCTAGGCCTGTTCCCGGGCTTGTTCCTGAGCTTGTCGGAGCCAGCCGTGACCAATATCCTGGGGCTGGTTGGCCGGTAGAACAGCCTTGTTATTGGCGATAAAAAGGAACGTCATGCTTCGACTTCGCTCAGCATGACGTTCGGTTAGCTTAAAAGCCCGACCAACGTTCTTATTTGAAGTTACCACATGACCTCCATCATTCTCCTCTCCGTCTTCGGCATCCTCAACCTGTTCCTGGGCTTTCTGCGCTCGAATAAGGTGCTGCTGCCCGGTGCCATGCTGCTGCTGCTGGCCGTATTCGGGGCCAACTACGCCGACTGGAACGTCGTCCACGCGCCGTATTTCAACAACATGCTGGTGGTGGACAACTACACGGTAGCCTTCACGGGCATCGTGCTACTGACCACTATTTTGCTGCTGCCCTTCTCGCGCAGCTACGTGGTATCGGGCGAAACCAATCTGGCTGAATACTACGCCTTGCTGCTTTTCTCGCTGGTGGGTGCCATTATGATGGTCGGCTACGACCACCTGCTGATGCTCTTCGTGGGCATCGAAATCCTGAGCATTTGCATGTACGTACTGGCCGGCAGCAACAAGCGCGACTCGCGCTCGAACGAGGCCGCCCTGAAGTACTTCCTGATGGGCGCGTTTGCCACCGGCATCCTGCTCTTTGGCGTGGCGCTGCTCTACGGCGCTACCGGCACCTTCGCGCTCTCGCGGCTGGCCGCCGCCGTGGCCAACCCGGCCAACGCTACCCTGCAGCCCATGCTCTACATCGGCATTCTGATGATGATTATCGGCATTGGTTTCAAGGTATCGGCCGCGCCGTTCCACTTCTGGACGCCCGACGTGTACGAGGGCACACCTACCTTCTTCACCGCCTTCATGAGCACCGTGGTGAAAACGGCTGGTTTCGCCGCTTTTCTCAAGCTGCTGGCCGTGGCCCTGCCCGCCGCCCAGGGTTTCTGGATGCCCACCATTCAGGCCATGTGCGCCCTCACCCTCCTGCTCGGCAACGTGGGTGCGGCGGCCCAAACCAACACCAAACGCATGCTGGCCTACTCCAGCGTGAGCCACGCCGGCTACCTGCTTATCGGCCTCGTGGCCAGCAAAGGCATGCTCACCGGCGATGCCGCCAGCGGCATTTTCTTCTACTCGCTGGCTTATTCCATTGCCACAGTAGCGGCCTTCGGCGTGCTGAAACTAGTGGCTGAACACCGCCAGGATGACTCCTACGCCGGCCTCAACGGCTTGGGCAAAACCAATCCGCTGCTGGCCTTCACCATGACGGTGGCCATGCTCTCGCTGGCCGGCATTCCGCTCACGGGCGGCTTTTTCGGCAAGTTTTTCCTGCTGGCCGCCGCCGTGGGCCAGGGCTATATCGGCCTCGTGGTGTTTGCCGTCGTCATGAGCATGGTGGGCTTGTATTACTACCTGCGCCCCATCATCGCCATGTATATGCAGCCCGCTCCGGCCGATGCCACGCCGGTGCCGGTCGATGGTATCCAAACCGTGACGCTGATAGTGCTGGCTTTGCTGACGATTATACTGGGCATCGCGCCGGGCTTCCTGAGCGGGATTTTGTAAGGCCTTTTGACGACTGAAAAAAGCCTCCTCAACGGAGGCTTTTTTGTTGACCAACGTATCCGCTTTACGTGTATTAAACTCGGATATGTTTTCGAAATTCACCGCTGCATTTCATTGGAATCCAAGCCTTATCACATGCGTACTTCTGAAAATAAATACCTGATATTGCGGAAGTCGTGGGCCTTTTGCGCAGTCATGATAATTAGCAGCTGCGCCGCGAAACCACCCCTCGAAACCGGCGCTTTCAGCCCGTCCGAATTAGTGGAATTGCAGCAGCTCGACCCGACCATTCAATTGGATATCCGGTATGCCACCAGCAAGAATTTTGCGGGTCGTCCGGTCTATTCCGAGGCCCGGGCCTTCCTGCAACGGCCGGCTGCAGAGGCCTTGGTAAAGGTGAATAAAGAATTAGCCCCGCTTGGCTACCGGCTTTTGGTATTCGATGGGTACCGCCCCTGGAGCGTGACCAAGCTATTCTGGGATATTACGCCGAAGCAAAAAAAGGACTTTGTGGCCGACCCGAAAAAAGGCTCACGCCACAACCGTGGCTGCGCCGTGGACCTGAGCCTCTGGAGCATTGCCACCGGGCGTGAAGTGACCATGACCGGGGAATATGATGAGATGAGCCCACGCTCCTACGTTGCTTACGCGGGCGGCACCTCGGAGCAACGGGCCTTGCGCGATTTACTTCGCAGCAAGATGGAGCAACATGGCTTCACCGTACTCCCCGCCGAGTGGTGGCACTTCGACTACAAGGACTGGAAGTCATACCGCATCCAGAACATTCCTTTCAACCAGCTTTAGTGGAACAAAAGCGCCCCCGCAACTCACGTTACGGGGGCGCTTTTGGATTTAGCAAGTTGCCGTAATTACGGATTAGTCGACCACATGCCCGCCTCTTTAATAAAAATTCGGCGGTTCAGTTTCAATTGCGACACCATGAATTCGGCCAAATCCTCGGGCTGCATCACCTTCTCGGGGTTGCCATCGGTGAGCTTGTTTTCCAAAGCCAGGGGCGTTGCCACGGTGCTGGGCGTGAGCACCGACACGCGGATGTTGTGCTTGCGCACCTCCTGCATCAGGGACTCGGTGAGGCCCATAACGGCGAATTTGGAGGCGCTGTAGGCGCTGCTGCCAGCGGCGGCCCGCTGGCCGGAAGTAGAAGAAATATTGATAATATCGCCGGTCTGGCGCGCAATCATCACGGGCAGCACGGCGCGGGTCACGTAGTACGTGCCCATCAGGTTCACCTGAATGATGTGCTCCCACTGCTCGGGCTCCATCTCCAGGAACTTGGCGAAGCTGCCGATGCCGGCGTTGTTGATGAGGATGTCAATCGGGCCCAGCTCCTGATGAATTTTAGCCACGGCCACGTTTACGGCGGTGCGGTCGGCCACGTCGGCCACCGTGGTAATCACGGTGCCGCCGGCCGCAATGATTTCGGCCGCTACTTCGCGCAGGTCACTTTCGGTGCGGGCCAGCAGGCCTACGTGCACGCCTTCGGCAGCCAATGCCAGGGCTACGGCGCGGCCGATACCTTTACCAGCGCCGGTTACGAGGGCGACTTTTCCTTGGAGGGATTCCATATTAGTTGAGATTTTGAATGAGGAGGCGTTACAACCCGGATAGGAGGACAATTGTTGAACGTCATGTCGAGCGCAGTCGAGACATCTCGCGTGATTAACTGACCCAATCAATTGATTTACAAACACGCGCGCGATGTCTCGGCTGCGCTCGACATGACGTTCTGTTCTGTTCTGTTCTGTTCTGTTCTGTTCTGTTCTGTACCTGACCAGAGCTAACCCTGCGGTAGCGGGCCTACATCCCGTGCAGGTGCTTGGTAAAGTCGCCGTACATCACCCAATCCTCCCAGCGTTTGCGGTGGGGCGCCACTTTGCCGCGCAGGTACTTCTCTATCATCAGGCCCGCGGCGGGGGCGGCGCTGGTACCCCCAAAACCACTGTTTTCGATGAAAACGGCAATGGCAATTTTGGGGTCGTTAGCTGGGGCGAAGGCGGCGAAGGTGGCGTGGTCGAAGCCGTGCGCGTTTTGCACGGTGCCGGTTTTGCCGGCCACCGAAATGCCGAATTGCGCCAGCGAAGCCAGCCCGCCGGTGCCCCCATTGCCGTCGACTACCATCTCCATGCCGGGGATGATGTGCTTAAATAACGCCGTATCGACAGCTGTGAAGTGCTTTTGCTGGTACTGCGGCAGCGGGCCGCCGTTGCCAATCCCACGCACGAAATGCGGCGTGTAGTACCAGCCCCGATTGGCGATGGTAGCCAGCACGTTGGCCATTTGCAGGCCCGTAATACCAATTTCGCCCTGCCCGATGCTGAGCGAATACACGTTGCGGAAGCTCCAGCGGTGCTGGCGGTTTTCCTTTTTATTGAAGAATTTTTTGTCGTAGAATTCCGGCGAGGGAATAAGACCACGTTTCTCCTGCGACATATCCACCCCCAGCTTTTCGCCGAGGCCGAACGATTTCACCATTTTCTGCCACTGCCCCAGGCCGATGTGGGCATCGTCGTATTTATTGGGGGCCTGCCCACGCACCACCGCCGCCCGCAGCACCTGGTAGAAATAGGGGTTGCAGCTTTGCTTAATGGCAATGCTCACGTTGCGCGGCGGCTCGTGGCGGTGCGTGCAACGCACCAGCTTCTGGTTGCACTCAAAGGACGTACCGGGCGTAACCACGCCCAGTTGCAGCGCCACCAGCTCATTCACCAGCTTAAACACCGAGCCGGGCGGGTACGTGGCCATCAGCGGGCGGTCAAAGAGCGGGCGGTCGGGGTTGTTGAGCAAATCCATGTAGCGGTTGCCTGAGCCCTTGCCCGTGAGCAGCTGCGGCCTGTAGTGCGGCGCCGACACGAAAGCCAGAATTTCGCCCGTTTTCGGGTCGATGGCCACAATGGAGCCCCGCCGGCCGGCCAGCAGCTTCTCGCCGTAGGCCTGCAATTCCGCGTCGATGCTCAGGTGCAAGTCCTGCCCGGCCACGGACAACGTGTCAAACTCGCCGCCCCGAAACTTGCCTTTCTCGATGCCGCGCACGTTCACCATCTTGTACTGCACGCCGCGCCGGCCCATCAGCGTTTCCTCGTAATACGACTCCAGGCCCGATATGCCGATGTTCTCGCCGGAATGGTACTTGGCGTACTTCGGCTTTTCCATAAAAGCCGGCGTGATGGCACCCACGTAGCCCAGGGCGTGGGCCAGGTTATCCATACGGTAAGCCCGGGCCATCCGCGCCTGGATGTGGAAGCCCGGAAAATCCATCAGCTTATCCTGAATTACGGCCAGGTCGGGCGTGGTCAGGTTCTGAACTACGGGCGAGAGCTTATTGCGCGAGTATTTTTTGGCTGCCCGCAGGCTGGCGCGCAGGTCCTCTATCGGAATCTGGAGCAGCGCGCAGAAGCGAGCCGAATCCAGCTGCTTCACTTCGCGGGGCATCACCATCAGGTCGTACACGGGCGTATTCTGCACCAGTAGCTGGTTCTTGCGGTCGTATATCAGGCCTCGGTACGGAATCTGTACCAAGCGCTGCAAGGTATTTCTATCGGCCGCCAGCTTATAGGTGCCATCCAGCACCTGCATGACAAACAGCCGCGTCAGGAAAATGAGGGCCACCGCCAAGAAGATGCCTTGCACCACGTACTTGCGGCCTTCCAGATATTGCATTATTTATTTTTCTGTCATGCTGAGCGCAGTCGAAGCATCTCGCTCGCATCGTTAAACGATTGAATTACTGCTGCGAGCGAGATACTTCGACTGCGCTCAGCATAACGTTCTTTCACTAGAGCAAACCCCTAATTCCGCCCCCGCCGCACTGGATAGAACAGCAGTTGAATAATTAACAACGCCAGTCCGGTGAATAGTGCGCTCACCAGAATTTTACCCAGCGTAATGCCGAAATACAGAAAACTGCCCAGCTCCAGCAGGAAAAATGCCGCATGGTGCAGCAGCACCAGCAGCGTGAGGTATACCCCAAACCACTGCCAGCCCATTTGGTGCACGTTCACGGCGTCGCCGCTGTCGTAGCCATCGCGTGGGGTGAGCAGGCGCAACACCCACGGCCGCATAAAGCCCAGCAACACCGCCGCCGCCGCGTGCAGCCCGCCGGTATCGTAAAAAATATCCATCGTGAGGCCCATCGCAAAAGCCAGCAGCAGCTGCACCACAATGGGCGTGGCCAACGGCAAAAACAGCAGAAAGCCCAAATACAAAAAGCACCAGCCCAAATCGAACAGCACCAGCCGGCTAATCAGCAGCACATGCACGCCCGCATAGAGCCCGAAGCGCAAAATTTGAATCAGAATAAACCGTACGGCGCTCATGGACGGGCCCCTCCTTTCGGCAGAATGCCCGTGTGGACTTCCAGCGTATCGCGCTCGGCTTTGGCCCGATTGGTCACGACGTAAACGTAGGTAAGGTTGGCAAAATTGACGCCCAGCCGCACCCGCACCGTCCAGAAGTTCTTGTCGGGCTCCTTCACAAACGAGTCGATAGTGCCGATAAACACGCCCTCGGGGAATACTGAATTGTAGCTTGAGGTGACTATCGTGTCGCCTTTCTGCAGTTTGGTTTCGCGCAGCACGTTGTCGAGCAAGGCGTGCGTCGGGTCTTCGCCCAGCCAGCGGATGGTGCCAAACGTGCCATCGCGCTTGATTTTAGAAGCAATGCTGGTTTTAGAGTGCAGCAGACTGGTGACGGTGGCATAATGCTCGCTCACCACTTTCACCCGGCCTACTACTCCGCCGGCCGCTACCACACCCAAGCCGGGACGCACGCCATTGACGCTTCCGACATTCAGGGTGATGTAGTTATCCACATTATGGAGCATATTGTTGATAACTCGGGCCGGAGTTAGTGGATAACTCGGGTCGCGGGCGGGTAAGCGCTGCTGGCCGAGCAGCAGCGTATCGGGCCGGGTGGCCGGCCGCTGGTAGCGCACGCGCCGCAACGAATCGGTTCGGGCCGGGGGCACTGCCACCGTGTCGGCCTCGCGTCGCACGGAGTCAGCCGGATATAGCTGCTGACGGAGGATGGCATTCTCAGCGGCCAGCTGCTGGTTCATCTCGGCCAAGTGGAAATAGTCGATTACCTGCGTGCGCCGGTTCAGCACTACTCCCGCGTACTTGTTTGCCGAATTAAAAAAGGCGGCCCGCTGATAGGAATTATTCGTAATAAATAAATACAGGCTAATTATTTCTAATAAGCCAAATACCAGTGCCCCCCGAAAACGAAATAGGAAAATAAATAAATTCCGCACGGAGGTTAATTGAATTAATTACGAGCGAATCGTAAAAGAACGTCATACTGAGCTTGTCGAAGCATCTCTACCGCTTCGTTGTGGGAGCAATTAATTACTCTCATGGTAGAGATGCTTCGACAAGCTCAGTATGACGTTCTACTTATTAATCCCTGTCTTAAATTATGTCAGCAATACGCCTTTAAAGGCCTGAATATCCTTAATAGCCTTGCCTGTGCCGCGCACCACGGCGCGCAGCGGGTCTTCGGCAATGTGAATCGGCAGCTTGGTTTTGGCGGCCAGGCGCTTGTCCAAACCACGCAGCAGCGCACCGCCACCGGTGAGATGAATACCGTTCTCGTAAATATCGGCCGACAATTCGGGGGGTGAAATTTCGAGGGCTTTTAATACCGCTTCCTCAATTTTTGCCACCGATTTATCGAGAGCAATGGCAATTTCCGAGAACGTCACTCTAATAACCTTCGGAATACCCGTCATCAGGTCGCGGCCACGTACTTCGTGGTCGGGTGGCGGCACGTCGAGCTCGGTGAGCGCGGCACCTACTTCAATCTTGATGCGCTCGGCCGAGCGCTCGCCGATGAGCAGGTTGTGCTGCCGGCGCATGTAGTCGAGAATATCCTGGTTGAAGACGTCACCGGCCGTTTTAATGGATTGGTCGCATACGATGCCCGACAGCGCAATGACCGCGATTTCGGTGGTGCCGCCCCCGATGTCGATAATCATCGAGCCCACGGGCTGCTGCACGTCGATACCGATGCCGATGGCGGCGGCCATGGGCTCCTGAATCATCCACACTTCCTTGGCCCCGGCGTGCTCGGCGGAGTCACGCACAGCGCGTTTCTCTACTTCGGTAATGCCCGACGGGATGCAGATGACCATGCGGTGCGAGGGCTGAAACAGCCGTTTGCGCGTGTCAATCATCTTAATCATGCCCTTAATCATTTCCTCGGCGGCGTGGAAATCGGCAATTACTCCGTCTTTCAGCGGGCGAATGGTGCGGATATTATCGTGCGTTTTCTCGTGCATCTGCTGGGCTTGGCGGCCCACGGCGATGACTTTATTCGTAGTTCGGTCTTTGGCGATGATGCTCGGCTCGTCCACCACGATTTTGTCGTTGTGAATGATGAGCGTATTGGCCGTGCCCAGGTCAATGGCGATGTCGCTGGTCAGGAAATTAAAGAAACCCATAGCGTTAGCTGCAATAAGACGGAGTCCGGATTCTGAGCCGGACAGAATAATGCGCAAAGGTACGGAAGGTTTGGGCCGGCATGATGAACGGAGTTATGGCATTGCAGAAATGAACTGCGTCTGTCGTTGCGAGGAGGCCCGACGAAGCAACGACAGACCTACCTGCTTGCCCTAGTGCTTGAAGTGCCGCACGCCGGTCAGCACCATGGTCATGCCCAACTCGTCGCAGGCCCGGATGGTATCGGCGTCTTTGATGGAGCCGCCGGGCTGCACCACGGCGCGAATGCCAGCCGCGCCAGCAATTTCCACGCAGTCGGAGAAGGGGAAGAAGGCATCGGAAGCCATCACGGCCCCGTGCAGGTCGAAGCCGAAGGCGCGGGCTTTCTCAATGGCTTGGCGCAGGGCATCAACGCGGCTGGTCTGGCCCACGCCGGAGGCCAGGAGCTGGCCGGCGCGGGCCAGCACGATGGTGTTGCTCTTGGTGTGCTTACAGATTTTGCCGGCGAACACCAGCGCGGCCGTTTCCTCCACCGTGGGGGCCGATTGGGTTACGGTGCGAAAATCGGCGGCGGTTTCGGTCTGGCGGTCGGCATCCTGCTCGATGATGCCATTGAGCAGCGTTTTGACTTGCTTCTTCGGAAACTCAACCGGCTTTTGCAGCAGCAGAATGCGGTTTTTCTTGCTTTGAAGCACGGGCAAGGCCTCGGCGGCGAAGCTGGGCGCAATCAGCACTTCGAAGAATAGCTGGTTCAGCTCGGCGGCGGTGGCCGCATCTACTTCTTTGTTGACGATGATGACGCCGCCAAAGGCGGACGTTGGGTCACAGCTCAGCGCATTCACGTAAGCCTCGCGGAGCGTGGCGGCCTGGGCCACGCCGCAGGCGTTGGTGTGCTTGAGGATGGCGCAGGCGGGCTCGCCGTCGGTGAATTCGGCCATGAGGGCCACGGCCGCGTCTACGTCCACCAGGTTATTGTAGCTGAGCTGCTTGCCGTGAAGCTGGTCAAACAGTGCGGTGAGGTCGCCGTAGAACGTGCCGGCCTGGTGCGGGTTTTCGCCGTAGCGGAGCGGAGTGGCGGGCTGAGCGCTCAGGCGCAGAGCGGTGCCGGCCACAGCGGTGTCCTGGCTCACGTACTTAAAAATCTCGGTGTCGTAGTGCGAAGTAGTGGCGAAGGCGGCAGCGGCGTACTGCCGGCGGTCGTCGAGGTCGGTAGCGCCATTCTTGGCGATGAGCAGCTCAGTCACGGCCGCGTACTGGTCGCGGCTGCTGATTACCAGCACATCGCGGTAGTTTTTAGCGGCGGCGCGCAGCAGGGAAATGCCTCCAATATCAATCTTCTCGATGACGTCCTGCTCTTGGGCCCCACTAGCTACCGTTTCTTCGAAGGGATACAAATCAACCACCACCAAGTCGATGGGCGGAATGCCGTACTGCTCAGCCTGAGCCAAATCGCCAGCTTCGTGGCGGCGGTGCAAAATCCCACCAAATACCTTGGGATGCAGGGTTTTCACCCGGCCACCGAACACTTCCGGGAAACCCGTCAGGTCCTCCACGGCAATCACCTCGGCGCCCTGCTCTTCCAAAAATTGCTGGGTGCCGCCCGTAGAGTAGAGCGTCACGCCGTGCTGCCTTAGCACCTGCACCAGCGGTGCCAGCCGGTCTTTGTGATACACGGAAAGCAACGCGGCGCGGATGGGGCGGGACGACATAAAACGAGAGTAAAAGCTGGGCATAATTGCCGCCACGAAGGTAAGGCGTGGGTCCGGCGGGCGCTGCCGAACCAGGTTACCGAATTGTTAACACCCTCCGGGAGCCCCTGCCTCCATCAAGATTTACCCGAATACTACACTGGGTTCTGAAGCACAGAAACTTTCCGCCTCTCTGATTCTCAAATATACCAGTTGACCATTTACCCATGCTTTATGCTACTGACGCACAACTGGTAACGCCCAAGGTAAACCGGCCTGCTTTGCCCGAATCGCAGATTATTACTCCTGCCCGAACAGAAGCCGCCGCCGCGAAGCTCGCGCCGCGGCTGTTTACCCAAGCTACCGGCACCGATGTGGAGGGAGCTTTTCCAACGCAGGAGTTCCACTAGCGGCGGGCGGTGGGCCTGCAGATTGGTCTTTTTTTTAACATCGCCAGGCACAAACTCACCTATCCCTACCGCAAAAAAGCCTTTCCTGCGAACAGGAAAGGCTTTTTTGGATTATCGCGGCGTAGCGGTTAAAACGCTTCGCCGATGGCGAAAAGAATGCCCGGCGCGCTGCCAGTACCACCTGCGTAGTCGAGGCGCAAGTTCACCCGGTCGCGCTGCAGAAAGTTGAAGCGAAGGCCTGCTCCACCGGCGTACTTGGTATTGTTGAGGGAAAACTTGTCGACGTACTGACTCACGTTGCCCACGCCACCGAAAACAGCCGCATCGATGCGCCAGAATAGTTTCTGGCGGAGCTCTGCCTGGAACATCACCATCTGGCGGTCGCGGAAGCGCTGCTCGTAAATGCCGCGCAGCAGGTTGGCGTTGTTGTAGAGCGTGCCGCCCAGGTTTGCCCCGATACCCGCCAACTCGCGGAAAGGCACATCGCCGGTGTGGAACTGCCCCAGAAACTGCATCGCCAGAATCGTTTTGGTCGAGCGAATGGGCTGGAAATGACGGGCGTCGAGCTGGTAGCGCACGAAGCGGTAATCAGAACCCAAACCCGTTCCATTAAACGTGGCCCCGAAGTCAAGCAGGCTGCCGCGAAAGGCGGCCAAGGGCACATCGCGGGTGTCGTAGGTGATGACCGGACCGAGGCCCGAAACGCGGGTATCCTGGCGTTGGCGGGGCGTCACGCGCGAATCGGTGTAAAACACATTGGTGCGGTTGTCATCCACGTTCTTCGCTGGTACATCAAGCTTCGTAACGTCGGTGAGGCGGTACTGAGCGCCGAAGAACAGCTTGGGCGCAATCTGTTTTTGCAAGCGCTGATTGATAATCAATAGCTTGTAAGACGTTTCCGACTCATCGGCGCTGACTGATTTTGGACCGGTACCGTAGTAATACAGCAGAATATCATAGGCGCTGATTTCGCCATTGAGGTAGAATTTCTCGCCCGGCGTGTAAATGGAATGCACCAGTTGCAGTAGCGACTGGCCCTTCTGGGTGGTCCAGTACTGCACCCGGGCATTGGAGGGCCGCGTCAGGGTGTCGGCTGAAAAGCGGCCGCTCAACAACGCACCCAAGCCGTAACCGAAGCCTGTTTCGGCCTGATAAAAGATTACCGGAATGGGTAGCAGCGTAAGGGTCTTATTCTTGCCTATTTGCCCAAATGACTTTGGCCCGCCAAGCTGCGCGGCCAAAGGAGCCGGGCCAGGCGCAGTGATAGGAGCAGTATAAACGGAATCGGAGGGGGCGGCCGGCTGAGCGGTGGCACGGAAAGCAAGCCCGGTCAGAAGCAGGGCTGCGAGAGAAAAACGCATGGGAGCGATGAGGTAAAAACTGTTGAATTGCCTTATCAACGGAGAAGGCCCGCCCACGGTTGGCATCCGGGGTGCATTCCGATTTACGCGCCAGCCGACTTTGCTACCGTGTTCAATCATTTATCAATGCACAAGTGCTTTACCACTTTGCCCAGGCCCAGGTGCTGGGCTACTAATTCGGCGGCATCATCGGGGCGCACGTTGCCATACACCGTGCCTTCGGGATAAACAATGAGGGCCGCGCCGTGGCCTTTTTTGCACTGCTTACACAGGTCGAGGCAGTCGCAGGTCTGCACCTGCGTGCGCAGCTTTTCACCGTCGACTACCTGCTTGGCCAATCCTTGGCGCTTCAACTCCTTTTTCAGGGCACGGGCAACCTCGGCCCCGATTCCGGACTTTTGTTTGGTGCACACAAACAGGTGACGGGTGTGGCTCATGCAAGTCGATACGTTAGAATAGGCAGATAGACCGGCCCGTTGGTTTTCCCTGCGGGCGCTTACTCCGGGCCGTGCCAGTGGCGGGTTTGCAGCTTATACGCGGCCAGCTCCCGATTCGACCACAGAGTTTGGTACACTTGCTGGTCGTGCAGGAGCTGGGGGTCTTTTTCCATGAAGGCAAGCAGCTCCTGCACCAATTCGGCCGCCTCTTCCTTGAGAAAATAGTACATCCAGTTATCGAGCCGCCGCACGTTCACCAAACCTGCATTCTTTAAGTACGATAATTGCCTGCTGGTTTTGGTTTGGGTGAAATCCAGCACTTGCTCCAGGTCGGCCACCACCATTTCGTGGTTGCGCCACAGCAAATGCAGGATGCGCACCCGGCTTTCGTCGCCCAAAGATTTAAAAAGTTGCTGCCCAAAAGCAACCGTGAAATGTTTCAAGCGCATCTACTGTCTGGGAAGGGGCGGACGTCCTTCGTTCTTTCCGCCCAAAGTTACCATCGGCGTTACCATCGGCCCCGACCCCAAAGCCGTATATTTGCCTCTCCCTACCCCGAACATGCCTGATTTCTTGCGCCTTCGCCGCTTCTCTTTTCTTTTCGCCCTTGTTTTGCTGGGCGGGCTGCTGCTGGCGGCTCCCAAAGCGCATGCCCAGGGCAAGCGCCGGATTATCCAGTTCACGGGCATTGTGGCCACCGGCGACAGCCTGCTGGGCGTACCCGGCGCTACGGTGTACGTGCCCAAGGCGGGGCGCGGCACGGCTTCCAACGCCTACGGCTACTTCTCGCTGGCCGTGCTGGCCGGCGACAGCATCATCATCCGCTCGCTGGGCTACACCAACTACGTCATCGTTATTCCGCCCGATTACCAGCGGCTGAGCTACTCGGTAGTGGTGCAGCTGCAGGAAGATGCCACCATGCTGGGCGAGGTGCGCGTATTTCCCTACACCACCGAGCGCGACTTCAAAAAGGCGTTTCTGGCCCTGCGCCTGCCCACCGAGCGCGGCAGCGCCGCCGCCGCCAACCTCAACGAGGAACTGATGAACCGCATTTTCCGAACCCAGCCCATGGGCGCGGTGGCCAACTTCCGTCAGACCATGCAGCAGCAGCAGTACAACTACGATGCCCGCCAGGGCATGGGTCCCAGCCGGTATTCCAACAACCCCTTGCTCAACCCCTTCAGCTGGCTGCAGCTGATTCAGCAGGTGAAAAGAGGCGAGTTCAAGAAAAAGAATACCGACGACTATTAATTGGGGGCGGGAGGGCCAGCGTTACGGAATTGGTAACCGCCAACCCGATATTGGAGTTATATGGGTTGTTTGACTCTTCCTTGAACCCATGGACACCAACCTTCCCATTTCGGCGCAACCGCGCGTAGTTATCATCGGCTGCGGCTTTGGCGGCCTGCGGCTGGCCAAGGCCCTGCGTAAGGCTCCCGTGCAGGTGGTGGTTATCGACCGCAATAACTACCACAATTTCCAGCCCCTGCTTTACCAGGTGGCTACCGGGGCCCTGGAGGCCGATAGCATCGCCTACCCCATTCGCAAGATTTTTGCGGGCCAGCCCAATTTCTTCTACCGCATGGCCGATGTGCAGCGGGTCGACCCGGCTCGCAATACGTTGACCACCAGCGTGGGCGACATTCGCTACGACTACCTGGTGCTGGCTACGGGCTCGCTCACCAATTTTTTTGGGCTGGAAAGCATCGAGCGCAATGCCATGCAGATTAAGAGCATTCCGAACGCGCTGAACCTGCGGAGCTACATTTTCCAGAACTTCGAGAAAGCCCTGCTCACCGACGACCCGGCCGCCAAGCAGGCGCTGCTCAATATTGTGGTGGTGGGCGGCGGGCCTACCGGCGTAGAAATCAGCGGCTCGCTGGCCGAAATGCGCAAGCACGTACTGCCGAAAGACTACCCCGAACTGGATTTGCGGGCCATGCAGATTTTCCTGGTCGAGGCCGGAGCCGAATTGCTGGGGCCCATGTCACTGGCTTCGCAGGCCGATGCCAAACGCTACCTGGTGGAGTTGGGCGTAAAAGTCCAGCTCAATACGTCCATCAACAGGTACGAAGATGGCAAGGCTTATTTCTCCGACACGGAGTTTATTCCGACCGAGAACCTGGTGTGGGCGGCTGGTGTGAACGGCGCCGAGGTGCCCGGCCTGCCCCCCGAAGTGGTGGCGCGCAACAAGCGCATCAACGTGAATGGCTGGAACCAAGTGCAGGGCCAGACCAATATTTTCGCCATCGGCGACGTGGCCAACCTGGTGAGCCATGACATGCCCCGCGGCCTGCCCATGCTGGCGCCCGTGGCCCAGCAACAGGCCGACCACTTGGCCGCCAACATTCAGCGCCTGCTGCGCGGCGAAGCACCCAAAGATTTCAAGTACCTCAACAAGGGCGCAATGGCCATTGTGAGCCGCAACAAGGCCGTGGTAGACATGCCCGGCAACATTCACTTCAACGGCATTTTTGGTTGGGCCACCTGGCTGTTTGTGCACCTGATGACGCTGGTGGGCTTCCGTAACAAGGTGGTGGCCTTCGTGGACTGGGCCTTCAGCTACTTCAGTTCCGACCAAGCCCTGCGCCTCATCATTCGGCCCTTCAATCGCAAAGACATGATGGACGACCCCGGCAAAGCCAAAGCCGAGCACCGCACCGCTACGCCCGAGTACACGCCCGCGCCTCCCGCTATTCAAACGCCAGTGAACGCGTAAGGGCATAAAAAAAACGTCTGCCATGCTTTACTCAGCAAGGCAGACGTTTTTTTTATGGGTGAAAATCTACGCTACCGGCCCGGCAACCACCGTTTGCAAAGCGGCTGGCGCGAGGTAGTGTTGCGCTAACTCGCGCAACGTCTCCGCATCGGCACTTTCGGTTTGCTGCACGAATTCGATGTAGTAATCAGCGGGCAGACCCAGAAAGACCAAGCTCTTATATTTGTCGCATTGCTCAAATACCGTCGATAACTCGTTGGCGAATTTGCCCAAAATGTAGTTCTTGACCGTTTCCAACTCGTCGGCCGGAATCAGCTCTTCCTGCAGGCGGCGCATTTCCATTTCAATCTCGCTCACGGCGAAGTTGGCGCTTTCGCCCTTCACATCGGTGCCGATAATGAGCGAAGTGCCAAACTCCCGCAGGGCCACGCTGGCGTAGATGCCATAAGTCAGGCCCTTGTCCTCACGAATGTTGCGCATGAGGCGTGAGCCGAAGTAACCGCCGAAAACATTCACCAGCAGTTTAAGGCGGTGGGTATCGGGGTGCGAGGGCGCGGGCCACATGCGGCCCATGCGCACCGAAGCTTGCAGGCTACCAGCCACGGCCACGCGGTCGAAATCAGCCACGGCAAAATCGTGGTTTTGCTGACTGACGCCATCAGCCGACACGGGGACAGCGGCCGGAGCAGCACTAAAAGCGGCCGCCACCAGGTCGCGCTCAGCCGCCACGTCGCCGCACAGAAACAGCTCGGCGTTGCTGAAGGCATAGGCTGCCTGGTGGAACGCCTGCGCTTCGGTTGCCGTCAGCGCCTGGTAGGCGTCGCTATCGAAAGGCCGGCCATAAGGCGTTTCGGCTCCAAACAACAACTCATTGAACCGCTCCGAGGCCAGATAGCTGGTTTTCTGGCGCTCAACCCGCACGTTCTGAATGGTGCGGGTTTTCAGCTGTTCCAGTTCGGCCGTTGGGAAAGCGGGATTAGTCAGCACGTCGATTACCAAGGGCAGCAGCGTGGAGAGGTGCCGGGTGAGGCAATAAAGCGTGAGCGTGGAACGGTCGAAACCAGCGTCGCACTCCAGCGAGGCGCCGTAGAAAGCGACTTCATCGGCAATCTGCCGGGCGGTGCGGGTGGTAGTGCCTTCCAGTAACATGCGGGCCGTGAGCGAGGCCAGGCCGGGGCGGTTTTCAGCCAGCTTGCCGGCGCGAAATACTGCTTGCAGGCGCACCACGGGCTGGGCATCGTTGGCCAGCACATGCAGGCGGGCACCGCTGGGCAGGGTAATAACGTCGGCTGCGGGCAGGGTTACGCGGGCCAGCGGCAGAACGGGTGGAGCGACGGTACGGTCGAGCATGATTGAGGGTAAGTGCAGAAGTACTAAGGAATGAATAGGCGAAACAACGGAACAAAACATGAACGTCATGCTGAGCGAAGCCGAAGCATCTCTACCGCAGCAGTAACTCAATCGATTGGATTAGTTATGCGGTAGAGATGCTTCGGCTTCGCTCAGCATGACGTTCTTTTTCCTTTCGTCAGGCTCTATCGACCAACAAACTTAGTTTGGTGGGGTTTCGCCGCTGGTGCCGCCGGCGCCGTTCTCGTCGAAGGCATCGGCCAGCTTGTTGAGGTTAAAGTGCAATGATACCCGGATGGTTTGGGCCAAAGGGTTGTTTTGCGAGTTGCTGCCGGTGGGTACCAGGTAAGTGCCATCCACGCCAAACACCTGGTAGCGCAGGCCCAGACCCAGGCTCAGGTACTGGCGGTCGCCCTTGTCTCTGTTCTCGTAGAAATAGCCGCCCCGAGCGTACAACAGGTCGTTGTAGTTGTACTCCAGGCCCGTCGAGAGGTTGATTTCTTTCAACTCCTCTTTGAAGCCACCGGGCGCATCACCGAAGGAACCCAAAATGGCGCTTACAATTGATTTGTTAGCGATTTCCCGGTTTTTGGCCACTATGCGCGGGTCATTCGTCAATACACCGGCCTCGTAGTACGGCGAAGGTACCAGCAGCTTACTGGCATCAAAAACCAGCGTAATTTTGTTGTACTGGTCAATCTCGCGGGTGATGGCCGTGCCGAGCTTCAACGTGGTGGGCAGGAAGCTGGGGTTCTCCACATCGTTGTAGGTAATCTTGTTACCGATGTTCAGAATCGAGGCTCCAAAGGCCAGGTTGTACAGGCCGGTGCCGATGGTGGCATCTTTGGAGTAATATGCGCCCAGGTCCACGGCCGCGGCGTTGCCGGGACGGGCGTCGTTGCCGTTCACCGTGCCCACCAAGTTGGAGCGGATGTAGCGGGCCGAGATGCCCACGCCGAAGTTATCAGTGAGCTGCTGGCCGTAGGAAACCGAAAAAGCGTATTCCCTGGGGCTGAATGTACCCTGGGCAATGTTGTTGCCGTTGCGGTAGTCAATAGTACCCAAGTCGAAGTACATGAGCGAAGCCCCCAAGGCCGAGCGCTGGCCGATTTTGCCGTAGCCCGAGAGGTACGACAAGCTCATGTCGTCGGTAATGTTGCGCAGCCAGGGCGAGTACGATGCCGAAGCGGCATACTTGTACTGCACAAAGCCCAGCTTGCCGGGATTGAAATACCCGGAGTTGGCATCGGGCGAAGTGGCCACACCCGCCTCGCCCAAGGCCGACGAGCGGGCATCGGGGCTCAGCGTGAGGATGGGCACCGCCGTGGTAATAACCCCCTGATTCTGGGTGTTCTGGGCCTGAGCCGTAGCGGCTACGGCCAGCGAACCGGCGAGCAACGCCAGGCGCGAACGGGAAAAGGAAGACTGCATAGAGAAGAAAAAGAGAGCCATACGCGGCCCGGGCGCAAATAAACGCGGATTAATTGAGGATGACGAGTTTTTCGTATTTCGATGCCGTGGAATTATTGGCCTGCGAACGCACGCTGACGCGGTACACGTATACGCCGCGCGCCAGCTGGTCGTCGTATTCGTCGCGGCCGTTCCAAGTAATACTTTTCTGGTGGGCTTCGGTACTGGGCACTACGGCAGTGAGAGTGCGCACCAGGCGGCCGGCCACCGTAAAAATCTGCACCTGCACATCCAACGTGCCGGGAACATTGCCTGCTTGGTTGTGGCCGAAGAAGAACGTAGTAAAGCCCGCAAACGGATTGGGGTAGTTCAACACATGGTCGAGAGCCAGCTTTTCGTCGCGGGCCACCATGAATTCAATCTCCCGCTCCGCCGAATTATTGTACGTATCCCAAGCCTTCAGGTGCAGCGAGTGCGGCCCGGTGGTCAGGTCCTTGAACAGGTTGTTGACGCGGCCGGCCCGGAAGTCGCCTACGTTGGACACGTAGCTATCATTGAGCACCAGTAATTTATTCGGGTCATTGTCGAGCACAGCCGTAATGTCGTGCCCAATACCCGCGCCGGTGGTATTGATGCCGCTGTCGTCGCTGAGCTTGGCCAGCAGCGTGGTGTTCTGCGCGGTCAGGCCACCAAATGCGAACGACTCATTGTCCATGAACAGGCTAATGAGCGGCGGAATGGTGTCTTTGGGAACATCACGGGCGGCACCGCCAATCAGCTTCAGCTGATAGCCATTGGCATCGACGCGGTTGGTACCATCAAAGGCGTAGAGGCTGATTTTTCCCAGGCCGTGGTTATAGTTGATATCCTTGGGTACCACAAACGAGAGGCTGAACTGGCCATTCTTCACATCGGCCTGCCCGCCATACACCACATTTTCCTGCACTTCCACCGGACGCGGCTTGTCGGCCGAGGTGGGGTCGCCGCCAGCTTCGTCGCCGAGGGTCATCACGGTGGTGGGCTTGTCATAAATCGTGACCTGAGCCCGGCCGGTGAAGCCGGTATTGGCGCTGGTGCCGTTCATCAGGCGGCCGTGCAGGCGAATGCGCGCCAGCGCCTGCAGCGTATCGGCGGGCACCCAAACTCCATTTTTATTGCGCCGGTTAATGCTGTCGAGAACTACCGTCTGGCGGGGGTAGGCCAGGGTCATGCTGGGGTCGGCCAGCAGGGTGTAGTTGCGGTTGTTGATGATGCCCGGCCGGCCGGGGCCGGGGAAGTCGTTTTTGCTCAGCCGCACCACCGTGCCGATGCTGGGCATCTGGCCGTTGACGGGCTGCAGCACCCGGTTGAAATACGCTTGGTTCAGGCCAGCGTTTAGGGCGGCATCTACCACGCGGGTGGTAGTGAAGAGGCCCACCGCGCCGCTGGTGTAATTATCGGTCAGCGACTGCTCGCCGGCCGAAGTGAAGTCGGGGTTGTCGTAGGTGCTAAAATCGCAGGTGCCGGTGGTAAAAAACGTAAGGTTGTTGGCGTTGCGCAGCGCCATTACCGAGGCGTTGGTCAGAATCTGCTCGTCGGTCCAGCCCTTCACGCCGCCGTGACCCAAGTAATTTACAATCAGCGAGCCTTGCTCTACCGACTGGTCGATGGCGCGGCTGGCTTCGGGCGAGCGCTGTCCCGCCGATACGGCCACCTGCGAGTACAAGTCGAGGTAAACTTTGTGAATGTTATAGACCGGCGTGTTGGCCTGCATCGGAGCTGCAATCGTCTCCGAACCGTAGCCGACGAACAGGTCACCGTTACCATCGTCCGACACCAGCGTAATGCGGTTGCGCCACTTGCCGTAAGCGGCAGGCGAGTCGTAGCTAATGAGCTTATCGACTATTTTACTGGCCTGTTCGGTGTTGTTTAGCTGGCCTTTGGGCTGGCGCACGGGCAGCCGGCCAATGCCCACGTCGAGCAGCTCGGTGCCGGGCCGCAGCTCGTCCCATTCGCCTTCATCGTCATCCAACAAGCCATAATAGTCGTCCGATGAGTAGCTGGCCTGGCCAAATGCCCCACCGTAAAATGGAGCCAGCGACTCGCGCGACTCGTAAGTGGGCACGTAGTTCTGGTTGAAGGCATCAAAGTCCGGGTCGTTCTTGAACGGCACCCGGTCTTTCCACCACGTGGGCCGGTCCTGGGGATTTTTACTGTTGTAAGGGTCCGATTTATAATCGTACGACGCATCGCCAAACAGCAGCAACTGCATGGTTTTGCGAGCCGGGGCCCGGTCGTACAGCTGCTTCATAAAGTCGCGGATGGCCGTCACGTCCTGCCCACCCGAGCTAAACTCGTTGTAAATCTCCGAGGTGGTGACCACGGCCACGCGCAGGTTATCGCGGGTGGTGCGGTGGTTGGCCAGGCGCAAAGCCTGCGCTTTGAAGATGGGGTACGTCACGATAACCAAATCGAGGGGCGCACCGGTGTTGAGGGCGTGCAGGTTCTGGTTTTCAACCCGGCCAAATAAGCGGGGCGTGGCAAAAGCCCCGCCGGGCTGGAAGGCCACGTACTCGCGCAACGTATCGGAAGGCGCCACGAAGCTGCCCGCGTTGAGTGGCCGAGCCAGGGGCCGCCGGGGGTTGGTCACGTCCCACACCATCGCGCCAGCGGCGTTGGCCACCTCATAGCGGTTCCGAGCCCCGGGCAGAATATTGGACAGGGAGCGAAACTCCAGCTGCGCGCCGCTCAGTCTTAGCTGGCGCTGAGCATTGATTTCCAGATAGTCGAGGTAGCCGCTGGCATTGGGGTCGCTGCTGTTGTAAGTCAGGCCCACTTTAAGCTCGTTACCGGGAGTAGCCAGGAAACCCTGGTGGTTGGTGAGGCTCACGGTAGCAATGGCCCCAAATTCGTAATTGGGCCGGGCATCCAGCGCCGGATTACCGAAGGGAGTGTTGTTTAGCGTGAGCTGAAAAGAGCTGGCTGTAGCCGAGTTGGCTACTAATGAGGCCGCTATCCGGACCTGGGTATTGGGCACCAGGTCAGCAACACCAAACGTGAACTCCTTCTGCGTGCTATTTACAAAGCCTTCGCCTACCCAATAGCGGCCGGAGTGCAGGAGGTTTGCTAAGTCGTGCTCGTAAAAGTCGCGATAAGTGAAAGTGGTGATGGTAGGCGTGGTAGCCGTAGGAGCCGGGGCGGCGGCGGTAGGCACGCGCAAACCGGGGGTACCGTTGGCCGTTACGAAGTAGAAGGTCGTGTCGGTGTAAATATTATTGCGGTGCCGGAACGCGCCCGCATTGGCTTCCCAGGTATGGGCCCCGGGCGAGTAAAACAGGAAGTACTCGCCGTCGTTGAACACGTTATCGGTATTGCCCACAAACAGCACGTTGTTTTCTGCCAGGTCGTCGGGGCGGGGGGCCGCGTTGGGCTGGGGCAGCACGCCCATGGCATTGCCGTAAACGTGGATGTTGCGCGGGTCGACACTGCCCGTATTCACGCCCATTTTGCCCAAGGCCGTTTTATCGAGTTTATAGATACCGCTTTCAGCCACGCCTACTTTGTACCAGTCGCCGGCTCGCAGCACCGAGTTGGGGGCGTGCGTGCGGGTAGTCGCCGTGGTGCGGGCGGCGGTACTGCCCGCGGTGTAGTTGTAGTCGAAGGAAACCAGGCGCTCGGGCTGGCCGGTTTGGGGGTTGCGGCGCACGGGGCGCAGGCTTAGGTGCGTCACCGTCCGTTTCATCTCCGTGCCGGAGGTGAGCTCGGGCTCGGGGCTGGCCGGCAGCTTGCTCGGGTTGAAGAGCTTGGCGTCGGCGGCCGAAAACGGCTCGTACACCGTATTCAGAAGCTGACCTTCGCTCACGGCTCCGTCTAACCGCAGGCTAAACCACCCCACCTGGTCATCGAGGGCCTGATGCGCTTCGCTGAAAGTGGGCACTTTTTGCTTGCGCTCGCCCAAGGTGGGCACCTGCGCGTAGCCTCCCCATTTTATTACGCCGTGGGCCGTGGCCGTCCCCCCCGACTGCGCGTGTACCGGAGAATTCCCGCCCACTATCAACCCCGCAAATACAATGAAGAGAAAAAAAGGACGCATATATACTATGTTTTTGATACCCCGAATTCCTGCTCCACGGTTGGCCGTGTAGTGGCCCCGCAACAGGACTGCCGGGCAGCAGGTTCACCCGGTAGTGGCTTCTTAACAATCAAGTACTCTAATTATTGTGGGCTAGATGCCATTTACTGTAACCTCGGGGCCGGATAAATCAGCGAGCCGCCGTTTTGGGTACCGACAACAGCACGTAAAGTAGCACCACGAGTGGCACCGCCGCGGCCCGCAGCACCAGCAACAATCCTGCCGTGAGCAGCAAAAACATAAACCGGCGGCGATTATCGGCCCACCGCAGGTTCTTAAACTTCAGAGCGAAAAGGGGCAGCTCGGCCACCAGCAGGCCCGAGAGCAGCACCGTGAGCCCCAGCAGCAATGCCGGGTGCAGAATGATTGGGGCCAGCCCAAACTGGTCGTAGGCCAGAATAAGCGGCAGCGCGGCCACTACCAGCGTGCAGGCTGGCGTGGGCAGGCCAATAAAGGAGGTGGTCTGCCGGGTGTCGTTGTTGAACTTGGCCAGGCGTAAGGCCGAGAAAATACTAACCAGGAACCCGATGTAGGGAACCCACTCGGGCAGGCTGCCGGAGCCCGTACCGCGCGTCAGCAGTTGAAAGAAAATGGCGCCCGGCACCACGCCAAACGACACCATATCGGCCAGCGAATCCAAATCCTTACCAATGGCGGAGGACACCCGCAGGGCCCGGGCCAGCAGGCCATCGGCAAAGTCGGCGGCGGCGGCGGCGGCCACAAACCATGCCCCCATCTCCAGCCGGCCGGCAAAAATATTGGTCAGCGCCAGGCAGCCGCATAGTAGGTTAAGGCAGGTGACAGCGTTGGGCAGGTGGCGTTTCAATGAAAAATCGGTAAGGGAACGAGGTACATTTTGAACGCGAAAAAAGTGCGTTCATTGTCTAAAAACAATTCTCTGCGCCCCTGCTGTTAATTGAGAAACGGGTTGCCGCGGCGCTCCTCCCCTATCGTGGTGGCGGGACCGTGGCCGGGATATACGATGGTGTCGTCGGGTAGGGTCATCAATTCCGTTTCGATGCTGTGCAGCAGGGTAGCGTGGTCGCCGCCGGGCAGGTCGGTCCGGCCGATACTGCGCTGAAACAGCACGTCGCCGCCAATTACCGTGGCCGTTGGGGCGTGGTAGAACACTACGTGGCCCGGCGCGTGGCCCGGTGCGAAACGCACCTCCAGCTCGGTTTCACCAATGTGCACGGGCTGGCCGGCCTCCAGCTCGCCGGTAGGCTCGGCGGGCTGGTACTGCGGAAAGCCATAGTTGGCCGCGTAGGTGGGCACGGCGCGCAAGGTGGCCAGGTCGAGCCGGTGCAGCAGAAACGGCGTACCGAGCCAGGTGCTGAGCACAAACTGGTTGCCCAGCACATGGTCTATATGAGCATGGGTATTGAGCAGCAGCGTTACCTGCAAACCATTGGTTTCGATGTATTCCCGCAGGGCCTGCTGCTCGGCGGGCGCATAGCAGCCGGGGTCCACGATGGCGCAGTGCCGGGTGGCCTCGTCAATGAGCAGGTAGGTGTTTTCGGAGAAAGCGTTGAAAGTAAATCCGGCGACGGTCATGGCAAAACAGGGAGTCTGAGCAGTGCGGAAAGGTACGGCACAAAAAGAATGTTGAATTCCAGGGGTTTAATTTTGGGCAACACGAGGGAGCGAGAACTTTGCGCGCGCTACCGGTTAACTGATGCTACGCCCCAACGTGCTGGCGCGCGTCGGGGCGTACCGCACTATTTGGTTTCCTGAGCAAGATGTCTCGGTTTCTGGCTTGATGCGCCACATGCTCGACATGACGCTCACAACTCAAGCCTCCTTCATTCTTACCTTGCCGCCCATGACGGATTGTGATTTTATCGTGGTGGGCCACGGCATCGCGGGCGCTACGCTGGCCTACGTGCTGCGCGAGCGCGGCCACCGTGTGCTGGTGTATGACCCCGGCCAGGCCAACTCAGCCTCCAATGTGGCGGCGGGCCTGATGAACCCCGTGGCCGGCAAGCGCTTCGCCCTCACGTGGCGGGCGGCCGAACTGCTACCCTTCGCGGCCACGTTCTACCGGGGGCTGGAGCAGCGCTACCAGCAGTCTTTTTTCACCGAAACGCTTATCCTAAAGCTATTTGCTTCGCTGGAAGAGCAGAATGCCGTTCTGGCCCGCAGCGCCGACCACCCTTGGGGTGATTTCCTGGCCGACCTCGCCACCGCCGACCCGCAGCTACCGGGCGTGCACGGCCCGTTTGGGGGCGCGTGGCTACGGCACGGCGGGCACGTAGCGGTACGCGAGCTGCTGGCCGCGATGGAGGCCGAAGGCGCCCGCGACGGTTGGCTGCGGCGCGAAACTTTTGACTGGACCCGCCTCGTTACCAATGCCGACGGCGCGACTTATGCGGCGCAGGTGCGGGCCCGGCACGTCATCTGCTGCGAAGGCGCGGCGGCCGTCCACAACCCGTATTTCAACTGGCTGCCCCTCACCCCCAACCAGGGCGAGGTGTTGGACGTTGAATGCCAGGGCCTGAGTGCCAGCCAGGTTCTCAATCGGGGAGCCTACGTGGTGCCAATGGGCGCGGGGCAGTTTCGGGTGGGCGCTACGTATAAGTGGCCGCCCTTTGCCAACGGCCCCACGGATGCCGGGCGCGAAGAACTGACCGCCCGGCTGGCTGTTATCACCGACCAGCCGTTTGCCGTGCTGAAGCAGCGGGCCGGCGTGCGGCCCGCCGTGCGCGACCGCAAGCCGCTGCTCGGGCCGCACCCCACGGTGCCGGCATTAAGCTTTTGCGGCGGCTACGGCTCCAAGGGCGTGATGATGGCGCCCCGGCTGGCCGTATTATTGGCCGACTGGCTAGCGGGCCAGGCCGAGATTTGGCCCGACACCAGCTTGCAGCGCTACGCGGCGCTGCGGCCGGTGTAACTTGAGTATCATTGAGCTGTGAGCGGCAGCTGCTGGTTCAAAAGCCAGCAATTATTTTCACTTCTGCAACGGACGAATTTCCGTTTTTGCGCGTTCTTTCTGCCATGACCATTCCACTATTCGCGAAGCGCACGCTGGGGGCCCTGGCGCTGCTATTGCCGGTACTGCTGAGTTGCCCGGCGCAGGCCCAAACGGCTCAGGAACCCTTTGGTCGGGTGCGCATTCAGTACAAGGATTTCAACTGGCAGCAGCTGAGCACCCAGAACTTTAACGTGATGTACTACACCGGCGGCGAGGCCAGCGCCCGCCGGGCCGCCGAATACGCCGAGAAGGAGCTGCAGCGCATCACGGCGCTCATTGGCTACTACCCGTATTCCAAAACCACGCTGCTGTTTTACAACTCGGTAGGCGACCTGCGCCAAAGCAATATCGGCCTCACAGCCACCCAGCAGCAGATAAACGGTAGTGAGACCCCACTGGCGCGCATGAGCAAGGTACAAATTGCCTTCAGCGGCCAGGAAACCGAGTTTAAGCGCGAGCTGAGCACCCAGATTACCGAGGTGCTGCTGAACGATATGATGTACGGCGGCTCGCTGAAAGAAGTGCTGCAAAGCAGCTACCTGCTGCAGCTGCCCGACTGGTTTATTGGCGGGGCTTCAGCCTACGCGGCCGAGGGCTGGAGCGTGGACATGGACGGCTTTATGCGCGACATGAGCAAGCAGTATCCCACCGGTAATCGCACGGCTCCGCTCTTCCTGCGCAACTCCACCTTGGCCGGCCAAAGCATCTGGAACTTTGTGGCCGAGCGCTACGGCTACACCACCATTCAGAACATTCTCAACCTGACGCGCATCACCCGCGACGTGGAAGTGGGCATCAGCTCGTCGCTGAACGTACCCTTCAAGGTATTTTTGAAGGAGTGGCTGACGTATTACCGCGAGCAGAATGGCCAGCCGGTGGCCTCGCTGGTCGAGCCGGACAAAAAGTTTCGGCAAGGTGGACGCAACCGTCATTCCGATGTGTTCTCGCAGCCCATCATCAGTCCCAATGGCCAGTTGGTGGCCTACGCCCAGAACGAGGGCGGGCGCTACCGCGTGATGGTGGTGAGCCGCGACGGCTCGCGCCGCCGCATCCTGAGCCGTGGCGGCCACAAAACCCCCGACCAACAGATTGAAACCCGCCTGCCCGTGCTGGCCTGGCGTGGCAACACCCAAGTGGCAGTGGCCGAAATGAGCCGCGGCGAAATGGCCCTGCACTTACGCGATGCCGATGGCCGCGGCTTGCTACGGCGCGTGCGTGAAGCCATCAAATTCAGCCGGCCCGCGTCGCTGTTCGCGGCCTACGACCAGGTGCTGAGCATGAGCTACTCATCTGATGGTAAGTCACTGGCATTTAGCGCTGTGCGCAACGGCCAGAATGACATCTACCTGCTGCGCGCCGGCACTCGCCAGCCCGAGCAGCTTACCAACGACTTATTCGACGACGTGCAACCGGTGTTCCTGCCCGGCGGGCAGGGCCTGGTGTTCAGTTCAAACCGCTACCTTGATTCGGCGGGGCAGGCCCGGCCGGCTACGTTTCAAAACGTGGTGAATAACTACGACCTGTTTACTTACCACCTCGATGGGCGGGCCGTGCCGGTGGAAACCCTGGTGAGCACGATTTCGAACGAAACGCGGCCTCGTGCCATCAGCGACGATGAAATCCTGTACCTGGGCGAGGAAAGCGGCGTGCGGGCCTTGTACCGGTATTCGATAAAAGATAAGCAGCGCACCCTGCTCACCAATTGGCTGCCCAACACCCAGGATTTTGACTACAGCAGCCTGACGTCCGCTTTGGTGTTTGTGGCCCCTTCGCAGTCCCGCGACCTGCTGTACGTGTATCCCACTTTCCCGCTGCCCACCACGCTGGGCCTCGCCAAAACCACGCGCCAACAGGTGCTCGAAGACCGGTCGGCAGCGCCGCGGGCGGCGGCTCCCAAGCCCGCGCCGGTGCCCGTACCTGAAGCAACGGTTTCCCCGACCGACTCCGCGACGACTACTTCGCGCCGTGAGCGCCGCAAGGCCAGTGAAACCGTGAACACCGGCGACTACCAGTTTGAGGAAGATGAGCCGGTGCAAGCCACGGCGCCGTCCAAGCGCCGCCGCCTCACTCCCACGGCGGCCTCCCAAGCGGCGCAGGCCAAAATTGACGGCCCGGCCCTGACCGGCCCATTTCGGTACGATACTCGGTTTATGGCCGACAATGTGTCGTCGGCACTGTATATGGACCCGCTGCTGGGCCTGGGCCTGCAATTCAGGGCCGCCCTGACCGACGTGCTCGAAAACCAGCGCATCGATGCCAGCCTTTTTGGTTTGTTCGACCTGCGTACCAGCAATATCCGCGTTTCTTATACCAACCTTACGCGCCGCTACGACTGGAGCATTGCCTACCAGAAACAGGCCTACTTTTTTGATATCGGCACCAATCTCAACCGCTATGGTCGCCATGAGATAGCCCCCACCATCGCCTATCCCCTCACGCACAACCTGAGCGTGCGGGGCGGCCCGCGCTTCGTCACCATTTCGCGTACACTGCTGGGCAATGTGGCCACCGAGACCGACAGTAGCTACAACTACCTCGGCTACAATGGCGAGCTGGTATTCGACAACAGCGTGGCTACCGGCGTTAATATGGTCACGGGCACTCGCATGAAGGCTAGCATCACGAACTCGACCAACCTCGGTGACAAGCAAGGCAGCTTCGGTAAGTTCGTTATTGACCTGCGGCACTATCAGAAAATCAGCCGTTCCATTATATGGGCTAACCGAGCTAGCTACGGGCAGTTTTTTGGGCCACGCAACCAGGTATTCCGCCTTGGTGGCATGGACAATTGGCTGAATGCCAACTATTCGGGCTCCCGCTTCTTACCGGGCTACCTCTCCGCCGACCAAATACTGAATCAGGAATTCGTAACGAACCTGCGCGGCTTCGACTATGGCGCTCGCAACGGCCCGCGTTATGTGCTGTTCAACAGCGAATTGCGCATTCCCATTGTGCAGTATTTCGCTCGTCGCCCCATTTACTCCGGCTTCTTTCGCAACCTGCAGCTCTCTGCCTTTGCCGATGCCGGCACCGCGTATTCGGGCACCAACCCATTCAGCACCAACAACTCGGCCAACACCGAGATAAAGGGAGGCGGCACCAACTACTTCTCGGCTACGGTGATAAACTTCCGTAACCCTTTCCTCATCGGCTACGGCGTGGGGGCCCGCACCACGCTGCTGGGCTTCTATGGCAAAGTAGACGTGGCCTGGGGCCAGGAGGACTATGTGACGCGCGGTCCGAAATTTTATTTCACTCTGGGCTACGACTTTTAAAACTAAGCTAAAAGCTAACAGTTAATAGCTTACGGGCATTCGCCCCGGGTAGGATTGGTCGTATCTTTGCGGCCCGAAAACCTACCCTCTGTCTGTGTTGCTCCGCGAAATCTCCACCCTGCTAGCCAAAGACTTCCGCCTGGAATGGCGGCAGCGCGCGGCGCTGGGCGGACTGTTGCTGTACGTGGGCAGCACGGTATTCGTGTGCTTTCTGAGCTTTAGCCTGCGCGGTGGCACGCCCCCGCCCCCGGCCTGGAATGCCCTGCTGTGGATTATTCTGCTGTTCGCGGCCCTGAATGCCGTAGCGAAGGGGTTTATGCAGGAAAGCCCCGGCCAACGCCTCTACTACTACACGCTGGTGCGGCCCCAGGCCGTGATTTTGGCCAAGATGCTGTATAACACCCTGCTATTGATGGTGGTGGCGCTGCTGGGCCTGTTTCTCTACACCGTTTTTCTCGGCAACCCCATTCAGGACCTGCCGCTGTTTGTGGCCAACCTGCTGCTGGGGGCCGTGGGCTTCGCCACCACGCTCACGCTGGTCTCGGGCATTGCGGCCAAGGCCGGCGGCAACGGCGCTACCCTCATGGCCATTCTCAGCTTCCCGCTGATGGTACCCATGCTGCTGCTGCTCATCAAGGTGAGCAAGAATGCGCTGGATGGCCTGGACCGTGGCCTGAGCCAGCAGTCCATTCTCACGCTGCTGGCCCTGAACATGATTGTGGGAGCCACCTCCTACCTGTTGTTTCCTTTTTTGTGGCGCGGCTAATTTGCTTTTTACTGAATTTATTAAATTTATTATGAGTACGGCAGCAATTATTGGGAGTGTATCGGGTCTGGCCCTCACGGTGGCGGGCGTGTGGGGCGGCCAGCGGCTTATTGAGCAGCGCAGCCCCGGCCAAATCTGGAAAGGCCTGACCGTGCTGCTGCTCCTGGGTGCTTCGGCGGTGGGCCTGCTGATTCCGGTGCCGCCGCTGCCCATCGTGAACGAGAGCATCCGCAACCTGTTTTTTCACGTGCCGATGTGGTTTTCGATGATTATGGTGCTGCTGGTGTCAGTGTGGTACTCCATTCGGTACCTGCGCGAGCCCTCAGCCCGGCTCGACGTGCTGGCCCACGAGTCGGCCAAAACCGGCATCGTACTCGGCCTGCTGGGCCTGGCCACGGGCAGCGTGTGGGCCAAATTCACCTGGGGCGCGTGGTGGACGCCCGACCCGCGCCTGAACGGGGCGGCCGTGGCCATGCTCATCTACGGGGCTTACCTGGTGCTGCGCGGCTCGTTCCGCGATGAACAGCAGCGGGCCCGGGTGTCAGCCATCTATAATATTTTCGCGTTTGCGGCGGTTATTCCGCTACTGTTCGTGCTGCCGCGCCTGAGCGGGCCGTCGCTGCACCCGGGCCAGACCGGCAACCCCGGCTTCAATCAGTACGACCTCGACAACACCATGCGGCAGGTGTTTTACCCCGCCGTGATTGGCTGGATTCTGTTTGCCTTCTGGGTCACGCAGGTCAGCAGCCGCTTTGTTCTTTTGAAACTGAAACACGATGAAAACTAAGTTCTTCCCGCACCTACCGGGCCGTTTCCTACTATTGCTGCCGCTGCTCTTCGCGGCTTCCCTCGCCTTTGCTCAGGCTCCCGAAGCTGCCCCTGAAATGGCCGACGGCCTGCGGGCCAGCGGCAAAATTTACGTGGTAGTAGCCGTGGTGGTCATCATCATCACCGGTTTACTGGTCTACCTCATCTCGCTCGACCGCAAGGTGGGACGTCTCGAGCAGGAAATAAAAAAATAGTTGGGCACCCAACTCGCCTCCCCTCTGTTTGTTAATCAGCGGATGCGCCTGGCACGATACTTCAGGCCAGCCGTCCAATTTCGTTTCAACCCCTGACATGAAAAAGACCCACATTTTTGTTTTGGCCATCATTGCCGTGGCCGCCGCCATTGTCTTCAGCACCACCGCCGACGCCAGCGTTTACGTAGGTTTCGGAGAAGCCCGGCAACGCGCCGCTGAAGGTAACGTCACCAAAGTGCACGTAGTGGGGAAGCTGCCGCGCGACGCGCAGAAACGCCCCATGGGCCTGGAATACGACCCTCTCACGGACCCCAACTACTTCGCCTTCACGCTGGTAGATACCAACCGAGTGGCGCAGCGCGTGATTTACAACAACCCCAAGCCCCAGGACTTCGACGCGTCCGAGCAGGTCGTTATCACCGGCTCCATGAAGGGCCAGATTTTTATGGCCGATAACATCCTGCTAAAGTGCCCCAGCAAGTACGTGAAGAAGGATTTGAAGGGCGCTACTGCTTCGGTTAACTAGTAGTTGGCAAGCCTGCAAGCACTCCAGGACCCGGTTTCTGAAACGATACTTCGCTTCGGAAACCGAGTGCTTTTTTTATTGCTGCTGGCCGCAGGAATCATTTCCACCGCCACTGCCCAAGCGGTCAATGACAACATCGAAAACCGCCGCGTACTGCGGGCCGAGGAAACCGTTTCCTCCAGCACCACGGGCTGCACCGTGCAACGCAACTGCGTGGATGAGCGCCTGACTGGCAAGTGCATCGAATACCACAATGACCAATGGTTTGAGTTCACGCCCGCTACGGCAGGCCGCTACTTCATCAATATCGGTGGCCAGAAATGCCGCGATGTGCGCGGGGTGCAGTTGGTGGTGCTCACGGGCCAGCCGTGCCAGCCGGCTACGTACCGCGTATTGAGCTGCACCTCGCTCGGCACGCAGGACGACGTATTTGTAACCCTGGATTCGCTGCGTGCCGGCCAGCCCTATTTGCTGGACGTAGATGGCTACCTGAAAGACTTCTGCCAGTTCTCGCTCCAGGTCAGCCGCACGGCCGCGGGCATGCCCGTCAGCTACTTTCCGCCCAGCCCCAGCCGGCTGCTGCCCACGGCTAGCCGCGTAGTAGAGCTGCAGTGGACACTACCTGACTCGCTGGCCAACGCGCCCGCCTGCCGCGTCATGCGCCGCGAAATTCATCAGTACCGCAGCACCGAGATACACCGCGTGCCCGTGCGCCGCGACACCTACGGCCGCGCCGAAACCAGCTATACCGTGGCCGATACCCTCCCCGGCCCCGGAATCTATGACTACCAGGTGGTGACTACCCGCGCTGACAACGGGCCCGCGCCTACCCGCCTGCGCCAGTGGTGGTATGCCTATACCACGGCCGCCACGGTGCCCCTACCCGGCACGGTAGTGGCCCGCGAGGTAGTAGCGCTGCCGCTCCAGAAATACCCCGCCAAGGCCCGGCTGTCCGTCGTCATCACCGACCCGGCCAGTGGGCGGGTGCTGCTGGCCCGGCAGCTCATCAACCAACCCGCCAACCGCCGCCAGGCCGAGCTATCCGTTCGCAAGTGGCAGGCGGCCGGACTGAAAAAAATAGCGGTTGAAATTATTTGTCATCCAGTACGCGGCGACTTTTTCACCGACCGATTGTTATTAAATCTCCCGGCTCCGGCGACGCAGCCGTAAATTTGCCCGATATTCTTTGTTTATGAACTTATTAGTAGGACAAATCGGCCACCTGAGCGTCATTCTAGCTTTTGCGGCGGCGCTGGTGGCAGCGTATAGCTATTTCCAGGCCTCGCGGGGCCGGGCCCTGGGCGAGGAGGATACCAGCTGGCTGCGCATTGCGCGGGTGGCCTTCTTTGTGCACGGCGCAGCGGTACTGTCGGTGATTGTATGCTTGTTCAACATCATCCACGCGCACCGCTACGAGTACTATTACGCCTGGAGCCACAGCTCGAACCACCTGCCGGTGCAGTACATGATTTCCTGCTTTTGGGAAGGTCAGGAAGGCTCCTTTTTGCTGTGGATTTTCTGGCACGTTGTGCTGGGCTTCTTCATCATGCGCTTCAACCGCAAGTGGGAAGCACCCGTGATGGCCGTTTTCAGCGGCGTGCAGCTGTTTTTGGTGAGCATGATTCTGGGCGTGGTGCTGGGTGGGGTGAAGATTGGCTCATCGCCCTTCACGCTGCTGCGCGACTTCCTGGTTGACCTGCCGGTGTTCAAGCTCAACCCCAACTTCGTACCCAAGGACGGCACCGGCCTCAACGCCCTGCTCCAGAACTACTGGATGGTGATTCACCCGCCCACGCTGTTTCTGGGTTTCGCGCTCACGCTTGTGCCGTTTGCCTTTGCCATTGCCGGCCTCTGGAAACGCGAGCTGACTGCCTGGGTGAAACCCGCCTTGCCCTGGACACTCATCGGCGGCGGCGTGCTGGGCGTAGGCGTGGTAATGGGCGCTTATTGGGCCTACGAAACGCTGAACTTCGGCGGCTACTGGAACTGGGACCCGGTCGAAAACGCCGTGTACATTCCGTGGCTGGTACTGGTAGCTTCGCTGCACGGCATGGTATTGTGGCAGAAGCGGCGCACCGGTCTGCGCACCGCGTTTGCGCTGGTCATCGCCACGTTCATTCTGATTCTCTACGCCACGTTCCTCACCCGCAGCGGCGTGCTGGGCAGTGCCTCGGTGCACTCCTTCACCGATTTGGGGCTGTCGGGGCAGCTATTTATTTACCTGGGGGCCTTCGCCGTGCTGGCCATTGTGCTGCTGGTGTGGCGCTGGAAGGAGATTCCAATTTCGGAGAAAGAGCTGACCGCCTACAACCCCGAGCTGTGGGTATTCGTGGGCGCGACGGTGCTGTGTCTGGGCGCGTTCCAGGTGCTGTTCACTACCAGCATTCCGGTGTATAATTCCTTCATGGGCCTGCTGGGCATCAAAACCAACATTGCCCTGCCCGCCGACCAGATTGCCCACTACTCCAAGCTGCAGCTCTGGATGGGCGTGGGCGTAACCCTGCTCTCGGGCGTAGCCCAGATTATGTGGTGGCAGCGTAACGACAAAACCACGCTGGTGAACTCGCTGGCCGCGCCCACGATGCTGGCCCTGCTCGGCACGGCCCTGGTGGTGCTGCTGGTGCGCTACAACAAGCTCACCATCACCCCGGCTTACGTGGCGCTCACGCTAGCGGGCCTTTTTGGGGTGCTGGCCAACTTCGGCACCATCTTCACGCTGCTGCGCCGGGGGGTGCGGCTGTCGGGCGGCGCGGTGGCCCACCTGGGCATTGCGCTGATGCTGCTGGGCATCCTGGCTTCGTCGGGCTACTCCAATATCATTTCGCGCAACGTGTCGGGCCTGCTCTACTCGCGCGAATTCACCGAAGACCTAAACCGCGACAACGTGCTGCTGTGGCGCAACGAAACCACGCCCATGCACGGCTACCAGCTCACCTACACCGGCCAGTTTCTGGAAGTGCCCGGCGTGCCCGGCTACGTCGACAAGCAGCAACTCTTCCGCACCGACGACGAGTACAAGGCCGTGGCCCGGGCTCCCATCGCCAGCGAGGGCAAGACCTACTACAAGACCGGCGACACCCTCGAAATCCTACCCGAGAACACCTACTACCGCGTGGCCTACAAAAACGAGAAGTCCGGCGAAGAATTCGTGCTCTACCCGCGGGCGCAGGTGAACGAGGAGATGGGCGGCCTGCTGGCCTCGCCCGCCGTGAAGAAGTTCTGGGGCCACGACATCTACTCGCACATCAGCTCGGTGCTCGACCCGCGTAAAGAAAAGACGTGGAGCGAAGCCAAGGAACACGTGTTGAGCGTGGGTGACACCATTTTCCTGAACGACTACTTTGCCGTGTTCCGGGCCATTGAGCCAGCCCACGAAACCGCCGGCCTCAACATGCAAAAGGGCGACCTCGCCCTGCAGGCCGACATGTTGGTGTCGGGCGAGCGGCGCCAGTACCACGCCCACCCCGTGTTCGTGGTGCGCAACCGCCTGGTGGGCCGCGTACCCGACGAAGTGGAAGACCTCGGCGTGCGCCTGAGCCTCAATTCCATCGACCCGGTGGCGGGCAAGTTTACCTTCGCCGTGAGCACCAGCCAGAAGGATTACGTCATCCTCAAAGCCATGGAAAAGCCCTTCATCAACCTGCTTTGGAGCGGCACGCTGCTCATGGCCCTCGGCTTTGGCCTGAGCGTGTGGCAGCGCGGCGGCAAAGGCGTATTAACCACCGATGCTACTCCCGCGCCTGAAGCTTCGGCCGAGGCTGGCAACCGAGCCATCCGGCCTCAGCCAGTAAGCTAGCCGGGCTTTTCCAACAAAACCAAAAGGGCCATTCCATCCGCTGGACTGGCCTTTTTGTTGCCAAAAAAACTACCTGGCCCGAACAATCCCGGGGAAGCGGATTCTAAAAGTTACCTCTTTAGCTGCGCGATGCTGCCTTCTTCTTTGCCTCATTCCTTGCGCATTGGCTTATTCGGGGCCGGCCGCGTAGCCAGCCAGTTGGGGCCGGCGCTGGTGGCAGCGGGCCACCACGTCGTATTCGTTTGGAACCGCTCCTTGCCCGCGGCAACCGCGCTGGCTGCTCAGTTGCCCGGCGCGCAAGTGCTGGTAAGTCCGGCCGCTCCCCCACTACCCGCCGACGTGTACCTGCTGGCCGTGCCCGACGCGGCCGTAGCCCCGCTGGTGGCCGGCACTACCTGGCCCAGCGGCGCGCTGGTGGCACATTTGGCCGGCGCGTTGCCGCTCGCGGTGTTCGACCAGCAACCCACGGTGCGCGGCGGAGTGTTTTACCCCTTGCAAACCTTTAGCGCCGGCCGGGCCATCGCCTGGGCGGCCGTGCCGCTGTGCATCGAAGCCCGCGACCCGGCCACCGAAATCACCCTACTGGCCCTGGCCGGCAGCCTCAGCCAGCACGTGCTTCGGCTCGATTCGGCCCAGCGGCTGAAGCTGCACGTGGCTGCCGTGTTCGCCAACAATTTCACCAACCACGTGTTGGGAATTGCTGATGCGCTGCTGGCGGAAGCGGGTTTACCGTCCGCGCTGCTGGCCCCGCTAGTGCGCGAAACCGTGGACAAAGCCCTTGCCAACCCCCCTTTCAGCGTGCAGACTGGGCCCGCCGTGCGGCAGGACCTGCCCACACTGGCAGCCCACGAAGCGGCCCTTGCCGCCCACCCGGCCTGGCAGACCCTCTACGCGCAGCTCACGGCCAGCATCCAGGCCCAGCTTTGATGCCGGGACCGGGGAGAGTACCTTTGCGGCAGCAAACGTTGTGTTATTTTCGCCTTATCCGCTACTTGTTTTGTCTGTTTCCGCTACCACCATCACCTTCCAGTTCAACGACGGCCAGCCGGCCCAGACCCACGTGGCGGCTTCCGGCGAATCGGTGCTCGACGTGGCCCTCAACAACGGTATTCAGCTGCAGCACAACTGCGGCGGGGTGTGCGGCTGTAGCACCTGCCATGTCTATATCAACGCTGGCGGCGACGACCTGCCCGAAATCTCGGACAAGGAAGAAGACTTCATCGACCGCGCCGAGAACCCGCGCATCAACTCCCGCCTGGCCTGCCAGTGCGTAGTCGAAGCCGGTACGCAGCTCGTCGTGACCGTACCGCCTCAGCACTTCCTGGGCCACTAGGTTTGAATTAAAAATGAGTGCGGCGGCTGCTTGCGCTTTTCGACTTCATGATTTTTAATTGAATACAATGAACCACTTTGAGCCCCCCATTCATTGGGCCGACCACGAGGACGTGGCCATGGCCCTCTACGAGAAGTTCGGCAACGACTTCACCGAGGCCAAAATCTACCGCATCCGCTTCACCGATTTGATTGACTGGGTACTGAGCCTGAACAACTTTGATGGCACCCGCGAGCAGGCCACCGAGGGCCACCTCGAGCAGATTCAGGCGAAATGGGTGTACGAATGGCGCGATAACAAATAACGGACGAGCTTACCCGGCCCGCAGCCAACCCCACGCTGCTTTCGCGCGTAAGCTGCCCTGAAGTGGACCTAAAAAGTACCATTTCAGGCATTCCGGCAGCCTTTACCAAGGCCGTTTTCCACATTTCCACTTTTGTTTTTTTGCATGAAAACCGGCATCATTAAATTCTTCAACGAAGCTAAGGGCTATGGCTTCGTGACCGACGACGAATCGAAAGAAGACCTTTTCGTACACGTAACCGGCCTCAATGGTACCACAGTGCAGCAAAACGACCGGGTCGAATTTGAAACCCAGGAAGGCCGCAAGGGCATCAACGCCGTCAATATCCGCAAAATCTAAATTGCTGGCCCTACAGCCGACAGTCGCGAGATTTCCCGCAAAAAAGCTTCTCCGGTTTCGGAGAAGCTTTTTTGTTGCCCGCCCCGGTCACCGGCCATGCACGGACCGGCCCTTTCGCCGACCTTTGCCCCCGAACCGTGCCGCCGATGACCCCGCCCCCACCCAAGCTGCCCGTACCTGCCCCGCTCCCGGCCGAGAGCCTGCGCACGGCCCTGCCCACGCTGGTGCGCTGGCCCAACCTGGTGATTATGCTGCTGTGCCTGGCGCTGGTGCGGGCCGGCCTGCTGCTGCCCGAACTGCCGCTGCGGCAGTCGCTGCTAGTGCCGCGGTTTGGGCTGTTGGTGCTGGCGGCGCTGTTGGTAGCGGCGGCCGGCTACATCATCAACGACTACTACGACGTCAAAATCGACGCCATCAACCGGCCCGACCGGCTGGTGATTGGCCGCGTGGTGAACCGGCGCAAGGCCATGCTGGCCCACATGGTGCTGAGCGGCGCGGGCGTGCTGCTGGCCGGCTGGCTGCACCCGGTGCTGGGCCTGGTTACGCTGGGCACGGCGGCCCTATTATGGGGCTACTCGGCGCGCTTCAAGCGGGTGGCATTGGTGGGCAACCTCAGTATTGCGACATTAACGGCGGCCTTGGTGCTGCTCCCGGAGCTGCAGTTACAGCTGCAGCGTCACGACAGCCACAGCGTGGTATGGCCCTACGCGCTGGCCGCCTTCCTGCTCACGGTGGTGCGCGAAATTGTAAAGGATGTGGAAGACATGCACGGCGATGCCCAGCACGGTTGCCGCACGCTACCGCTTGTCTGGGGCGTGGCGCGCACCAAGTGGGTGGCGGGTTTTTTCCTGGCCTGTCTGGCCCTGCTCACGCTGGGGGCCACCGGCCGGCTGCTGGTCAGCGGGCACTGGCCGCTGGGCACGTGGCTGCTGCTGCTGGTCTTGCTGCCCATGGCCCAGCTGACGCGCCTGCTTATTCGGGCTGACCGGCGGCGGCACTTTCGCCACCTCAGCGCCTGGTGCAAGGGCATTATGCTGGCTGGCGTGCTAAGCATGGCGCTGGCCGGGTCGCTCGGGTAGTTTTCAGTTGTTCGTTATTGGTTGGTAATGGTTGAATAAAAACGTTATGCAGAGCGGAGCGCAGCATCTTTACCACGTAACTAATTCAATGCCGTTGCAAAGAAACAATAGGGCTGCTTCGACTGCGCGGACGCTAGATGAGCACGATGTCCCTCAAGGTTGTTAAATATTAATTGATACTATTAAATGAAATACCGCCATATCTTCTTCGACCTCGACCACACGCTGTGGGACTTCGAGAAAAACGCTAACGAAACGCTGCACACGCTGTTTGAGCGGCATAATTTCGCCCGGTTCGGCACCTTCACCGTCGAGCAGTTCGTTAGCGTTTACAGCGACATCAACCACGCCCTCTGGCGCATGTACCAGAGCAACAAAATCTCGCAGCAGCAGCTGCGCGAAGTACGCTTCGTGCGAACGCTGACCAAGTTGGGCATGCCGGAAGACCAGATTCCAGCCACCATATCGGCGGAGTTCACGGACATCCTGCCGCAGAAAACGGCGGTGTTCCCCTACACCCACGAGGTGCTGGATTACCTGAAACCCAACTACCGACTGCACTTGATAACCAACGGGTTCAACGACATCCAAAGCCTCAAGCTGGCCTCGTCCAACCTCACGCACTACTTTGAGGAAGTTATTACCTCTGAGCACAGCGGCCACCTCAAGCCCGACCCGCGCATGTTCCGGCACGCGCTGGAGCGCACCGGGGCCACCGCCGCCGAAAGCCTGATGATTGGCGACAACCTGGAGTGCGACGTGCTAGGCGCCTACAATTCGGGTATCGACCAAGTATATTTCAATCCCGATAAGCGGCGGCACTTCAACCAGATAACCCACGAAATCAGCTGCCTGAGCGAGCTGAAGGGCATTTTATAAGAAGTCAGAATAACCCGAACGTCATGCCGAGCATTCTGCGCATTAAGCAGAGACCGAAGTATCTCGCGTGTGGCAGTAATCCAACCGTTGAGCGAAGCACGCGAGATGCCTCGGTCTCTGCTTAATGCGCAGAATGCTCGGCATGACGTTCTATTTTATTCCCAAACCATGGTACACCTCATTGGCTTATCCGGCCGCCGGGGCAGCGGCAAAGACACCGTGGCCCGGCTCATCCAGCAGCTGCAGCCCCAACGCATCTGGCAGATTCGCTCCTTCGGCGATTCCATCAAGTCAGTTTGTGCCGCCCTCACGGGCGAGGAGGTGGCCCCCTACTACACGCAGCGCGGCAAGGCCGAGCTGGTGCCCACCTTCAAGCGCACCCGGGGCGAAATGCTGCAGCAAGTTGGCCAGGCCCTGCGCGTATGGGAGCCGCTGGTTTGGGTCGATGCCTTTCTGGCCGCGCTCCCGCCCGACGCCTTCGTACTGGTGCCCGACGTGCGCTTTGCCAACGAAGCCGACCCCATCCGGGCCCGCGGCGGCTTGATGCTGCGCGTGGAAGGCGACCCGCTCCACCAGCGCGGCGACGGCACCCGCGACGACAACCACCCCAGCGAAACGGCCCTGGACGACTACCCGCACTTCGCCGCCACCATCCAGAACAATGGTTCGCGCGATGACCTCACGCGGCAGGTACGGGAGTTGCTGGGGCTGCTCTAAGATTCCTTTTACCTTTGCCCCGTCGCACCAAAACTCCCACCACCACCTAATTAGCAACCCATGGCCAACGGCTTTTTCAACGTCCCAGTCCCCATCAACGAACCCGTGAAAGGCTACGCGCCCGGCTCCAAAGAGAAGTTGGAGCTGCAGCAGCAGCTTAAGAGCCTGCGCGGGCAGGAGCTGGACATTCCCATGTATATCAACGGCCAGGAAGTGCGCACCGGCAAGACCCAGCGCATCAGCCCGCCGCACGACCACCAGCGCACCATCGGCCATTTCCACGCCGGCAACGCCAGCCACGTGACGTTGGCCATTGAAGCCGCGCTGGCCGCCCGCCCGGCCTGGGCCGAAATGCCCTGGGAGCACCGCGCCGCCATCTTCCTCAAAGCCGCCGACCTGCTGGCCGGCCCCTACCGCGCCCGCATCAACGCGGCCACCATGCTGGGCCAGAGCAAGAATGCCTTCCAGGCCGAAATCGACGCTGCCTGCGAGCTGATTGACTTTTTCCGGTTCAACGTGCACTTCATGCAGGAAATCTACAAGCAGCAGCCCGAGAGCTTGCCCGGCATGTGGAACCGCTTGGAGCACCGCCCGCTCGAAGGCTTCGTGTTCGCCCTCACGCCGTTCAACTTCACGTCCATCGCCGGCAACCTGCCGTCGTCGGCCGCGATGATGGGCAACGTGGTGGTGTGGAAACCCGCCAACACCCAAATCTATTCGGCCCAGGTGCTGATGGAGCTGTTCAAGGAAGCCGGCGTGCCCGACGGCGTAATTAACCTCGTGTACGTGGACGGCCCCACGGCCGGCGACGTCATCTTCGCACACCGCGACTTCGCCGGCATTCATTTCACCGGCTCCACCGGCGTGTTCCAGAACATCTGGAAAACTATCGGCCAAAACATCGCCAGCTACAAATCCTACCCGCGCATTGTGGGCGAAACCGGTGGCAAGGACTTTATCCTCGCCCACCACACCGCTCACGCCAAAGCCGTGGCCGTAGGCATGAGCCGCGGCGCGTTCGAGTTCCAGGGCCAAAAATGCTCGGCCGCTTCCCGCGTGTACCTGCCGTCCAACCTCGCCGATGAAATCCTGGGCTACGTGAAGGAAGACCTTGCCTCGTTCAAAATGGGCGACGTGGAAGACTTCTCCAACTTCATCAATGCCGTTATCACCGAGGCCTCATTCGACAAGCTGGCCAAGTACATCGACGGCGCGAAGGCCGACCCGAACGCCGAAATCATTGCGGGCGGCGGCTACGATAAGTCAAAAGGCTACTTCATCGAGCCCACCGTCATCGTGACCAAGGACCCGAAATACGTGACGATGTGCGAGGAGCTGTTCGGCCCCGTACTCACGGTGCACATTTACGACGCCGACAAGTTTGAGGAAGTGCTGGAGCTGGTCGATACCACCTCGCCCTACGCTCTCACCGGCGCGGTGTTCTCGCAAGACCGGTACGCCATCGACCTCGCCTCCAAGAAGCTGGTGCACGCGGCCGGCAACTTCTACATCAACGACAAGCCCACCGGGGCCGTGGTGGGCCAGCAGCCCTTCGGCGGCGCCCGCGCCTCCGGCACCAACGACAAAGCCGGCTCCTTGCTGAACCTGCTGCGCTGGGTGTCGCCCCGCGCCATCAAGGAAACCTTCGTGCCCGTGACGGACTACCGCTACCCCTTCCTAGGCTCGGAGCCGGCCGAGGATTTGAACCGCGACAAAGGCTTGTAACCGCAAAGGCCCGCTTCCGAAATGAAGCGGGCCTTTTTGCTATTCTTCCGGGTCCGGATGAATTGTCATCTGCGTGACGCCCGCGTCCTCGTAGATATCCTGCAAGCACAGGGTCGTGCCCAGCTCGGGGATGAATAGCTCGTCGGTAAACAACGTCAGGGGCGTGAAGGACCAAACTCCGCTTTCTTCGCGACGGTACCATTCCACGAGGCAGGTGGTTTGCGAAACCAGCAGGTAATGCTGCAACGAAGGCAACTGCTTGTACTGATTGAACTTCCAGCTTCGGTCGCGATTGGCAGTTGATTTTGACAGGACTTCAATTAGTAGAACGGGCGACTCTATCGTGCGCTCGGCCAGTAAGTCAGCCGGTGCGCAGGTAACCGCTACGTCGGGGTAATTATAGTATCGGCCGTGGTCAACCGCTAATTGCACACTTTCGGTCAAAACCCGGCAGGTTGAACCCCGCAGCCCCGTTCGTAACGCTAAGTAACAGTTTCCAATTAGCAAGTTGTGCCGAATGGAAGCCCCGGCCATCGCAAACACCTCGCCCTCAAAAAATTCATGCCGGAAGTCACTCCGCATTTCGAGCGCCATGTACTCGGCCACCGTGTAGCGCTTGGTGGTGAATTTTTCCTGCTCCATGATTTCCTGCTTAAAACCAAAGATACCCCGCAAAGCCGCAAGGCACTGCCAACATTGCGCCCCAACCCTGTGGGCGCTACCTTTGCCCTTCAACGCCCGTAGGGCATCGCTACCACTAATCTGACTGTTATGTTATTAGTCCTGCCGGCTGCCAATTATCAGCCTTCCGATTACCTGCCCATTCTCATTCAATTCGGGCTGGCGCTGGCTTTCGTGGCCTTTGCCATGATTGTCTCGCACCTTGTGGGGCCCAAGCGCACCAGCGCGGTGAAGAATGCCTCCTTCGAGTGCGGTATCGAATCGGTGGGCAACGCCCGGACGCCGATTTCGGTGAAGTACTTCCTCACGGCCATCGTATTCGTGCTGTTCGACGTGGAAGTCATTTTCATGTACCCATGGGCGGTGAACTTCCGGGCCCTGGGCAACGACGGTTTTATTACCATGGTGCTATTCATGTTCTTCCTGCTGGCGGGCTTTCTGTATATCATCAAAAAAGGCATTCTACGTTGGAATGAGGCCTGATTTAGGCAAACTTTTGCCGCTTGGCTGGTGTTGGTTACTAAGCTGATAGGCCTCCAAATCTGACTTTTATATGATGGATACCCGCGTTCCGGAAATTAAAACGGTTGAAGCCCCCGAAGGCGTTGAAGGCGCCGGCTTCTTTGCCACTTCGCTGGAAAAAGTAGTGGGCATGGCCCGCGCCAATTCGCTCTGGCCCTTGCCCTTCGCCACCTCCTGCTGCGGCATCGAGTTCATGGCTACCATGGGCTCGCACTACGACATTTCGCGCTTCGGCTCCGAGCGGCCCAGCTTCTCCCCTCGCCAGGCCGATTTGCTCATGGTGATGGGCACCATTGCCAAGAAAATGGCCCCCATTGTGAAGCAGGTGTACGAGCAAATGGCTGAGCCCCGCTGGGTACTGGCCATGGGCGCCTGCGCCTGTTCGGGCGGCATTTTCGATTCGTATTCGGTGCTGCAGGGCATCGACCGCATCATCCCGGTCGACGTGTACGTGCCCGGCTGTCCGCCCCGCCCTGAGCAAGTCATCGATGGCCTGATGCGCGTGCAGGACTTGGCCCGCAACGAATCCATGCGCCGCCGCAACGCCCCCGAATACCAGGCCTTGCTGGAGTCTTACAACATCAAATAAGCTACCCCTTCCCGAATGACTCCACAGGAATCTGCCGCCGCGCCCGAAGTTGCTGTTGCCGAAGACCCGGTAAAGGTCCAGAATGCGCGGGTGCTGGCGCTGTTGCACCGTTTGTTTGGCGAGGCCACTTTCACTGACGTGGAAGAGCAGTACGGCCTGCTTTCGGTGACCACCACGCGGGAGCACATCCACGGCGTTATTGCCGGCTTGCAGCAGGACCAGGAAATCAAGCTGAATTTCCTGACCACGATGTGCGGCATCAACTACCCGGAGAACGAAGGCAAGGAGCTGGGCATGATTTACCACCTGCACAGCCTGACCCAGAACATCCGGCTGCGCCTGAAAATCTTCTTCCCCGTGGCCGACCCGGTGGTGCCGACCTTGAGCAACCTCTACGCCGCCGCCAACTGGATGGAGCGCGAGGCCTACGACTTCTACGGCGTCATTTTTACCGGCCACCCCAATCTGATTCGCATCCTCAACGTGGAGGACATGGACTACCACCCCATGCGGAAGCAATACCCGCTGGAGGATGGTACCCGCGAAGACAAAACCGACCTGTTTTTCGGCCGCTAGGCCCCTGATACCCTTATCATGGCAGTAAACGACGCCCTGGCGGGCACCCATAAAATCATTGAAGAGGCCGCCGCCCAGCGCCACGGCCAACTCATGCCCCTGCTCAACGACTTCAGCCAGGAGCTGACGACGCTGAACCTGGGTCCGACGCACCCGGCCACGCACGGCATTTTCCAGAACATCCTGCAAATGGATGGCGAGCGGATTGTGTCCGGCGTGCCCACCATCGGCTACATCCACCGCGCGTTTGAGAAGATTGCCGAGCGCCGGCCGTTTTACCAAATCACGACGCTGACCGACCGGATGAACTACTGTTCGTCGCCCATCAACAACCTGGGCTGGCACATGACGGTGGAGAAGCTGCTCGGCGTGACGGTACCCAAGCGGGCGCAGTACATCCGCGTGATTATGATGGAGTTGGCCCGTATTACCGACCACCTTATTTGTAACTCCATCCTGGGTGTGGATACAGGCGCGTTTACTGGCTTTCTCTACCTGTTTCAAGAACGGGAGAAAGTCTATGAAATCTACGAGGAGGTGTGCGGCGCCCGCCTCACCACCAACATGGGCCGTGTGGGCGGCATGGAGCGCGACATGAGCCCGGTGGCGCTCGATAAACTTCGGGCCTGGCTCAAAAGCTTCCCGGTGGTGATGAAAGAGTTCGAATCCCTATTCAACCGCAACCGCATTTTCATGGACCGCGTGGTGAACGTAGGCCCGATTTCGGCCGAAAAAGCGTTGAACTACGGCTTCACCGGTCCCAACCTGCGGGCCGCGGGCGTCGACTACGACGTGCGCGCCATGAACCCGTACTCGAGCTACGAGGACTTCGAGTTCGACATTCCGGTGGGCACCAACGGCGATACGTACGACCGATTCATCGTGCGCAACGAGGAAATCTGGCAGAGCCTGCGCATCATCACACAGGCCCTCAATAACCTGCCCGAAGGCCCCTACCACGCCGATGCACCGCACTACTACCTGCCCACCAAGCCGGACGTGTACAAGAACATGGAGGCGCTGATTTACCACTTCAAAATCGTGATGGGTGAAATCGACGCCCCCGTGGGCGAGGTGTACCACTCGGTGGAAGGCGGCAACGGCGAACTGGGTTTCTACCTGGTTTCGGACGGTGGCCGCACGCCCTACCGCCTGCACTTCCGCCGGCCGTGCTTCATTTATTATCAAGCCTATCCGGAAATGGCCGTGGGCACGACGCTCTCGGACGCCATTGTTATTCTCTCGTCCATGAACGTCATCGCCGGCGAGCTAGACGCTTAGTTTTTGTTGAAACTGATTGATATGGAGCCGACGACCTCGCCCAAGAAACTGCAATTCTCGCCCGCTGGCCAAGCGGAAATCAAGCGCCTGTTCACGCACTACCCGGAAGACCGGAGCAAGTCGGCCATGTTGCCGATTCTGCACATCGCACAGGCCGAATTTGGCGGCTGGGTGAGTCCCGAGGTGCAGGACTTGGTGGCTGAGACGCTGAACATCAAGCCGATTGAAGTGTACGAAGTGGCCTCGTTCTACACCATGTACAACCTCAAGCCGGTGGGCAAACACGTGCTGGAGGTGTGCCGCACGGGTCCCTGCATGCTGCGCGGCTCCGACGAGTTAACGGAACACCTGGAGCGCATCACCGGCGCCAAAATGGGCGAAACCTCCCCCGACGGCGTGTTCACGCTCAAAGAAGTGGAGTGCCTGGCCGCCTGCGGCTTCGCCCCCATCGTGCAGGTGCGCGAGAAGTATTATGAGCAGCTGCACACGCCGGAAGCAGTGGATGCCATGCTCAACGAACTGCGGAATCTGGTGCACCGCCCCATTTTGTCGTGGGAAGAAAACGGCCTGCCTAACTCCGTTCAGGATAACTAAAATTATGGCTGACCAAAATCAGGATTTGCCGCTTATCATTTCTGAGATTCTCATCGAGATGCATGAGATGAAGGATGGCATCCGTGCGATGCAAAGCGACATCAGAACCATGAAAGATGCGCTGAATCGCACTGCGGAGGTCGTACTAAAACAGCAAGAGCACACAAACAACATCCTGACGGTCTTTCAGGAAGAAAGCAAAACCAACATGGAATTCATGACCTATTCCATTAGTAAAGCTTTGGGCCAGCAGCAAACTATCAATCAAGACTTTGAGTCCCGATTGATGCGTTTGGAACAGCGGCATCAATAGTTTAAAAGTCATCAGCATAAGTCATCAGCATAACGCTTATTATTATGGGACGCAAGCTATTAACCGAACACATTAACGTCGAAGGCATCAACACTTTTGAGGTTTACCGCAAGCACGGCGGCTACCGCTCCGTGGAAAAGGCGCTCAAAACGATGACGCCCGATGAGGTAACGGAGGAAGTGAAGAAGTCGGGTCTGCGCGGGCGCGGCGGCGCGGGATTCCCGGCCGGCATGAAGTGGGGCTTTTTGGCCAAACCGGAGGGCGTGCCGCGCTACCTCGTCTGCAACGCGGACGAGTCGGAGCCCGGCACGTTCAAGGACCGGCAGCTGATGTCGAAACTACCCCACTTGCTCATTGAGGGCATGATTACGGGCAGCTACGCTTTGGGCGCACGCACCAGCTACATCTACATCCGCGGCGAGTTGTTGTACGTGTTGCGCATTCTGGAAAAGGCCATTGCGGAGGCTTACGCGGCCGGTTTCCTGGGCGAGAATATCCTCGGCTCGGGCTACTCGCTCGATTTGCACGTGCACCCCGGAGCCGGCGCTTACATCTGCGGCGAAGAAACGGCGTTGCTAGAATCGTTGGAAGGCAAGCGTGGCAACCCGCGCAACAAGCCGCCGTTCCCGGCCGTGCAGGGGCTATATGCCCGCCCCACGGTGGTGAACAACGTGGAAACCATTGCGGCCGTGCCGATTATCGTGAACGAAGGCGGCGACGAATACGCCAAAATCGGCGTTGGCAAAAGCACCGGCACCAAGCTGATTTCGGCTTGCGGCCACGTCAACAAGCCCGGCATTTACGAAATTGAGCTGGGCGTGCCGGTCGAAGAATTCATTTACTCCGATGAGTACTGCGGCGGCATCTGGAAAGGCCGCGACCTGAAGGCCGTAGTGGCCGGCGGCTCGTCGGTGCCAATTCTGCCTAAGGAGTTGATTCTGAAAACCGCCGCCGGCGAACCCCGCCTGATGACCTACGAGTCGCTGAGCGACGGGGGCTTCATCACGGGCACTATGCTCGGTTCGGGCGGCTTCATTGCGATGGACGAAACCACGTGCATCGTGAAGAACACCTGGAACTACAGCCGCTTCTACCACCACGAGTCGTGCGGGCAATGCTCGCCCTGCCGTGAGGGCACCGGCTGGCTCGAGAAAGTATTGCACCGCCTCGAACACGGCCACGGTTCCATGCACGACATCGACCTGATTGTGAGCGTAGCCAAGCAAATTGAAGGCAACACCATCTGCCCGCTGGGCGAAGCCGCCGCGTGGCCGGTAGCCGCCGCCGTGCGCCACTTCCGCCACGAGTTTGAGTGGCACGTGAAGCATCCCAAAGAGGCAACCATGCCCGGCGCCGCTTACCGCGGCGCGGCGGTACTGGCCTAACTCAAGTACAACAAACCAGAACGTCCTGCTTCGACTCCACTCAGCATGACGTTCTTCCCTGTTCAGCAGGACAGATGTAATTTTGATTAATTATACCAATGGCTAAAATAACGTTCGATGGCATTGAGGTGGAAGTTCCCGACGGAACAACCATCCTGAACGCGGCCCGCCAGATTGGCGGCGGCATTGTGCCGCCCGCCATGTGCTACTACACCCCGCTGAAGGGCTCGGGCGGCAAGTGCCGCGCCTGCCTGGTGCGCGTGGCGGCAGGCTCGGCCAAAGACCCGCGGCCGATGCCCAAACTGGTGGCCTCGTGCATCACCACGGTGCAGGACGGCATGGTGGTCGAGAACACGACTTCGCAGCAGGTGATGGACGTGCGCAAGGGCATTGTGGAAATGCTGCTCATCAACCACCCGCTCGACTGCCCGGTGTGCGACCAAGCCGGCGAGTGCGACTTGCAGGACTTCGCCTTTGAGCACGGCCTGAGCACCACCCGCTACGAGGAAGAGCGCCGCACATTCGAGAAAATCGACATCGGCCCGCTCATTCAGCTGCACATGACGCGCTGCATCCTGTGCTACCGTTGTGTGTACGTGGCCGACCAGCTCACGCCCGACCGCGTGCACGGCGTGCTAGGCCGCGGCGATGCGTCGGAAATCGGTACCTACATCGAAAACATCATCGACAACGAGTTCAGTGGCAACGTCATCGACGTGTGCCCGGTGGGCGCACTCACCGATAAAACCTGGCGCTTCAAACAGCGCGTGTGGTTCACCAAGCCCATGAATGCGCACCGCGACTGCGCTACCGACAAGTGCAACGGCCACGTAACCCTTTGGTACAAAGGCAAGGATGTGCTGCGCGTAACCGCCCGCAAGGACGAGTACGGCGAAGTAAAGGAGTGGATTTGCAACACCTGTCGCTTCGACAAAAAGGAAACCTCCGATTGGACGCTGGAAGGCCCGGCGCACATCAACCGCGCTTCGGTTATCGCCCAAAACCACTACGAGCTACCGGTGCTGAATCAGCAGGTAATTGCCGACTTGCCGGAAAGCACGGTGCGCGAACTGGAACAAAACCCGCCGCTCCGTTTGGGTGGCTTGAACGGCTAATCAACTACTAATAATCGCACGTCATCACAACAGAACGTCATACTGAGCGCAGTCGAGGCATCTCTACTAAGGAGTATTAATTGCTTCTTATAACGAAACAGTAGAGATGCTTCGACTACGCTCAGCATGACGGACAAACGAATGACCGCCGACTTGTAACACAAACATATGACTCTCCCCGCTCTGGGCTGGCAAGGCCTCGTCGTTCTAGTTGTCTTCGGCGTTTCGCTGCTGATTGCCACGTATTCTACTTACGCCGAACGCGTTATCGCCGCGTTCTTGCAGGACCGGGTGGGTCCGGACCGCGCCGGTCCTTTCGGCTTGCTGCAGCCGCTGGCCGATGCCGTGAAGCTCTTTACCAAGGAGGAATTTTTCCCGGCTGGTGCCAACCGCGCACTATTCGTGTTTGGGCCTTGCCTGGCCATGACCACGGCGCTAATGTCGTCGGCCGTGATTCCGTTTGGCAACGTGCTGCAGTTTGGCGAAACCGCCATTCACCTGCAGGGCATTGAAATCAACGTCGGCATGCTCTACGTGTTCGGCATGGTGTCGCTGGGCGTGTACGGCATCATGATTGGCGGCTGGGCTTCGAACAACAAGTTTTCGCTGCTGGGTGCTATTCGCGCCGCCTCGCAAAACATCAGCTACGAGCTGGCCATGGGCCTGGCCCTGATTGCGGTACTCATGATTTCGGGCACGCTGTCACTGCGCGAAATCACCTTTCAGCAGTCCTCGGCGGCCCCGTTCGTGTGGCAGGACATCTTCAATTGGAACGTGATGAAGCAGCCGCTGGGCTTCGTCATTTTCATCGTGTGCGCTTTTGCCGAAACCAACCGCACGCCTTTCGATTTGCCGGAGTGCGAAACCGAGCTGATTGGCGGCTACCACACCGAGTACAGCTCCATGAAAATGGGCCTGTACCTGTTTGCGGAGTACATCAACGTGTTCGTGGCTTCAGCCGTGATGAGTGTCATCTACTTTGGCGGCTTCAATTTCCCCTTTCAGTACGACCTGCGCGACTGGCTGGTATCGGCGCAGGGCCTGGAGCTGGTGACGGCTTCCAACATCATCACCATCCTCGGGCTGGTGGGCTTGTTCGGCAAAATCTTCGGCTTCATCTTCTTCTTTATGTGGGTGCGCTGGACCCTGCCGCGCTTCCGCTACGACCAGCTGATGCGCCTGGGCTGGACCATTCTCATCCCGCTGGCTATTTTCAACATCATGCTGACGGGCGGCCTGATTACGTTCGGCGTGATTAAATAACGACCATGGAATCCCTAAGTAACCGCGCCAAAGTCCTCACCAAAAAGCCCATGACCTTGGCCGAGCGGGCCTACCTGCCGGCTATTTTTCAAGGCCTTTCGATTACGATGCAGCACTTTTTCCGGGCTGCTACCAAGAAGCAAATCACCATCCGCTACCCGGAAGAGACGCGGCCGTTCTCGCCCGTATTCCGGGGCCTGCACGTGCTGAAGCGCGACGAAGCCGGCCGCGAGCGCTGCACGGCCTGCGGCCTCTGCGCCGTGGCCTGTCCCGCCGAGGCCATTACCATGGTGGCCGGCGAGCGCAAAAAGGGCGAGGAAAACCTCTACCGCGAGGAGAAATACGCCGTCAGCTACGAAATCAACATGCTGCGCTGCATCTTCTGCGGCCTCTGCGAAGAAGCCTGCCCGAAAGCCGCCGTGTACCTGCAAGCCGATAAAATGGCCCCGCCCCGTTTCGAGCGCGACGAGTTCATTTATGGCAAAGACCGGCTGGTGGAACCCGTGACACCGGATAACCGCTCAAAGCGCGGCATTCAGCTCACGCCTGAGCAGGCCGACAAGCTGCGCACGCAGCTGGCGTAATTGCCTGTCATGCTGACGAAGGAAGCATCTTATCACCGCTGCCTTTGTCGGAACATATTACCATTTAGTAGTGCAAGCGTGATAAGATGCTTCGCTGCGCTCAGCATGACACCTTCATGTCCCCTCTCTTTCTCTTTCTCTGTTTTGTGGCCTTGCTGAGTGCATTGGGCGTGGTGCTGGCCAAAAACCCGGTGCACAGCGTCCTGTTCCTCATCCTTACGTTCTTCACCCTCTCGGGCCACTACCTGCTGCTAAACGCGCAGTTTCTGGCCGCCGTGAACATCATCGTGTACGCCGGTGCCATCATGGTGCTGTTTCTGTTCGTGATTATGTTCCTGAACCTGAACGAGGACACCGAGCCGCACAAGCCCGCACTGGCCAAGTTTGCGGCCGCCATCGCCGGGGGCTCCTTGCTGCTGATACTGGTAGCCGCCATGCGGGACATTCAGCCGGTCGGCTACGACCCGGCTAATTTCAATTCGCAGATTGGTATGGTTGATAAGCTGGGCATGGTGCTTTTCAAGGAATACGCGCTGCCGTTTGAGCTGGCTTCGGTGCTGCTACTGGCCGCCATGGTGGGCTCGGTAATGCTTGGTAAGCGCGAAACTGGCGAACGAAATTTCTAGCCATCGTCATAGTATTTCTACAAAAAAAGCGTCCGTCGGACGCTTTTTTTGTTTTTTTACCGAGTCGGATTCCCGGGCGGACGACCGCGCTTTTTGGGTGGCAGACCGGTTGCCAGCTCATTTTCAATCGGGAAAAAGCCGGCGGTGGTCAGGGCTTGCCGCAGGGACGTGAGCCGGCGGTACCGTTGCAACAGCTCGGAAGCAAACAGCTGCACCTGTTGCCCGAGGGCCGGGAGCACCACCAGGGTGCGCAGGCACGTTGCCATAAAGTAGTAAAGTGGGCTACCGCGCAACGACTGATTGTTCAGATACTCCTCGAAGCGCTCCATCACCGCGTCGAACGTGGCATCAGGTTGAACCTGGGCCGACGCGGCCAGCACGGCAGCCCACGCTTGAGGGTTGTTGCCCGCCGACTCCCGCAGCCAATCCGTCGCCAACAGCAGCGGCAGCAGTTCCTGGGTCTTTTTGTCTTTGATGAGTCGGTGAGCTTGTTCCAGAAAGGTGAGCGGCCGCCGCAACGGCAGTGAACGAGTAGCGAGTGGCGGCGACGACCGGCGGGCGGGTACCGACTTGGAGCTACCGGGCTGTTCCCTGAGCCCGGCGGCCAGCAGCGCCGCCTCGTCGAACTCGAATACTTCTAGGAACCGGTGCAGTTGCTTAGGTTTCTGGAGCAGCTGCTGCCGCAGAAAATCCAGCCGCTGCCGGTCGCTGGTACGGGCCCAGGCGGCGGTCAGCAGGTGGGCGCGGCGGTCCTTTCCGGTCAACACTTCGGGAGTGGCGGGGGCTTGCTCGGACTCGGCGGAGCCAAACCACTCCAACACGGCCAAGCCCAGAGCAATGCCGTGCTTGCACACGTCGCCGTAGTCGTAAGGGCAGTCGCAATAAATTTTCGGCGGTTTGCCGGCGCGGATTGTCAGCTCAACGCGGTAGGTCTCGGTTCCTTCAACCTTGGCTTTGAAGGTATCGCCGGTGCGGCGAATACGCCCTACAGCATTGTCCTCGTAATAATACGCGCTGCCGCGCTCAAAAATCTTGCGTGGTACCAAGGCTTCTAAATCGGCTTCCGTAAACATGGTACTCGGCTTGAATGGCAGCAGGCATCAGTAAAAATACGGCGGTCGCTTTTAATACGCCCCACTGCTACGCAAAAGAGCCGCGCCTAATGGGCGTGGCTCTTCAATTTATCTATAGCTTTTCGAACGCTTTATTAGTCGGAAATTATCACATAATTGGTCTGGCAATAACAGACGAGACCATAATTAGCAAGGATTAATTATAGGAAGCTGTGGTAGCGCCCGCCTTCACCTCTGCAATAACAGTAGAGTGCATGCGCATGGAACGGTAAGTCGGTACCCGCATCTTATGCACCGGCGAAGCCACTAACTGCACTTGCATAAGAGAAGCAGCAAGGGCAGTCCAGAACAGAAAAACGGCGGCAAAAATGGACAGCTTGGACATGAGTACGAGGGTTGAGATGCTTAACTGATACAAACCTACTAGGCCGGGGCACGGTCAGATTTTAGCCTTCGTTCAACACCCTACCCCGCCCGGTGAACGGTGCGTTTTGAGGTGTCAACCCTAAAAACAGTACAAATACTACGCCTCATAAAACGGAAGCGGCGACTGATGTATCAGTCGCCGCTTCCGTTTTATGAGGCGTCGAGAAAAGCTACTTCGCCACTACCGCCGTGGCAATGCTCAATTCTTTCAGCTGCACGTCCGAAATCGGCGAAGGCGAGTCAATCATCACGTCGCGGCCGGAGTTGTTTTTGGGGAAGGCGATGAAGTCACGAATGCTGTCGGAGCCACCGAAGAGGCTGCAGAGGCGGTCAAAGCCGAAGGCGAGGCCGCCGTGGGGCGGTGCGCCGTACTCGAAGGCGTCGAGCAGGAAGCCGAACTGAGCCTGGGCTTCTTCGGAGCTGAAGCCGAGCAGGGCGAACATACGGGCCTGCACGGCGCGGTCGTGAATGCGGATGGAGCCGCCGCCCACTTCCACGCCGTTTATCACGAGGTCGTAGGCGTTGGCGCGCACCTGGCCGATGGTAGCGGGCGAGTCGAGCAGGGCCAAATCCTCCGGCTTGGGCGAGGTGAACGGGTGGTGCATGGCGAAGTAGCGATTTTCTTCTTCGCTGTATTCCAGGAGCGGAAAATCGACCACCCACAGCGGCGAGAAATCCTCCTTGTTGCGCAAGCCCAGGCGCTGGCCGATTTCGAGGCGCAGCTCGCTCATGGCCCTGCGGGTTTTGGTTTCGGTGCCCGCCAACAGCAAGAGCAAGTCGCCGGGGTTGGCGTTGAAAGCGGCGCTCCACTTCTTCAATTCCTCCTGCGAGTAGAACTTGTCTACCGAAGACTTTACCTGGCCATCGGCTTCCACGCGGGCGTAGATGAGGCCGGTGGCCCCGATTTGCGGGCGCTTCACGAAGTCGGTCAGCTCGTCGAGCTGCTTGCGGGTGTAGGCGGCGCAGGTGGCGGCGTTGATGCCCAGGACCAGCTCGGCGCTGTCGAACACGGGGAAGCCTTGGCCGCGTACCGTTTCGGTGAGGTCGGCGAACTTCATCCCAAAGCGCGTGTCGGGCTTGTCGTTGCCGTAGTCGCGCATGGCGTCAGCGTAGGTCATGCGGGGCACGGTGGGGAAATCGAGGTTTTTGATTTCCTTGAACAGGTAGCGCACCAAGCCTTCAAACATGTCGAGGACGTCCTCCTGCGTCACGAACGCCATTTCGCAGTCAATCTGCGTGAATTCGGGCTGGCGGTCGGCGCGCAGGTCTTCGTCGCGGAAGCACTTCACAATCTGGAAGTAGCGGTCGAAGCCCGCCACCATGAGCAGCTGCTTGAACGTTTGGGGCGACTGGGGCAGGGCGTAGAACTCGCCGGGGTTCATGCGCGAAGGCACCACGAAGTCGCGCGCGCCTTCGGGCGTGGACTTGATTAGGACCGGCGTTTCCACTTCGATAAAGTCCTGGCCGTCCAGGTAGCGGCGCACGGCCTGGGCCATTTTGTGGCGCAGCATGAGGTTGTTGCGCACCGGGGTGCGGCGCAGGTCGAGGTAGCGGTACTTCATCCGCAGGTCGTCACCGCCGTCGGTATCGTCTTCGATGAGGAAGGGCGGCAGCTTGGCGGGGTTGAGAATTTCGAGTTTCTCGGGGCGGATTTCGATGCCGCCGGTGGGCAGCTTGTCGTTTTTGGAGTAGCGCGCGGTCACTTTGCCGGTCACGCTCAACACAAATTCGCGGCCGAGGTGGCGAGCCGTTTCGCGCAGCGCCTCGGCTTCTACGCCCTCTTCCAAAGCAATTTGGGTGAGGCCGTACCGGTCGCGCAGGTCAATCCAGAGGATGGAGCCCTTGTCGCGGGTGCGCTGCATCCAGCCGCAAAGCGTAACGGTTTGGCCGATGTGTTCGGGGCGGAGTTCGCCGCAGGTGTGGGTACGTAGCATGGACCGCAGGTTTAACGGATTCTAACTGATTAAAACGGATTGGGGAGGTTTCCGCTTTTTTGTGCGAAGGTAGCCACTAGGCCGCCGGGGCAAAACCCAAACTTTGGTACGGAGTATGCAAAGGCCGCTGGCAACTGCGTTTCTTTGTCGCTTCACTCCCCTCAATACCTCATGAAATTCCTCCCCTCTTTCGCACTCGCGGCGGCTCTATTAGTTGCCGGTGCTGCGCAGGCTCAAACCAAAATCAAGACCAAGAGCAAGTCCGACGAGTCGGGAACTACCGTGAAAGCCAAAGGCTCGGCCGGGGCTGTCACGCTCGATGGACCCATTAAGCGGATTGAGACGCTGTCGGGCATCGACGTTTTCCCCAAGCCGAACTCGACCAGCATTTTGCTCAGCTTCACGCAGCAGTTCACCAAGCCCGGCACGCTGGTGATGACCGATTACAAGAACAAAGTCATTTACCAGACCGAGCTGGACCCCGTCAACAACACCGGCGCACCCGTTGATTTAGGCCGCATCCCGGCCGGCACTTACCTGGTAGAGGCCAAAACCGGCAACTACGTGTACTGGAAAAAGGTGCGCATCAAGTACCCTGCTGCCCGCCGCTAGTTAAACTGAATAAAGACCCGTCATGCTCATCTGGCGTCCGCGTGGCCGGAGCATCTCGCGTGCCGCAGTAATTCTTTTGTTTCGACGATTGAGTTATACTCGTCACGAAGTGAATTGCGAATAAGTTACCGGCAAAGTTATAAACTTGTGTTATGAACGTGAAGTTGACCGCGCCCGAACGCCAGCAGTTGCGGCAGTTGCAAAAGCAACGGCGTGACGAGGCGGGCTATGTCAAGGTCACGGTCATTCTGCTTCTGGACAAGGGTCGCTCACTGGCCATCATTGCCGATGACCTGGGCCTGGACGAAGCCACGGTCTACCGTTACGTCCGGGCCTTTGGCACGTTAGGCGTGGACCAGTACCTGGCCCACGAGCAGCCGGGTTACTGGGGCTTACTGACCAGCGCCCAGCTGGCGCACCTGTGCCAGCAGGTCAACGCGACCCTTTACACGGACTGTCAGGGCGTGCGGGACTGGCTGTTGCGCACCTACCAAGTGCACTACTCGGTCTCGGGCCTGACGGACCTGCTCCATCGGTTGGGCTTTACCTACAAGCTCACCACGCCCATGCCTTGCCAGGCCGATGCCGGGGCGCAAGCCGACTTTCTGGACGAATTGGCCGTGCTCGAAGCCC